>CAYMDH010000022.1:0-51702 GCA_964389205.1 uncultured Flavobacteriaceae bacterium
CCTCCGTACCAGTTAGATTCCCATCCTCTGATTATACCAAGGCGATTTCCGATTGGATTTGTTTTTTGTCCCATTATCTATCTTAGCTTTCTGTGTTATTATTAGCGCCTAAAACCAATGTTACATGGTTAGAGCGTTTTCTTATTCTATGTGCTCTTCCTTGAGGAGCTGGACGAAGTCTCTTTAACATCGTACCACCATCTACACGTATTTCTTTTACAAATAGATCTGCTCCTTCAATATCAGCATCTTCGTTTTTTGCTTGCCAGTTAGCTATAGCCGACAATAACAATTTTTCTAAACGACGTGACGCTTCTTTTTGATTAAATTTCAAAATAGCAAGCGCTTTTTCTACTTTTACACCTCTAATTAAATCTGCAACTATACGCATTTTTCTAGGCGAAGTAGGGCAGTTATTCAACTTTGCAAACGCCAAGCTTTTTTTAGCTTCTTTTATTTGCGCTGCTCTTTCTTTTTTACGAACTCCCATTGCTTACTTATTTTTTTCCTTTATTTTTTGCACCTGCATGACCTCTAAATGATCTTGTTGGTGAAAATTCTCCTAACTTATGCCCTACCATATTCTCTGTAACATATACAGGAACAAATTGGCGGCCATTATGAACTGCAATTGTTTGCCCCACAAAATCTGGAGTAATCATAGATGCTCTAGACCAGGTTTTAATAACTGCTTTCTTTCCAGATTCAACATTTTGTTGAACTTTCTTTTCTAAACTATAGTGAACGTAAGGTCCTTTTTTTAGTGAACGTGCCATCTTTAATTTCTTTTATTTCTTTCTACGTTCTAATATATATTTATTACTAGCTTTTGTCTTAGAACGTGTTCTAAATCCTTTAGCAGGTATTCCGTTTTTAGATCTTGGATGACCTCCGGAAGCTCTACCTTCACCACCACCCATTGGATGATCTACAGGATTCATTGCAACTGGTCTAGTTCTAGGTCTTCTTCCTAACCATCTACTTCTTCCTGCTTTACCAGAAACAATTAATTGATGATCTGAATTAGAAACTACTCCTACAGTTGCATAACAATCTACAAGCACTAATCTTGTTTCTCCTGAAGGAAGTTTGATTGTTGCATATTTACCATCTCTTGCCATTAACTGAGCAAAAGCACCAGCACTACGAGCCATAACAGCTCCTTGACCTGGGCGCAATTCTATACAAGATATAATAGTACCCAAAGGAATATCACCCAAAGGCATTGCATTTCCTATTTCTGGAGCAGCTTTAGGCCCAGAAACTACCTTCTGACCTACTTGCAAACCATTTTGAGCAATTATGTATCTTTTTTCACCATCACTATAATTCAATAGTGCGATAAAAGCTGTTCTATTAGGATCGTATTGTATTGATTCAACAGTAGCATTAACTTCTGTTTTATTTCTTTTAAAATCAATAACACGATACTTTCGTTTATGACCTCCACCTCTATGGCGCATTGTCATTTTTCCTTGACTGTTTCTACCTCCCGACTTTTTTAACGGAGAAAGCAAGCTTTTTTCCGGCTTATCAGTAGTAATCGAGTCAAATCCGTTTACTACTCTAAAACGCTGTGCAGGAGTGATTGGTTTTAATTTTCTAACTGACATTTTTTGTCTTTACTTATATATTATTGTAAAAATCAATAGTATCACCTTCAGCAACCTGAATGATTGCTTTTTTGATAGCATTGGTCTTTCCATTTTGAATTCCCGTTTTTGTATAACGAGTTCTTCTTTTTGGACCATAATTCATAGTACGAACTTTAGCCACAGATACACCATAGGTATTTTCAACAGCATCCTTTATCTGCAACTTATTTGCTCTAGAATCCACAACAAATCCATAACGATTATTCAATTCGCTATCTGCTGTCATTTTTTCCGTAATTATTGGCTTTATTAACACATTCATTTGTCTTATCCTTTACGTAAATTCGATTCAACTCCTTCTATAGAACCTTCTAGCAATACGATATTATTTGCATTTAATATCTTGTAAGTACTTAATTCAGAAGTTGTTATAATCTCAGAAGTTTTTAAATTGCGTGACGACAAATATACATTATTATTTGATCCACCCAACACAAACAAAGATTTTTTATTTTCTAATCCCAAAGCCTTTAAAATTGCAGTAAAATCTTTTGTTTTTGGAGCTTCAAAATCAAAGTCTTCCAAAACCAATATAGATTGCTCTTTTGCCTTTAAAGTTAAAGCAGTTTTTCTTGCTAATCTCTTTAAATTTTTATTCAGCTTTTGAGTATAATCTTTAGGTCTCGGACCAAAAACACGTCCTCCACCTTTAAACAAAGGATTCTTAATACTACCCGCACGAGCAGTTCCTGTTCCTTTTTGTTTTTTTATCTTTCTAGTACTACCTACTATTTCTGCTCTTTCTTTAGATTTGTGTGTCCCTTGTCTTTGATTAGCCAAGTATCTTTTTACATCTAAATAAACAGCATGATTGTTAGGCTCTATAGCAAAAACATCATCCGAAAGACTCGCCTTTCTTCCTGTTTCTTTTCCCTTAATATTTAATACTGCTATCTCCATTACTTCTGAATGATTACATAGGCATTTTTATGACCAGGTACACAACCTTTTACTACTAAAAGATTTTTCTCTGCCACAACTTTTAACACCTTTAAGTTTTGAACTGTTACTCTTTCTGCTCCCATTCTACCTGCCATTTTCATTCCCTTAAATACTCTCGCAGGGTATGAAGCTGCTCCAATAGAACCAGGGGCTCTTAAACGGTTGTGTTGACCGTGTGTCGCTTGACCTACACCGCCAAAACCGTGCCTCTTGACAACTCCTTGAAAACCTTTACCTTTTGAGGCACCTGCTACATCAACAAATTCTCCTTCAACAAAATGATCTACTAAAATAGTATCTCCTAATTTGTAATCACCTTCAAAATCTTGGAACTCAACGACTTTTTTCTTTGGAGAAACACCCGCTTTTTTGTAATGACCAAGTTCAGCCTTTACTGCACGCTTTTCTGCCTTGTCATCGAAACCAAGTTGAAGGGCCTTGTACCCGTCTACCTCTTCGGTTCTGACTTGGGTAACTACGCATGGCCCAGCTTCAATTACTGTACATGGAATATTCTTTCCATTTTCATCGAAGATGCTGGTCATACCTACCTTTTTTCCTATTAACCCAGACATAAATTATTTATTATTATTATTTATTTTTTCTAAAAAAATTCAGGGTCAAAATACATCAACCCTGAATTGAATATATTTTTACCGCTTTTCCTTCGCAAACTGCTCCGGACATGTTGTCGAAAGATTTACTACTTTCGATTTAAATCTTTACACTAAACCTTAATCTCTACTTCAACTCCACTAGGTAATTCTAATTTCATTAAAGCATCAATTGTTTTAGAAGACGAACTGTAAATATCAAGTAATCTTTTGTAAGAGCTCAATTGAAATTGTTCTCTAGATTTCTTGTTTACGTGAGGAGAACGTAATACCGTAAATAATTTCTTGTGCGTTGGTAACGGAATTGGTCCAGTAACAACTGCTCCTGTAGTTTTTACAGTTTTAACAATCTTCTCAGCAGATTTATCCACTAAATTATGATCGTATGATTTTAATTTTATTCTGATTTTCTGACTCATTTTTATCTGTTTAAAATTTTTTGTTTTCACATTTACAAAAAATTGTAATACATTCAAGAATTCTTATTATTTATTTGAATTGATCTAATCTTAAATTAAAATAAATAATCTTCATTTCCTTAAAATTTAAGCGGTTACTCCTTTTGCTGCTTTAATAACTTCTTCTGAAATATTAGATGGTGTTGCCGCATAATGTGCAAACTCCATTGTTGAAGTAGCTCTACCTGAAGATAATGTTCTTAATGATGTTACATATCCAAACATTTCTGAAAGTGGAACTTCAGCTTTTACAACTTTAGATCCTGCTCTATCGCTCATATCATTAACCTGTCCTCTACGACGGTTAAGATCTCCAACAATATCACCCATATTTTCTTCAGGAGTAAGAACCTCTAATTTCATTATTGGCTCCATAACAACAGCTCCAGCAGCTTTACCTGCAGCTTTATAACCCATTTTAGCAGCCAATTCAAAAGATAGTGCATCAGAATCCACAGGGTGGAAAGAACCATCCTTAAGAACCACTTTCATACGATCCATTTCATAACCTGCTAAAGGTCCATTTTTCATTGCTGCTTTAAATCCTTTCTCTACAGCTGGTATAAATTCTTTTGGAATACGACCACCTTTTATTTGATCAACAAATTGCAATCCTGTTCCTTCAAAATCATCATCGGCAGGTCCCATTTCAAAGACAATGTCTCCAAATTTACCACGACCTCCTGATTGTTTCTTATAAGTTTCTCTATGAGCTGCCAACTTAGTTAACGCCTCTTTGTATTCTACTTGAGGTTCTCCTTGGTTAACTTCTACCTTAAACTCACGTTTTAAACGATCTACAATAATATCTAAGTGAAGCTCTCCCATTCCAGAAATTATAGTCTGTCCTGAAGCTTCATCTGTTTTAACCTGAAAAGTTGGATCTTCTTCAGCCAACTTAGCTAAAGCCATTCCTAATTTATCAACATCAACTTTCGTTTTAGGCTCTACAGCAATACCAATTACAGGATCTGGAAAGTCCATACTCTCTAATACAATAGGATATTTTTCAGCAGACATTGTATCCCCTGTTTTTATATCTTTAAACCCAACAGCTGCACCTATATCACCTGCTTCGATATAGTCAATTGCGTTTTGCTTATTAGAGTGCATTTGATAGATACGTGAGATACGTTCTTTCTTACCTGAACGGTTATTCAATATATAAGAACCTGCATCTAAACGCCCTGAATATGCCCTAAAGAATGCCAAACGACCTACAAATGGATCGGTAGCAATTTTAAAGGCTAATGCAGAAAAAGGTTCCTTTGCATCTGGCTTACGAGTAATCTCTTCGCCAGTATCAGGGTCTGTTCCTACGATATCATCCTTATCCAATGGAGAAGGCAAATATCTACATACAGCATCTAATAAAAACTGAACTCCTTTATTCTTAAAAGAAGAACCACAAACCATTGGTATAATAGCTCTATCCATTACCGCAGCTCTTAGTGCAGCATGAACTTCTTCTTCAGTAATAGAATCTTCATCTTCGAAAAATTTCTCCAACAAATTTTCATCGTATTCTGCAACCGCTTCAATTAAAGCGCCTCTGTATTCTTTAACCTCATCAACCATGTCTGCAGGAATATCTACAACATCAAATGTAGAACCAAAGTTCTCATCATGCCATACGATAGCTCTATTTTTAGCTAAATCTACAATTCCTTTAAAATCTGCTTCATCTCCTATAGGCAATACAATTGGCACCGCATTAGACCCTAACATTTCCTTAACCTGTTTACACACCATTAAGAAGTTAGAACCTTGACGGTCCATTTTATTTACAAAACCAATACGTGGCACTTTGTAATTATCTGCTAATCTCCAGTTAGTTTCAGATTGAGGCTCAACACCATCTACTGCACTAAATAAAAAAACCAATCCATCAAGAACTCTTAATGATCGGTTTACTTCAACTGTAAAATCTACGTGGCCTGGAGTATCAATAATATTAAAGTGATACCCTTTTGCATCGTCTGTTGGTTTTCCATTTTCAGTTGGGAATTCCCAAGTACAAGTTGTAGCAGCCGATGTTATCGTAATACCACGTTCTTGTTCTTGTTCCATCCAATCCATAGTTGCAGCACCATCATGCACTTCACCTATTTTATGACTTACCCCTGTATAGAAAAGAATACGTTCTGTTGTTGTTGTTTTACCAGCATCAATGTGAGCCGCAATCCCAATATTTCTTGTATATTTTAAATCTCTTCCCATTTCTATTACCAATTAAAATCTAAAGTGAGAGAATGCTTTATTTGCTTCTGCCATTTTATGAGTATCAACTCTTTTCTTAACTGCTGCTCCTTCTTCTTTTGCTGCTGCTAATACTTCTCCTGCTAATTTTTGAGCCATTGATTTCTCGTTTCTTTTACGAGAATATCCAATTAACCATTTCATAGCTATTGATACTTTTCTATCTGGTCTTATCTGCATAGGAATCTGAAAAGTAGCTCCCCCAACACGACGACTTCTCACTTCAACGTGAGGCATCACATTAGATAATGCATCTTTCCATATTTCTAGTGAAGTTTTTTCTTCTTCTGTTTTCTTTTCTTCTACAATATCCATTGCATCATAGAATACTTTAAACGCTACTGATTTTTTACCATCCCACATCAAGTTATTTACAAAACGAGTAACTAACTGATCATTAAATCTAGGATCTGGTAAAAGAGGTCTTTTCTTTGCCTGTCTTTTTCTCATGTCTTTACATTAAAAAGTTTACTATTACTTTTTACCTTTCGGTCGTTTTGCCCCATACTTAGATCGACGTTGTGTTCTATCTGCAACACCTGCAGTATCTAGGGCACCACGTACAATATGATATCTAACTCCGGGTAAATCTTTTACTCTCCCACCTCTTACTAATACTATCGAGTGCTCTTGTAAATTGTGACCCTCACCTGGGATGTATGCATTCACTTCATTACCATTTGTCAACCTAACACGAGCAACTTTACGCATTGCCGAGTTTGGTTTTTTTGGTGTAGTAGTGTAAACACGCGTACAAACCCCTCGTCGTTGAGGACACGAATCTAAAGCAGCCGATTTACTCTTCTTAGTAATTGTGACTCTTCCTTTTCGTACTAATTGTGAAATTGTTGGCATAATTTAACTATACAATAATTTTCTAAAATATTATTAATCCCTCTTTTTAGAGGGTGGCAAAGGTAGGGTTTTTTTTAAATTAATCAAACCTCATTCAATTAATTTTCAACTATTTCCATTTTTTTTCAAAAAACGAAAAAATTACGAATCGAGAAGTTCTTGAAAATATGATGCCTGATTCAAAAAGAACGGCTAAAATATTTAATATATATAATATGGTATACGCATTTATATTCTTTTTAAAATAGATTATGATTTAATAGATTCATTTTCTAAAACCAGCGCACTAGATTTTACATACCTTTGCGCCAATGAAACAAGACACTCAAATTTTTGGAATAAGAGCAATCATAGAAGCCATCAAATCTAATGAAGATATTGATAAGGTTTTTTTACAAAAAGGACTTCGAGGGCCGCTTTATAATGAACTTGAACAACTCTTAAAACGTAAAGGAATAAATCACAGCTATGTTCCTCCCGAAAAATTAAATCGTTTGTCTAAAAAAAATCATCAAGGAGCCATCGCTCAAATTTCTCCCGTTGCTTTTTACAATCTAGAAGATTTAATTATATCTGTTGTAGAATCTGGGAATACTCCTTTATTTTTAGTGCTCGATAGATTGACCGATGTGAGAAATTTTGGAGCTATTATTAGAACCGCAGAATGTACTGGAGTTCATGGCATCATTATACAAAATAAAAGTTCTGCTCCTATTACTGCAGATACTGTTAAGACTTCTGCAGGAGCTGTTTTTAAAATACCTATATGCAAAGTAAATCATATTAAAGATGCTATATATTATTTACAATCGTCCGGAATAAAAGTTATCGCTGCTACAGAAAAAACAAATGACCTCATATATGATGCAACTTTGTCTACACCAACTGCTATTGTAATGGGAGCTGAAGATGTAGGCATATCATCATCTGTATTAAAAATAGTAGATGAAAAAGCAAAACTTCCTCTGCATGGAGAGATAGATTCTTTAAATGTTTCAGTTGCTTGCGGAGCTTTTTTATATGAAGTTGTCAGACAACGATTAAATAATTAATCTTCTTGTGAGAGATTATCTTTGCTTTCTTTTTCCTCTAATTCACTAGAAGAAACAAAGTTTCCTTCTGCATCAAAATGTTTTAAAAATGGGTCTTCATTTTCATTATAGTCTGGTTGCTCCCATTTAAAACGGGTTTTCTTTGGCAATTTTTCTTTAAATATAAAGGCAAATAAAACCCCCATTGCAAAACCAGATAAATGCCCTTCCCATGAAATTTTTTTATCAATTGGAAAAACATACCAAATCAAGCTACCATATAAAAATACCACAATGAGTGATACTGCTACCAATCTAAAATGCTTTGCTATAATTCCTCTAAAAAAAATAAAACTGCTCAATAAATAAATAACACCACTTGCTCCTATATGGTAGGCGCTTCTTGCAAATATCCAAGTTAAAATTCCAGATCCTAATATTCCAAATAAAAGAACTTTCCATCTTACGTTGTTATAAAAATAGAAGAGCGCTGTTGATAATATTATTAATGGGAGTGTATTATTATAAAGATGCTCTACAGAACTATGAATAAATGGGCTGAATATAATCCCTAAAAGTCCTTTAAGAGATCGTGGATAAACACCATAGGTAGTAAAATCATAGCCAAATTGTATTTCAAACCAATAAACCGTCCAAATCAATAAACCAAAAAAAAGAGGAAAAAGCAGCACCTCTGAAGAAAACTTAGTTGATGATTTACTATTCATTTATTTAAAATTTTCTATAATTTATAGTAATAAAAACTCAATTCTGTTTGTATAGAATATAAAATTACAAAAACCAACTATCAAATAGACTTCCAAAAGTTTGATCTGTGCTATATTGTCATGCAATAATTAGTATTTTTATAGCATGAATGAACCTTTAGCAGAAAGAGTGCGCCCTAAAACTTTGGAAGAGTACATTAGCCAACATCATTTGGTAGGAGAATCTGGCGCATTGACTAATCAAATAAAACAAGGTATAATTCCTTCCATTATATTTTGGGGGCCTCCTGGTACGGGTAAAACCACATTAGCAAATATTATTGCCAATGAATCGGGGAGACCTTTTTATATTTTAAGTGCTATTAGTTCTGGTGTTAAAGATATTCGCGAGGTTATTGACAAAGCCAAACAAAGCGGTGGTTTGTTTACAACTAAAAACCCTATTTTATTTATTGATGAAATTCATCGATTTAGCAAATCGCAACAAGATTCACTGTTAGGTGCTGTAGAGAAAGGATGGGTTACATTAATGGGAGCTACCACTGAAAATCCAAGTTTTGAAGTAATACCGGCACTTTTATCTAGATGTCAAGTGTATATTTTAAACTCTTTCGAAAAAGAAGATTTACTATCACTTTTAAACAGAGCTATAAAACAAGATGTTATTCTTTCAAAAAAACAAATAAATCTTAAAGAAACAGAAGCATTATTAAGATTATCCGGCGGAGATGGAAGAAAGCTATTAAATATTTTTGAACTGGTTATTAATTCTGAAGATAGTGATACTATTTCAATTACAAACGACATGGTACTTCAAAAAGTTCAAAAGAATACAGTTCTTTATGATAAGACAGGAGAACAACATTATGATATCATCTCTGCTTTTATAAAATCTATTCGGGGTAGTGATCCCAATGCAGCTGTTTATTGGTTAGCAAGAATGATAGAAGGAGGAGAAGATGTGAAATTTATTGCTCGTAGAATGTTGATTTTAGCATCTGAAGATATTGGAAATGCGAATCCTACTGCCCTAGTAATGGCAAATAACACTTTTCAAGCTATTACTACTATTGGTTACCCTGAAGCTAGAATTATTTTAAGCCAATGTGCTATCTATTTGGCAACCTCTGCAAAAAGTAACGCTTCTTATATCGCTATAGACAAAGCGCTACAAAAAGTAAAAGATACTGGAGATTTATCAGTTCCCTTACATTTAAGAAATGCCCCTACAAAATTAATGAAAGATATAGGGTATGGTAAAAACTACAAATACTCTCATGAATATGAAGGCAACTTTGTTGAGCAAGAATTTCTTCCAGAAGAGTTAACAAATACTATCTTTTTTGAACCTGGCAACAATCAAAGAGAAAATACATTGAGAGATTTTTTAAAAAGAAAATGGCACAAAAAATATAAGTATTAGAATTTTGCATTTACTTTTTCCTGAACAAGTTGTCCATTTTCGTCATAGAATTCTAACACCCAATAATTTCCTTTTTTCAAGAAAATCCCTTTTCTGTTTTTTAAGAGAAAAACATCTTGCAAACTTGTAGCTTGTAATATATATACAATTTTAGGAGCGCTATCTACTAACTGATATCCATTTTTAATAGGTTGTGCATATAAGAGGTTTTCGCTTGCTTCGGTTTCTACTTCTTTAACCGGTTGAACTACCTTCTTAGTGATTGTCTCTTTAACTTCAGCTATTTTCTTTTCCTCTTCAGGAGTTATTTTATTTTTTGCAAGAGGTTTAATCTCTTGACTAGCCTCTTTCTTTATTTCTTCTTTTATTACTGTCGATGTTTCTACAATATTTATTGTTTTATTATTTACGCCTGGTTCATATTTATAATTAAGAGCTTCTATAGATTTAAAAGCATTTCGAATACCTTCTTGATACCCTTTTTTAAAGTCTTTTTCTTTGCTTTTCCCTATATCTGAAGTAAAAATTAAGTTGTTTTTACAATCTTTAAGCTCTATTATCATTTTAACACTTAAAAATTTAGCTTTACTTTTCACATCTGCTTTTAAACCTAAACAATTATTCTTTGCATACTCTTCAGGAATTTCATCTCCATAAACAACTACAAACCCCTCTCGTTCAAACAAGAATTTAGTTAATTCATTTAATTGATATTTATTCTCTTCTTTTACAAAATCAAATTTTTTAGGAATTAAAACATACTTGTAGTTATTGATTGTATTCTGAGAATATGTAACGATACTAGTTCCAATAAAAAGTAACAAGAAAAAAATATTTTTCATAATAAAATGTAATTAATAAGGTGCTTCTGTTTCTGGCAATTTTATATTAAATCCAATCTGGAATGAAAACCCATTAGAATTAGCCAAATTTTGCAATCCTAATAAGTTATCTGCCAATATATAAAAATTTACGTTACCAATATCTGTAGACATTCCTAATCCTATATTTTTTGCGGAAAATCTGTCAATTGTATAGGTCGTTTTTATATGTAGTGAATTAGTCAAACGTCTTTGATAAAACAACGTTAGTGCAATTAATGGAATTCTTGATCTACTAATCGCAAAAAGTTGAGCTCCTGCTGCATTTCTATAACCTACGTCTTCTGTACTACAATTGCACTCCTTTTCTTTTCTATCTTTTCCAAATTCATACTTTACAGATCCGTTTAATTTTAAAGGGCGTAGCCTAGTGAATTTATTAAACAAAGTATCTAAAGGAACTTGTTGTTGTATACTATCAAATAAGGCATCAATATCTTCATCCAAACTGTCTTCTCCATCTACTAAATCTGGAAAAGGCAATTCTATTCCTTCCAATTCAAATGAACCTTGTATTGTATATGTTTCTACATCATTACTATGCCTTATAAATCCTAAATCTTGTAAACTACCTGTAATGGTCCATTGTTTTTTAGGCTTATAAGTAAAACCAGCATCAAAACCCAGCCCTAAATTGCCTCCTAAGAAAGCTCTTTTTTGTAAATTCTCTCCTGCTGTCCCATCTTCTGCATCTCTAAAAGAAGCGTATCCAGATGTTTGCAATCTTAAATCTGCTTCTATTTGATGTCTTAAAAAATTATCTTGTCCTTCTGTAGTAATAAAAGTTCCACTATTTCTAGTGGTATTAAAATTTACTATACTTGAATAAATTTTTGCCCTAACTCCATAGGTGAGTTTTTCATTAATTTTTTTATTAATACCAAAATGGAAAACAGTTAGCAATTCTCCTTGTACATTAATATCACCTAAATTAAAAGGCCTATTAATCGCATTGCTATTCCCTTCAAATGCCAAAATTGCTAAATCTTTAGGGAAAAAAGCAAAAAAATCCAACTCTTCATAAATACCAAAAGAATAGTAAGTACGACCTCTCCACCCATCTTTTCTAAATCCTACATTAAAGATTTCTATTTGTTGATTTACGCTAATAACATCATTTCTGGATATATCAGACAAAACACTTCTTACTTTATCATTAAAATTAATATCATTATCAGCAAATAAATCATTAATGGTAAACCCGCTAACGCCAGCACTAACATAGATTCCTGAGAGAAACGGAATCCCAGCATGCCATCTATTACTCACCTCTGCTCCTGGATTTAATAAAAGTGATTGTGGTATTTCATTAAAATCATAGAGTAATTGCCTGTTTTGAGCCAAACACATCATGATTCCATAAAAGAATACAATAATAAAAAAGGCTTTTTTTATCATTCAATAAGCAGATAAAAAGTTCCTTTAGATCTCAACTTTAAAAGCCCTTCTGTAGTAGCGGTTATAGTATCGCCGCCTGGCAGTAAAAAAAAATTCACTACTAACTGTGTTGTTTCTGTTAGAGTAATTATATCTTCTTCAGGAAAATCTTCGATATGCCTAGTTACTTCATTTTCTCCATTTTGTGAAACATCAATATTTATAGTTCGAACCGGCATTTCGTCTATATTTAAGAATACAACTTCTGCTCTAAAGTTTCTAGAAATAGTATTTGTAAATTCAAATTCGACTTCTGCGCGCAATAAACTTTCAATAACAAAACTATCTTCTGAGATAACTAGATCTGTAGTATCGGAAATAAAATTTCCTATTATTTCCATATCATCAACTATAAAACGATCTGGGGTTGATTCAAAAGAAAGCAAACTGACATCAAACACAGGAGTCAATTGAAAATCATCTGTTTGATCAAAATCGACATCATTGATGCACGAATAAAGAAACATAAACCCAATTATAAATAGAAAGCCTGTTTTTAACTTTTTTGTCATAAGAAATTATCATATTACAAATGAATATAATTGGTTGGTATTCCTTATAACGTGTATTAATAAAGTCTATTTTAAAGAAACTGTTTTATTTCTATTAAATCGTGAATAATAGCTGCATGATTATGTAGTTTTCCTTTTGCAGAGTTAAAATGTATTGCATGCATTCCTACTTCTAAAGCCCCTATTACATCTGCTTCAAGACTATCTCCAATCATTATTGAATGCTTAGCCTGAACATTTGCTTTCTTTAAAGCAAATTCAAAAATAATGGGATTTGGTTTTTTAACACCTACCATTTCAGAATTAATAATATGATTAAAAAAAGAATGAATCTTGGCGTTGATTAATTTTTTTTCCTGAACTTCTTCAAAACCATTAGTAATGATATGCAATCTATATTTTATTTTGAGATATTCTAATATCTCTCTTGTATTGTTAAATAGAAAATTTTGATTAGATAAATGTTTTATGTAATCGAGTGCTAGTGCATTTATTTGTTCATCTTCTATTTTATATGTTAATGTTTCAAAAGTATTTTTTAACCTCCCATAACGCAATTCTTCTTTTGAAATCTTTTCTTCTCTATACAACTTCCAATAACTGTAATTTAAGGGAATATAAATAGTAAGAAAATCATCTAAGGAAACATCTATATTGTTTTCTTTTAATATTCTTTCAAAGGTTAGGGCAGAATTTTTTTCGAAATCCCATAAAGTATGATCTAAATCAAAAAATACATCTGTTATTGTTTCTTTCAATAGTTATTTTTTTAATAATTCAAAATATAATTTCTTAATAAAAATATTGTTATAACCTCCTAACATTTCATTAGAAAAAACGGTAATAAAAGTACCTCTTACATTCATTACTTCATCTCTCAATTTATATAAAATTCGCTCTGCCTCTTCTTGAGTTTTATATTTGACCAAACTATAATCTTCTACACAAAAGGGATTCATTTTTAACGGAAGTTGTATTTCAAAACTAATATCATAAAAATAGAACGGGGTACAGGTCCCAGCTCTAAACCCCGGATGAAGATAGTATCCCATAGAATAATCATTGGTGAATTCTGCATTTACAAGATTTTTACAACTATCTGGGATATCTATTCTATTATACCTCAATCGCACTTCTTTTACAGGTCTTTTTATAAGATCTATAAGCCTAAATCGCTCTTTTTTAAGAACTTCTATTTTATCAAAAGAATCATAGGATGCCATTAAAGAAACCTTACTATAATCTGCTATAGATTTTACTAAAGATCTAAATTTAGTATTGTTGACTGATATATTTTTATCGTAATTAGAATAATCACTAAAAAGGAAAAAGAAAATAGCATTTGTATTGTATTGATTATGCTTTTCAATTAATTCTTGAAAATTATCATATGGATCTCTTTTTATACCCAATAAAACAATTGTCCTCTTAAAAAGTCTTTTAATTTTAAAAGAGAAAAAATCTATGACAATCCCTCCCAATGATCGAATAATACCTCTTTCTTTAAAACAATGAGAGATAGACACATCGATAACAGGAATATGATTAAATGTTCTTTTAGGAAGTTCTAAATATGGGAACCTCTTTAATAAAGCTTGTTTTAAGTTCGCTATCCAGATATCTACTACTGGCTTTTCTAAAAAACCGTTTTTATATGCCAAACTTTCTGTTGCCGGGTATCTACCATGTACATCTTTAACATGCGGTAAATACTCTTCATATCTAGATAAAAGATAAAAACTAGCTGCAAAAACATCAAAAGGTAGTGCACTTTTTTCACTGGTAGAAAAAAAACATGGAATACTACCCCACTGTTGAATATCTATTTCAACATCTTGCACTCCTTGCTCAAATAACAGCTCATGAGAACGAATAAAAAACTCGTTTTGTAATGGTTGTTTGGTATAAGTTATTTTGGCGCCAGAATGCCCTATAAAATCTTCTATTTTAGTAGTGACTTTTACTTCTATATGAAGCATTTTCACAAAAACATGCTTCATTATATACATCAATCTAGGCGTAATTTTATGTGTATAAACTAACAGCATATTATAAAATCTCTAAACTATAGTAGTTGTTGGTCTGCAAAGCTAAAATAAGCTTTTTCTGCAATAATTAAATGGTCTAATACCTTTATATCTATACTTTCACAAGCGATTCTCAATTTTGATGTTAGATCTTTATCAGATTTACTAGGACTCAATGCTCCTGATGGATGATTATGTGCCAATATAATTGCCGTAGCTCCCAATTCTAATGCTTGTTTTAAAACAAGACGAATATCTACTAAAGTGCCTGTAATACCTCCTTTACTTAATTGAACAGATTTTATAACCTTATGAGAGTTATTTAAATACAATACCCAAAACTCTTCGTGAGGTAGTGATCCTATGATAGGTTCTAGTAATGAAAAAGCCGTTGTACTTGATGTTATTTTTACTTTGTCAATAATACGTTCTGAGGTGTATCTTCTACCCAATTCTAAAGAACTGGATATAGACACAGCCTTAGCCTCTCCTATTCCTTTAAATTGCTTTAATTGATTAATAGATAACTTTCCTAAATTGACAAGGTTATTATCTACTGATAAAAGTATTTTTTTTGCCAACTCTACAGCGCTCTCTTCTTTATTACCACTCCCAATTACTATAGCTAGTAACTCTGTTTCACTTAATACATTCTTGCCTTTATTTACTAATTTTTCTCTAGGGCGATCATTTGCATGCCAATTTTTTATAGATTTTTTGTGTGATTTTTCTTTCATTTTACGAAAATATAAAAAACATAAGAGAAATAAAACCTAATTATGTATTTACTTTATAATCAAACTTTTCTATTCTCTTTTTTATACTGGAATTTATGAATGACAGTAATAAACTCTAACAAGCAATTACTTTCTTTAGTTTATTTGAGTATTATTAATCTTTAAAAAATCATATTATGAAAAAAAAGAATTTTAAAAACCTGTCGTTAGAAAAGAACGTAATTTCAAATTTCTCTTCCTATGAGGTAACTGGTGGAGGAACCTGTGAATCTATTTGTGAATGTCCTTGGCACACTCAAATTGCTTGCGGGGAACAATTCATGTAAGGTTATTATTTTTAGACATAGTCTAAGCTATTAATTAAAGAAACAACCCCATTCTCTTTAGACAAAAATGGGGTTGTTTTTTAGTATTGTCTATTTTCTTTATTCTTATACAACTAGCGCTACTATTATCTATTTTTTAATACCTGAATTTATGAATGACAGTAATAAACTCTAACAAACAATTACTTTCTTTAGTTTCTTTGAAATATTATTAATCTTTAAAAAATCACATTATGAAAAAACAAAATCTTACAAAATTGTCGTTAAAAAAGAAAACAATCTCAAATTTTCCTTCTAATAGAATAACAGGAGGGAATCAGGTCAGAGTTTTTACTCTTTTTGATAATACTTGTATCGTTACTCTATGTGCAGGAGATTTGCACTAATATAGATTGTGATTCATTTTCAAAAAAAACAAGCCTTATTCTTAAAGAAAGAGAATGAGGTTTGTTTTTTATTATTGTTTACTTTCTTTATTCTTATAAAACTAGCGCTACTATTATCTATTTTCAAATACCTGAATTTATGAATTACGATAATAAGCCCTAACAAGCAATTATTTTTTTTAGTTTCTTTGAAACAGTATTAAACAAAAAAAGATGTTATGAAAAAATTTAAGACTAAAAAAGAACGTAATCTCTAGTTTTACTTCTAATGAAATAGCAGGAGGATATAGAACAATCATCAGACCTTTTTCTCTTGTTCATAGTTGTGACACTCGTAAATGTCAAATGCAGGCATAAAATAAATTGTAATTCATTTTCAAAAAAAACAAACCTTATTCTTATGGAAAAAGAATGGGGTTTGTTTTTTTTATATTTATTAATGGGTCTTATTTTATAAGCTGTTACTTCTTTTTTTTTATATCATACTTTTTTTACTGTTAATTTGATGATTATTAAGCTTCTAAAAATTGTATTATGAAAAAAAAGAATGTAAAAAACTTATCGTTAAAAAAGAAAGTAATTTCAAAACTCTCTTCTAATGAAATAACTGGAGGTGATACCTGCTATACTTTTTGTGGTTGTCTTACAGATACTTTTGGCACAACATGTATTACACCTGGAGGAATTATGTAGGTAGGGAGATGTATTAGAAATAATCCTAAATTATTAATTACAAAGCAACTTACACTTTGTATAAGCAAAATGTGAGTTGCTTATTTTATATCTTTCTTACTGCTCTAAAAAGAAATTACTTAAACTTATTAATTTAACAAGGTCGTTATCTCATCAAAACTCAAACCTCCGTAATTGCCACTACTCATTAATAGTAAGGAACTGTTAGTTATATTTTGAGAGAATAAAAATGTCTTAAACTCAGACGGATCTGTATAAATAATTAAATCATCTCGATCAAAAGCTTGTGCTATTTGTTCTTTGGTTATTCTTGCTAATTTTTTAATCTCTACTGCTTCTGGAGAATAAAACACCACTGCTACATCTGCAGCATCTAGTGCGCCTTTATATTCTTTTAAAAAATTTGCATTTAAACTACTATAGGTGTGTAACTCTAAACAAGCAATTAATTGCCTGTTTTCATATTGCTCTTTAACAGCAGTTGTCGTTGCCTTTACTTTGCTAGGAGAATGTGCAAAATCTTTATAAATAACTCCTGTTTTTGTTTCTTTAATTTTTTCTAAACGCTTCGAGGCGCCTTCAAAGCTCGCGATGGCTTCATAAAAATCTGCTTCATCTACTCCCATATGTTGGCAAATCCATTTTGCTCCAGACAAATTATTTAGGTTATGATTACCAAAAATTTCTACAGGCATAAATCCTTCCGGTGTATCTAGCAGTGTTTGCCCATTTTCTACTTTATATACAGGCGTTTTATACGGATGCTTTCTGATACTGTTTTCAGATTTTTCAACAACCGTTTTCACCTGTACATCTTCTTCATTATAAACAATAATACCGCCATTAATAATAGTATCTACAAATACATTAAATTGTTCAACATAATTTTCAAAAGTGGGGAATACATTGATATGATCCCAGGCAATACCACTTAACAAAGCGATATTAGGTTGGTATAAATGAAATTTTGGGCGTCTATCTATTGGAGAAGATAAATACTCATCGCCTTCTAATACTATAAACTCATTTTCTTCAGTTAAATGAACCATAGTATCAAACCCTTCTAATTGAGCCCCTACCATATAATCAACTTCTTTATCGTGATAATTCAATACATGAAGAATCATAGAAGTTATTGTCGTTTTACCATGACTCCCTCCTATAATAACCCTAGTTTTATACTTAGATTGTTCAAATAAAAATTCTGGATATGAATAAATTTTAAGGCCTAATTCTTGTGCTCTTAACAATTCTGGATTATCTGGTTTGGCATGCATTCCTAAAATAATAGCATCTAAACCTGGAGTAATATTATTTGTAAACCATCCAAAGGTTTCTGGCAATAAACCTCTCTTTTGCAATCTAGATTTTGAAGGTTCAAAAATCACATCATCACTTCCAGAGATTTTATATCCTTTATTTTTAAGTGCTATGGCTAAATTGTGCATTGCACTTCCACCAATGGCTATAAAATGAATTCTCATTTAATTAAATTTATTACAAATATATAGAATGAGTATGATGATCACAGTCTTTGGTTCATCATTATTTTCTGTTTAATAGTTAGCATCGAGATACGATTATGGAAGCGTATTAATAATCTCCTTTTCTTCTCTAGCTTGTTTAAATGAAGAACGTATAGCCAAAGCTTTATTTATCCATTTATTGGCTTGCTTTTTATTTTCTTTTAAACGATAAATCTGTGCTAATCTTAAGTACCCCCACTCAATAGGGACGCCATCTTCTACTGTGTAATTTTTTATAAACCTATGAAGACATGAGATTCCTTTATCCAACTCTACTCGATATTCTGCAGATACTTTTCCTATTTGATAATGAAGCGCATTACGTTGGTGCATTTTATCTGCTGCTTCTATATTTTCAATAGCTTTTAGTGGTTCTTTGGTGTTGTTTTCATAAAAGCTTGTTAGCTTTTGAAAACATTTTAATGAACCTCCCACTTTTATTGCATTTTTGTAATTTTCTTCTGCTAGTTTTGGATCTCCTTTATATTCATAAATATAACCTTTGGCTAAAAAGCCATCTACTGCAGAGATTTTTTTAAGGTTGTCTGCCCAATATATCGCCTTTTGTTTACTTCCACCTGCTACTCCTGGTATTTGTACATACGATTCAATTAATGCCCAATGTGCATCGACATGCCTTGGATCTAGTTCTATCGCTTTTATAAAAGAATTTTTTATTTCATTTATACTAAATAAAGCTCTTATTTTACTTATTGTTAAAGCTTTCATCCCTAGAGCTCCGCCATATTTATAGTGGTAATTTGCTACTTTAGGATGCATTTCTTTGAGTTTCTTATAATAAAATAAGGCATCATCCCATCTCTTTTGATGCGAGTATACATCTCCTAATTTCTCTAAAAGCTTTACGTTATTTTTATCTTTCGCAAGTGCAGCTTTAAGAGTTTGTTCAGATTCTCTATATTCTTTTTTATCTATGAATGATTGTGCCTTATCTATAACTTCAGATTGACCTAGTAATAGTATTGGAAAAAGAGTAATAATTAAAAATAGATATAGTTTCTTCATAGTTTTACAAAAATGCTTAAAAATTAACATAGCAAACAACTTACAAAATGTTAAAATTAGCTAATTGTTTATCAATAATCAGTCGAATTTTAATTCATTTGATTTCAACTGTCTTTTAGAATAAAACGTTAAAACTTTTAAAATAATATACTAAGCAATTTACAGTTGAATTATTTTTGTTTTTTAGGAGGAAATCCTTTAAAAACTTTTTGCACTATTGCTCTAAAATAAGCTTCTTTTTTTTCTGGAGTCACATTCTCTTTCAATACAGTAGTTGAAGTTGCCTGCCAAATAAGCTCATTCTTTTTTATGTCTATAAGGTCAAAAATTATTTGTTGATTAACCTTTGGGCCTCCTATAGGTATTCCTCCTGAGACACCAACTCCAACATTTCTTCCAGAGCCACCTATTCCAATGCCTACAGAACTTCTATTAGGACCGCGAAATACATTAGTTACAATATTTACATGCAATTCAGGAGTTGTTACTTTACGAAAACCCTTTGATTGTAAAATAGAATCTACTTGAGCGAATAGTCGTTTATTATCTAAATCATTTAATCCTGTTTCTATTTGAGGATAATAATTATATGTCTTATAGGCATCAAAGCTCGCTTTTTTATCAAAATCATACACCACTCTTGGTGCAGAACATGATATCACTAACAAGACTAACAGCAATCTTAAATGTTTCATCTGTTTAAAATTTATAGTTTACTGAAAAATGAAAAAACTTAAAATTTCTGCACATTATTCATAAGCTTATCATTTTTATTACAATTTAATCAAAAAAAGATGGAGAATAATGTCTTTATTCATTTTTATCTTGTTCATCTCTTTTTTCTCCAACAACTCTAGTTAAAGCAGATGAAATAATACCTGCAGGAACAGCTACAATTCCCAATCCTATTAAAAGCACAAAAAAAGTAAACACTCTTCCTCCAATAGTGATAGGATATACATCACCATATCCAACAGTTGTTAAAGTTGCAACTGCCCACCATAAGCTATCAAAAACTGATGAGAAATTCTCTGGTTGCGCTTCATTTTCAAAATAATAAATACCTACTGCTGATAAATAAATTAAAGCTATTGTGATAAAGAAAAATAAAATTAATTCTTCTTTTATATAACGTAATGCTTTGCTAAATTTCGCAATTACTCCGTTATAACGAACTAGTTTAAGAATCCTAAAGAGTCTTATAAGCCTTAAAACCCTAATCGATCTAAGGTCTACTCCAAACGATAAATAAAAAGGCAAAATAGCTAGTAAATCTATAATGCCAAAAAAACTAAATATAAATTTTGTTTTATTTTTAACTAAGTAAATTCTAAGGATATATTCTATAGTAAAAACAATAATACAGCTTATTTCTATATAATTTAATATAGCTCGAGTTTGATGAGAAAGATTTGGAATGGTTTCTATAGAAAAAGAAATAATAGAAATAATAATTAACAATTGAATTCCTATAGAAAAAATCTTTCCAGATGTCGAATTTGTATTCTCTATACTGTTTTTCAGTTTTGTTTTCATTCTATTAAATTTTCTAGTATTCCAACAGCATAAAATTAATCATTTAACATACTCCAAAGCTTATCTTTTAATTCACGTATCCCTAATTGAGCAACGGATGAAATAAACATATAAGATCCTTTTAAATGTTGATCAAGTTCTAATTTCATTTCATTTCTCAACTCATTATCTAACATATCACTTTTCGAAATCGCGATAAATCGTTGTTTATCTATTAACTCAGGATTATATTTTTTAAGTTCTTTTAATAATATTTCATATTCTTTTACTATATCTGAACTATCTGCTGGTATTAAAAATAATAATGTAGAATTTCGTTCAATATGTCTTAAAAAATAATGGCCTAATCCTTTTCCTTCGGCTGCTCCCTCTATAATTCCTGGAATATCTGCCATTACAAAAGTTTGATAATCTCTATGGTGTACAATTCCTAAATTAGGTTTTAATGTTGTAAACTCGTAATCTGCAATTTTAGGTTTTGCAGACGTTATAACAGATAATAATGTAGATTTTCCTGCATTTGGAAAACCAACCAAACCTACATCTGCCAAAAGTTTTAATTCTAATGTGAAACTTTTTTCTGTACCTTCAATTCCTGGTTGGGCATACCTGGGAGTTTGATTTATGGAAGATTTAAAATGCCAATTTCCTCTCCCTCCTAATCCACCATCTATTAAGATTTTCTCTTCTTTATCTTCGGTAATTTCAAAAAGAATTTTATTGGTATCTGTATCCTTAATAACGGTCCCTAGAGGAACATCCATATACACATCTTCTCCGTCTGCTCCTGTACTTCTATTTTTACTTCCGTGAGAGCCATGCCCTGCTTTAAAATGTCGTTTAAATTTAAAATGAAAAAGCGTCCAAAGATTCTTATCACCTCTTATTATAATATGCCCGCCTCGACCTCCATCTCCTCCATCGGGTCCGCCTTTTGTTATATATTTTTCACGATGCAAATGCGTAGATCCTTTGCCTCCGTTTCCTGAACAGGCAGTTATTTTTACATAGTCTGCAAAATTTCCTTCAGTCATTTATACTTGTTTAAGAACTTTTTAAGCTCAAATTTGGTCAATCACTTCACTCAAACGTTCTGTGATTTCTTCTATAGAACCAATACCATTTACACTATGAAATTTTTCTCTTCCCTCATAGTAATCTATTAATGGTGCTGTCTTTTGATTGTATTCTTGAAACCTATGTCTTATCTTATTTTCATCTTGATCATCAGTTCTACCGCTACTTTTACCACGTTTTATTAAACGATCTATTAAAATTTCGTCTTCTGCTTCTAGCGCTATCGTAGCATTTACCTCCATTCCTTTAGAATTAAGCAAATCATCCAATGCTTCTGCTTGTTCTGTAGTTCTTGGGAAACCATCAAAAATAAAACCACTTGCATCTGTATTTTTCTCAACCTCAGCTTCCAACATATTTATAGTAACCTCATCAGGAACTAAATCTCCTTTGTCCATATATGACTTTGCCAAAGCGCCTAATTCAGTAGCGTTCTTTATATTAAATCGAAATACATCTCCTGTAGAGATATGTACCAAGTGATATTTTTCTTTTAAAAAACTAGCTTGTGTCCCTTTTCCTGCTCCTGGTTTACCAAAGAGTACTAAATTAATCATCTTATTTTTTTTTAATTTATAAACTGCTGTCAAATTCCTTCCTAAACCATTATAATCCAACCCATATCCTACTATAAAAAAATTAGGAATTTCAATGCCTATATAATCTATTTTTATGTTTTTTTTAAAAACTTCTGATTTAAAAAATAAAGTAGCTATACGCAATTGTTTTACTTTTTGCTTTGAAAACATTTCTGTTATCTTTTCAAGTGTATTGCCCGTATCTATTATATCTTCTAATACTACTACTGTTTTTCCTTCTAAACTATCGTTTAGACCTAGTAATTCTGTTACTTTTCCAGATCTAGATGTTCCTTCATAAGAAGCTAGTTTCACAAAATTAATTTCACAATTTTGCGGGTATTTTTTCATGAAATCTGAAGCAAACATAAATGCTCCATTTAAAATAACCACAAAAACCGGAAGTTCTTCTTTTAAATCATTCTTGATTTCTTCAACCATTCTTTCAATAATCTTATCAATCTCAGCTAATGAAATATATGGACTAAAATATTTGTCGTGAAGTTGAATCAAAATACCCTGAAAATTTATAAGCGGCAAAGATACACATTAGATATGAGATAATTAATGTGCCAATTAGGCCTTTAATTATTTCACTATATAAATTTTAAATATATTTTTATGCAAAAGAACTATTTTTGTACAAATTTCTAATATGAATTATTTTTCTTCCAATTTTAAATTGGGCATTTTAGGTGGTGGTCAATTGGGAAAGATGTTACTTTATGAAACACGAAAATACGATATCTATACAGTTGTCCTAGACCCTAATGATAATGCTCCTTGTAAAATTGCTTGTAACGAATTTTTTAAAGGAGATTTAATGAATTTTGATACCGTTTATGATTTTGGAAAAAAAGTAGATGTATTAACCTTCGAAATTGAACATGTAAATGTCGATGCTTTAGAACAACTCGAAAACGAAGGCATAAAAGTATACCCCTCTTCTAAAACATTGCGTGTGATTCAAAACAAAGCTACTCAAAAAACATTCTATATTAACAATAATATTCCTACAGCTAGCTTTTCTCATTTCAATTATACAGATGAAATTGTTGATGCCATTCAAAACAATACACTTTCACTTCCTTTTGTTTGGAAAAGTGCTCAATTTGGTTATGATGGACAAGGTGTTAAGGTAATAAAAGAGGCTAAAGATCTTGAAAATCTTCCAAATGTAGAATGCATTGCTGAAAAAATGATTCCTTTTAAAAATGAAATCGCTGTTATCGTTTCTAGAAACCCTAATCAAGATGTGGTAACATATCCAGTTGTCGAAATGGAATTTCATCCAACAGCCAATCAAGTTGAATATGTAATTTGCCCTGCAAGAATTTCTTCTGAGTTAGCAAAAAAAGCTAGAGATATTGCTTTAAATGTTTCTAACACTTTACAACATGTTGGGCTATTAGCTGTTGAAATGTTTTTAACACAAGAAGGTGAAATTTTAATAAACGAAGTAGCACCTCGCCCTCACAATAGTGGACATTATAGCATTGAAGCTAGTTATACAAATCAATTTGAACAACATTTACGATCTATTTTAAATCTTCCTCTAGGAAATACAGAAAGTAAGGTTGGAGGTGTTATGGTAAATTTAGTAGGAAGCGAAGGTTATACAGGAGAAGTTATTTATAAAAACATAGAAACTATTATGAGTATTGATGGTGTAACACCCCATATTTATGGTAAAAAAGAAACACACCCTTTTCGAAAAATGGGACATGTTACTATCATACACAAAGAAATAAATAAAGCGAGAGTCTTAGCAGAAAAAGTAAAAAAATTGATTAAAGTTATAAGCAAATAATTATGTCTAAAGTAGCAGTAATAATGGGAAGTACTAGTGATCTTCCTGTAATGCAAGAAGCCATTAACGTTTTAAAAGAGTTTGCCATAGAAGTGGAAGTAGATATCGTGTCTGCGCATCGTACTCCTGAAAAAATGTTTACCTATGGGAAAGAAGCTCATAAAAGAGGTATCTCGGCTATAATAGCCGGAGCTGGTGGTGCAGCACATCTACCGGGTATGATCGCTTCATTATCGCCACTTCCCGTAATAGGAGTTCCAGTAAAGAGTAGCAATTCTATAGACGGTTGGGATTCTATCTTATCTATATTACAGATGCCAGGAGGTGTTCCTGTTGCTACTGTAGCGCTAAATGGTGCAAAAAACGCAGGTATTTTAGCAGCTCAAATAATAGGGTCTAGCAACCCATCTATATTAGACAAAATTGTTGCGTACAAAGAAAGTTTAAAAGAAAAAGTGATCGAAGGAGCCAAACATATTAAAAAATAAAGACCTCTTAGGGTAGAGGTCTTTAAATTGGCTATTAATTAATAAATTTACTAAATAGAATTTTGTAAAATTTAAATAATTGACTCAAGTAGGTTACATATATTTTATTGTACGAAACCAAATTATGACAATTAATTCTAATATTACATTATGTACGTTTGAAATTACTTATTTGGTTCTCGAAGATTATATTTTTTAATAAAGAAAACCTCAAACTCAATAGGTATGGGGGGATATTATGAGTCTAAGGCTTCTTAAATTTCTACTATTAATAGAGTAGGCTATTAAAATAAATTAAGCATATGTGATATTTAAATAACTATCGTAAACCGTTACAAATATTCTAATTCTATATTATATTTAATTCTGAAATGATATCCGTTTAAAAAAAATAGATGAAATGCACTTTTTTATCGTCATACACCCATAAAAAGAAAAAATAAATGAAAAATCTAATAAAAAAGTTTACTACTCCTTATGAAACAGCTCCTTTTTCTACTATAAAGAATGAGGATTTTTTACCTACTATTAAACACGAAATTGAAGAAGCAAAAAAAGAAATAGATACCATTGTTACTAATCAAGAACTACCTACATATAAAAATGTAATAGAAGCTTTAGAATTTTCTGGAGAACAATTAGATAGAGTAACTACTCTATTTTTCAATTTAAACAGTGCCGAAACCAATTCTGAAATTCAAAAACTAGCACAAGAAATTTCCCCTCTTCTATCTGATTACTCAAGCGATATTAGGTTAAATGAATTACTTTTTGAAAAAGTAAAAACTATTTATAATCAAAAAGAAAAATTAGAACTGTCTACAGAACAACTCACATTGCTTGATAAAAAATACAAAGGTTTTTCCAGAAATGGCGCTAATCTATCCCAAGAAGATAAAGAAACATTACGTCAAATCGATAAAGAACTTTCTAAATTAAGTTTGAAATTTGGAGAAAACGTATTGGCAGAAACTAACAATTTTGAACTCCTTATTACAAATAAAAGTGATTTAAAAGGTATTCCGGAAACAGTTTTAGAAGCTGCTAATCATTTAGCTACTTCTAAAAATAAAGAAGGATGGATGTTCACATTAGATTACCCTAGTTATGTCCCTTTTATGAAATATGCAGATAATCGTGAGCTTAGAAAAAAAATGTCTCTAGCTTTTTCCAGTAAAGGATTTCATGGAGATCAATTAGACAATCAAAAAAATGTGCTCAATATTGTAAAACTTCGCCATCAGAGAGCAAATTTATTAGGATACAAAACACATGCACATTTTGTTCTTGAAGAGCGCATGGCAGAATCTCCAGAAAATGTAAGCTCTTTTTTAAGTGAATTATTACAAAAAGCAAAACCTGCTGCTATTAAAGAATTTAATCAATTACAAAAATTTGCGAAGAAGGCAGATAATATTGATGATTTGCAAAAATGGGATGGAGCCTATTATATTGAAAAACTAAAGACACAACTTTTTAATTTAGACGATCAAAAGTTAAAACCATATTTTCAATTAGAAAATGTAATTAATGGTGTTTTCACAGTAGCTCAAAAATTATTTGGACTCACTTTTAGTGAGGTTAATAATATAGATAAGTATCACGAAGAGGTTAAAACATACAAGGTAATTGATGAAAAAAATGCATTAGTTGCCATATTTTATGCAGACTTTCACCCGAGACTTGGAAAAAGAGGAGGTGCTTGGATGACTTCTTACAAATCGCAATACATTAAAGACTCTACTAATGAAAGGCCACATGTCTCTATTGTTTGTAATTTCACAAAACCTACAAAAACACAACCTTCATTATTAACCTTTAACGAAGTAACTACTTTGTTTCATGAATTTGGACATGCATTGCATGGAATTTTAGCGAATACTACGTATCCAAGCTTAAGTGGCACTAGTGTACATTGGGATTTTGTTGAACTACCAAGTCAAATAATGGAAAACTGGTGTTATGAAGAAGAAGCATTGGCATTGTTCGCTAATCATTATAAAACTGGTGAAACCATTCCTATAGAGTATATTCATAAAATCAAAGAGTCGTCTACTTTTATGGAAGGAATGCAGACATTGCGTCAATTGAGTTTTGCTATATTAGATATGCAATGGCACGGACAAAGTTTAATCAATATTAATAGTGTTAAAGATATTGAAAAAGAAATATTTGAAAATACAGACTTATATCCAGATATTGAAGAAACATGTATGAGTACGTCTTTTTCTCATATTTTTCAAGGAGGATATTCTGCTGGATATTATAGTTATAAATGGGCAGAAGTTCTTGATGCAGATGCTTTTGAATTATTTAAAGAAAAAGGGATTTTCAATAAAGAAACAGCAACAAATTTCAAAGAAAATGTGCTTTCAAAAGGTGGAATAGAATCACCAATGAATCTATATCAACGCTTTAGAGGAAAGAAACCAAATCCCGAAGCATTATTGAGAAGAGCAGGTCTATTAAATTAATAAATACTTGTTAAAAAGGAATTTAAAGTTAAGTTTAAGACATTATTCTAAACATTTTAACATTTTTTCCTTTAATTTTGCAAGCCGAAAAAGCATTGATATGTCAACAAATACCCTCGAACCCACCTTGTGGATAGATAAATATGCAGATTACCTTTTTAATTATTCTGTATCTAGAGTAAATGATAGTGAAATTGCGCAAGATCTTGTACAAGAAACTTTTCTAGCTGCCTTAAAATCTTCAGAGAATTATAAAGGCGATGCTTCAGAGCGAACTTGGCTTATTTCTATATTAAAAAGAAAAATTATTGACCATTATCGAAAAATAAATTCAAAAAAAGGGAAAGCTGAAGTACGAATGAATTACACTTCAGATGGAGAAGATGATGGAGATTGGTTAGAAGAAAGAATTTCTGACCCCTATGATGGCAATGCTGAAGATGCCTTACAAAATGAAGAATTAGGTGTAGCTATTCAAGATTGCATGGATAAATTAACTCCAAAACAAGCCAAGATTTTTTCTATGAAAACTATTGAAGGTTACGAAACGGAAGTTATTTGTAATGAACTAAATATTACAGCGTCTAATCTATGGGTAATAATACATAGAGCGAGAACTGCATTAGTTTCTTGCTTAGAAGAGAATTGGTATTAATATATTAAGATTACGAATTTAAGAATGGAAAACAAGAAAAGTTTATTTTTTATATCCATAGAAGAGGCTAAAAACATCTGTGATAAAGTACAGTATGGAGAAGCTACATTAGCAGAAAAATTAAAACTTAATTTTAGGTTAATCTGGTGTAAAGTAACACAAACTTATACACAAAAGAACATGAAATTGACTACATTATGCGAAAGTGCTAATTTAAAAGCTATGGATAAAAATAAAAAAGACGATTTGAAAAGGATGTTAGAAGGAATGTCTAAACAAAAAGATTAGTTTAGAGAAATTATTTTAATTCCTGCCCACCAGAGTATGGGCAAACTTTCAACAAATAAACCGCTGTAATATTTAGATTGATGTTTTTTAGCATTTATCACAAAGAATATTACAGCGGTTTTTACTATAAATAGCACCATGACATTCTTCCACAAAAAATAATCTTTAAAAAATGTTAATATCCAAAATAATAATATTAGAAAAATTCCTAATTTTTTAGTTTTTTTTACCCCTATTCGTTGAGGGATTGTATACAAACTATGATCATCTACCTGAAGATCTCTTATCTCAAAAGGAAGCATGATAACCAATACAAAAAGAAACCGTTGAATTCCTTCTATAAGGATATCATTATTTATAAAGCTTATATCATTTAACAGCGGAAGAAATACAGTTGTTCCAGACCAAACAAGTGCTACTATGTATATTTTAATTCCTTTTAAATTTCTAAAATTTTTTTGTGGAGCATAAAATGGAACTATATAAAGAATTGATATTAAAGTTAAAAACGCTAGCCCTAATAATGTTTTACTATCTAATTTAAAAACAAAAAACAGCATAGATATTCCTGAGAAAACACTAAATAATTGAATTATTTTATCTTGCCCTTCTTCTACTAAAAAATATTTCTTTGCTTTACTTCCATATTTAATAAAATTATATGTAACAATCGTGCCAAAAAATGTAACAAAACTTAAATTCACATCATAATCAATATTAAAATTCAATGCTGTGATTTGAATTAACGCATATACAGAAAAAGCTACATGAATACTGGCGTTCACGTAAAAATCAATTATTTTTTTAAAAAAATGCACGACGCAAAAATAGACAAACTGTTCACAATCATGACACTTCGTTAAAAACTTTAGTCTTAGCCATTATCAAAAACATCTTTTTTAACAAATTTAATGCTTAATTTTGCACACTTTAACATCATAAACACTTGATAATTTCGCATGAAAACAGATGTTTTTGCCTTACGTCATAATGGCCCCAGAGAGAGTGATATTCCAAAAATGTTGGAAACTATAGGAGTTGATAATTTAGATCATCTTATATATGAAACTATTCCTGACGATATTCGCCTAAAATCAACATTAGATTTGGATGAAGCATTAAGTGAAAATGAGTTTTTAAATCATATTCAAAAGCTTGGTGCAAAAAACAAACTTTTCAAATCATATATTGGATTGGGTTATCATGAAAGTTTTACACCTTCTGTGATTAAAAGAAATATTTTAGAAAACCCAGGATGGTATACTGCATATACTCCATATCAAGCAGAAATTGCACAAGGTAGATTAGAAGCATTATTAAACTTTCAAACCACTGTATGCGATTTGACAGGTATGGAAATAGCTAATGCGTCTCTTTTAGATGAAAGTACCGCTGCTGCTGAAGCCATGACTATGCTATATGATGTTAGGAGTAGAGAACAAAAGAAAAACAATATTCAAAAATTCTTTGTTTCTAATGAGATATTACCGCAAACACTATCATTACTAAAAACAAGAGCAGTTCCTTTAAATATTGATCTCGTTATAGGAAATCATGAAGAATTTGATTTTGATGAAAGTTTTTATGGAGCTATTTTACAGTATCCTGGGAAATACGGTCAAGTTTTTGACTATGGTAATTTTATCGATAAATCTAAAAAAGCAAATATCAAAGTTGTGGTAGCTGCTGATATTTTGAGCTTAGTTTTACTAACATCTCCTGGAGAATTAGGAGCTGATATAGTTGTAGGAACAACACAACGTTTTGGAATTCCTTTAGGTTATGGCGGTCCTCATGCGGCTTTCTTTGCAACAAAAGAAGCGTACAAAAGAAATATTCCCGGGAGGATTATTGGTGTTACAAAAGATGTTAATGGCAATAGGGCTTTGAGAATGGCCTTACAAACAAGGGAACAACATATAAAGAGAGATAAAGCAACTTCTAATATATGTACTGCGCAAGTATTACTTGCCGTAATGGCGGGAATGTATGCTGTATATCACGGCCCTAATGGTCTTAAATACATAGCTAATAAGGTTCACACAAGTACAAGCAATTTGTCTGACGCTCTAGAAAATTTAGGTTATTATCAATTAAATACTTCTTACTTTGATACTATTGTAATCAAAGCAAATGCAACTAAAATAAGAGCAGCGGCAGAAAAGAAAGAGGTTAATTTTTTATACATTGATGAAGAAACAATTTCTATTTCAATAAACGAAGCTACTGCTATCGATGATTTAAATACAATTATTGAAATTTTTGCTGAAGTAGCAGAAAAAGAAACTACAAAAATAACATCATTAAAAAATTTAAATACAATTACTTCATCTCTAGAAAGGACTACCCCATTTCTAGAAAATGAGATATTTAACAGCTATCATTCTGAAACAGAATTGATGCGTTATATAAAAAGACTAGAACGTAAAGACTTAGCGCTTAATCATTCTATGATTTCCTTAGGGTCGTGTACCATGAAATTAAACGCAGCATCTGAGATGCTACCACTTAGTACTCCTCATTGGGGGAATATACATCCTTTTGTTCCAATTGATCAAGCACAAGGTTATCAAGAAATGCTAAAAAGTTTAGAAAATCAACTCAATGTAATTACTGGTTTTGCTGGAACTTCATTACAACCAAATTCTGGAGCTCAAGGAGAATTTGCTGGGTTAATGGTTATTAGAGCGTATCATCAATCTAGAAATGATTTTGAGAGAAACATTTGTTTAATCCCTGCATCAGCACACGGTACAAACCCAGCATCTGCAGTGATGGCTGGAATGAAAGTAGTAGTAACTAAAACAGATGAGAATGGAAATATTGATGTTAAAGATGTCCTTGAAAAAGTAGAAAAATACAAAGATAATTTAGCAGCCTTAATGGTTACCTATCCATCAACACATGGAGTATTTGAATCTTCTATTAAAGAAATAACAAAAATTATTCACGATAATGGAGGTCAAGTTTATATGGATGGTGCAAACATGAATGCTCAAGTAGGTCTTACAAATCCTGCAACTATAGGAGCTGATGTATGTCATTTAAATTTACACAAAACTTTTGCTATACCACATGGTGGTGGTGGACCTGGAGTTGGACCGATATGTGCTGCAAAGCATCTAGTTCCTTTTTTACCAACAAATCCTATAATCCCAACTGGTGGAGATAGTGCTATCACTGCTATTTCATCTGCACCCTGGGGAAGCGCACTTGCTTGTTTAATTTCTTACGGATATATAACTATGTTGGGTGCAGAAGGCTTAAAAGATGCTACCATTTATGCTATTTTAAATGCCAATTATGTAAAACACAAATTAGAAGGTCATTATGGAGTTCTTTATACTGGAGAAAGAGGAAGAGCTGCACATGAAATGATTCTAGATTGCAGACCATTTAAAAAACATGGAATTGAAGTAGTTGATATTGCTAAAAGATTAATGGACTATGGATTTCATGCTCCAACAGTATCTTTTCCTGTAGCTGGAACTATTATGATAGAACCAACAGAAAGTGAAAGTGTTCAAGAATTAGACAAGTTTTGTAATGCTTTAATTTCAATTAAAGAAGAAATAAATACTACCTCTATAGACGACCCTAATAATGTGCTTAAAAATGCGCCACATACACTGGCAATGTTAACAGCCGACACTTGGGATTTTCCTTATTCTAGAGAAAAGGCAGCATATCCTTTAGCATATGTCTCAGAAAACAAATTTTGGCCGTCTGTAAGAAGAACAGATGATGCCTATGGAGATCGTAATTTAATATGTACTTGTGCGCCAATTGAAGCGTATATTGATGTCTAAAAATTAATAATATTCTTTTAAAAATCATAGCCCTTCTATTATTTCGGAGGGTTTTTTAATTTAAATTATTTCTAGAAAAGTATATAAAAGTCTTCTTTGGGTATCGTATAATTATTATGCATGCATATAAAATTTAGGATTATGTTCCTTATATTCGCTTCCAACACTTAGACTTACATCAACTAACTAATATTATGAATATAAAAATAACAGGTACTGGTAGCTACATTCCTTCAATTGTAGAACAAAATCAAGATTTTATTGATCATTCTTTTTTAGATGATAAAGGAGCTCCTTTTCTAAATACCAATGATGTTATTATTGAAAAATTTAAAGCCATTACCGGAATAGGGGAAAGACGCTATGCTAAAGATCATTTAAATTCATCTGACCTTGCTTTTTTTGCATGTGAGAAAGCGATTGAGAATGCAGGTGTAGATCCAGAAGAACTTGATTATATTATTGTAGCTCATAATTTTGGAGATGTAAAACACAATACGATACAGTCTGATTTGGTTCCAAGTTTGGCAGCTAGAGTTAAACATCAATTACGTATTAAAAACCCCAAATGTGTTGCGTATGACGTTTTATTTGGATGTCCTGGATGGATAGAAGCCTTTATTCAAGCAAAGGCATTCATAGAGTGTGGAATGGCTAAAAAATGCTTGGTTGTGGGGTCTGAAACACTTTCTAGAGTAGTAGACAAACACGACAGAGATTCTATGATATATTCTGATGGCGCCGGAGCTACTGTTATAGAAGAAATAGAAGAAACCGGTGGAATCTTGGCCACAGAAACTGCATCTTTTACTTATGATGAAGCTTATTTTCTATATTTTGGAAATTCATATAATAAAGAATTGTGCAGAAACACAGGTTATATAAAAATGCATGGGCGAAAGATTTATGAGTTTGCAGTGACTCAAGTACCTAATGCCATTAAAGAATGCCTAGAAAAGAGTCAAGAATCTATTGGAAACGTAAAAAAGATATTTATACACCAAGCAAATGAAAAAATGGATCAAGCAATCATAAAACGCTTCTACAAGCTTTATGATATGGAAGTACCTGAAGATATTATGCCTATGAATATTCATACGTTAGGAAATAGCTCAGTAGCTACTGTACCTACCTTATTTGATATGGTTAGAAGAGGTGAAATGGATAAGCATCATTTAAATAAAGGAGATGTTATTATATTTGCAAGTGTAGGAGCAGGAATGAATATTAATGCCGTTACCTACAAGTGTTAATATGTACGAAGGCAATTTTCCGAATAAACGTTATAAAGAAACTATTACTTTTTTAAAATCTCATGTAGCACCTCCATCTAATATATTAGATTTGGGCGTCGTAAATCCGTTTTCTAAAACCATGAAAGAACATGGCTATGTTGTTGAAAATACCCAAGGAGAAGATTTAGATATTACTACCTCAGCTGTTATTACAGGCAATAACGAAGTAGTTACAGCTTTTGAAATTTTTGAACACCTTATAGCTCCTTTTAATGTTTTAAAAGATATAAAAGCAACTAAATTAGTAGCAACGGTACCACTAAAATTATGGTTTTCTCCTGCTTATAGAAGCAAAACAGACATGTGGGACAGGCATTATCACGAGTTTGAAGACTGGCAGTTTGATTGGTTACTTGAAAAAGCCGGATGGGAAATAAAAGCAAGAAAGAAATGGACAAATCCTGTAAAAAAAATAGGAATAAGACCTTTTTTAAGAACCTTTACCCCTAGATATTATGCTGTTTATGCAGAAAGAATTGCATAATTTTAAAATTCATTCTTATTTTTACTTTTGTTATACATGATCATTCTAAAAAAGTGAATTTTTGGATTATTACATTATCATTCCTGCGCATAATGAAGAAGAATACATTTCTTCAACCCTTAACTCTGTTATAAATCAAACAGTACTCCCTAAAAAACTAGTTGTAGTTAATGACCATTCTTCTGACAAAACAGAAAAAATTATTGATCGATATATTTCAGAAAACAAATGGATTTATAAAATTAATAAAACTTCATCTGGAGAACATTTGCCTGGGAGTAAGGTTGTAGAAGCTTTTAATGAGGGGTTAAAAACTCTTGACTCAAATTATAGTTTTATAGTAAAATTAGATGCCGATTTAATCTTACCGAAAAATTATTTTGAAACAATCACAAGCATCTTTAAAGCTGATCCAAAAATAGGAATTGCTGGAGGTTTTGCTTTTGAAAAAGATCTCAACGGAATATGGAGACTTAATCATTTAATGAATAAAGATCATGTTCGCGGTGCTTTCAAAGCATATTCCAAACAATGTTTTGATCAAATAGGTGGATTGAAGAACTCTATTGGTTGGGATACAGTAGATGAGTTACTAGCTCAATTTTACAATTATACAATTTATACAGACGATCATTTGCATATAAAACACTTAAGACCCACAGGAGGTTCTTACAATAAAAAAGCACGCTATATGCAAGGTGAGGCAATGTATAAAATGCGATATGGATGGTCTATTACTTTGCTTGCTACTTTAAAAACAGCAATAAAAAACAGGCAAATATCTTCTTTTATAAATAGTTTAAAAGGATATTATTATTCTAAAAAAAAGAAAACCCCTTATATTGTTTCTATGGAACAAGGTGTTTTCATTAGAAAACATAGATGGAATGGCATTCTAACTAAACTAAAAATAAAATAACTACTTATCTAATCTTCAATAACCTGATAAATAGGATTCCCTGTTGTACCATTAGGAGTGCTAATTCCTAACAGAGAAGCTATAGTAGGTGCTATATCATCTATTGTACTTTTTTCTATCGTATTTCCTCCATTAATTCCATATCCATAAAACAATAGAGGTACATGTGTATCATAAGAAAACCCAGATCCATGTGTTGAACCCGTTCTAGAATACGAAATCACAGATGGGCTTAAGACAAAAAGAACATCTCCAGAACGTTTTTGATAATATCCATTTTGTAATAAATGAGGAATTCTTCTTGTATAATTTACATTTTTCATTGCATATGCTGTATAGACCGATATTATATCTTTATAATTAATTATCTCTTCAACAATAGATTCTTGAATAGCTCTCCTATTAATCTTAAGTGTTTTTAATAATTGATGATCTAAAAAGATTTGCCCGTTCGATATATTTTTAATGATTTTTTCATTCCCATAAGTTTTGTTAATAAAGTTTTTCAAACTTGTCTCAAAAACTTTATCGTTAAAATACCCTGCTGGGATTTTTACAGATTGTAAATATGAAGGAGCATTTACTGCTCCATGATCTGCTGTTAAAAAAACGGTATATGCTCCTTTTCCTACTTTTTTATCTAATACTTCTAGAAAACGCTCTAAATCTTTATCCAAACGTATGTATGTATCTTCTATTTCTTTAGAATTAACTCCGTATTTATGTCCTACATAATCTGTACTTGAAAAACTAAGTGTTAAAAAATCTGTGATATCGTCTGCACCTAACGATTCTCCATCAATAGCAGCTATCGCAAAATCTACTGTTAAACTATTACCATATGGAGTAGATTTAATAATATCAAATCCCCCATTGTCTTTCCATAATTTAGGCAATTTATGAGGGAAAACAGCTTTTTTCTGTCCTTTAAAAACTCCTTCAAAATTATTTTCATCCAAACCACTTTCAACATAGGTTTCAATATCATATAAAGTATTCCAATCTTTTTGATACTTTTCTGCAGCATTAGAAGTATTAAAGTCTTTTGCCCATTTTGGTAATTCTTCCATATAAAAAGAACTAGAAATCCAAGCTCCTTTTTTTCCACCTTCAAACCAATACGCCCCATTTGCTGTATGACCTGCCGGTAAAATTGCCCCTCTATCTTTAAGGGCTATTCCTATTGTTTTCCCTCTCATTTGAGTTGCCAAACGCAATTCATCCGCGATACTGGTAGTAGTCATATTAACAGGGGACATTTTTCCTGCACTAGATGACGTTCCTATTGTTTTATAGTTAGCATCTGCCACACAATAAATTGTAGTATCCTTTATCTTATCATACCAATAATTAGAAATTATTCCGTGAGAAGAAGGCGTAGCTCCTGTAAATATTGAAGCGTGCCCAGGGCCTGTATATGTTGGAATATAATTATAATGATTGTTTTTACAATTAAACCCTCTGTTTACCAGCTTTTTAAATCCTCCATCCCCATACTTTTCCCAAAAACGAGTTAAGTAATCATATCGCATTTGATCTACAACAATACCAACTACCAATTTTGGTTTGTTAAATTGTCCATTCGTTTCCGGTTTTACAACTTGACGTACAACACTTGTTGATAATGTTGCTGTTGAAGTAGATTTTTGTTGACTTAAACCAACGAAAGAAACTACTAAACAGAAAAGTATACTCAGATAATTTTTCATTAATACAAATTTTCACAAATGTAATAGTTTCTTAAAAGAAAAACTTTAACTCAAGGTTAAAACAACTCTATAATTTTTATACTTTAGTGGCTCTAATTAAACGCATGAATTACCTTGAAGATATAGGGCGGTATTTTTTAATGATCGCTATGGTTTTTAAGAAGCCTACAAAATGGTCTATTTTAAAAGATTTGATTTTAAAAGAAATCGAAGATCTGATTTTTAGCTCTTTAGGTATTGTAATATTCATCTCTTTTTTTATTGGAGGTGTTATTGCTATACAAACTTCTTTAAATATAGACAATCCGTTAATTCCTAAATATCTAGTGGGTTTTGCTACCAGACAATCTATTATCTTAGAATTTGCTCCTACTTTTATTTCTATCATTATGGCTGGCAAGGTAGGTTCTTATATTACATCTAGCATAGGAACTATGCGAGTAACTGAACAAATTGATGCACTAGAAGTAATGGGTGTAAATTCTATAAACTATTTAATATTCCCTAAGCTTATTGCGCTTACCACCTATCCTTTTTTAATTTCTATAGGAATGTTTTTTGGAATATTAGGAGGCTGGATAGCTGCTATATATGGGGGTTATAGTACCAGTGCACAATTTGTACAAGGGTTACAAGATGATTTTGATTCATTTCATATTTTTTATGCTTTCGCAAAAACTTTTGTTTTTGCGTTTATTTTAGGCACTATTCCGGCATACCATGGATATTTCATGAAAGGTGGAGCGCTTGAAGTTGGAAGAGCTAGTACAACAGCCTTCGTATGGACAAGTATTGTGATTATCATCTTAAATTTTATTTTAACTCAAATGCTTTTAGGGTAATGATTCTAGTTGAAAACATACATAAATCATTTGGAGATGATCATATTTTAAAGGGAATCTCTACATGTTTTGATCAAGGTAAAACCAATCTTATTATAGGGCAAAGTGGTTCTGGTAAAACTGTCTTTTTAAAATCAATGCTAGGCTTATTTGAACCTGAACAAGGAAAAATTTGCTATAATGATAGAACATATTCTAAATTAAATAATGATGAGAAAAGAGAACTACGCCAAGAGATGGGCATGGTTTTTCAAGGAAGTGCATTGTTTGACTCTATGACTATTGAACAAAATGTAATGTTCCCTCTTAAAATGTTTACTAATATGTCTAGAACAGAAATGAAAGAGCGAGTTAATATTGTTCTAGATCGAGTTAACTTACCAGATGCTCACAAGAAATATCCAGCAGAAGCTTCTGGAGGAATGCAAAAAAGAGTTGCCATAGCCAGAGCTATAGTAAACAATCCAAAATATCTATTTTGTGATGAGCCTAATTCTGGATTAGATCCTAAAACTGCCATCTTAATTGATAACTTAATACAAGAAATTACCAAAGAATACAATATCACCACTGTAATTAATACACATGACATGAACTCAGTGATGCAAATTGGCGAGAAAATCATCTTCCTTAAAGATGGGTATAAAGAATGGGAAGGAAGCAACAAGGAAATTTTTAAAACAGACAATGAGGCAGTGACCAATTTTGTATATTCTTCAGAACTTTTCAAAAAAGTACGAAAAATGTATTTAGAAGAAGATAAAAGTTAAATCATTGAATCGTATTCACCTGTACATTTTCACTTCCTAATTTTACTTTTAACCAGTTGGTTAATCGTGCTTGATCTTTTACAATGATATCATTTGACAAACTATCTGTCCATTTCACTATAAATACAGCTATCGTATCTGTAGCTGTAAAATTTGTTTTAATGGTAGAAGAAAAACCTATCTCTCTCAAATTTTCATAATTTATTCTTGCTTCATCCACTATTGCTTTAAATGGAATCTTATTAATAGGTGATTTGCTTAATTTAGCTACTTCTTCTTCTAGTAATCTTATTTGCGCTTCTTTTGTCACTAATTCTTCTTTCTTATTTTGATACAATTCACTAACAAAATTGAATTTTTCTTCAGAATCATCTCTACCTCCTTGCACTATCTTTAATTCTGTACTTTTTAATTTAGAATATTTACTATCTCTTTTTTGAGCATTCCAAGTTTCAATAACATTATCTGGTATAGATTCATCTCCCATAAAAACCAACTCTATTGAAGATTTTTTAGTGTTGATATACTCCATACTCGTAAAGTTTTCTAAAAACCTACCCCCAGCTGAAAATTGATATGTTTTAATATTATCATTGATAAATTGTTTTGCTTGGTTTCTAAACAACGATTCTTGAAAAACTTTATAAAATGTATATCCGGCAGGTATCATTACAATAATAGCTATTAAAGATGCCATTCTTGCTATAAATCTTCTTTTAGCAGAATTGGCATAACGCACCATTGGAAAACGAAGTAGCTTAAGCACCAAAAACGTAGCCAATGCTATGAAAATAGTATTGATTATAAATAAATACATGGCTCCTCCTGCATACTTGATGTTTCCTATTGCCAATCCAAATCCAACTGTACAAAGAGGCGGCATTAGGGCTGTAGCTATGGCTACTCCAAAAATAACAGAAGCTATTGTGCCTTTTTTTGCTCTCGCAATTACTAAGGCTAAACCGCCAAAAAAAGCAATGAGAACATCTCTAATATCTGGAGCTGTTCTTGCCAGTAATTCTGAAGATTCATCTCTCAATGGAAAAAACTTAAAAAACAAAAATGCAGTTAATACACTTAAGCCAACCATAACCCCAAAATTCTTTAGGGATCGTCTTAAGGTATCTATATCATTAATAGCTAATGACATTCCCATACCTAAAATAGGGCCCATTAATGGAGATATCAACATCGCTCCTATAACTACTGCTGTAGAGTTTGCATTTAATCCAATAGAAGCTATAAATATAGAACAAATTAAAATCCAAGATGTATGACCTTTAAAAGGAATGTCAGACTTAATAGTTTCAATAGTAGTTTTTTGATCTGTATCTTGACGAATATCTAATAAGTCTTTTAAAAACTTTTTTAGACTCCCCCATAATCCTGAAAGATCTTTTTTTACTTCTTCTCCACTATTTTCTATGTCTATTGGCTTGTTTTCTTCCATAATTTTGATGATGTGTTAATCTTCAAAAGTATCTTTCACTTTTTGCGAGACTTTTTTAATATCTTGTTCTTTAGATTTAGGATATATAAGTAATACTTCGTCTTTGTCAACTATAATATAATCTTGTAGTCCATCTACAACCACTATTTTATCTTTTGTTGTTCTAATCATATTTCCAGATGCATTCTCTGCTATTACTTTAGCATTTACTACTGCATTAGCATTGCTATCCTTATCTAGTTTTTCATATAATGACCCCCAGGTTCCTAGGTCATTCCAATCAAATGTAGCTGGAAGTACGTAAATAGATTTGGAAAACTCTAGAATAGCGTAATCAATAGAAATGTTTTCGGCGTTTGGATAGTTTTTTTCGATAAAATCAGTTTCTTCTGGAGTATTGTAGACATCCATTCCTTTATATAAAAGGGAAAATAATACAGGCTGGTAATTTTTAAACGCATCTACAATAGTAGAAATACTCCACATAAAGATTCCTGCATTCCATAAATAATTTCCGCTCTCTATATACTCTTTTGCTTTTTGATAGGTTGGTTTTTCTTTAAATTCATTTACCTTTTTAATTCGCGAAGTTTCAGATTGATCAAACTCTATATATCCATACCCTGTATTTGGAAAAGTAGGCTGAATACCTAAAGTAGCCAAAATAGGTTCTTTTAAACAGCTCTCAAAACACGTCTTTATATTTTCGTTAAAGGCATTTTCATCTTCAATCCAGTGATCACTGGGGGCAACAATCATTACTGCATCCGGGTTTTCTTTTTGAATTTTCAATGCTGCATACAGAATACAAGGTGCTGTATTTCTCATCGCTGGTTCTAAAACTACCTGTCGTTGTTCTATCTCAGGTAATTGTTCCATTACTATATTGTTATATTTTTCGTTTGTAAGTATAAAAATATTTTCTTGTGGTATTATTTTACTTAATCGGGAAAATGTTTTTTGAATTAAAGTATCTCCAGTTCCTAACATATCGTGAAACTGTTTTGGAAAATCTGAGGTACTTACTGGCCAAAATCTAGATCCAACTCCACCGGCCATTAATATTGCGTAATAATTTTTATTCATAAGCTTGTTTTATACTATTTACATATTGTTTAAAATATATCAAACATCTACTTTTAAAAACTCTACTTCGGCATTTGGATTAAACAAATAAACTCTTCCTGTTGCTATTTCTATACATTCATAGCGTTTTACTCGTTTATTTATTTTCTTAAATACTTTTCCATTGTAAAGTCTAAACAAACTATTGGGGGGTAATTCAAATATATAACTTTTATCATTTTCAGGGTCGTATTGCTTTAGCGTAATAGAAAGTGATGCATCTGTATCACTACTTGCTTTTGGATTTCTAAAATGATGCGCTAAAAGCGGCAATAGTTCAGAGGGAAATATTTCTGGTCTAATAAAAGGAACCATTAGTAATTGAAAACTACGTTTCCATTCTGTTCCATGAGGTTTAATATACTTTCCATATTCTTTAAAGGCTACTAAATGAGCAATTTCATGAACAAGGGTAATTAAAAATCTATATTTATTTAGTGATGCATTTACTGTAACTTGATGCATCCCATCAGGCAACCTTCTATAATCCCCATGTCTGGTTACCCTATCGTTTACTATTTTTAAATGTACTTGATGTTTTCTAATTAGCTCAAAACAACTTGCAACTGCTCGCTCAGGTAAATATTTTTGAAGAATTTGTTGCATGTATACAAAAATACTTTTTTGTTATAAAAAAAAGAGTTTTGACAATATTAATTATCAACCAAATATTTAAGGTGTTGAATTAGACACTTGCAACATTTTTCCATTATAAAACTTATGCCCCTCTCTTGCAAAATCATATATGTACTGTGCCATTTCTAGAGCACTTAAAGGAGCTTTATATCCTGGGAAAGCTTCTTCCAACATTTCTGTTTGTACCGCACCTATTGCTAGCACATTAAATAAAGGGCCTGTTTCTTTATACTCTTCTGCCAGCAGTTCTGTTAATGTAATTACTGCGCCTTTGGAAGAACTGTATGCTGAAAGTCCTGGGAATTTTACACTTCCTTGAACTCCTCCCATACTACTCACATTCACAACATGCCCATCTTTTGGCATAAAAGGAAGCACTCTTCTAGTAGTTTCTGCAACCCCAAAAACATTTACTTTATAAACATTCTCGAATTCTTCAGAAGTAGTTTCCATAAAAGGCTTATTTAAAAGTGCTCCTGCATTGTTAATAAGTATATTTACTTCGCTCCACTCTGAAGAAATAAAATCTGATACTTCTTGAAGATCTTCTTCTTTGCTTAAATCACAAGAAATATAATTTATATTAGAATTGTTCAATGATTTTATAGGTTCAATATTTCTAGATAATGCCAATACTTTGTATTGATTAGCTGCAAACAATTGAATTAATTTAAAACCTATACCTCTACTTGCTCCTGTAACAATTACTTTCTTCATTATCTATAACTGATAGTTTGCGTTTTTTCAGCACTCATTTTCTCTATAACTGGAATCATTTCATTAATCACCTTAGCCATATGTTCAAAATCCATTAGAGAAACCTCATCATCTACTTGATGATAATAATCAAAATTTGTGAAATCAAAAGTACATACTGTTTGAGATGGCACATTAAACATATCATGAAACGGATAATTATCTGATCTTTGAAATAAACCATACTTTTTTGCTGTAGGCAAAAATCCAATTAACTTCTTTCCAGCATACCTATTGAACTCTGCTGCCATATTAGATCTTTTGTACCCTGTAACATATGCTAGATAATCTTTATCTTGCATAGGCACTCCTATCATTTCAAAATTTATCATAGAATAAAGGTTAAAATTATTGTCTTTTAGTCTTTTTGCCAAATGTTTAGATCCTAACAATCCTTTTTCTTCAGCCGAAAAGAAAGCAAATAATATACTTCTCTTGTTTGATTTTGTTTTGCCAAAATAATTTGCTAACTCTAAAACAGCAGTAGATCCAGAAGCATTATCATTTGCTCCATTTGCAACGGTATCTCCATTCACAGCTTTTGCTGTACCAATATGATCATAATGAGCACCAATAATTATAAACTCATTTTTTAATACTGGGTCATTTCCTTCTAGATAACCCACAATATTAAATGCATCTATGCTTTTAACCTTAAAATTATCTCTGTAAGAGGTAAAATAAGGTTTCACATCTAATGTTTTAAATTTATCTTCAATAAAAACTGCTGCTTTTTCAATTCCTTCTGATCCTGTATCACGCCCTTTTAATTCATCTGAAGCTAAAAATGTTATAATAGATGCTATAGAAGTAGAAGTTGAATTCGTTTTTATCTTAAAATCTTGTTGTGAGGCAGTATCATTATTTGATTGAGAAATCACTGCTTGTTTGGATTGGCACCCAATCATAAACATTAAAAAAAGAAAAGATATTTTTTTCATAATTAGTATAATTTTAATTTCCTTATTCTTGTAAAAAAAGCATCCCAATAATTAGAATGCTTTTTTGAAATTTAAGTAATATATAATTCATTATTAAGCCAGCATGGTTACTGGGTTTTCTAAATATGATTTTAATGTTTGTAAAAATTGAGCTCCTGTTGCTCCATCAACTGTTCTATGATCACAAGCCAAAGTAACTTTCATTGTATTCCCTACAACAATTTGACCTTCCTTAACCACTGGTTTTTGGACAATTGTCCCTACAGATAAAATAGAAGAATTAGGTTGGTTAATAATAGACGTAAATTCTACTATACCAAACATCCCCAAATTAGAAACAGTAAATGTTGTTCCCTCCATTTCTTGTGGTGTTATTTTTTTACTTCTGGCTTTTCCAGCTAAATCTTTTACCTGAGTTCCTATTTGAGAAAGTGACATTTGATCTGTGAATCGCAATACAGGAACTACCAAGCCTTCATCAACAGCTACAGCAACTCCAACATGTACATGATGATTATATCTCGTCGTGTCTCCATTCCAAGTTGTATTTACTTGTGGGTGCTTCTTTAATGCCATTGCACAAGCTTTAACAACCATATCATTATAAGAAACTTTGGTATCTGGCAATGTATTAATTTGACTACGTGAAGCCATTGCATTATCCATTAAAACTTCTATCGTTAAATAATAATGAGGCGCTGTAAATTTTGATTCTCCCAAACGTTTCGCAATTACCTTACGCATTTGCGAATTCTTTACGTCTTCAAAACCTTCTTCTCCAGCAGGGGTAAAAGGTGCTATATATGTTGGTTTTGAAGTAGTGGCCTCTCTTGATTTTGGAACAGCTGCTACTGGAGTTTCTGATGCCTTTGTTGGAGTAAAGTTTTCTACATCTTTTTTAACGATTCTTCCATTTTCGCCAGTTCCAGAAACTTGAGTTAAATCTATCCCTTTTTCTAGAGCAATTTTTTTTGCTAATGGAGATGCAAAAATTCTAGCTCCGTTATTTACTACAGGAGTTTTATTGTGTGATGTAATATCTTTAGCTTCTTCTTTCGAAACTGTATCCACTACTGCATTTTCCTGGCCAGATCCAGATGTTAATGAATTTAAAACGGCTTTTACATCTGTTCCTTTTGGCCCTATAATAGCCAGTACTTCATCAACTGGTGCTGTTCCTCCTTCATCAATACCTACATGTAATAATGTTCCTGAATAGAAAGATTCAAACTCCATTGTAGCCTTATCTGTTTCTATTTCTGCTAAAATATCTCCTTCTTCTATAGCATCTCCAACTTTTTTCAACCAAGTTGCTACTGTTCCTTCTTCCATGGTATCACTCAACCTTGGCATCTTAATTATTTCAACTCCAGGAGGAATTTCAACTACAGCAACTACTTCTTTTTTAACTTCTTCAGCTTCAAAAGGCAGCTCAATTGATTTTTCTTTATCGTTAGTAGTAGTTACTCCATTCAAAAGTCCAGAAATATCTTCTCCTTTATCTCCAATAATTGCTAAAAGTGTATCGACTGGAGCACCATCTCCTTCTTGAACACCTATATGCAATAACGTTCCTTCATGAAAAGATTCAAACTCCATTGTAGCCTTATCTGTTTCTATTTCAGCTAATATATCTCCTTCTTGAATTGTATCACCAACTTTTTTCAACCATTTTGCTACCACACCTTCTTCCATGGTATCACTTAGTCTTGGCATATTAATTATCTCTGCCATGATTTTTATAATTTATGAGGTATAAATGGATAGTCCTCTTGTTCGTAAACAACATCGTACATTATGTTTTTATCTGGATAAGGAGAGTCTTCTGCAAATTTTTCGCATTCTGCAACTCTTTCTTTAACCTTCTTATTCACAGTTTCAATTTCTTCGCTTGTAGCGTATTTATTTTCTACAATGATATCTAAAACTTGCGTTATAGGATCTATCTTCTTATACTCTTCAACTTCATCTTTTGTTCGGTAGTGTTGAGCATCAGACATTGAATGTCCTCTATAACGATATGTTTTCATTTCTAAAAATGTAGGTCCTCCTCCTTTTCTAGCTCTTTCAACAGCTTCACTTACTGCTTCTGCTACTTTAACAGGATTCATACCATCTACTGGGCCACATGGCATTTCATAACCCAAGCCTAATTTCCATATCTCTGTATGGTTTGCTGTACGCTCTACAGAAGTTCCCATAGCGTATCCATTATTTTCAACAATAAATACAACAGGTAATTTCCATAGCATCGCTAAATTAAATGTTTCATGAAGCGACCCTTGACGTGTTGCTCCATCTCCCATATAAGTTAATGTAACAGCTCCTTTATCAAAAAATTTATCTGCAAATGCCAATCCAGCTCCTAATGGAATCTGACCTCCCACAATTCCATGTCCTCCGTAAAAACCATGTTTTGGAGAGAAAATATGCATCGACCCTCCTAAACCATGAGATGTTCCTGTATCTTTTCCATACAGTTCTGCCATTACTTTTTTAGGATCTACTCCCATTCCAATAGGTTGAACATGATTTCGATATGCAGTTATCATTTTGTCTTTCGTGAGATCCATAGCATGTAATGAACCTGCTAATACTGCTTCTTGCCCATTGTATAAGTGCAAGAATCCTCTAACTTTTTGTTGAATGTATACGGCGGCAAGCTTATCTTCAAATTTTCTCCAGAAGAGCATGTCTTCATACCATTTTAGATAAACTTCTTTTGTGATTTTTTTCATCTACAATTTTTATTTAAACAATTATGATGTAGGATATTAAATAAAATTAAATCTTTATCTAAAGTATAAAAAAATAATTTTATTTGAACATCATAAATTTACTAAGAATTTGTTGATTATTGTTCCATTTTTTTAACACGAATAACAAAAGTAACACTTTAAATAAAAGTGAAAAAACAAAACGATTAATTATAGTGATTTTTGATAAAATTTTATCATTTAAAAATAGGATATTAATCACATCGATTGCTTAGCAATAATTGCTGCAAAAGAAAGGCGTTTATTAAAAATCTTCTATAGAAATGATTTATCAAAAAGAAGTGGAAGTAAATTTTTAACAGAATCTGATTTTAAAACTTTTCCAGAAGCTCCCATAAAATATACAGCTATTGGATGTTGTTGTTTAACCTCATATTCCATCATTGATTGTCTACAAGATCCGCAAGGTGGAGGAGGTTCTTTCAATTCATAGGCATCTGCAGTTGCAGTAATTGCCATACTCATCATCTTATTAGAAGGATAAATGGCACCTGCTTGATATATGGCAACTCTTTCTGCACACAAACCAGATGGATAACATGCATTTTCTTGATTATTACCTACTACTATTTCTCCATTATCCATAAGCAATGCTGCTCCTACTCTAAATTTTGAATAAGGCGCATATGCTTTTTTTCTTGAAGTTATAGCCCTATTCATCAAAAACAGTATATCTTCAGGAAGCTCTTCTAAATTATTGAAAATTGTAAAAGAGGTCGTTATTTTTAATTCTTTCATCTGAAAGATTTAAAATTCAATAAATTCGTTTCCTAAATTGAAGGTTATTGAAAATCGCAATGTGTTTTCTAAAGGGTTTCTAACACTAGATGATGAAAATAAATAAGATACATCTATCGTTGCTGCTTTAAATTGAAACCCCGCACCAAGTGTAAAAAACTTTCGTGCTCCTTTGTCTTCACTCTCATTAAAATACCCTGCTCTTAGTGCAAATGATTCTTGATACCAATATTCTGCACTTAATGCCCAAGTCACTTCTTCTAATTCTTCACTAAATCCGTCTGGAGCATCTCCAAAAGATTCAAATATCCCGCTAAAGAAACTTATATCTTGATATATATCATTATCTTCTGAATCTATATCTCCATCACCATCAAAATCTCTTGGTGTAGGAACTAACAACTTATTAAACTCTGTAGAAACTGTAAGTTTATTAGCTTCGTCAAAAATAAAATCATACCCAGCACCTATTCCTAGATTTGTTGGAATAAAATTTTCTTGACCTCCATTTTCAAAACTTATTTTAGGGCCAATATTGGAAACATTGAACCCTAACCTCCATTTACCATTAAAATTACTATAGGCAATTTCTTCAGATTGGTAATATCCTGAGATATCTACCGCAAATGTATTTCCAGCTTGAGCATCTGCATCTACTTGTTGTAATCTTAGATTAGAACGTATATATCGACCTGCAACTGCCATAGAAAAGTTATCACTTAGCTTTAATGCATAGGATCCGTCTATAGCAAATTCATTAGGTCTTACTATTTCTCCTGGATCTCCAGCATTTTGGCGAAGTTCTATTTCACCAAGGCCAAAAAAACGAAGCCCAAAGGCGAAAGCACTTCGCTCATTTCTTTTATAAAAATTACCTTGTAATAAAGAAATATCGTTTACCAATTCTGCTAAAAAAGGCGTGTAACTAACTCCTATTCCAATTTCTCTTTCAGCAAATACATATTTTGCCGCATTCCATTGTTGCGAATACGCATCTGGAGAAGTAACTACTCCAATGTCACCTAAACCAGAAGCTCTTGCATCTGCTGCTATAGTAAGAAAAGGAACGGCAGTAGTAATAACTCTAGATTGGTCATCTTGTGATTTCACTTCATTTATAGATAATAGAAGTAATAAAAGGAGTGTAAATATCTTTTTCATGTATACTATGTCATTTAAATGGTGTCATGTTTTAATACACTAAAACATTTTCGTTATTGGTTAACGAACTTTTAACAATTATCTTGTACAAACATACTTCTTTTCTTTTGAAAGATTAAAATAAGCACCCTAATCTTAACACATGATATTAGCATTACGGTTTTTAATGCTTTTTATTGTGGTTTTTATAGATTAATATATAAATCTTACTCTGAGTATTTATATTCTACAATAGAATACCTCTTTAACATTTATTTTTTCAAAAAGAGATAATAAAACTTCTTAAATACCGTTCTTAGCTTGTTATTTCTTCCGATAATGCGGCATTTGCTGCAGTTTTGGAATAAAAAAATGATAGTATGATGTTAATTATTATATTGCGTCAAAAATTTAGACACTCAAATCTTATTTCTATGAAAGTTAATTCTATTGGAAGGCTTATGCTATTCCTAATGGTAGCAGTTAGTCTGGTAGGATGTAAAAAATCATCCTCTTCTAAAAATGTTTCCAAAGCGACTGGTTGGAAAATCAACGATAAAGACGGTGGTTTCCAATACAATACAAATTTTAAAGAGCAAGAAACTGCACCTGGGCTTGTCTTTATTGAAGGGGGTACCTTCACTAAAGGAAAAGTACAAGATGATGTTATGCATGATTGGAACAATACACCTACACAACAGCACGTGCAATCATTTTACATGGATCAAACAGAAGTAACTAATGTTATGTATCTTGAATATTTAGATTATCTAAAGAAGGTATATCCTCCTGAAGATCCTAGGTATTCTAATATTTATAAAGGAGCATTGCCTGATACACTTGTTTGGAGAAATCGTTTAGGATATAACGAAGTAATGACTAATAACTATTTGCGTCATCCTGCATATGCTGAATATCCTGTAGTTGGTGTAAATTGGGTACAAGCCGTTCAGTTTAGTGAATGGAGAACAGATCGTGTAAATGAAGCTGTATTAGAAAGAGAAGGATTTATTGAACAAGGAACTAAGTATTCTGTGCTGGAAGGTGAATTAGAAGCTGGTACTTTTAGTACAAAAGCATATTTACAAAATCCAAGTGCAACTTATAGTGGTCAAATAGATTCATTACAAGGAAAAGCAAAATCAAAGAAAGATTCTGTTAATGTATTCGCAAAACAAACTAGTGGTATTATACTACCTGAATATAGATTACCAACTGAAGCTGAGTGGGAATATGCTGCGCAGGCACAATCTGGACAACGCGAATACAATAATTATAGAGGTAGAAAAAAATATCCTTGGGAAGGTGATTATACACGTTCTGGAAGAAGAGTTTCCAGAGGTGATCAATTAGCCAACTTCAAGCAAGGAAAAGGAGATTATGGCGGAATCGCAGGATGGTCTGATGATGGTGCCGATATTACTGCACCAGTAAAATCATACCCGCCTAATGATCTTGGGCTTTATGATATGGCTGGAAATGTAGCCGAATGGGTAGCAGATGTGTATCGTCCAATTGTAGATGATGAAGCGAATGACTTTAACTATTACCGTGGAAATGTCTATACAAAAGTATCTATAGGAGAAGATGGCAAAGCTGCTATTGTGTCTGCAGAGAATATTGTCTATGATACTCTGAGTAATGGTAGAATTGTAGCAAGAGACTTACCTGGTGAGTTAGCGACAGTAGCTATTAGTAAAGATGATGCTTATTTACGTTCTAACTTTTCAGATAGTGATAACCGAGGATATAGAGATGGAGATTATAGTTCTACTAGATATTTTGACAGGTTTCAAGAGGAAGATGAAAATGTAGATACAAAACGTATGTACAATGCTCCTAAACATACAGTTGAAAGAGATTCTCTTGGAAATCTTATAAAAAGCTACGATAAAACTTCAAGAACATCGTTAATAGATGATGAAGTAAGAGTTTATAAAGGAGGATCTTGGAGAGATCGTGCATATTGGTTAGATCCGGCACAAAGAAGGTATATGTCACAATTTATGGCTACCGATTATATTGGTTTCCGTTGTGCAATGTCTAGAGTTGGTTCAAAATCAAAAAAGAAGAAAACACCTAGATCGAGATAAGATTAGAAATAATATTTAAAAAAGCGCTGCTCAGTCAGCGCTTTTTTTATACTTTTATTTTATGAGTATTGAAGAATTACACCAGCTATTTCTAGCACAAAAAAGCATTTCAACAGACACAAGAAAAATTGAGAAAAACTCTATTTTCTTTGCTTTAAAAGGAGAAAATTTTAATGGGAATAAATTTGCTGAAGATGCAATATCAAAAGGAGCTTCTTATGCCATTGTAGACGAAGAAATTCACAATACTTCTAAACAAACAATACTTGTGAATGATGTATTAAATACTTTGCAAGAATTGGCTGTCTTTCATAGAAAGTTTTTAAGAATCCCTATTTTAAGCTTGACAGGAAGTAACGGAAAAACTACTACCAAAGAGCTAATCAATGCTGTATTGTCTAAAAAATATAAAACTACTGCTACAATTGGTAATTTAAACAATCATATTGGTGTTCCTTTAACACTCCTATCTATGAATGAGCAAACTAATTTTGGAATTGTAGAAATGGGTGCCAACCATTTAAAAGAAATAGATTTCTTATCTAATATTGCTTTACCAGATTATGGATGCATAACAAATTATGGAAAAGCGCATATAGAAGGATTTGGAAGCGTAGAAGGTATCATTCAAGGAAAAAGTGAATTGTATAATCATTTAATAGATAGAGAAAAGTATATATTTTATAACGGTGATGATCCTATCCAAAAAAACAAATTAAAAGAATACATTAATAAATTTGGATTCAGTAAAGAACCTTCATTTGACGTTACTATAAAAAATAATAAGGCAAACCCTTTTGTATCTATCGAAATTGAAGGTGTCACTATCTATTCAAAACTTATAGGGAGTTATAATACAGCTAATATTTCATTAGCTGCAACTATAGGTATCTATTTTAAAGTACCATTGCTGGCTATAAAAGAAGCCATAGAAAAGTATCTTCCTTCTAATAATAGGTCTCAACTTATAGAAAAAAACTCGAATACAATTATTTTGGATGCCTATAATGCAAATCCAACAAGTATGGAAGCTGCTTTAGAAAATCTCTCTGGCTTGACTAGTACAAAGAAAGTGGCTTTTCTTGGTGATATGTTTGAATTAGGCGAAACTGCTTTTGAAGAACATCAAAAAATAGCTTCTATTGCAGAAAAACTAATAAATACAACTACTTATTTAGTAGGAGAGAATTTCTTTAAAATTAACACTTCCTTAAAAAAATTCAATTCGTTTGAAGAACTTTCTATTTTTCTAAAACATCATTCTATAAAAGATAGCACACTATTGATTAAGGGTTCTCGCGGAATGGCTTTGGAACGAATTTTAGACTACATATGAAGTGACAAGTCACCTCTCATCAGAATAGAATTATTTTTTTAGACAGTATCCAAAATTTTGTGTAAATAGAATTAGAGCGGGTTAAACTAATTAAAGTTTGACCCTTTTTTCAAATATAGTTAAAAATTGATTTAGTATTAATCCCCAATTATGAATTGGCGCTGTCCATTTTTTAGTGATTTGCATAAGTGCTAAGTATACTGATTTTTTGAGTGCATCATCTGTTGGGAATGCCATCTTGTTTTTAGTATATTTTCTAATTTTCCCATTAAGATTGGAAAATTCGGATAAAGTGAACCACTCGTGCCGGATTAAACTGAGCAGTGTAAATGAAGTGCTAAAAATCGTTTCATTTGTGGTTTAAAATTAGTGATTCTTTTTTAATTTCTTTCTCATAGATTCTCCTTTTAACCTGAGTTCGATTAATATTTAAGTAGATTTTATGAGTAAAAAAGATAGA
>CAYMDH010000023.1:0-50516 GCA_964389205.1 uncultured Flavobacteriaceae bacterium
TAGCCTGCTTTTTTACTTCTTGAAATCTACATTATTTTAAATCAGCACCACCCAGGTCGCTTTTACTTTGTAAAATGCTTTATGGATGGCTTCCATCATCCAGTATTAAAATACTTTGATTTACTACAAAGTTAAAAAGATGACAAAATCTTCCTAACTATTAAGAAAGAATACATCTTATAATGATTCATTTAAAACTTAACTCAAAATTTTCCTAGAAAGTAAATGGCTTCGACAAAAATCTTAAAAATCAAGGCAGCAGAGTTGGTGTTAAATGAAAAGTTGTTTGAGCAAAGCGAGTTCTTTTCATTGTGTTGTGGTTGCCGTAGTATTTTCTTAGATTTTTATCGCTTGCCTTGACTTTTTTGATTCGTTTTTGTGTCAAGACAAAATGAATATAATAAAAACTATTTTCTCTTTTTTCCATTGATGAAAAAAGAAACAAAAAAATCTAGCCTGCTTTTTTACTTCTTGAAATCTACATTATTTTAAATCAGCACCACCCAGATCGCTTTTACTTTGTAAAATGCTTTATGGATGGCTTCCATCGCCCAATATTAAAATACTTTGATTTACTACAATGACAAAACCTTCTTATCTATCAGAAAAAGTACATCACTACTTACTCCTTTAAAATTTAACTCAAAATTTTCTTAGAAAGTAAAACGAAGGTTTTCAAGAACTAGCTGTAAAACAAGCGGAAGTGCGTCATGTTGAAAACATGAAAGAGCATGGAGCGATAGTTTTAGCAGCGATTTTGCAACGCAAAAAGTTCATATAAACCTTCTTGAATTTTTGGTTCGTTTTGTTTCAAGACAAAATGAATAGAAATAAAATATTTTCTTACTTTCCTCTGAGTCAAACTAGAATGAACAAAATAAATAATTATTTGAAATATAAATTATAATCAACATAAGGTATTATTATAAACTATAATCTACGCCTCTCCAATTCCTCCATAATTAATGAAAGCTCTCTACCGGTTTGTCCTGCTACAGATGTATTTTCATCTGCGCGTCTAATTAAATAAGGAATTACTTCTTTCACAGGGCCAAAAGGAATTAATTTTACAGCGTTATATCCATTAGAAGCCAGGTTATAACTAATTTGATCACTCATCCCGTATAATTGACCAAACCAAACACAATTATGATTATTTGGCAAGTTTTTTTCTTTCAAGAGTTCCATTGCCAGGTAAGAACTGGGCTCATTATGCGATCCTATAAAAAGAGAAAACAACTCTAAATGATCCATAATGTATCGTAAAACTGAATCAAAGTTTTCATCAGTGGCTTGCTTACTTTCACAAATAGGAGATTTGTAATTTTTCTCTTCTGCTCTATCATTTTCTTTTTCCATATAAGCACCACGCACTATCTTCACTCCTACTTTAAAATTTTTTTTCTCTCCTAAAACCGTTAACTTTTTCACATAGTCCAATCGATCCCAACGGTAACATTGAACAGTATTATATACAATACATTTTTCTTTATTGTATTTTTCCATCATTTGCTCTGTCAAAAGGTCTGCGGCATCTTGCATCCAACTTTCTTCAGCGTCAATTAATACAGGTACATTCGCATTATAAGCTGCACTACATATGGTATCGAATCTTTTTTCTATGGTTTGCCATTCTTTTGTTTCTTCTGAAGTCAATGCTTTATTAGCTGAAACTTTTTCCCAAATAGCAAAACGACCTAAAGCTGTTGGTTTTAAGGATGCAAAAGAAATCCCGTTGTTTTTATTAGCAAAATTGATCAAGAAAACTTTCTTATTCATTGCATTGTCAAAATCTACATCGCTTTCCTTTCCTTCTACAGAATAATCTAAAACAACAGAAACATCTTTTTCATTCAGTTTATTGATGATAGGAAGGCAATCTTGCTCCGTCACGCCTCCACAAAACTGTTCATAGATCGTTTTTTTAATAATTCCCTGTACAGGCAGTCCTATACGTAACGAGAAATTTGCAAGACCAGACCCTATTTTTACAAGCGTAGGGTTTGCCATTGTTTTAAACAAAAAATGTGCTTTTTTTAAGTCTGAATTTGATTTTAGTGAAAATGCAACTTCAGTATTCTCAAAAATTTTTTCCATCGATATAGTTAAATAAATGTATGTAAAGATACTTATTGGAGTTTTTATTTTGAAATTTTTATTTAATTGAAAATGAAGTAAATACATTTTATAACATCTATAAAATAGTGTTTTTTATTCCTATTCTAAAGAAATTGAGGCACAGATAAAGTCTTTTTAACTTCTGTGCTTTTTTTACATAAAAATCTCGTTAATTTGCATTCTTAAATTATCATTACAAAATGTTGTCAACCATAGATTCTAAAGGTTCTGCTGTTCATTTTAATGAAACTGGCTATCAAAAATTAAATGACCATCTTACTAAAAAAGGATATTCTAAACTTTTTTTAATAGTAGATGAAAATACACATGAGCATTGTTTGGCATTATTTCTTCAGCAAATTCAAACAGAAACTACTATCGAAGTGATAGAAATTGAAGCTGGAGAAGAACACAAAACTATAGATACCTGTTCTGGAGTATGGGAGGCACTATCTGAGTTAGGGGCAGATAGAAAAAGTATAGTGCTTAATCTTGGCGGTGGTGTGGTAACAGATCTAGGAGGCTTTGTTGCTTCTACCTTTATGAGAGGGATTGATTTTATAAACATACCTACTTCTTTATTAGCAATGGTAGACGCTTCTGTTGGAGGTAAAACAGGCGTAGATTTGGGAGTTTTAAAAAATCAAGTAGGTGTTATTAACCTACCTATTATGGTATTGATAGACATTTCCTTTTTAAATACACTGCCTCAAAATCAAATGAAAAGCGGCTTAACAGAGATGTTTAAGCATGGATTAATTTATAAAGAATCGCATTGGAATTCGCTTAAAGATATTGTAAACCTAGATGCCAATGCCTTAGGGGATTTAATCCATGAATCTATTGAGATAAAAAATGAGGTAGTAACTTCTGATCCTACAGAAAAAGGGCTGCGCAAAATTTTAAATTTTGGACATACACTGGGTCATGCCATAGAATCTAGTTTTCTTCAAAATGATGCTAAAACAACTTTGTTACATGGAGAAGCCATTGCTATCGGGATTATTTTAGAAACTTTTATAGCTACAAAATTAGAAAGTTTTCCATTTGAAAAACTAGAGGAAATTAAAAAAACCTTACTTACTTATTTTGATGCTGTTTCTTTTGACAACAATGATATAAACGAAATTATATCACTTTTAAAGTTTGACAAAAAAAATTCACACGGCAACATCAATTATGTGTTGTTAACTGATATCGGAAATGCTAAAATTGATTGTCAAGTATCAAACGATCTTATTTTTGATGCTTTTGAGTATTATCAAGCATAAAATTTTTTCTTTTTTATTGAAAAATAGTATTGTTCATTTCTTTTGCTGTCTTCCAAAAGAAACGAACCAAAGAAAAAGAACTTCTTTTCTTTTTATTCTGCGAATAAAGAAGGTCTTAATATGAAAATCTTCGTTTTACCATACATTTTCCAAGAAAACAAATCTGAAGGTTTCTCAGAAATAGCTGTAAATCAAGTGAAATTGCGTTTTGCAAAGCAAAAAGAGCATGAAACGATAAGATTCATCAGCGATTTTGTGATTATTCACAAAAATTTCCTCGAAAACTTCTTTAATTTTTGGTTCGTTTTGTTTCAAGACAAAATGAACATAGTAAAAACTATTTTCTTTCATTCTTTTTTCCATTGATGAAAAAAGAACCAAAAAAATCTAGTCTGGCTTTTTCACTTCTTGAAATCTACACTATTTTAAATCAGCACCACCCAGATCGCTTTTACTTTGTAAAATGCTTTATGGATGGCTTCCATCATCCAATATTAAAATACCTTGATTTACTACAAAGTTAAAAAGATGACAAAAAATTACTTATTAACATTTTTCTCTTTAATTCATTTTTTGTTAAAATAACATATTTGGTGTAAATTTACACCAAATAACAAATATCATGGCAAGACAAAGTATCTCACTCACCCAACCAAATGATGAATGGTTAAAAACTCAAATCGATAATAAGGAGTATTCTAGTAAAAGCGAATTGGTAAATGATTTAATTAGACAGGCAAGAAAACAACAAAGACAAATTGATTGGATTAGCGCTAAATTAGAAAAAGCCGAAAAAGGTGGATTTACTAATGATACTAAAGAACAAATATTAGCTGCATCTAAGTCTTCGTTTAATGGCTAATTATAAATTAAGTAAGGTTGCAAAAGAAGATTTAATTAGAATTCATCAATACGGAATCAAAAAATTTGGAATGATTCAAGCAGATAAATACTTTCATTCTTTTTTTGAGTATTTCGATATTATAAATCAAAATCCTTTTTCATTCGAATCTATAGATCATATAAAAACAGGATATAGACGCTGTGTCTGTGGCTCTGACAGCATATACTTCAGAATAAATAACAGCATAGTAGAAATCATGACTATTATTGGAAAACAAGATTTAGATGCTATTCTATAAAATGATCTAGCATCTCTATGTACTAGAACTAGTGAAAAATCGTTTTATAACATACACGCTGTTACTTCATTATAATTTAATAACGCCCCTAAATTAAGATGACATGAAATGAACATGAATAAATTTATTTTTTTGTTTTTCAACCGAAATAATTAGATTTTTTATGTGAAAGCGCAGCAGTTGATTTATACAGAAAATTTTTATTTAATTCATTTTTCATTGAATTAAAATTTTTAAATAAATGAAAAGAATTATTGTTGATTACAAAAAACTCACCAAAGAGATATTAACGCTTTTAGCTACAAAATATCCGCATGGCTACGGAGATAGCGATATTATTAATTTTAAAAATACTCGTAACGAAGCTATTGAGGCCATTGAGCTTAAAACCAAAAACACTATTTATTTAGTGAAAACTGGAAAGCACTTGGTTAGTTTTATGGATAGTTTCAATAGAAACGAAGACAACTTTAAAGGTGCTTTAGACGATACTTTACAACTATCTAAGTAATAATAATCTATCAAAAGGCGTTCAAAATTAAATTATTTTATAAATAACGTTCATTTATAATCTTCATATGATGACGAACGTGACCACTTAGCATAAAACCAATAGCTCGTACAGACATGGGAGTTCCGTTAGCAGTTCCTTTTCTTAAAAGACGTTCATTTGACAGCCCTTTAAACAATTGATACGAGCTTTCTCGAACACCACTAAATGCTTCTAAAAGTTCTTTTTTAGAAGGTGTTTTATCGTTTATAATGTCTGTTATATATTCATCTTGATCAAATCCTGGAAGATCTGTCATATCATTTCTGGAAAAGCGCAAAGTTCTGTATTGAAATACACGCTCTGCGTCTATTAAATGCAAAATGATTTGCGCAATGGTCCACTTCCCCGATTGATACGAATATTCTAATTTTTCAACAGGGAGATTTATAATCATTTGTTCAAAAGCATCGGCACTATCTTCTAATGCCTCTAAAAGCTCTACTTCTCCTATAATTGCAATATAAGGACCGTAATATTCATGATATTCATCAGATGCTAATTGCGTTGATATTGTCATATTTTATTTTTTTATGCTGAATTTCTACTTGCGTTTATGTTTCCAAATAAAGAACGAGTTACCATTTTTTCAAAAACTTCTAATCGCTCTGCATTTGGGTTTTTCTCTTTTTTAAGTTGTTGTATTTCTCTTAAAGCATATTGCTGGATTGTTAATAGTGGAAGTACTATTTTTTCTCGCACTTCTATAGAAGCCCTCATAGAGCGAGAATCTTCCATTAACGTTTCATAACCTGTCACTTTTAAAATCATACGCTTGCTACGTTCGTACTCTTCATGTATAACACTCCAGAAGGCTCCAAACTCTTCATCTTCTTGCATATATGCTGTTAGTTTAAAGAATGATTTTGTTAGACTCATCATACTATTTTCTAACAGGGTTCTAAAAAAAGTTGAATTTTGATACAGGGTTTGTATTTTTTCAAATTCTCCTTTTTTTTCAAAACTCTCCATGGCAATACCTACGCCATAAAAACCTGGTACATTTTGTTTTAATTGACTCCAGCTTCCAACAAAAGGAATCGCTCTAAGGTCTGAAAAAATAAGTTCATCAGATTTTCCTCTTTTAGAAGGTCTGCTCCCTATGTTTGTTTTAGCATAATACTTTAAAGTACTCATTCGTTCTAAATACGATAAAAATTTAGGATGCCCTTTAAAGTCACTATATGCCTGATAGCTAATGGTCGCCAATTTTTGCATCGTAGCTCGATCTTGATCATTTAAAGTGTTTTTTTCATCAGAAAAAACTTCATTTGCAATCCCAGAACTTAGCATTTGCTCTAAATTGTATTGACAAGAATCTAAGGTTCCAAAATTAGAGCTAATCGTTTGCCCTTGTACTGTTATTTGAATTTCTTCATCCTGTATGGTAGGACCAAGTGAAGCATAGAATTGATGTGTTTTCCCTCCTCCTCTAGCTGGTGGGCCTCCGCGTCCATCAAAGAACATGACTTTAACATCGTGTTTACGAGAAACTTCTGTTAACAATTCTTTTGCCTTATATATACTCCAATTTGCCATTAAATACCCTCCATCTTTTGTTCCGTCTGAAAAACCTAACATAATGGTTTGTTTATTTCCTCTGGCTTTAAGGTGTGCCGCGTATGATGGGTTGGTATATAGGTTTTCCATAACTTCTGCTGCTATTTCAAGATCATCTACAGTTTCAAATAATGGAATAACATTTACTGTTGGGTTGGCCCAATCACATAAACGGATCATAGCAAATGCTTCCATAACATGTAATATGCTCTGGTTATTACTAATAATGTATCGGTTAGCTCCTAACTCTCCATTACTGTGTTGGATTTTTTTAATAGCATAAATAGATTCTAATGTTTTTCTGGTAATCTCATCCTCAAATAATTCGGGTTTTAATTTTCCGTTTACACGTTCTAATATTTTAATTTGTGCTTCTGCCGAAAGTGTTTCATAATCTTCAGGAAAAATGTCTAAACCTAGTTTTTGGGTGGTACGTACAATATTTATCAAAACACCGTGATGTACACGTGAATCTTGTCGTATGTCTAAGCTTGCAAAATGTAATCTAAATACTTTTACTTTATTGATAATATCTTCTACATCTTCTAAAAACAATGATTGATGTTTTTCTATAAGAAGTTTTTTAATTTGATACAAGGTATTTAATAAATCTTCTGGGGACAATGGCCGTTTTGTATCTTCTAAAATTTCTGTATATAATTTTCTTTCTAAATCTGTTACCAAAACATCTACTTCACTAAACGTAATTCTTCTTTTTAGTCTTCGTATGTCTCTATAATAATTTTTAATAACAGTTGCTTTCAATCGTTGCGCTACTTTTAATGTAATTTCTGTGGTTACAAATGGGTTTCCATCTCTATCACCCCCTGGCCAGAAACCTAAATTGACCACTTGGTTATTTAGTGGAATCTCTTCAAAAATATTATCCTGTACATAATTAAAGATTTTACTAATCGCATGGTAGAATACATTTTCTAGATACCAAATCAAACTTACAGCCTCATCATAAGGAGTTGGTTTCTCTTTTTTAAAAAACGCTGTTTTCCCTAATTGAGATAATAGTTTTTTTATAAGCGTTAAATCTCGCTGGTCAATGGCTTGTGCCAAATCTGTAATAATTCCTAATACAGCCCCAGGATAAAACTGTGTTGGATGAGCAGTAAGTACCGGACGCACTTTAAAACGTTCTAAATATTTTTGAAGTTCTTCTACTTTCCCTTTTGCTTCTGCTTCTTCTTTAATACTACGCAGGGTGCCTCGACCATCCATATTATTAACTATAGAAAAAGACGCATCTTCTATAGCATCAAATAAAACTACCTGTCGTTCTATATATTGGATAAATCTAAATAGTAGGTCTATCTTGCTTTTTTCATTTGGTCCTTCCTGATATTTAGAAAAAAAAGCATCTATAATTTCTGTTGGATTCTTATTTTTTTCATATCCTTTTTCACAAAGCTCGCTAAATAATGGAAGTAAGACTCCTGTATTAACAACATCATCAAAAGGAAGGGTCATCAATATACTATTGTATATCTGATATTTAGACAGTACGTTTTCATTAAAACGATCTACTTTTGGTTTTCTAGGCATGGCGGTTTTATTTAAAAAACCCTTTCAAAAATTTTCTGAAAGGGTTTATAATTTATTTTGATTATTTAAACTCTTTACATTTCATTAAAAATAGAATGCATTAAACGCTTTTTATCATTAATACTTTCTTCTAATGATATCATAGTTTCTGTTCTTGAAACACCTTCTATATCATCTATCATAAAGATAACATCTTTTGCGTGTTTGGTATCTTTTGCTCTAATTTTACAGAAGATATTGAATTTACCTGTGGTAATATGCGCAACAGTAATATATGGTATTTCACTAAGTCGTTCTAAAACGAATTTTGTTTGATGTGTTTTCTCTAAAAAGATCCCTACATATGCAATAAAAGAATAATCTAATTTTATATAATCTAATGTTAGAGAAGACCCCTTTATAATTCCTGCATCTTCCATCTTTTTCACTCGCACATGAACAGTTCCAGCAGAAATAAGCAATCGCTTTGCAATATCCGTAAATGGCGTTCGCGTATTATCAATCAACATATCTAAAATTTGATGATCTACTTCATCTAATTTGAATTTAGCCATAGTTATATTTTGTTTTTTATTTAATGATTAAGCAAAAAAACGAAAAAAAATATACAAATTATCGTTTTTTTTAAAGAATTTGTTAATAAATTGTTAAATTTATTGAAATATTCGCAAATTTTTTTTTACCCAATTATTATCTAAATCATTCTTTTTTATTGGAGTTATGTATTGGGAACAATTAGTATACTCTTTATGACCGTAAAGATACTGTAAACTTCCAGAATTTTCAATGTGAGGCTCAAATATAATAACATCATTTTTCAACACTTCTTTAAAAAGAATTCCAATGTCAATAGATTCTATTTCTTCTTCAATTCTCACAGGCACATCTCTTAGTATAATATCATAAAATAACTTGTCATTTTCAGGAATTTTAAAGTATGGTTCATACCCTATTCCTTTGATGTCGTCTTTAGCGATATAATTAAGACCTGCTATAAGTGCAAAAAATATATATTTACGAGTAACATCTCTCGTATAATCGTTAGAAAAATGACCAGCCTCAAAAAGAATGGTTGGCACTTTTAATGATTGAAATGTATCTCCAACACAATTTAGATTAAAAGCATCGTCATACCTCCCTACTTGTCCTGGAATTTCTTGTTGTAAAAAATCATTCATGACTGCAATTAATTCCATACTCCGTTTTCTGTTTTCAGTAATACTTCGATCTATATCTTCTGCTGGCGACAAAAAAGAAACAGTAGCTGGTTTATTTGTTTTTCCTACATTAAAAATTGTTCTTTGATCATGAAGGTTAAAACAAAAATGAGGCATTATTTCATCAAAGATTTTTCTTAAAATAATACTTTCTGGTTGCGATTTATCTTGAGCATCTCTATTAAGATCTACTTCATTTTTATTAACCCGCGTATATGCAAGAGCACCGTCTGGATTTAATATAGGAATTATATGGAGTTCACATGTTTGTAAAATTTTAGATGCTTCCGGATTTTTTGAATTTAAAAAATTAAGCAAATCAAAAACTGCCTTTGTTGTTGTAGATTCATTACCGTGCATTTGAGACCACATCAAAATCTTCTTTTTCCCTGTTCCGATTTTCAATTTATGGATAGGAATACCTCCAACAGAAGTTCCAATTTCTACTATTTCATTTTTATCTTTTAATAGTGAAAGCAAATTTTCTATATGTGAAAACGCAACATATCTACCCTTCAGATTTGCTTCAAAAAAACTTGGGTACAATTCGGTAATCGATCTTTTATTCATCAAGTTTATTTAATCTTACATCAAAGGTAAAAAAGAAAAATTTACAATCATGAACAACTTTATTATTAAAAAAAAATGTTTTTTAAGATAAAAAAAGAGATGTTTTTCAAAAATGTAAACATTATTTATTTTTTATAATTTAAAATATTATAAATCAGTAGTTTATTATTATCAACATAACCTATTAGTTTACATATAAATATTAAAAAAAGCATAATTTAAGAGTAATAAATATATTATTGTGTAATTTTGTAAACAAAATAAATAGTTACAATTGTATACAATGATAGATGGAGAAGATTTTGCTATTCGTTTACAAAAGATCATGGATCATTATGAACTTTCTGCCTCTGCTTTTGCAGAAAAAGTAAGTGTTCCTAGATCGTCTATTTCGCATTTATTATCTGGAAGAAACAAACCCAGTTTGGATTTTGTTTTAAAAGTAACGACCACTTTTCAAGAAGTAAATTTGTATTGGTTATTGCATGGACAAAACTCCTTCCCTTCTCAATCAATTAATACAAATCAAAATAAAACTCCTAGCGCAGAAATTGAAGGTTCAGAAATTTCTTCTAAGAAAAAGCAGCTTCCAAAAAAAATAATCAAAGATTCTTCTATAGAAAGAATTATTATTTTTTATAAAGATGGTCGTTTTGATGAATATCAAAATTGATTTTTTCCGTAAATTTCGTGCAAATTAATACTATGAAGTTTTTAACTCCTATTCTAGGAATCTTATTTTTGTTTTCTTCCTGCTATCAAGTTGAAAAAAAATGTGCCGATTTTAAAACAGGTACTTTTGAATTTACATATACCTTAGATGGAGAAAAACGTACAAGTGTTTTTACAAGAAATGATTCTTTAGAGATTACTAAAATTAATAATAGTATTGACTCATCGTCTGTTCGATGGATTAATGATTGTGAATTTATTGTAAAGAAACTCCATCCTGTAACAAGAGCTGAAAGAAAAGCAATTCATATGAAGATATTGACAACCAACGGAAATTCATATACGTTTGAATACGCTATTGTAGGAGATGTAAAAAACAAACAACGAGGTACTGCCAAAAAAACAAAATAATCATGTTCGAAATTTTCTCTAACGCCGATGCTTGGGTTGCATTATTAACGCTCATCTTTTTAGAAATTGTATTAGGAATAGACAACATCGTTTTTATATCAATAACCGCCAATAAATTACCTAAAGAGCAGCGAAAAAAGGCAACTAATATTGGCTTGTTATTAGCTATGGCGCAACGAATAGCTCTTTTATTTGCAATATCTTTATTGGTAAGTTTAAAGAATCCTTTTTACTATATTAATTTACCATGGCTTGATGCCGGGATTAGTTGGCAAAGTATTATTCTATTAGGAGGGGGGCTCTTTCTTATTTATAAGAGTACTTCTGAAATACATGAAAAAGTAGAAGCTCCTGATCATGATGAAAAAGAAGCGGGTAAAATTAAGGTAAGTACCTTCTCTAAAGCTATTGTACAAATAATCATTATCGACTTTATTTTTTCTATAGATTCTATTTTAACGGCAGTGGGAATGACTAATGGAATTTCAAAAAATCCAAATCATGCATTAATTCTTATGATTATAGCTGTAGTGATCTCCATTATTATCATGATGCTATTTGCAAATGCTGTACGCTCTTTTATTGAGAGGCATCCTTCTATCCAGCTTTTAGGATTGTCGTTTCTTATTTTAATTGGTTTTATGCTTATTGCAGAAGCTGCACATTTATCGCATGCAAAAATCTTTAATCAAGAGATTGGCGCAATTCCAAAAGGTTATTTATATTTTGTTATTGTTTTCTCGTTATTAGTAGAAGCTATTAATTTAAAGTTTAGAAAAAACTTAAATAAAAGTGATAAAATATCATAATTAAATAGCATATAAAATAAGAAAGCCTATCAATTTTGACAGGCTTAAATTCTTTAAAAAGTTAAATTGGTAAATATTAAATTACTTTGACATTTACTGCGTTCAATCCCTTTTTACCATCTTGCAATTCAAATTCTACTACATCACCATCACGAACTTCATCGATTAATCCAGAAATGTGTACAAAATGATCTTTGTTTGATCCATCTTCAGTTATAAATCCATATCCTTTAGATTCATTGAAGAATTTTACTGTTCCTTTACTCATTATTAAAAAAATTAATTATTACAACAAAGATAATCTTATTTCAATTCATCGGCCATTTTTTTTATGAATTTTCAATTACCATAGAAAAAACATCCCTCAAAACTCTTAAAATTTGATTAATTTAACACCAGCTTCAATTCTAACATTTAAATCATTTTCTTCTGGAGGAATAGGGCAAGAATAGTCATGATTATAGGCACATAGTGGATGGTATGATTTATTAAAATCTATAATAATGGTATCTCCAGACGGGATGCGCAACCCTATATAACGCCCTCCTCCGTAAGTTTCTTTTCCGTTTGTTAAATCTGTATATGGAAGAAATAGATAGTCTTTGTAGCCTTCTACAGTAAGAAGTTCATGGTTTTGATACACATTTAGTTTATATGTTTTTCCGTCAATTTGAAAAATAGCTTCTCCATATTTTTCATAAATAGGTCTCCTATTTGTGGATGTTTTCATTCGAAAAGGAAGTGTGTTGATTGCTTTTACAAATTTAGCTTCGATTCGAAATTGTGAATTAATAGGGAAAAAAGTGTGGTTTTTAAACTTTTTTAAATCTTTGGGTTTAAGTGGTGATTCTGTTGGATGTGAAAATTCTGCATTTAATTCTTCTTGAAATTTCAGAATAGCAGCTTTATGAGTTTGTCCATATATTTCAGAACAAAAAAGAATCGATATCAGCAAACATAAAAAAATACTGTTCTTTAACATATCATATTTTTTAGGGTCTAAAGTCTTTCTGAAACCTTTTTAACCTTCTATAAAAAGTTTTATTACGTCCAAATTCAAAATAATGAAACAAATCAATTCCTTTTTTTACACGTTTAAAATCGATCATAATAGGTTTCCACTCATCATTAGATATCTTTTTAATCATCAAATTATTTCCTCTGTAAAATATATCTGTAGGAAAGGTTTTGTTTTTGATAAATACAGCCAACATTGCATCAATATGTTTCCAAAAAACAGCATTGTCAACCTTTCCATTACCAATCATCATTTTTGAATAAGAACCATCATAATTTTTAGTTCTTTCCATAATTAATTTATCCCCCGTTAATTCTAAATCTTTGGGTAAATATGCCGACAATTCTTCTGGTAAAGATTTCATTGCCTTGTATTCTATGATGTTAAGGTCGCTTACCCCAAATTTAAAAAAGTTATAGATGTCTGATCTGTAAAAGAGTTTTTTACCAAATATTTTTTTAGTAACGTATTTTTTTGTTCTTTTTACACATAGATCTGTATCTTCTATTGCATGACATACTCTATAATTCCCCTCTCCTATTTTATCTCCTATCTTAATTTCCATTCTCACTCTACGCTACTATTGTTAACAAATAGTATTTTTCTTTTAAAATTTTAATTAAACTTTTTATAATGATTATTATTTACTGCAATAGTAAATAAATTCAGCATCTTTAAATCCAAAATTATATAATTCTTCTGAAGAAAAATGCTTGACATAATCATCTTCTTTAACATTAAATCCAGCTTTCGCTAATCTGTGTTTATAATCTTGTCCATACCAACGTACATGATCATGCCTCCCAAAGGCTTTTTCCCTTTCTTTAGGAGTGGTAATTGAAAAATCTTCATAGGTTTCTTTTAAGCTATAATCCATAGGTACTTGAAAAATACCACCGCCGCCTTTTTTTGTTACCCTATACATTTCTTTCATCGCTAAAGCATCATCTGGTATGTGCTCTAGAACATGATTACATAAAATGAAATCAAAATGATTATCTTCAAAAGGAATCGCTGTGATATCTACTTTTTCTACCTTTGCTCCTTTTCCATAATGATACTTTTCGGGAAATAAATCACACGGAATATATTCGATATGCTCCATTTTAGAAAAAAGATCGTAAAACATAATTTGTGGTGCGAAATGCAAAAAACGAATTTTTTTGTCTCCTTTAAATAAATCTAACTCATCGTGAAGATATTTCCATAAAATTCGATGTCTTTCTAGAGATCCACAATTATGACATTGTGCGTTTTGTCTTTTTTTAGCTTTTAAGCCAAAAGGAGCAAAAGCACTAAATTCATGCTTGCAAATGACACATAATACAGCATTCCCTTTATACTTCTTTACTTTCTTTTGACGTTTATAATCACGGAATTGGTTTCGGATTCCTACAGGTATTAATGATTTAATAGTCATTTATGATAATTGATGGTTATTAGTTTGTTATGCCTAAACTACTACTTCTCTAACATTTTTGCTAATAATTCCTTCATCATTTTAGCCGCCAAAAAAGCAGTCATCTCTTGAAAGTCTCTGTGTGGATTATATTCTACTATATCTGCACCCACTACTTCTGCATTTATTTGTTGTATAAAATCTATTACTTGTCTTGATGTTAGCCCGCCAGGTTCATGATGAGAAACACCAGGTGCATAAGCAGGGTCAAAACCATCCATATCTAACGATATATATAAAGGGTTTTTAAATGTAGTTATTGTATTTAAATTTAAATTTTTCATTTCATGAACTTCCACCTTAAATTTTTCTGCTTGTTCTTTTTGGTGTGTGTTTAAGGTTCTAATACCTACTTGTACCAGCCTAGCTGCAAAGTTATTTTCCATAATCCTAGCAAAAGGACATGCATGAGAATATAAATCATTTTCAAATTCATGATATAAATCTGCATGAGCATCTATATGTAAAATATCTAATACAGGGTATTTTTCATGATACGCTTTTATTATAGGAAAGGTAATAGAATGATCTCCTCCTAATGTAAAAACTTTACCCCCTTGCATTAGGTGTTGAGTTGTGATTTTTTCAATATCAAAATATTTTAAAATCTCAAAATCTCCTTTATCTTTAATTAATGAATTTTCAATAGTCGTTCCATTTTCAGCAAAAAGATTGAGTGATCCAGAATTTAAAGCTTTTCTGATTAAAGGAGGGGCAAGTGCTGGTCCTTTTTGATACGATGATTTTTCATCAAATTGAATTCCTTGAATATTTATTTTAGCCATCCAGCTCTTATTGATTTGGTTCTTACTTTAAAGTGTTAAAGATACCTATTTGAAATAAATGTTTTGAAAATTAGTATCTTTAAAAGATAAACCAAAACAAACTCGAATGAGAATCACCTTATCTATAGTTTCTATAACTATACTAATTCTCAATCTTTCCTCTTGTACTACTGAAAAAAAGGTTGAAATAACTAAAGAAAGACCCAATATTGTTTTTATTATGTCTGATGATCATGCCTATCAAGCCATCAGCGCATATAACAACACTCTTATTGAAACACCTAATATTGACAGGATCGCAAATGAAGGTATTAAATTTAACAACGCTTGTGTTTCTAATTCTATTTGTGCACCATCCAGAGCCACTATATTAACTGGGAAACACACCCATATAAATGGTAAAATTGATAATCAAATGCCATTTGACACCACCCAGGTTACTTTTCCTCAATTATTCCAGAAAGCAGGATATCAAACAGCCATGTTTGGAAAATTACATTTTGGAAATAACCCAAAAGGAGTTGATGAGTTTATGATTTTGCCTGGGCAAGGAAATTATATCAATCCAGATTTTATAACCAACAAAGGAGATACTACAATTACAGGATATGTTACAGATATCATTACAGATCATACTATAAATTGGTTGGATAAAAAAAGAGACCCAGAGAGGCCTTTTTTAATGATGTATTTGCACAAAGCACCTCACAGACCTTGGTGGCCAAGCCCAGAAAAGTTTAAAGAATTTTCTAAAAAAACATTTCCCGAACCGACATCTTTGTTTGATAATTATAAAAACAGAGGTACTGCAGCTAAAACGGCAGAAATGAACCTGCTTACAGATATGATGTACAATCACGATAGTAAAGTACGCCCTGAAACTACCGCCTCTATGGTAAATTTAACTCCCGCTGTACGTGAGTATGAAAATGGTTTTTACGGCCCTTACGGAAGAGCAAATGAGGCTCAAAAAGCCCTTTACGATCCTATTTTAGATACTATCAACATCTTTTTTAAAGAGAATTGGGGAGGTATGACTACTGAAGAGAAAATGAAGTGGAAATATCAACGCTATATGCAAGATTATTTAGCTTGTATTTCTTCTGTAGATGATAATGTTGGTAGGGTATTAGATTATTTAGATGATAGTGGTCTTTCTGATAATACTATTGTTGTATACACTTCAGATCAAGGCTTTTATTTAGGCGAACATGGTTGGTTTGATAAACGTTTTATTTATGATGAATCATTTAAAACTCCCTTACTAATTAAATGGCCTAATGAAATAAATGCTGGAACTACCAGTGAAGAAATGGTGCAAAATTTAGACTTCGCTCAAACATTTTTAGAAGCTGCTCAAATAGAAGCTCCTGATGATATGCAAGGAGAGAGCCTAATGCCTTTAATGACTGGTAATGAAGATCAATGGGATAGAAATGCAGTGTATTATCATTATTATGAATACCCTGCTGTGCATCAGGTAAAGCGCCATTATGGTATTGTTACCACAGAATACAAATTAGCACATTTTTATTATGACATTGATGAATGGGAACTCTACGATAGAAAAAAAGACCCACAAGAAATGAATAATGTTTATAACGACCCCTCATATCAAGAAATAATAAAAGATCTCAAAATAGAATTAGCAGCACTTAGAGTGCAGTATAAAGATTCTAGAGAATTGGATGAAAAGTATATTGAACTCCATAAAAAGAACAACATCCGCTCTCCATTAGATAAAACCAAATAAGTAAAAAATAAAGAATTCGTTTTCTAAATCTTAGATAAGATAGAAAACGAATTCTTATATAGTTTTAAAACTTTGCACAAATTGCTGGAAACTTGTGCAGATGTTATACACTTTTTATTGTTTCTTTTTTAATCGATCAAATCCAGATTCTTTTTCTTCTCTAGGAAAACTATTGTTTTCTATACTTACATCTGCATATTCAAAATTAGGATCTAATATAACTTTAGCTACTTCTTTCTCTTTTACAAAGGTTTTTTTTACCTCATATTCATTTAAACGCCAGATAGTAGCAGGCAATTTATCTATTTCTGAAGTACCGTCTTTATACTCCCATTTAATGGTTACTGGCATAACTAGCCCTCCTACATTCTTAATAGCAATCTCATAAATATTTTTCCCTTCCAATTCTTTACGAATTTTTGGTTCGTCAATACGTGATGTAAACCCACCGTAAGATGCATCTGGTGTAGTATTCATCTTAATTATTTCTGCACCACTAGAAAAGTCTTTTCTATCTTGATTCCCTGCTTTATTTGAATCGGCATTACGCCCATCTATTTTTACATTGTCTTTATTGTCATCTATCTTAAACCATTTTACATTGGTTATCTCCATATCTACATTGTCTGTTGTAAAAAACCAACCTCTAAAAAACCAATCTAAATCTACAGCTGTGGCATCTTCTAGGGTTCTAAACAAATCTCCTGGGTTTGGATGCTTGTATTTCCATCGATTTGCATATTCTTTAAAAGCTTGATCAAAAAGCTCTTTTCCAACAATAGAGTTTCTTAGCATCTGTAAACCAACAGTAGGTTTTTGATAGAAATTAGCTCCTATTCTAAACAAACTCTCACTATCTGAAGTAGTCATAATAGGACGCATCACACTTTTATCACCACTCATATATGGTACAATACTTTTTGGTGTTGTATGGTTAAAATCTGGATAGCGCTCTTCAACGGTTCTTTGGTGCAAAAATGTATTTAATCCTTCATCCATCCACATCCATTTACGTTCATCAGAACTTACAATCATAGGAAACCAGTTGTGCCCTACTTCATGGATAATGGTACCTATCATTCCTGCTTTGGCTCTTTGGCTCATGGTCCCATTTCTAGGTCTTCCCCCATTAAAACTAATCATTGGAAACTCCATTCCAATATTAGAAGTATTCACAGAGATTGCCACTGGATAAGGGTAATCAAATGTAGATTCTGAATATACTTCTAATGCATTAGCTACTGCCTTTGTAGATTCTTCACTCCATACTGGCAATCCTTCTTTAGGAAAAAATGACATCGCCATCACAGTATTGGAAGGAAGTTTAACAGCTTGTGCATCCCAGATAAATTTACGAGAAGAAGCAAATGCAAAATCTCTCGTATTTTTAGCTTTTAATTTCCACGTTTTAGTTCGCTTAGATTTCTTTTTCTCATTAGCCTCTGCTTCTTTTTGAGTTACTATCAAAACAGGTTTGTCAAAAGATTTACGAGCAGCATTCATTCTCTTGATTTGCTCTTTTGTAAGCACTTCTTTAGGGTTTTGCAATTCACCAGTAGCTGCTATAATGTGATCTTCTGGTACTGTTATTTCTACATCGTAATCACCAAACTCTAAAGCAAACTCTCCCAGTTTTTGGAATTGTTGATTTTGCCATCCTTCCGTATCTGTATAGGCTGCCATTCTAGGAAACCAATGTGCAATAAGAAATACAGTGTTTCCATCTTCTGGAAAATATTCATATCCTTCTCTTGATAATCTAAACAAGCTTCGATCTGTAATATGGTATGACCATGCAATAGAAAATGATATAGATTCTCCTGTTTTAAGTGGTGATTCTAAAATAACTTTCATCATGGTGTTATTAACAAATGATTTTAAGTCATTACCATTTGCGTTTTTGATACTTTTGATAGTATATCCTGCCGGAAAATCAATGGCGCGTGTTAAAATTTGCATGTTTCTTGAATTGATGCCATTTCGTACGTTTCCAACAGTATAATTAAACCCATCATTTTCTTTTCTATTCACATTCTGATCTAATTGAATCCATAGGTAACTCAAATCATCTGGTGAATTATTATAATAGGTAATGGTTTCTTCTCCGCTTAGCATATTTTTTTCCTCATCTAAGCTGGCTTTTATTTTGTAATCGGCTCGTTGTTGCCAATACTCTTTGCCAGGAGCTCCGCTTGCAGACCTAAAAGAATTAGGAGGTGCAATCATATTATCTATAGGCTCAAACTTTCCTTGCCATTGTTGATCTTGTGCTTGCATGCTTGTTATCAAAAGCATTGCAAATAAAATGTGTAAAATGGATTTCATATTGGTATTATTAATCGATTTAATGATGACCTCGAAGGTAGTAAATCTAATGATATGTTTTATTAAATTAACAAATGCAACAAATAGTATTAGTAATGTTTTAATTTTCAGATAATAGACCTATTATAAGTATATAGAAAATGTATATAATGACTTTATATTATTCGTAAATTCTTATGATTTCTCTATCTAATTATTCTATAATTGAAGTTTCTTCTATTACCTCCAATAGTTTTTCAGCTCTCATAGATTGTTTTTTATAAATATCTCCCATGGTTTTTACACGAAATAAGCTTAATTTAAGATAGTTTCTTCCTTCTATGGAAGTTAGTAATGAAGTGATTCCTTTTTTTCTCTCATTTTTAGATTGGAGAACAGGAATACTATCGTTTGCATCAAATAATTCTATTTCATAAATGCCTTGTTCTTCCCAAAAATCAGACTCTTCTCCTCCTTTTTTAGCATCCCATTCATTAAAGTTATTTAAATAGTTTTGAAAAAAGGTATAGTATAGGTTTATCTTTTGAAATAAGTCTTTGTATTCTTTTAAACTTAAAACATTCGTGTTTTTCATTTTATTAAAAGCTTCATTATTCACTTTAATATTAAAAAATGAAGTGCCTACACTAGAATTCAAATATTCAAAAGGGATTTCAGATAAGTCTTTCTGTTTTAACATCCACTCTTTAACTTGTATATGTTGATCAATAGTTTTTCCTACGCTATTAAAAACTGTTGTGTCTTTTTTTAAATCTCTGCCAATGTCATAAATATACTCTTTAGCTGTTCTAATATGCTTTTGTTCTTCATTCCAATTATTAATATTTAAAGCTATCAGAATCCCTATAACCACCAATATAATTTCACCAATAGCATATATCATATACTTATTAAAACTATTTTTCATCAGTAATTTTTGTTTTGTTTTCTTAAAGAGTTTTATCATATGAATAATATACTACATATCAATTTAAATTTGACTATACGTGTTGATCTAAAAGAATGGTATTTCCGTCTGGATCTGTCACCATAAAATTTGCAGGACCTTTAGTTGTACTATCTACTTCACTTAGCAATGAAATATTTTTATTTTTTAAATGTTGTTGTATAGCCCTAACATCATCAAATGAATCTAAAATATTTGCATTTTCATCCCATCCAGGGTTAAAGGTTAAAATATTATTTTCAAACATTCCTTGAAACAATCCTATAATAGAACTTTCGTTTTTCATAATAAGATAGTTTCGCTCTATATCTCCTGCAAATACTACAAAACCTAAATTTTCATAAAATGTTTTGGAAACATAAATATCTTTGACACTAAGACTTACTGAAAAGGCACCTAATTTCATACTTTCTTGTTTTTAGATTGATGTTATTATTATTTAAACACTCTATTATTCATTATTATACATTGAATTAAATTAAGAATGCAATAAAAATAGTTGTTTGATAAAGATATAACATTAAGAAGAAAAATATATTTTTATAACAAACAAAAGCACTTTTGTTTGTTCAAAATAACAGCTTTATTATTTTATCGATTTTAACGTATTGCCGTTTAGTTAATTAATATAATTATGGTACTTTAGAAGCTGAATTTTTCTAAAAACATAGCATGGGTTCTAATAAAAACTACAAAGGGTATAAATCATTTCAGTACCTAGAAAAAGATATTGATTACAAACATTTCGAACAAGCACAACAGGTAGATAGAGTGCCTTCTACTAAAGTTCCTTTAAATGAGGAGCAAGAAAAGCTGGTTACCAAAATATTAAAAGAGCAAGTAATTATCAGTGTCCATGAACATTTAGGAACCTTCCCTAAAGATATTATGCAAACACCTGCTTATATTAAAGAGGGGCGTATGTTTACAGGTTTTGAAGGCTTAGCAAAAGGGCATTGGGATTGTGTGTTTGACAACTTGATGAACGGTGTTTGTCAAATTCATTCTAAAGGTGGATGGAAATGGAGTGAAGTCACTCATGATTTAGGAATGCGACTTTGTGATATAGCGCATCAAGACTTTGTAATTCATTGTAAAACAGTTGAAGATATCTATACTGCGCATAGAGAAGGAAAAGTAGCTTGGGTAGCTGTTATGGAAGGCTCTATGATGATTGAAAATGAGTTGGATAGATTGGATTTATTATATGGTTTTGGATTGCGTTCTATAGGAATTACTTATAGCGAATCTAATGCTTTAGGTTCTGGATTAAAAGAAGCTAGAGATGGGGGTCTAACACAGTTTGGTAAACGAGCTGTAGAACGAATGAATAAAGTAGGTCTTTTAATTGATGTATCGCATACAGGAGACCAAACTGCTTTAGATACTATCAAACACAGTACTAAGCCAATCATTGTAAGTCATATTGGTGCAAAAGCATTGTGGAATACTAATAGAATGGCTCCAGATGATGTTTTTAAAGCTTGTGCAGATAAAGGTGGTGTTATTGGTATTGAGGCGGCTCCTCATACTACTTTAACTCCTAACAACAGAAAACACAATCTAGATGCTGTTATGGAACATTTTGAATATGTGAAAGATTTAGTAGGTATCGATCATGTAACCTTAGGGCCAGATACATTATATGGAGATCATGTTGGATTACATACAGCTTATACGGCTGCTTTATCATTAAAAGCTTCTAAAAATGTAAAGAAGCCTGGAATGGAATATGAACCTGTTGAATTTGTAGACGGTTTAGAAAATCCAACAGAAGGATCTTATAATATTGTACGTTGGTTGGTTAAAAACAATTATTCTGAAGAGCAAATTGCAAAAATTATGGGGAAAAATACATTACGTCTTTTAAAAGAAGTTTGGGTGTAGATGAAACAATGTATTCTTTTATTAACGCTTTTATTTTGTCTTTCATTGAAAGCTCAAGGAGAATTGTTAGATGTTTCTGCTACTGTTAATATAAGCAGCGCTCATATTCAGGTGGAACAGCATTTAAAGTTTAACCTCCCAGATACTGTTAAGCAAATAGAAATAAAAGCATTGCAACTGGAGGGGACAGAGCTTTTATTCAACAATGCAATTTCTGACAATGAATTACTTACAGGTATGCCTATAGCTACTAAAGGGTTAACTCACCTGAAATTAACTTCTGCTAATCCTTTAAAAGAAGTAATTATAAGATACACTTTAAAAGTTGACAAAGAAATATTTTACATCCCATTATTTTTCACCAATTTAACTGCTGCAGGATCTGAAAATAATTTTTTTAAACTTCGTGTTGCCGCCCCCGAAATTCAAAAATACAACCTCTTGTTCCCTGATGTAATTACGACTAAAAAAGTAGTAAATCATGTTTCCATTACAAATCTTGAGCTTCCTGCTCTACCTTCTTTACTAAGGTTAGAAAAGTTATCAAATAAAAGTAAAGGCGTTCGTTTTTTAAATTTTGTAGATGGATTTGTCGCTCTTATTTTTTTGATTATTGGAGGGTTAGTATGGAAAAACAGAAAACGCTTAATATATGGATAGATTTATTTTTTGGGGATTGTTTGCAGTACTTGGCTTCATTGTCTTAGGGTATTTTGTATGGATGTATTGGATAGAACAAAAAAAATAATGTAAATGATAGATCTTCAATTTATAATATTTATAGGTTATTTTTTATTGGTCTTCCTCATTGGATACCTCAGTATGAAATGGACCAAATCTGAAGAAGATTACTGGATTGCTGGAAGTAAATTAGGATGGGGGATTGGAGGCGCCACAATGGCCGCAACACATACCAGTGCTGGTACTTTTATTGGCACCATTGGGGTTATCTATTCAGTTGGATGGTCTTTTGGATGGGTGCTCATTACCATTCCTTTAGCATATTGGTTTATGGTAGCTGTGCTAGCTCCTCGTTTTACTGCTATAAAAGAACTTACACTGCCAGCTTTTCTACAAAGACGCTATCAAAGTAAATCTGCTAGAGGTGTTGGTGGTGTTATTATATTAATAGCCACTGTTGTTTATATACAAGCTCAAATATTGGCAGGTGGATTGGTTGCAAATGTTGTTTTTGGCATCCCTCCATTAACTGGAATGATCATTTTTACAATTATTCTGTTAATCTACACTTTAGTTGGTGGAATGCTTGCTGTAGTATACACAGATTTTTTACAGATGATTATTATGATTGTAGGAACCGTTGTTTCAGTACCCCTAGCACTTATGCATTTTGATAGTTTATCAGACTTAATTAGCAAAGTTGAAATTATAAAACCTTTGGCCTTTAGTTGGGATGCATTTCCAACTGTGTTACTTATAACCCTTAGTTTAGCATTCTTTTTAGGATCTGTAGCTACACCAGAAAAAGTGATTCGTTTGTATGCCATGAAAAACATGAAAACAATTAGACGGGGTGTTTTACTAGCAGTTATTGTGGTAACAGGTATTAATTTATTGGTATTTATTCTAGCATTGGCAGCCATGGTCTTATTTCCGAATTTACCAACAGGTGATTTGGCCATGCCTATTATAGCCAAAGCAGTACTCCCAACCTTTGTAGGTACTATTATGCTTGCAGCAATTACCTCTGCAATGATGTCTACAGTAGATTCGTTATTATTAGTTGCAGGCTCTGCCCTATCAGAAGATATTTATCAAAACGTAATCAATAAAAAAGCATCCCAAAAAAAGCGATTATTTATAGCGCGTATTGGTATTTTAATAGTAGGCATTGTACCATTAATTTCAATTCTTAGTGGTTTTGCAGAAGGAGAACTTATTCAATTTATAGTCATCTTATTTACCGCCATTATGGCCGCTGGTTTCTTTACACCTGTAGTAGGCGGTATTTTATGGAAGCGTGCTACCAAACAAGGAGCTATTGCCTCTATGATTGGAGGCGTATTAGTTACAGGTTTATGGAAAGCTTTTGGTGATCCATTGATCTATCCTGTATTACCTGGGTTTATTGTAAGTGTATTATGTTATATAGTATTTAGTTTAGTTACTAAGGCGCCTCCTGAAAGTGCTTGGAAACCTTATTTTGAAAAGAAAAATTAAAGAATATTCAATTTTATAGTATGAAATCAATTCAATTAAAATCACTTGTAGCTTTTATTGCGATATGCTTTGGAATGAGTGCCATAGCACAAACGTCTTTGCCATTAACCTGGGATCATATCTTTACTAAAAACTATGGAGCAGGACAGGCTGTATTATCTCCAGATGATAGCATGGTTGCAATTACAGCTAGAACTGCCGAAAAGTCTGGAATATTTCTAAAAAAAATAGATAGTGACGAAGTCCCTCAATTTTGGATCGCTGGTGGCTCACCTTCTTGGTTTGCTGATGGCAGTAAAATTGTATTTTCTAGAGGCGGTGATTTATGGACAGTAAATGTAGGGTCTACAGACGCAAAACGAATTACAAGTGATAGAAATGATGAACGTGCCGCACGTGTATCTCCCGATGGAAAAAGTATCGCCTTTTACAGTGGGCGTTCTGGATATCAGGATATTTGGATTGTACCATCTGATGGCAGTGCAAAACCCAAACGAATCACTAAAGATGCTATGGAATTAGACGATTTTAGATTCTTTCCTTCTTGGTCTCCAGATAGCAAGCAAATTGCTTATTATTCATTTAAGGGAGATTATTGGGAAGATGATATATGGGTAGTAGATGTTACTACAGGTAAAGAACGACAAGTATCTAAAAATTTAATGGCAATGTCTGCTCCTGTTTGGTCTCCAGATGGTTCTAAAATTGCCTTATTTGCAAATGCTAAAGATGAATATTGGTATGAAGATTTACAGTATATCTATTTAATAGACCCTAAAAAAGGGACAGATACTAAATTAAAAATGCAGGTACATGCTACTGATCTATTGTTTAATCATACTGTAAGTTGGTCTGGAGATGGAAGTGAATTATTTTTTCCATATCAAGAACGTTCTGAAGTAGAATTATGGAGAGTACCTTCTAAAGGAGGGGTTGCTACCAGAGTTACCAATATGGGCGGTACTTTTTTTAATTATAATGCCACTCCAGATGCCAGTGCTTTTGTATTTGTAAGATCAACCTCTATAAGAGGTAATGATGTAGACTATGTAAAAGCAGCAGGAGGATCACCTAAACAAATTTCAAATTTTTCCACCCATTGGGAAGGGGTTGTCGAACCTGAAGAAATTAGCTATCGCAGTTGGGATGGATTATATATTCAGGGGTTTGTTTATTACCCTCCTAATTTTGACCCTTCTAAAAAATATCCTTCTTTAGTGCATGTACACGGTGGTGGCACCAATACTTATTATAAACGTCTAAGCCTTAATGAACAATACATGGCTCAAAAAGGCTATGTTGTCATTGCTGTAAATTATCGTGGTGGTTCGGGTTTTGGTAGGCCTTTTCAAAATTTGAGTATTAATGATTGGGGGAATGGACAAGCAAAAGATGCAGCTGCGGCTTCTACCTTTATACGTTCACAAAAGTGGTCTAATGGAAAAGTAGGTATCTATGGTTATAGCTATGGAGGTATTACTTCTATGGCAGCTATTACCAGAGTACCTGATGCCTTTGATGCTGCTGTGCCTATGGCTGGTATCTATGATTTTGGAGATGCATATACTAATGCCGATAGAATTGGAAAAATTTTCACAAAAACCGGACACGGTGGGGCTCCAGAAGAACGCCCTGAAATATACGCTATAAGCAATGCACTATCTAGAGTAGCGAATGTTAAAACACCTTTGCTAATAATGCATGGTGAAGCAGATGTACGAGCTCCTTTTAGACAATATGAATTGGCAGTGAAAATTTTAAAAGAAAAAGGGAAGGTTTTTGAAAGTAAATCATATCCAAATGAACCACATGGATTTAGAAATCCACAAAACAGAGTAGATATGTATACTCGATTAGAGGCGTGGTTTAGTAAATGGTTGAAATAATAATTATTAAACAACTGTAACTCTATTTTGAATTACAGCTCTTTATAAAATTAAGAATAACGTTTTAAAAGAATATGTTTATTATATTTTTGAAATAGTTTGAGGTGTAGGTATAATTTAAGGTGTTTGGAATTAAGTTTCTTTTTAAATTTCAAAGAAGATTTATTAAAATAATCTGTGACACTATATTTTAAGCTTCTTCCTATTTTATCTAATAATTCATAACTTTTGTATCGCAAATATGGAGCTAAATTTTTTCCTATATATTCTTCCATAGTATGCATATAATACAAATATGCTTCATTTTCTTTTAATGGAAAAAGCTTGTGACTTTCTACAAAATCTTTTAATTCAATAAACATAAAAGCTGCTATTGCTGTATCTCGCTTAACACCAATGCAAATATTTCCTCTATTAAAATCTGCTAATAATCGCTCGCCATCTACTCCCCTTACATTACAAACAGATTGTACATCTTCTATAGTAAATAATGATACCGTATAATTTACAGTATCAACATCTCTTATTTTAGGAACTTTTAATACTCCTACTCCTTCTTGCTCCCAATAGTAAGACCGTATACCAAATCCGAAACGATCTAACCTATTTATCTAGCCCATGGAAAAATAAACCATTGCGCAGTATATTCCATAACCACCTGGATTTACTTATCTCTTGTGTGTTTTTTTCAGCAGTCATAGATTAATTTTTACGCCCATAAAATCCGTTTCCATCTTGCATGTTCATCTTTTTTCTGAACTCTTGCGGAGACATAATCAATCGACCACTAGCAGCTACTATTTTATGAATTCTTTTGAGTAAATCAAGATTTGTTGCGAGTTTAGTTTTTTCGGTATCATACCATATATTATCCTCCAAGCCCACACGTACTCCATCTGCCATTGCAACCCCCACAGTATTCATGGTTAATTGATTGTTTCCTAAGCCTGCCAAACTCCATATAGAAGTATCTGGAAGGTCATTTACCATCACTCCAAGATGTAAAAGATTTGCCTGTGAAGAAGCTATATTTCCCATTAGAAGATTAAAATAGTGTGGAGCTTTTATCAATTTTTTACGTTCTAGATATTTGGCATAATTAATCATTCCTGCATCGAAAGCTTCCAATTCTGGTACGATACCTTTTTCTTTCATTAACGCTGCTAAATCTTGAACTACCGATGGAGAATTTTTACTTGCAGTAGCATTAAAATTTAAAGAACTCAATGTTAAACTTCCCATATCAGGTTTTAACATACCTTCTAAAAACAATGGGTCACTTCGCTTTTCTAATTCCGAAAAATTTCTACCGCTTAAGGAAACACATATTACCAAATAAGGTGCATATTTTCGAATTCCATCTATAATTTTTCCATATAATTCTTTTTTATAAGTGGAAATTCCAGATTCAGCTTCTCTAGCATGTAGATGAACCATTGTAATTCCAATTTCTGTAGCACGATGAACATCTTCTATAATTTCTGATACGCTAATAGGAACATGAGAGGTCATATCCTTTGTGGGTATCATACCTGTTGGCGTAAAATTTATAATTAAATACTTACCATCTATTTTTGTTTGAGGGGTCAACAATTGATTAGCGAATCTAATATAATTCTTTAGAAAAGCATTTGCGCTTATTATATAATAAGCCAGATAACCTGATTTATCGATTATTTACTTATAATTCAATTCTTTTTTAATATTTCAATTCTATTTCCAAATCTGGAGTAGTTGATAAAAGATTCCCATTTTCATTGAAAACAGGATTATATTCATATGCTTTCTTTGTAATTTTACCTTTCTTTTCTATAGAGTATTTCTCTGAAATAGCTACATTTTTAGAAAACGATATTACTGGAGGCAATTGAATTGATGAATAACTAAATTCAAAATAAAATAAACCTGCTAAGCCTATTGTTTTTAAGGGATTAAGTTTATCACTATAGGTAAACTCACTTATAATTGTATTGTAATATGCTTTTTGGGTTTGGAGGTTTGATCCAGCAAAATCAGTTTTAGTAATTTTAATAATGTTATCTTCTTCCCATTCAAATTGGATTTTTTCTACAATAGCATAATTTGTGATCTTATCCTTTCGTTTCCATGATATTTCTTTGATTTTAGTATCTTCAAAAACTAGATCATATACTTTATATGCTCTTTCTCTACTAACTTCATTAGGGTTTTCATCATCTAAAAAAAAGAGCATTTCTTTACTTGAAATTACTATATGTTCTTTATCATACTCCCCTTCATACATTGCGTAAATTTTATACAAATCTTTTGATTGTTCAATTTTATAATATATTTCTTCTGTATTAATTCCTATCAATTTTTCTCCAGAGTATCTAAGTTCAAATTTATCCCCATCTTCTAAATAAGATGTTGGCTTTTCTAATTGAGCTTGTAATGAGATTACGAGAAAAGAGAAAAGAAAAAAGATTACAGTTTGTTTTGTGGTTTTCATTTACTCATAGAATTTATGTTTTTATTTTCTAATCATTCTAAATCCATAGCAACTTGCCCGTCATCTTCTCCCTTTGAGTCTAGCGATTCTTCATCTACAACTTCTATTTGTTCTGGAAGTGTTTCTTCTGGTTCTTCATAAGGCAAGGGGGCTAAAAGATTCACTTGCTTTATTTTATCTGTAGTCAATTGATTTCCAAGTGCCTTTATACCTTTTACATTTATAAAATCTTCCAAATCTACTGTTAGATTAGGCTTCACATCTTTTCCGCGAGCTTTGGCAAATTCGACCTCAGCAACTGGGCGCCAATCTGTAGCTACAATTTCTAATTGAGATTTTGGGTTTTCAGAAATAAATAGCTCTTCTCTACCTTCATTTTCAATTAAAAAACGCTTTACATAATAACGTTCTTTTTCTCCATCAAAATAAATTGCAGAAATAGGTTTTTTGGGATGCCATTTTTGAAGTACAATCATATCGTCATCAAAATGAGTAGTCATTTCAGGTATAATTGTTTTTAAATACCCTTTTTGATTAATGATTAGCAAATAATCATCTCCTTTAAACTCGCCTAACAGTTCACCTCTTCCATCTACATTTAAACGTTTAACTGTTTCATCAAACCAAATTTTTCTAGGTTTTAAGGTAGAAACACCCTTTTCTTTAAGCTCTATTCGTTTTACAGCATATTTTGTAACTATATTTCCTTTAGAGATTCTTCCTTTTATTAAAACATCTGCAAAGTCTACATCCCATTTTAGTTTCTTAATACTTCCTGCCTGACGCAAATGGATAGTGATTACTTCTGCCTCTCCATTAGCGTTATTTGTAAAATAAGTGACTTCAGATCCTTTTTTTCCCTGGGTAAGTACATATTCTTTATCTCTGGTAATACCGCTTACAAAAAAGCGTTTTATATAACTTGCTCCCCCTCTCCCATCTTTGTAGATCATATTATAAATAGTGCGCTTATCATTTCGTTTGAAGACAGCTACATGTATAATATCTTTTCCTATAAAAGTTTTACTATCTACTTTAGTAACCATCATAGTTCCATCTTTAGTAAAAACAATGATGTCGTCTATATCACTACAATCGGTAACATACTCATTACGGCGCAATGAAGTACCTATAAAACCTTCTTCTCTATTTACATATAGTTTTGTATTTCTAACAACTACTTTTGCTGCTTCTATATTGTCAAATACTCTTATTTCAGTTTTACGTTTTCTTTCTTTTCCATAGGTTTTTTTAAGGCGTGTAAAATAACTAATGGCATAGTCTATTAAATGCTCTAAATCATGTTTTACTTGCGCTATATCATCTTCAAGGGCATCAATTTTTTGTTGTGCTTTATCAATATCAAATTTAGAGATACGCTTTATTCGTATTTCTGTTAACCGAGTAATATCATCTTCTGTTACTGCTCTTTTTAAATGTTTGATATGCGGCTGTAACCCTCTATCTATAGCTGATATTACTCCTTCCCATGTTTCTTCTTCTTCAATATCTCGATAAATTCTATTTTCTATAAAAATTCGTTCTAAAGAAGCAAAATGCCATTGCTCTTCCAGTTCTTGTAACTGGATTTCTAATTCACTTTTTAAGAGTACTACTGTATAATCTGTAGAACGACGTAACATTTCAGAAACACCAATAAATAGGGGTTTGTTATCTTCGATAATACATCCTAAAGGAGATATAGAAGATTCACATGATGTAAATGCATACAAAGCATCTATAGTTTTATCTGGAGAAATTCCAGAAGGCAAGTGCACTAAAATTTCAACATTTGCAGCTGTATTGTCTTCAATGCGTTTTATCTTGATTTTACCTTTGTCATTGGCTTTTAAAATAGAATCAATTAAACTTGAAGTATTGGTACCATATGGAATTTCATTGATAACCAAGGTATTTTTGTCAAATTGAGAAATTTTTGCACGTATGCGTATTTTCCCTCCTCTGTTACCGTCATTATAATTGGCTACATCCATAATTCCAGCTGTTGGGAAATCTGGATATATTGTGAAGTTTTTTCCTTTTAAATGCTTAATGGAAGCATCTATTAACTCTACAAAATTATGAGGCAATACTTTGGTAGAGAGTCCTACTGCAATACCTTCTGCTCCTTGCGCTAAGAGCAATGGGAATTTTACAGGAAGGTTTACAGGTTCCTTTTTTCGTCCATCATAACTCAACTGCCATTCTGTTATTTTTGGACTATATACTACCTCTAATGCAAATTTAGAGAGTCTGGCTTCAATATATCTAGAAGCTGCGGCTCTATCTCCAGTTAAAATGTTCCCCCAGTTACCCTGAGTATCAATTAAGATATCTTTTTGGCCTATTTGCACCATTGCATCTGCAATACTAGCATCTCCATGAGGGTGATATTGCATGGTGTGCCCTACTACATTTGCTACTTTATTATAGCGTCCATCATCCAATTCTTTTAAGGCATGCATGATACGCCGTTGTACTGGTTTAAAACCATCTTCTATAGCAGGTACCGCTCGTTCTAAAATTACATAAGACGCATAATCTAAAAACCAATCTTTATACATACCAGTTACTTTCGTAATGGTATCTTGAGTATTTTCTTGATACTCTGTATTCCCTCCTTCTGGCGGTACACTTAATTCTTCGTCTTTATTGTCGTTTACTTCTTCACTCATCAGTTAATAAAATGCTTATTTCTTGGTATTAGGTAAATGAGTATCTGCCTCTTTTCTTGTATATGACCCTACTTCATATTTCATTTCTGTTCTTAACCAAGTAAAATGTCTTTTCAATATATTATTCTCTTGATCAATTTCATTTTTAAGAACATTTATCGCTCCAAAAAAATGATCTGTAGCCTTAAATGATAACATTAGACCTCCTCCTCCAGAATACCATTGTTGTAATTTATCAAGTCGTTGTTGTTGTTCTAGGTCATTAATATTAAATTCACATAATTTCCAAAGTTCTATGTATTTCTCTGCTTTTTTGGATGCTATTGAATTTTTCAATTCTCTTTGCAATGCCATTTTTGCATTATATTTAGCGAGGAAAAGACTTGTAATATATCCTATAACAACTCCAACAATGGCTATGACTAAGCTTTGAATTAAATCCATAATATCTAACAGTACTTAACTAATTTTCTTCAATTAAATCTAATTCAACTTTTAAATTGTTGATGATAAACTCCTGTCTGTCTGGTGTATTTTTACCCATATAAAACTGAAGCAGATTTTCTATAGACATTGCCTTATCTAACATAACGGGATCCAATCGTATATCGTCTCCTATAAAAAATTTAAACTCATCTGGTGATATCTCTCCCAATCCTTTGAAGCGTGTTATTTCTGGCTTTCCTCTTAACTTTTCTATAGCTGCTCTTCGTTCTTCTTCGCTATAGCAATAAATGGTTTGTTTTTTATCTCGCACTCTAAACAAAGGCGTTTGAAGTATATACAAATGGCCTTCTTTTATAAGTTCTGGAAAAAATTGCAAAAAGAAAGTAATTAACAGCAATCTAATATGCATTCCATCTACATCGGCATCTGTCGCTATCACTATATTATTATAACGAAGATCTTCCATAGATTCTTCAATATTTAAAGCTGCTTGTAATAAATTGAATTCTTCATTTTCATACACAATTTTCTTTGACATCCCATAAGAGTTGAGTGGTTTTCCTCTTAGGCTGAAAACCGCTTGTGTATTAACATCACGTGATTTTGTAATAGATCCTGATGCAGAGTCTCCCTCAGTAATAAACAAGGTAGATTCTAGGCGTCTATCATTTTTCATATCTCCAAGATGCGCACGGCAATCTCGTAATTTCTTATTGTGTAAATTGGCTTTCTTGGCTCTTTCTTTTGCTAATTTTCGAATTCCGGAAAGTTCTTTCCGTTCTCGTTCAGCCTGCATTATCTTTCGTTGCAACGCTTCTGCAGTAGCTGCATTTTTATGAAGAAAATTATCGAGCTGTGTTCCTATAAAATCATTTATATAGGTACGTACTGTTGGAAGATCTCCTCCCATGTCTGTAGAACCTAGTTTTGTTTTAGTTTGGCTCTCAAAAACAGGTTCCATTACCTTAATAGAAATGGCTGCTATAATTGATTTTCTAATATCAGATGCTTCATAGTTTTTTCCGTAAAAATCACGAATTGTTTTTACTATTGCTTCACGAAAGGCAGCGAGGTGCGTCCCTCCTTGTGTTGTGTTTTGTCCATTCACAAAAGAATGGTACTCTTCACTGTATTGTGTTTTACTATGCGTTATTGCTACTTCTATATCATTCCCTCTTAAATGAACGATAGGATATAACATATCACTTTCACTAGTAGTATCTTCTAATAAATCTTTAAGTCCATTTTCTGAATAAAACTTTTCTCCATTAAAAATGATCGTCAACCCAGGATTGAGGTATACATAATTGCGAAGCATTTTTTCTACATATTCATTTCTGAATTTATAGTTTTTAAAAATAGATTCATCTGGTGTAAAGGTTACTTTAGTACCTCTGCGTCTTGAAGAAGGGATTGGAGCTTCATCATTTACAAGGTTTCCTTGTTGAAATTCAGCAGCTTTTGATTGATCATCTCTGTTAGATTCTACTCTAAAGGATGATGATAATGCATTTACTGCCTTGGTTCCTACTCCATTAAGCCCCACAGATTTTTTAAAAGCTCTACTATCATACTTCCCACCCGTATTCATTTTAGACACTACATCTACTACTTTTCCAAGAGGAATTCCTCTTCCATAATCTCGAACAACTACATCTCTATCTTTAATGGTAATTTCGATGGTTTTACCCGCCCCCATTACAAATTCATCAATACAGTTATCTAGCACTTCTTTTACAAGTATATAGATACCATCATCTGCAGAAGAGCCATCACCTAGCTTCCCTATATACATACCAGGACGCATGCGAATGTGTTCTTTCCAGTCTAATGATCGTATATTATCTTCTGTATATTGGGAGGTTTGCGACATTGAATACGTAATTTATTTGTAGGTTGTGCGCTAATATAACAAAGGTGCGCAAAAAATAAAACCTTCCCTGAGTAAAGTAATTAACAATAAGTAGTATTTAATTGTTGAGAACATTATTATCAGCTTGATTACTAAAATAAGCTTATAAATTAAAAAATAATTATTTTAGAATCATGAAATTATTCAGAAATAATAGAGATACCTCTATTCAGAAAAACAGAGTTCCAAAATATTTGTTATATGCCCTTGGAGAAATTATACTCATTGTTGCTGGAGTTTTTATTGCGGTACAACTCAATAATTTTAATGAGCAAAAAAAGGATGATAAGCGTACAAAAAAGTTATTGAAACAAGTACAGACTGATTTAAGGGCTAATATTTTTTACGCTGATTTCTATCTTCCGTTTTACAAATTACAAGATTCTTTAGCTGCTCAAATAATAAATGACAAACTTACAGAACAAGATTATCGTAATCGTCCCAATATTATAGATGAAGTTTTTCTTGACCTAATTTACCCTATTGATAACAATACATTTAAATTATTAACCGAACATTTAGAACAACCTCCTGAAGAATTAGGCTTAACACTTAGTTACTTATATTATATATATAACGTAATGTATCCAACAAAGTTAAAGTCTGCAGATATAATAAGAGCTTTTCATATAGAAAAGCAACATGACTTGTATAAAAATAAACCGTGGGCATACAAAGCATTACAAGATACATTGCCTGACGAATATTATCAATACTTAGCAAATGATCCATATTTTAAAAATGAGGTTGCTGAAATGTTAGGGCTTTCTGTAGGTCAAGATTACAAAGCCATGAAAATTATCAAAAACACTTCTATTTTAGCATACGAAGCGATTGAAAATATATTAGAAAAAGAGAAGCTAGGCGATACATCATTTTCATATTATAAAAAGGAGTCTTTTAAAAAGGTTATTGGAGAATATGTAAATATTGAAGACTCTACAGATATAGCCTATATATCATTTGAATATAATTCATTAATATACAAAGATGCTAGCACAGTAAAAACCAAGTTTTACCCTGCCAACGATACTTTATTCCGTACAGAAGACAATCATTATTTTTACACTTTTAAAAAGAAACAAGATTCTATCTATACCGGTTTTAGAAAACAAAGTGGTTTAGAGATGATACAATTTATAAAACGTCAATAAATAAAATTATCTATTATACCTATTCATTCTGACTTAGGAAAAGCTGCAATTATAATATCTGTTTAGATCTTAATTCTGGAAGTAAAACAAGAATAATTTCGTTCTAACTTATATCAAGATTATACATTAAATCTAAAATGCATCACATCTCCATCTTTAACAATGTATTCTTTTCCTTCTACTCGCATTTTGCCAGCTTCTTTTACTTTTGCTTCACTGCCATAGTTTGCATAATCTTCATAAGCAATAACTTCTGCCCTAATAAATCCTTTTTCAAAATCGGTATGAATTACACCTGCAGCCTGAGGAGCAGTATCTCCTATTTGAATAGTCCAGGCACGCACTTCTTTAACTCCTGCTGTAAAATATGTTTGAAGGTCTAATAATTTATATGCTGTTTGTATCAATCTAGATACTCCTGGTTCTTTTAAACCAATATCTTCTAAAAATAGTTGTCGTTCTTCGTAATCTTCCAATTCTGCAATATCTGCTTCTATAGCGACTGCCAATACTAGCACTTCTGCATTTTCATCTTTCACCAATTCCTTTACCTTATCTACATAGGCATTTCCATCTTTTGCTGCAGCTTCATCTACATTACATACATATAAGATTGGTTTGGCAGTAAGCAATTGAAATCCTTTTATGAATTCTGTTTCATCTTCGTTTAATTCAACAGTTCTTGCAGAAAGCCCAGCTTCTAATGCTGTTTTAAAGCGTTGTAATAATGCTTGCTCTTTTTGTGCTTCTTTATCTCCTGTTTTGGCTGCTCTATTTACTTTTTCTAAACGCTTATCAACAGTTTCTAAATCTTTTAATTGAAGTTCTATGTCTATGGTTTCCTTATCTCGAATAGGATCTATACTACCATCAACATGCACAATGTTATCATCGTCAAAACAACGCAATACGTGAATAATGGCATTACACTCTCTGATATTTCCAAGAAATTGATTTCCCAATCCTTCTCCTTTACTAGCTCCTCTAACCAATCCTGCAATATCAACAATTTCAACAGTGGCTGGTTGTACACGTTCTGGCGAAACCAATGCTTCTAACTTTTCCATTCTAGAATCTGGAACATTTACAACACCCAAATTAGGTTCTATCGTACAAAATGGAAAGTTAGCACTTTGTGCTTTTGCATTTGATAAACAATTAAATAGGGTCGATTTTCCAACATTAGGTAATCCAACGATGCCTGCTTTCATTAAAAGTATATTTTGTTCTTAATCTATCTTATATTAATCGATAGAGAGTCTGTTGTTTTTTGCGATGCAAATGTAATAATTTATCTGAGGTAAAAATAAAAATCCCAAGCTATAAACTTGAGATTTTCTATTCTTTTTAAGTTTTAGATAAAACTTATTCAGGGTGCATAAATTGTTGTTTTCCTAACAACACCTCTTCTGTTTCTATATTGTCCTCATCTGGTACACAGCAATCTACAGGACAAACTGCAGCACATTGAGGTTCGTCATGAAATCCTTTACATTCTGTGCATTTGTCTGGAACTATGTAATAAACTTCGTCTGAAACCGGAGCTTGTGCATCATCGGCATTTACCGATTTTCCGTCTGGTAAGACAACATCTCCATTTAATGAAGTGCCATCACTGTATCTCCAGTCATCTGCTCCTTCATATATTGCTGTATTCGGGCACTCGGGTTCACAAGCGCCACAATTAATACATTCATCTGTTATAATGATAGCCATAGCATTTTCTTTTTTACTTTTGTACAAAAATAATACTCAAAGCAATTTTACGCAAATATAATGAGCAACTTGCAAAATAGAATTGATGCTTTTGTTAAATTAGGTCAGTTTTTAGATCAATTTTCATCTGAAAAAGCAGCAAAAAACGAAACTGTTTTTAATAATGATCTTTTTTATGATGCTTTCTCACATCAAATAAAGTTAGCTAAAGAAAATAATACATGGTTTACAAATGAAAACATGTATTATGCAATTAGTCAATGGAGTCAAGGTTTAACTGGCGACAATTTAAAAAAATGGATCTCTTCTTATCAAATAAAAGAACGTTCTACTCCTAAAAATATAGTCATTATAATGGCTGGCAATATTCCTTTAGTTGGCTTTCATGATTTTTTATGTGTTTTAATAGCTGGACATCGTGTTTTAGTAAAACAATCGTCTAATGATAGACATCTATTACCTATGATTGCAAAATATCTTGAACACGCAACTCCAGAATTAAAAGGAAAAATTCAATTTAATGAGGGTGCTCTTGAAAATTTTGACGCTGTTATTGCTACAGGAAGTGATAATACTGCTCGATATTTCGAGTATTATTTTGGAAACAAACCTAACATCATTAGAAAAAACAGAAATTCTATAGCCATCTTAAATGGTAATGAAACACTAGATGATTTAAAAGCTTTAGGTGAAGATATTTTTCGCTATTATGGATTAGGTTGTCGTAATGTCTCAAAACTATTTGTTCCTAAAGATTACAATTTTGATACCTTCTTTACTGCAATGTATGATTATCGTGATATTTTATTGTCTAATAAATATCAAAACAATTACGATTATAACAAAGCTGTTTATTTAATGAGTCAATTTAAATTATTAGAAAACGGTTTTTTAATGCTTAAGGAAGATAAGAGTTACGGCTCTCCAATAGCAACCCTTTTTTATGAAACTTATAAAAGCAATGAAGATTTGCTACAAAAATTAGATACAGATCAAGATAAAATTCAATGTATTGTTGCTAATAATTTTTCTAAAAATGCAGTTTCATTTGGGCAAACACAATGCCCAATGCTTTGGGATTATGCAGATGGAATAGATACTATTGAATTCTTAGCAAAAATCTAATACAATTATTATCATTTTAATAATGCAAAATAGTATAGAAATTAGCACCTTTGCATCTTGATTTTAAATTGTTTAAATAACTCATTTTAGAAGATGAAAAAACATAATTTTAGTGCCGGCCCATGTATACTTCCTCAAGAAGTAATGAAAAAAGCCTCTGAAGCAATTCTTGATTTTAATGGATTAGGATTATCTCTAATAGAAATTTCTCATAGAAGTAAAGATGTTGTAGATGTTATGGAGAATGCTCGCTCTCTAGCTTTAGAGCTTTTAGGGTTAAAAGGAAAAGGATATCAAGCACTTTTTTTACAAGGAGGCGCAAGTACACAGTTTTTAACAGTTGCTTATAACCTTTTAAATAAGAAAGCTGCTTATTTAAATACAGGCGCTTGGTCTGATAAAGCGATCAAAGAAGGTAAATTATTTGGAGATATTATAGAGGTCGCTTCTTCTAAAGATTCAAATTTTAATTACATACCAAAAGATTATAGCGTTCCCTCAGATGCAGATTATTTTCATTGCACTAGTAATAATACTATTTATGGAACATCACTAAAATCACTTCCAGCTATAGATATTCCTGTAGTATGCGATATGAGTTCTGATATTTTTTCAAGAGCTTTAGATTTTACTATGTTTGATTTAATCTATGCTGGAGCGCAAAAAAATATGGGCCCTGCAGGAACTACCTTAATCATCGTAAAAGAAGATATTTTAGGTAAAGTTGCTCATAAAATACCTTCTATGTTAGATTACAAAGTACATATAGCTAAAGATAGTATGTTTAATACACCACCTGTTTTTCCTGTATATGTGTCTATGTTAACTTTAGAATGGCTGAAAAATTTGGGAGGCGTAGTTGCAATAGACGAGATCAATCAAAAGAAAGCTAATTTATTATACTCAGAAATAGATATCAATCCGTTGTTTAAAGGATTCGTCAATACAGAAGATAGATCCAATATGAATGCTACTTTTAACCTAACTGATGATGCCTTAAAAGATACCTTTGATGCTTTATGGAAAGAAGCTGGTATAAGCGGTCTTAATGGTCATAGAAGCGTAGGTGGTTATAGAGCTTCTATGTACAATGCACTTCCTCTAGAAAGCGTAGGAGTTTTGGTTGATGTAATGAGTGAACTAGAAAGAAAAGCTTAACAGTTTATACATAGTAAAATAAAGAATTAGAAAAAATAACACTTAATACTTAAAAATGAAAGTACTAGCGAATGATGGAATTTCTCAAAGCGGTGTAAATGCTTTAGAAAAATCTGGATTTGAAGTAATAACTACAAAAGTAGCGCAAGAGCAATTGATTAATTATATAAATGAGAATTCCATTGATGTAATATTAGTACGCTCGGCTACTAAAGTGAGAAAAGATCTTATAGATGCATGTTCAAGTATTAAAATAATTGGACGCGGGGGGGTTGGTATGGATAATATAGATGTAGATTATGCTCGTGAAAAAGGGCTACATGTAATTAACACACCAGCAGCTTCTTCTAGTTCTGTTGCAGAATTGGTTTTTGCTCATTTATTTACTGGGGTTCGTTTTTTACATGATAGCAATAGAAACATGGCCTTAGATGGAGACACCAAATTTGGACAACTCAAAAAAGCCTACGCAAAAGGGATTGAGCTTAGAGGAAAAACACTGGGTATCATAGGTTTTGGAAGAATAGGTCGTGAAGTAGCTAAAATTGCGCTGGGTATGGGTATGAAAGTAATTGCTTTTGATATGTTTGTTGACAAAGCTGATATTAAAGTAGATTTTTTTAATGGTCAATCTATTGATATTGAAATAGAAACAACTTCCCTAGATATTGTTTTTAAAGAATCAGATTTTATAACACTACATGTTCCTGCCCAAAAAGAATATGTAATTGGTAAAAAAGAAATTGATGCCATGAAAGATGGTGTTGGAATTGTAAATGCTGCCAGAGGTGGTGTTATAGATGAAGTTGCCTTATTAGAAGCTTTAAATAGTAGAAAGATCGCCTTTGCTGGTTTGGATACTTTTGAAAACGAACCTACACCTGCAATAAAATTATTAATGAGCCCGTATATTTCTCTTAGCCCTCATATCGGTGCTGCAACAAATGAAGCTCAAGATAGAATTGGTACCGAACTTGCGACTCAAATTTCAAGTATTTTAAAGTAAAAAACTTACTTTTTATCGATATTTTTTAATTTAAAAAGTCCTCTATAATATATAGAGGACTTTTTTGTATATTGAGAATCGTTAAATAACAAATTTTAAAAATATGTCAGGAATTTTAGACTTATTAGGAAGTGACCTTGGGAAACAGATCATTGGAGGTGTCAGTGGTCAAACTGGTCAATCTAAAGGTAAAACAGCAGATTTATTAGGGATGGCTATGCCTTTATTAATGGGAGCAATGAAAAAAAATGCTTCTACCCCTCAAGGAGCTCAAGGTTTGATGGGTGCATTATCAGGAAAACATGATGGTGGTATTTTAGACAACCTTGGAGGTTTGTTTAATGGTGGTGTTGATAAGTCTGTAATGGACGACGGTGCAGGTATATTAGGACATTTACTTGGAGGAAAACAAGCTAATGTAGAATCTGCATTGAGTCAAAAATCTGGTGTAGACTCAGGAACAGTTGCTCAAATACTTAAAGTTGCAGCTCCTCTTTTAATGGGGTATCTAGGAAAACAAACTCGTCAAAATAATGTAAGTGATGCTAATGGTTTAGGAAGCTTACTTGGAAGTGTTATGGGAAATCAACCACAACAAAATCAAAGTCTTATTTCTTCACTATTAGATGCAGACGGTGATGGTAGTGTTATAGACGATGTAGCAGGAATGGTACTTGGCAGCGGTAAAAAGAAAGGCGGCCTGGGAGGTTTACTAGGTGGTCTCTTTGGAAAGAAGTAATAGTCACTATTTTATATATTTCAATAAAAATCGAGCCAAATGGCTCGATTTTTGTTAAAACAATATTAAGTATCTTTATATACTATTAATTTTAATTAACTTTACTTTTATGAAATATTTTGTGGTTATAATATTAGGTGTAATAGTGATGTCTTGGAGTTGTAATACTTCATCAAACACTGCAGATTTGGCTATCTCTGATACAGAGAAAGAAGCATTCAATTCAAAAACAGATGAAGTTGTTCGAATTGCAAATGATAGTCTTGAATATGAAATTCTTATTAACGAGCCCGGTTTTCAAACCTGGTTATTGACAACGGCACAACCAAGAGGTTTTTATTCAGAGCCATTTCTTAAAACAAGAAATCAAATTCTAACAATTAACTTTAATCAAAGAGTAAATCAACCGCAACGATTTAATCCTAATCTATATATCCAAGAAATCAATTATCAAAATGGTGTTGATTATGGGTATGAAGTAAATTATTTACTGTATAATTATTACGTATTTTTTCAACGACGCTTTAATCAAAGACTCTCAGGATTTGTACCAAGAATATAAATCTATTAATTTTGCAGTTCGAAAATAACGAATGGACAAATTAAAGAAGCGCTGGGGAATTGAATCTAATTTACAATTAATTGTAATTTTTATAGTTTTTGCTGTTACTGGCTCGTCAGCTGCTAAGTTAGCAGCTCCTATCACTACCTTTATGGGATTAAACTATGAAACTACTTCTGGCTGGATATATTGGCCTGTTAGAATTCTTTTAATCTTCCCTATTTATCAAGTGCTTTTAGTATGCTTTGGATGGTTGTTTGGTCAATTCCGTTTTTTCTGGGGGTTTGAAAAGAAAATGCTGAAACGAATGGGCTTGGGAAAATTTCTTTCTTAGTTTTTATATAATTTTATTTTTCTTTAACAGTGTTTACATTAGTTTTTTAGTTAGATTTGTAATTGAAATGAAAAAAGCTGTTTTCAAAATAACTTCTTTATTTATATTGGTTGTTTTTATTTTTATAAAAGTAATCAATGTACATACCTATTCACATCTTGCAGAAGATGATCATAGTGTTATTGAAAATTGTCAAGCTTGTGAGTTTCAACCTCAGTTAGATGATGATTATTTATCTGCACATACAGCATACATAGCTGAAGTTGCTGTTTCTTCATTTTTAGATCAAAAAATTACTTCAATTTCTCATATTGAATTAATAGATACTTCTTTTTTAGGGCAAAATCATAATCGCCCTCCTCCTTTTTTTTAACAGTTAATAATTGTCGCTATATCTTTTAGTATATCATTTTTAACCGATATATATTGTTTTTCTATTACCGATTTAATTACAAAAGCATTGTTTAAGAATTTAGGTGAATTCCTTTCTTATTATAAGTAGAAAAAAATATTGATGTAGAAGTTACATTTCATATTATCATATAATAAAATAAGCGAGCCTTTTATAATATAAACTCTTGATAGTTAGTGTAAAGCCTTTTGAAGTTTTTTAAAACTGATAGAGGCTTTGCCATTATATCAAACTCGCATTATTTTACTATTTATTTTTCAAGTACTTTTTTAGATCTACCGTTTAATAAATAGGTATATATCCACATCAAGGTAAAAGAAGGAATAATATCGAGCCCTGGCAATAGCTCTTCTACAAAAGCAACTACTCCTGCAATTTGCCCAGCTTTCCCTTTGTACATTCTAGTCATTAACCATCCGGATAGAGGTGCCCAAATTATATCAAAAAACTCTCCTATTCCAGGAATTAAAAACGAAGCATATCCCAATGCATCAAATAATAATCCTAAAAATAACTTTGTGAATTTATTACTACTATCTTCTACCATATCTAAAAGTACTATTGAGTATTAAATTTATATAGTAAAAATAACAGGAATTATGAAAGATTAGAACTAATAAGCTTTAAAAACTCATTTCTAGTCTCTATTTTCTCAAATTGACCCCTAAAACCCGATGTTGTTGTTACTGAGTTTTGCTTTTGAACACCACGCATCATCATACACATATGAGAAGCTTCAATAACTACAGCTACGCCTTTAGGCTTTAATGTATTATTAATACATTCCAAGATATCATGTGTAAGACGCTCTTGCACTTGCAATCTACGAGCAAAGACATCTACAACTCTAGGTATTTTGCTCAACCCTACAATATGTCCGTCAGGGATGTAGGCAATATGAGCTTTTCCAAAAAAGGGCAAAATATGGTGTTCACATAATGAATATAATTCTATGTCTTTTATAATTACCATATCACTATAGTCTTCTTTAAACATAGCTCCTTTTAATATCTCTGCAGGATCAGCATCGTATCCTTGTGTTAAAAATTGCATTGCTTTTGCAGCACGTTCTGGAGTTTTAAGAAGCCCTTCTCTAGAAGTATCTTCTCCCAATTCTTCAATAATATTTTTATATCTACCTTTTACTTCGTCGGTTATTTTTATATTGTATTCTTCAAATGATTTATATGATGACATTTAGGTTGTTTTTAATTTATGTTGGTAATGTTTTTTGATTTTTTCTATTTTAGGGCTAATAATCACCTGGCAATACGGTTGTTCTTTATTAGAATCGTAATAATCATGATGATTTTCTTCCGCTTTATAAAACACATCTAAAGAGGTAATTTCTGTTACAATAGGGTTTTCAAAAACAGCCTCTCTTTCTAACAAAGCTATAAAATTTTTGGCTTGCTCTTCTTGTTGAGCATCTGCAAAATAAATTGCTGATCTATATTGCGTTCCCCTATCGTTTCCTTGTCTATTAAGTGTTGTTGGATCATGTGTTACAAAAAATATTTCTAATAATTCTTCATAAGAAATCAATGCATCATCGTATTTAATTTGAATACCTTCTGCATGTCCTGTTCTACCAGTACAAACTTCTCTATATGCTGGGTTTTTTATAGTTCCTCCCGTATATCCTGAGATTACTTCTATAACGCCATTTATTCTTTTAAAAACAGCTTCTGTGCACCAAAAACAACCTCCAGCAAAGGTGGCCATTGGATATTCTTTATTCATTGTCATTCTTTATCAATAAACTTTTAATCTTTTAACGTTTTTCTTCAAATTAAAGTTATAGAAATGCTAAATATATTTTTTTAACTTTTAATTATGAAGCTTATAATTTTCGGTCTTTTAGATTTGTTATCCGCTAAACTAACTTAAAAAATAAATCTATTGCCTTTATCGTTGCAAAAATTGTCTCTTGTAGTTATATTATGCTTTACTACGCTAAGCATATTTTCTCAAAATACACAAAAATTGATTAAAGCAACTAGAATTGATACTCCTCCAAAGATCGATGGTAAATTAGACGATTCTATATGGCAAAACTTACCTGCTCATGGTGGTTTCTTCATGCTAGAACCTAATAATACTGGCAATGAACGAGAAACACATAAAACGGAAGTAAAAATGGCTTACGATAACAAAGCTGTTTATTTTGCGGTGTACTTATACGATAATGATCCTGAAAAAATTTTAAAACAGTTTAGCCAACGTGATAATGTATTTGCTCAGGCAGATTTTTTCTCCATCAATATTAATACGTTAAATGACGGTATTAATGAAACCAATTTCTATGTAACCAGCGCAGGTACTATAGGTGATTCTAGAGGAGAAAACAGAGAGGAAGATTTTAGTTTTAATGTAGTTTTTCAATGCAATATCTCATATGATGAAAAAGGTTGGTATGCCGAATATAAAATACCATATAATGCACTTAGGTTTCCTGAAGTAGACATTCAAAACTGGAGTGTTAACTTTTTTAGACAAATACGCCACCTTAATGAAACTTATTCTTGGAATTATGTAAACCGACAGGTTGGTGAACGAACTTTATACAATGGTCTTGTAACGGGTGTTGAAAATATAAACCCTCCACTGCGTCTTATTCTTTTTCCTTTTACACAAGCTAATGTATCTACGTTTGACGGAGATACAGAAACAGATTTTAGTGCAGGTTTAGATATTAAATATGGTCTTACAGATAATTTCACATTAGATGCTACCCTTATTCCAGATTTTGGTCAAGCTGCCTTTGATGCTGTAGAATTAAATTTGGGCCCTTTTGAACAAATTTTTAATGAGAATAGGCAGTTTTTTACAGAAGGTACAGAATTGTTTAATCGAGGAGGGCTATTTTTTAGCCGTCGTATTGGTAATAGTCCAACTGGAAATGGAGAAGAGTTAAATGACCAATTAGAGACTGATGAAGAGGTTGTTGATAATCCTGATGATGTAGATGTTCTCAATGCTGTTAAAATTTCTGGGAGAACTAAAAATGGTTTAGGGATCGGTTTTCTCAATGCAATTACTGGAGAAACAGAAGCTGTTGTTAGAGATACCCTAACCGGAGAAACGAGAAATGTAGTTACAGAATCTATCGCTAATTATAATATTTTTGTACTAGACCAACAATTTAACAAAAACTCATCAGTTACTTTAATCAATACAAATGTTACTCGGTCCGGAAGTTTCAGAGATGGAAATGTTACTGGTTTGTTAGCAGATCTTTCCAACAAAAAGAATTCTTATAATCTGGAGGCAGGAGTACGCTATAGTCAAATACGGGAAAACGGAAGTTCAACCACAGGATTGCGTACCAATTTAGGGTTGGAGAAAACAAAAGGAAATTTTAGATGGTTTCTCGGGCACTTCTTTGCCGATGACACCTATGACAGTAACGATTTGGGAATTCTTTTCAGAAATAATTTCAATAATTTTTTTGGAAGAATTTCTTATGAAATTTTCAAGCCCACCAAGCGTTTTAACAGGTATCGTATAAATTTACGTTATAATCATAGAAGGCTATTCAGGCCTAGCGTTCGCACAGAAGATAGAGTAACATTAGATGCCTTCTTTTTTACTCCCAAGCGTTTTGCTTTTGGATTTGACGTTAGGTATAACAGTGATAGGAATGATTTTTTTGAACCCAGATTAGACGGTCGTTTTGTCACCTTTAGTTCTAATATTAGTGGAGGCTTTTTTGTATCTACAGATTTTAGAAAAAAGTTTGCATTTGATTTTAACGCTAGGTATGAACGTTTTTTTGCAGATCCTCAGGAGGCTATCAATATAGGCTTTTCACCGAGATACCGTTTTTCAGATAAATTTCTACTAGTACTTGGAACAGATTTTACCCGTAGAAATAGAAATTTTGGATTTATTAATGAAAATGGTATCGATGTATTTTTAGGTCAACGTGATATTGTGAGCCTAGAAAATACCATACAGGCAAGTTATAATTTTGATTCTTATAAAGCCATTAATTTGAGATTTAGAAATTTTTGGAGTGTAGCAGATTATAGTGAGAATGTATTTTTTATTTTAAATGAAGACGGTAGCAGGTCCAGATTTGATTTTGATATTACTGAAAACAACCCAAATACAAACTTTAATATCTGGAATCTCGATTTGAGTTTTAATTGGCGTTTTGCTCCCGGAAGTGAGGCAATATTACTGTACAGGAATTCTATTTTTAATCAAGATGAGCAATCAGAACTTGATTTTGCAGAGAGTTTAGACAATTTATTTGACCAACCCATACAACACACCGTATCATTACGAGTAGTATACTTTTTAGATGTCAATAATTTTAAAAAAGCAAATAAGAGTTAAATTTTGGTAGATCAAGCCTTAATCTTTACTTTCACGCTTTATTCTAGGTCTAGAAAATGATTATTGCACAAAACATACATAAGTACTTTGGAGAACTAGAAGTTCTTAAAGGAGTTGAATTAGAAATTAAAAAAGGAGAGGTCGTTTCTATAGTTGGTGCCTCAGGAGCTGGAAAAACCACCCTTCTTCAAATTTTAGGCACTTTAGATCGTATGAGCAAAAATGAGCAAAGCATGCTCAAAATTAATGATACTGATGTTTCTCTTTTAAAAGATAAAGAACTAGCTAAGTTTCGAAATGAACACATTGGGTTTATTTTCCAATTCCATCAATTATTGCCTGAATTTACAGCTTTAGAAAATGTATGTATTCCTGCTTATATAAAAAAAACTTCAAAAGTTGATGCAGAGAAAAGAGCAAAAGAATTATTAGACTTTCTTGGGCTTTCACATAGGTATCATCACAAACCTTCTGAACTATCTGGAGGAGAACAGCAACGAGTTGCTGTGGCCCGTTCATTAATCAATAATCCATCTGTTATTTTTGCAGATGAGCCCAGTGGAAATCTAGATTCAGAATCTGCTAAAAATTTACATGACTTATTTTTTAAACTCAGAGAGAATTATCAACAAACTTTTGTAATTGTAACACACAATGCAACCCTTGCAGACATGGCCGATCGAAAACTAGTAATGAAAGACGGTAAAATTGTTTCTTAGCAATGAATCAAGCAGAGTTAAAAAGTTTTCTAGATGAAAAAGTCATTGCTTATAATCATCCTCGTTTTATAACTTCAGATCCTATTCAGATACCACATCTATTTACTCAAAAAGAAGATATTGAAATTGCGGCCTTCTTAACAGCGATCATTGCATGGGGAAATAGAAAAAGCATTATTAATAATGCTTCTAAGATGATGCAGTTAATGGGAAATACTCCTTTTGATTTTGTGATGAATCATCATGAAGATGATTTAGGGAATATGCAACATTTTGTACACCGTACTTTTAATAGTATCGATTTATCTTTTTTTATAAAAAGTATTAAAAATATTTATAAAAACCATGATGGCTTAGAAGCTGTCTTCAAAAAAAATATAAGCAATGATACTATGCAATCGAGCATTCATCATTTTAAAAAGATTTTTTTTGAATTAGAACATCAACCAAGAACCACCAAACACATTTCAGATCCTTTAAAAGGAAGTGCGGCAAAACGTATTAATATGTTTTTACGTTGGATGGTACGAAACGATAACACTGGAGTTGATTTTGGCATCTGGAAAAGCATCTCTCCTTCCCTACTATCTTGCCCACTAGATGTACATAGTGGAAATGTAGCTCGCAAACTTGGAATTTTAAAAAGAAAGCAAAACGATGCAAAAGCATTAAGTGAATTGGATAGCAGCCTTCGCAAATTAGACCCTAAAGATCCTGTGAAATATGATTTTGCCTTATTTGGATTGGGTGTTTTTGAAAAGTTTTGACGGCTTAATAAAAATCGAGCTTCTATTTTTAATTATCATTTTTCCTATACTATCTTTTTGTGAATTTAATATTATGAAATCACACTCTGATTAATAATTATTTAAAAGTAAGCTTACGATTAAAAAATGTTTGGCTAAAACCTTCATAACATCTCATCGATACTTTTGATTCATCAATTAAACTAAAAAAATCGATGAAAAATTACTTAAAACTTATTTTGTGTATTGGTCTTATCTCATTTTATGCTTGCAATGATGATGACCAAATTACTTTTGTGATTCCAGATGCCGAAGTACCTGATGATCCAGAACCTGAAGAAGCTGTTGTTACTTTAGCAAATCATTCTGAAACACCTGCTTTTTTAATTCCTCAACCAGGATTTGAAAATCTTCAAACCTTCTCTCTGTTTGGTTCTAATGATGTCTTAGAACAAACTCCAGATTTCATTTTTGGAGGTTCTGCAGATGGTGCTGGTTTATTAGCAAATGATGATGGAACTTTTCATTGTTAATTGCGAAAATCACTTTTCTGTAGCCAGAGTTACTTTTGATGCTACTTTTACTCCTGTTGCTGGTGAATATATTTACAATTCCAGAGGATCTGAAGGAACGCGTTTGTGTTCTGCTACCTTAGCAACTCCGGAAATTCATGGTTTTGGTCCTGTTTTCTTAACTGCAGGAGAAAGTGGTGAAGAATCATTGGTTTCTGCTGTAGATCCTAACGGTAATGCTGCCAGTAATATGTTTCCTAGATTTTTACCATCATTAGGGCGTGCTTCATGGGAGAATGCGGTACCCTTACCTCAAACTGCTTATAACGGGAGAACTGTTATTTTATTAGGAGAAGACGATACTACTTCTGGAAGAATTACTATGTATGAGGCTCCATTAGGAGATTTAGTGACTGGAGGTCTATATGTATTAGTGGTTAGAGACGCAGATGGGAATCCTATTCTTGAAGAAAGTCAAATTTCTGAAGGAGATATTTTTAATATTACTTTTGAACAAATTGACAATGACGGAACTACAGGTGCAGAACAAGAACTTGCCGCAGATGCAGTTGGAGCTATGCCTTTTAAAAGGGTAGAAGATTTAGATTACAGAAAAGGAGGTAATGGTAACGAACGTACTATTTTCTTTAATGTAACGGGTTCTTCTTCTAGTAGAAATCCTAACGGAACTACGCAAGGGAGAGTATACAGATTAGATTTAGATGCAGACAATGCTATGGCTGGTACACTCACTTTAGCTATTGATGGAGACGATGCTACTGGAGTTTTAAACGGGTTAGATTTGCAAAGCCCTGATAATATAACAGTCACTGAGAATTTTACTTATATAAAAGAAGATCCTAATGGAGGTATTAACTTATCACATTACTCATACATCTGGCAATATGATATTGAAAACAATACATTAAGACCTGCTTTAGAACTTGATTTAGTTTCTGATGCTGTTGCTGGCTTAGCTGGAGATCCCTTTGGAGTAGCTGATGCTACATTTAGATCATGGGAATATGGAGCAATGATAGATGTTTCTGACATCATTGGTATTGAAGATACTTTTATGGTAGCTATTCAAACACACACTTGGGAAGAAGACCGTTTTGTAGGTGTAGACGGCGGCGGAGTAAGTACAGACGATCAAGGAAGCCAAATAGTACTAATTCAAGGATTACCCAGATAATAACATTGTAATCACAATAAATATTCTTAATCGAACCTGTTCTATTTTAGAGCAGGTTTTCTCTATATCATTTAAATAAGACTATATGAAGTTTCGGAAACTATTTATTTTATCCATCATTACTATTTTTGTGGTTTCCTGCAAAAAAGAAGTAAAAGAAACACAAGTTGTAAACTATAAAGCAGCAGTAAAAAAATTGCTTTTGCAACATCAAGCATTTTTTACACAAAAAACCGTCGCTTTAGACAGTATAGCAAAATATCATTTTAATGACCATGAATTAAAAAAAGCTTTCTTAGAAGCTCGTTTAGCATATAAAAAAGTAGAACCTATTCTTGCTCACTTTTATCCTGATAACACTAAACGCCTTAATGGCGCTGCCATTCCTTACAACGATATTTACGACAATACTTATCGAGTAATTGAACCTTCTGGTTTTCAGGTAATAGAAGAATTACTTTTTGACACCTCCATAGATACAATAGATATACGCAAAGAAATATATCGTTTAAAAATATTAACCACTGCTTTAGAAAATAAACTAACCTTTATAGATTATAATAACACTTCATTGTTTGAAGGATTTAGATTAGAAGTATTGCGAATCATCTCATTGGGGCTTTCCGGTTTTGATTCTCCGATAGCTTTTTACTCTCTTCCTGAGGCCATTAGTGCTTTAGAAGGGCTAAAATCTTATATAGAGATATATTCTGTAGATCATGATGAAAAACTTGATCTTGCCTTTGAAAAGGCTATAAAATTTATTAAAAACAGTGAAAATTTTAATTCTTTTGATCGATACACGTTTATTAAAAATTTTGAACGCCCTTTATCTAAAATAATTTTAGACATTCAAAAAAGTTTAGCTATTCCTTTTAGTAGTTTAACTACTGTTGTTGATTTTGAAAAAGAGAGCTTTTCAGATGAGAATGTCTTTAATAAACTACATTTTGCACCTCCAAATACTATTTTAGCAGATTCTAGTCAAATACATTTAGGAAAACAATTATTTTTTGATCCAATTTTATCTGGGAATGGTAAAGTTTCTTGTGCAACATGTCACGTTCCTGAGCTAGCATACGCAGATAGAAAAAGAAAAGTATTAAACGCTACAAACTTAGAAACCTGAGTTCGATTAATAAAAAGCGAGTTGATTAGTTTTAATAGATTGATATT
>CAYMDH010000024.1:0-48323 GCA_964389205.1 uncultured Flavobacteriaceae bacterium
ATCATAATCTATATAATTTGCTTTAAAATCAAGAAAATTATCTCGTTTTTTTATAGCTTCATTATCTCCTAAATAGTAATTCATGTTTGTATTAAAAGAAGTCCTGCCAATTTTACCTATAAAATTTTTAACTACAAGATGATCATCTTCATAATGAAAATTACCTCTAAAATCTTCAAATCGTAGCGGATGAATGTGCATTTTGGTATCAAGTTTATCAAGATCTAAATCTATAGAATGTAAACTTGATTCTTTGTAGTGCATACTAGAGTTAAAATGTAAGGCTAGTTTTTCAAACTCTTCATGACGATAACTCTCAGGCATATAATTTTCACCTTGATAAGAAAAAATATCTTCTAATCGCAATACATCAGATGTTAATGTAATGTCCAGATCTACATCTCCATTAAGTTCTTCCTGCATCCAAAACCCATAATTGTGTGCCAATCCATTAAAATGAAAATCAGAATCATCAATAAAACCAGTAAAATCTACAATTTTGAGATCTTCATCATCAATCAAAAAATCAACATGAAAATCGTGTAGCTTGTGAGGATAATGTTTAAGTTGAGCATGAAGGCTATCTATAAAGAATTCTCCTTTGGGTAAGTATTGAGCTTCTGTAAGAGCCTTAGCCGAGGATTTAAAGGAGAATCCAGCACTTAAATTCTCAATCTGTTCGTCTATGCCAATACTGTCTATCTTAGAATAACGACTAAGTTCTGAGATATCAAACACATTCGATTCTATATCTAAATGAGCAACTACAGGAATGTCTGCGTGATGTACAATGGCAGGAAGATTGGATAAGTATCCCGTTATGGATACATCAGATGTACCCAATAATATATCAAATTGATTGAGGGTTGCTTCTTTCCCATTCATGACAAGATGAACATTGAGTTGTTCTAATGGTGCGGGAAGATTTTTAGAAGATAAACTTAGATTTGTTATTTTCAGCTCACTAAAATAGGTTTGATTGAGTTTATTGAGTGCCAGTTCAGGTTGATCCAGATCAACAATATCGTGAAAATTCATTTGTAACGAAACATTTCCCGAAACGTTTTCTATATCATTGAGGTTTAGGAAATCAGCCATGAATCCCAGATTAAAATCAGCATTCAATTGCATATCTACTTCTGGTTCTTCAAAATTGTTAATCACGATATCACCAAAAAACTCCCCTTTTTCCATTTTGGCAGTCATATCTTTTAGCGAAAATTTCATTGTACGTAAATTGCAATCTTCTCCAGTGGTAAAATAGCCATTGAAACCCATATCTTTAACGCGTTTACCTTTATCTGTATTTTCGAGAAAAGCCTCACTTGCTCCAAAGTCTACATCAATAAATGGTATTTGTTTATGAAGGGTAGGTCCCTTAATTTTTCCATTAAAATAAATTTTCCCTGCATTTTTGTAGCGTTCCAAAACAGGTATAATATTTTCCGGAGCAAATGCAATAAGCATATCAAAATTTGGTTTCGCTCCCTTGATTGAAAGATCAAGGTCCATGTCATTTTTAGTATTTATAGATCCTACTAATTCAAAATCACCATGTTCCATTTTAACACCTGAAGGTTTAATGGTAAGTAGTCCTGTATTTTTATTAAGTGTGATCTCTGTATGAAGTTCAAAATGTTTTTGACGGATATAGGTGGTATCTCCATTATCAACCAAATTCATTTCAAATTCAGTATCGACTTGAGCTGAAACCAAGTCTTTGTTTATATTCAATCCACCTTTTCCATAATAGATGAAAGTTTCTAGATCTGTATTGGTTGTTTCATCTTTTTTGTGAATATCCAGATTAAGTAATTTGATACTCTTGAGTTGGATATTCGCAAGCCCTTCACTTTCTTTCTTTTCAAAAGATGCCAACGCATTTTGAAAATTAATAGTTCTATCGGCATGCAACACGATATTAAAGAACCCTTCCTCTATAAGAAGTGACTGAATATTATAGTTTCCATTTACAATATCCCAGATATTAAAACCGATGTAAATATCGGCAACGTTAAGGATCTCTGTCGTATTAACTTCTTTGGTTTCATAGACCTTTACATCGTCTATCTTAAAAGAAAGATCAGGAAAATTAGCGAACAGTGACAAGTGGGTGTCTCCTATTGTAATTAAACCTTGATGTTGCTTATTCAAAGCAGTAATTTTATTTTGAATAATATCGTCCTGTTTTACATGAACATAAAGCAATAAAATACTAAAAAATAGCATTGGCAACAGGATGGTAATAGCAATAAATTTCCACCAGAATTTCCGCTTTTTTAAGAATATGAGTTTCATTGTAGTTATTAGGGTTGTTTAACTAACGTGTTTATATATAAATATAGTATTCTCATTTCTTTTACACTAATCCTATCTTTTCTATTTTAAAAATATGAAGTCGTGTACATATTAACATTAAACAACAAATATTATAGGCAAGGCAAAGAAACATAATACAAGTTCATTATAGTACACTTTTAATATTGGATTATCCAGTGGATGATTCGATATTAAACGCTATATGGTAAACGATGATTTAAATTTTTAGTTAACCGTTGTATTCAAAATTACTTTACAAACTTTGAATTTTATTATGCTAAATGCCTTGTTAAGAAAGCTACAAATTGTTTTCATAATCCATGCTTTGATACAATACACGAACAATTAAAATATCGATGTCTGTAACTAAATAAAAAATGGGATGAGATTTATATGAAAACCTTTTTAATGATAAAACAAATTCTGATACATCACGTCCTAGGCTATCGTTATCACTTAATATTTGAAACAAATTATGTATTCCTAGTAAATATGTCTGAGCTTGTTTTAATCCAAATACTTCAATGCCATATTCATACAATTTTGCAAGATCAACTTCGGCTTTCCCTGATATCTTATAAACGCCCATCGGCTTTCATTCGTTCTTCGACTTCCTTCATTATATCTGTAACAGATTTGCTACTAATACCACTTTCCATTCCTTCGGTTATAGCCATTTTTAATACTGAAAACTTAGCATTTTTGGCTTGATCTCGCCTTACTAAATCTCTTAGATATTCACTATCATTAGTAAATTCTCCTGCTGAAATTCGTGACTTAATCCATCTGTCTTGCTTTTCAGTAAATGTTATTGTTTTTCTAATTATCGCCATAACTTTGTTTAAATAATCATACTATTGATGCAATTTAAGGTATTTCATGATATATGACAAAATTATAGGATGCTTAATTTTTATTGTTGCATTTTGTACTCCTCTCCTACTCAAGAATCATACAAAAAAGTATTTACTCGCACCAAATTTATTTGATAATTATATGTTCATGAATTATAGAATGGATTTAACATTTGCAGTTACCACGCGCAAACGTATGCCTTTATTTAGACAATCGATTCTTGATGGTTGCAATTTGCCCCATATGATTGGCTGAGTGCTCCATCACGTGATACCAGATATAATGGTAGTTAAGCTCCTCTTCTATACTCGAAGCGAACCAATCATCATCTTTGGTTTTGAGTTCTTTTAAGATTATTTCCCGGACTTCATCCCATAAATCTAAATAATACGTAATGGGCTTCCCTTTAAGTATGCTTTTACTTTTTCGTTAATTTCGCCTGCAACTCCCAATCTCTTAAGCTCCTTCTGTCCATTCCCGACCCTTTAATGTTGCGACCTGATAATAGGATTCTGTAGAGACCAAGTGCATAATCAAAGCGCCTACGCTATTGGCATTGGCATCATACTGGAAATCAGTTTGTGATTGATCCAGCTCTTTAACCTGTTGGGTAATTCTATCTTTTAAATCTTCCAGCATATAGACCATTACGCCAATCTTGGGCGAATAGCCCTCAACAGATTTTAGCTCCCCTTGAGCGTTTAACAGTATCATCGGTAATAAAAGTAGTAAAATGCTGGTTTTTGCTTTCAAGGATTTCATAATATCGTGTTCAAATTAATATATTAATATAAAAAGATATTCATAGTTACTATTTATGGTCATTCATTATTTAGAAAAAGGGAATTGATCAAATAAGAATATCGACTATTATAAGGCCTTTTGACAGAATTTTAACATTGTATAGATCAATATATAAAATATCCCTAGGTGCCACCTTGAATAACATCTATCATGGTTTGCCATCCGAGTCCTGCAGTAAAAATTGGGATGATTTGTAAAAATTTAGGACGATCCGTATCAAAAGAAGATCGATACACAGAAGGAAACAGTATTGTAGCTACAATAATACCAAAGATGATATAGATGAAATTTCCATAAACATTATTAATATCTAGTAGACCTTTACCTTCTCTAAAAGCAGTAAAAAAGGGTTGTAACAATACTCCTAAATACAGTGCAACCCACTGAGGTAAAGGATTAGGTAGTTTTGCGGCTGCATCTGTAACTTGCAATGATGTTTCTTGTTTTCTAAAAAGTGTAAAATATGATTTTAGTGACATAGTATTAAATTTTAATGTGTTGTATTAATAGGGTATTATATTTAAAATAAAGAGTGCCATTTCATTCTAGCCTCTTAGCTACTGTAGGGCAGAAAACATCTCTTTTAAATCAGGCCTATTTCCTATTCGTTGTGAAACAGAACCATTAGGGCCATTTTGTTGTAGAGATCCTGTTTTTCGCAATAAATCCCTTGCGGCTGCTGAAGTAAGTAAAGGTTTATTCTTTGCTTTTAATCGTCCTTGAGTGCAAGCCAAAGCGCCTACAACAATTGGAGAGGCTGATGATGTTCCACTAAATTGAGCAGTATACCATAGGTCTTCATCTATTCCTCCTTGTAAGTCTCCATATCCTGTAGTTACTATTTCTCTACCCCAACCTTGAACATCTACTCTGGCACCATAATTTGAGAAATCTAATCGAGATCTGTCTGGGCCATAATTCATAGAAGGTGGAGCTCCGGCACCCACAATAACTGCATTAGAAATAGAATTATTCATGTTAAACGGATTGCTCCAACATGAAGGGAATGAGTTTGGACGTATATCATATAGGGAATCGTCAAGATTTTCTGCTCCATTACCAGCTGCACCAACTACAATAACTCCTTTGCTATGTGCATACTGTATTGCCGCAAAATCATCTGGCCACCATTCTATTGCTATATATCCTTTTTGATCTCGACGACATTCAAAACTAAATCGAGGTCCTGCGCGATGAATCTCTATTAAAATAATATCTCCAGTAGAAAGCGAATCTGCTGCTTTTCGTATGGCAGTGGCTGTACCTATTTCAAATATGGACACTCCACTAATATTAGAATTAGGACTAATTCCTGTAATTCCATAAGAATTTTGATCACCACTAATTACCCCTATCACTGCTGTACCGTGATCTCTCCAACCTATCTTTGTAGATGGTGTTCCTGCAATAAGACCTCCTTGATTGGTGCCTAAATCTTCGTGACTAAACTGCCAAGCTCCTTCAATATCAACAACACTAACATGGTCTCCCTTTCCTCCTGGTTTCGACCAAGCATAACGGGCGTCTATACCTTCGGGAGCATTGTTAAGATAACCTTGTTGTATCATGAAATTAGGTGTGCTGGAAGGAACGTCAAAATCAATAGGGGTTTGTATTTTGCTTTGTATTGTAGCAATTTCTGCCGGGGGTTTTATGTAGGCAGCAATTACATTACTGTCATTCTTAAGATTGTGATATAACTCGCCTTTTTTAGAATTACAATTCACATAATAATAACTAGATGGGTACACCTCTTGACTCGCTAAAAACTCACGATTCTTTTTAGGCATTGCATTTATTCTGGTTTCAGTGCCAAAAATTGGAGTAATCTGAGCATTATATTTTTTTAATAGACTATTAATATTAGATGTATCACCTCCTGCTACAGAAGTAAGTTTATCTCTATTAGATTTGTATGAAGCAGATGGGTTGACCATAATAATCAGTTCTGCATGAGGATCGTTATAGTAATCAGGATCTTTTTTCTTTGCCATTGTTTTAATATTTTTAATGATACAATCCGCTACGATTATATATCAATAACAAAACTATATTAGGAATGTTCTTTATTCAATACCCATTGACGGGTATATTTTTGACTTTCCTACTTCAATACAAACTGTTCTATCCTTCTCTTTGATTCTAAAACCAACGCTAGGCATCATTTTGAGTAAAGAGTATGTACTCATTTTTATCAGATTCAGTATAAAGAATAGCGCGTTCTTGTGGTGTATCTTTTTCTATAAAATGATTTGAAAGGATGCTTCCATCAGAAAATTATACAGAAGCAATGGTTTGTAAATAAGAATTATTACCTATCGAGATGCGATATTTTAAGCTTAAAATACCAAAACTAGATTTTACAAAAAGATCTTCATTTTCGGCAACAAAGAGATTTTCTTCATCTATAGCATCACCTAAAAAATTAATTTCAGAAGTATCCAGTATACCAAAAATTCAAATATTTGAGTTATTTATTTTTTATGGTTCTTTATTATTTTGTTGCGCTATTTTTTGCCTACAATTTCTAATGAATCTTTATGGGCTTCTGTAGCAGCTTGTGCTATAATTTGATTCGTTGTGAAAAGAAGTAAAACTGTAGCGATTACTATTTTTAGATGTGTTTTCATAACTGATATTGTTTCTTGCAAACTGTACCTAACTTGTAAATAATGTATTTTATTTATATAATTTAATTTTATGTCAACTGCTCTGGATACTAATGAACTGCCCTAAAAGAGCCTATTAGATCTTTTCTATACGATTTAGCTCTTAGATTTAATAATTTGGGCAAACACCCAATAGTGATCTCTCCCTTCATCATCTTTTTCTTCCGATCTATAAAAACAGGCATTTTTTCGGGTGTTGCCACAAATTGAATTAAGTGAAAATTAGTTTTATTTGCTTTTTTGTAATTCTTTAAGTTTTCTTTAGCGTGGTTATTTTTTTTGGAAATTCAAAATGATATAACCTCTTTAATTGATATAAGAACTTATCTTCTTTTATAGCTAATTTTTAGGCCTGAGATCTTCAATAATCTTTGCATCCATCCAATAAGGGTTACCTGCTAAAACTCTACTTCCATCTTCTTTAGTCTTAAAATATCCTCTCCAAAAAGTAAAATACTTTCCATCGGGAGTTACTTTAAAAGGATGGGCAATGTACTTACCTCTATTAATCGCACTACTCATTTTTTGAGGAGTTTCATACTTGCCATTTATAAGGCGTGAATACCCCATATAACCACTACCATCTGGATCTAAAACATAAAAATAATAGGTTCCTTTAGATGACAGTGTCCCTCCCCAAATAGGAATATCCTTGAAAGGCTCGCGACTATTCAACTCTTTATACCTGGGGCTGAAACGCTCTCTGTAATTACCAGTATCAGATGAAGGAATAGACTTCCTATTCCAATTATGGTCTTTGTATTCCATCACAATTAACCTCTCAGGATCTCCATTTATTCCGCTAGCCCTATTAAAAGAAAGCTCTGCCATGTCTGGTAGAAACAAAACTTCAGTTTCAATATGCTCTTCAGTAGAAACAATACCAGGTGCAAACAATTCTGGGGTGAGACCTGGTGGTTTTTGACCAAGATAGCGATCTTCTATGGGTGGGAAATTAGAATCGTTTACTTTTTGCGTCTTTGTATTGCAAGCGATAAAAAATAATGTTCCTGCAATAAATAAAATAAAATATGTTTTTTTCATGAATTTCAATTCGTTTTATGGATTATGAATTATGGATTATTGTTTAGGTCTTAGGTTCTCAATAACTTGCGCATCTACCCAAAAAATATTGGCTTTGCTTTCCCGAAAGCTTTCTGAGCTTAGATGTATTCTGTGAAAGAAAAAGTAGTTTCCGTCTGGCGTCACACTACCAAAAGCATCTTCATATTCGATGTTTATATCTTCCCCCATATTTATAGCAGGTCCCCAAGAATCGTCTTTTTGACGAAAACTAATGTATAAATCCGAATTACCGTATCCACCTGCTCGCTCACTATCCCAAATGATATAACTTTCATCGGGTGCAATAAAAGGATGACCTATCCATTTTCCAGTGTTAATAATTTCGTTGAATACTTTCGGTTCTTCACGCTTACCATTAACTAATCGGGAATATCGAATGGTACCTATTTCTTCTCGTTCATCAAAAACATAAGTGCCAGTAGTTGAAGCTGTAAGGCGCATAATGGGAATTTTTTCAAATTGTGAGCCTAAACTTTTCTCCTTTGACCATCCTGAAGCTGTTCGTTCTTTATATTTATTTCCTAAGTACATTATATTACCGTCTATAGATATAAAAACTTCTCCCGAGCGAGATTCTATAGAAGATTCATGCCACTTATTATTTTCATATTTAATGACGTATGTTTTAGGTACGGCACCTTCTATCTGTCTGGTAAAATAGAATTCTTTCATGTTTGGTGTAAAGGCACCTTCGATTTCCAGGTTTTCTGTTGAAACAATTCCGAGAGCAAACAATTCGGGAATTAAACCTGGTGGCTTTAAACCAAGATAAGAGCTTTCTATAGTTGATGAATCACTGTCTTTTGAACTCTTTTTTTTAGTATTGCAAGCATTTATAAATACTGCCAATATAAACATCAAAATAAAATATAGTTTTCTCATAGTTTTTAACATTTATAAATGTTTTGGTTTGGATAAAATTATAGTATGATTCCTGTCCAAATTTTTAAATAGGATAAATACAATATTTAAATGACAAAATCATTTTGTCATTGATATAAGTCTTTTATAAATAAATCAGTTAGATATACAGGCATAGCTATTATTTTTATTCTTTGTTTTAAAAAACGTTTATGATTACAAAACCCTGGAAGCATACCATACTCATTAATATTGGAGCCTATTTATTAGTAGCCATACTAGAAATATTAAGTGGATGGATAGGTAGAGGTCAATTTGACACCAGTTTTTCTTTTTATATATGGGAGCTTCAATCTGCAGCTATTATTATGACTCTAATATGGGTAAATCATTTTATTTTCATCCCATTTTTCTTAGATAAGCGCCACTATTTATTATATGGAATACTACTTATTGGGAGCATATTTCTTTGGAGTTATTTTAAAGGTTATTGGAAAGGCTGGCCTATTGTTTCTAAATTTTTTTTCTTTTATTTATATACTACCGGTACTGGTATGGCAGCCTTTTTTTTAAGAAGAAATATGATCATCCGAAGAGAAAATACTGAGAAAGAAAAATTACAAAAAGAGATGGAGCTCAACTATTTAAAAGAGCAGGTGAATCCTCATTTTTTATTTAACTCATTAAACAGTATTTATTCGCTTTCTAGACAGCAGTCACCAGAAACTCCAGACCTTGTCATGCAGCTTTCAGAATTAATGCGGTATCAATTAGAGAGTTCCAAAAAAGATATCGTTTTATTAAAAGAAGAGCTTGAGTTTATAGAAAACTATTTGTTGCTTGAAGAAAAAAGACTTAGCAAACGTTGTACTATTGAGTTTTTAATTGGAGGAAATTCATTGGACTTAAAGATATCTCCTATGTTACTCATTCCATTTGTTGAAAATGCTATTAAACACGGCGCTCGAAGTACGAATGAACAGAGTAAAATCGATATTTCTGCCACGATAAAAGATACTACTCTTCATTTTTGTGTAGTTAATTCGAAGCCTTCAGTCGTTTCTGAACTCGAAAGAATAGGAATAGGTCTTGAAAATGTTAGAAGACGTTTAAATTTACTATACCTTAATGCTTATGTATTAGAAATAGATGATCAAGAAAAAATATATAGTATAAATTTATCTATTGATTTATGAGTTTTCATAATAAAAAAAACAACAAATGATTAAAGTTGGTATTATAGACGATGAAATACTAGCACGTAAGATTTTAGAAGAATATTGCGCTAAAATTGATAACTTAGAACTCGTGTTAAGCACAGGGAATCCATTAGAATTTATCAATTTCACTCAGCAAAATGAATTAGATCTTATCTTTCTCGATATTGAAATGCCAGAGCTTAATGGCATGGAAATTTTGCGTTCTATGATAAAACCACCTAAAGTTATTTTAACTACAGCTTATTCTGAATATGCTTTAGAAAGTTATAATTATGGTGTGGTAGATTATTTATTGAAACCTGTAAAAATTGAACGTTTTTTAAAAGCCATAAATAAAATTTCAACCTCTTTAACAGCACAACCTAGAAAAAATAATGAAAGTGAGGAACTTCAAATAAAGCATGATGGAATGCCTGTTAATATTTCATTTAAATCAATCCTATACATTCAGAGTTTTGGGAATTTTTTAAAAATCTTTACAGATTCAAGAATGTACTTGATCTCTCAAACACTTATTAATATTATTACCTTATTACCTGAAAATTTCCAGCGCACACATAAATCATACATTGCTAACCTGGATAGAGTTACAAAAGCGACCAAAACAAATTTGTTAATTGAAAATAATAAAATCCCTGTGAGTGCTATGTATAAGGTTATTGTTTTTGAAAAATTAGAAGGTTTAGCAAAATTGTAAAATAACTAACCTCTATTCCAAATACATTCTCCCTACTCTCCTATCACCTCTTAGTAGCTCACTTTTGCGTTCTATTTAATAAAAATAACTTCTACCTAGCCTTATTCTCTGATTTCATTCGTTTTTTATAAAACAACTTTTGGAAAAGAAAAAAATTAAAGAAAGTAAACTTCAAATAATCTTTATTAAATACAAAATCTCCCACATTGATTGTTAAACCAAGGTGGGAGATTTGTTTAATAATAAAAAATTAGTTACTCAATATTTAACATAAATGTTAAGTCGAAATCAGTATCTCCAGTGTTAGATGTTGAAGTAGTTGTTTTAACAATATTACCATCTACAACAGGCTGGTGCTGTAATCTAACATTAAATTCACCACCTGATACTGCTGTACCTGCAGTCCATGTTGTTTCTAAACCAACAGGAAGACCATTTTCATCCGCATCAGCATAATTCACAGATCCAGTATTAGGAGCTATGTTACCGTTCCCAGTTGGATTAGTAAAGGCACCGTCTGTGAATCCAAAGAAAAATTGATGCTCATCATCTTCTTCAAGAATTTCTTCTCCTATATCTTCTACGTCATCGGCATCTAGTGCATTCAAAATATTAAAAGTTAATGTGTATGTCACACCAGCAGTAAGGTTAATAGGACCATCAACCGCTAATTCTTGGATACTTTCTCCGTCTGGATCTTCAGCAGTAGCCATCACTACATCTGTTGCATCTGCGTTATTTGTAAAGATAAGAGTAACATTGGTAATTACTTCTACTTCATCTACATCGTCTGGTGCATCTACACCATCATCGTCACTACTACAACTTACTATGGTAAAAGCTGCAAATAATAAGGCCATTAAACGGAAATTTCTAAATTGATTAATTGTTTTCATTTTTCTTGTTTTATTTAATTTTACTATGTTAATTATTTATATAAGTACGTTCTTCTATACACTAAAAGATTATGGAGGTCTGGTAATTGTAAATAGCATTTGGGTTAGTTTATTCATTTTTCATTTATTTAAAGCTATAATTCAGGTTAAACAATATATTTATACCAGGTTCATCAGCAAAATACCTGAATTCATTCAAGTAATTCCGGTAACTGGTATTTAATAAATTTTGCGCAGTAATACCTCCGCTAAGATTTTTCCATTTAAAATTCCAGGATGCATCCAATAAAAAGTAACCATCAGGAGCATCTATAAAATCAAAAATTTCAGAATCTTCAGTAATAATCTCAGATTCATCTACTAAACTTTCAATAGAGACCGTACGTGGTGCTTGAAATTGCCTGAAAGTATAACTAGGGCGAAGGCTCCATTTTGAAGATTCAAAAAACCACAACTTCCCCTGGTCCCATTGAAATTCAAGATTGGTAGAAATTGGGGGTTGGTTAATCAAAGGTTCATCTTCTCCAATATTTCTCGACCACAGATAACTAACCCCAAAAGTACTTGAGATACGTTCTGACCATTCCTTTTTCCAGGTATAATCAAATCCTAGAAACAAGGCATCGGCCTGATCAATAAAAAAACCTAACTGAGGGCCTCTAACACTTCCAAAAACACCTAAGGGCCTGTCAAAAACAAAGTTTTCAATATAATGCCCGTACACTGTAATAGCATGTGCATTGTTTTTATTAGATGTCCTAAATTCATTGGTAAACTTATATCCTCTTTCTAAATCTACATCACTATCGTCTAAAAGGGTAACTTCACTGGTATTAAGTACACCGTTGTTATTGGTAAATCGCAGTAGCCCAAAAGTGGATGAAAAACCTTGTTGCCCAAAACTAAAAAGTTCTGCCACATTAGGCGTACGAAAGGCAGAACCTAAATTGGTTCTAAACGTACTATTTTCAGAAAGCTTCCATTGATACCCTAATGAAGCTGTAAAATTAGTAAAGGTATATTGGTCTCTAAAAACATCATTCCCTGGTATTAATCCAGCTACATCATTTTCTTCAATGTCAAAGCGTATTCCCGCTTCTAAAGTATTTTCACCCAGCTTTATTTTTTCAGTAGCAAAAACACTAAACCTATTGGTTTCATAATTGGGAATAAAAGGAGTTATTTGTGTTCTTAGCGTATTATTTTCATTTTCTTGGGCAAAGTATTGTACTCCTATTAGACCATCCCATCCTTTCCAGACAGGATGCTTCCATTCTAATTGATAATCTAAGGTGGTAAGTTCCAAATCTATAATGGGTAATTCTGCATTTCTTCTTACATCAAACTCTTCTCTTCTATTTAATTGAGCTCCAAAACGGAAGGTCAATTTCCCTTTATCAGAATAATTCCAATCTATCTCTGCCTTTGCCAATTGATGTTGCAAGACTTGATTGGGTTCATTGATATTATAGGAGAAAGGGAAAGTAAATCTAGGCACATTAGCATTGATAGCTTCAATAAAAGCATCAGCAGTCGCAGCAAAGGCTCCTCGCAACTGTCCTAAATTCTGTTCTATAAAATTGTAATACACCTTAAAATCCCATTTATCAAGATGGTGTAACACCCCTAAACCTATGGCTCGTTCTATTTTACCTGTATTAGTTAAATTAAAATCAGGGGCTTCAAGATCTCCTAATCGGGTAATACTTCCATTCAAAAAATAACTCCATTTCTCTTCTCCATTTCCAACCTCAAAATTAGCGTTCCCTCCACGTCCATTGGTTTGAAAACTTGTACTAATATTGGCATATAAAGAATTATCTAACAATAAAGGATTAGGATCAACAAGAACAACACCGCTTAAAGCTTCCGGTCCAAAACGTACCCCGGCAGCACCTTTAATTATAGTAACATTATTTGCAGCATTGATGTTTATTTCTGGAGCATGCTGATTTCCCCAGTTTTGAAATGCGTGTTTTATTCCATTGTTTAAAAACAAAATGCGATTTCCGGTTAACCCATGAATAACTGGTAATTGTACATTGGATCCTATCGATGCAAAGGTTACTCCATCTACTTTAGCTACTGCAGCGCCCAAAGATTGTGTCGGGATGCTTCTTATCTCTTCTTTAGAGAGCCTGACTTGCGAAATGGTTTCTGTCCCTTTTTCTTTATCTCGTTCAGCCTGAACAGTTACTCCATCTAAACCAGTAACTTTTTGAGTTAAATAAAAATGAAAGTTCTCACCACGTTCATGATGATGCTCATTTGTAACATCCGAATACCCTAAGCACGAAATAATTAAAGTATTGTTATCTGAACACAAGCCTTCAATATAAAAATCACCTTTTTCATCGGTTAATGCGTATTTATCTGTATCCTTAACCCTAACAGTGGCATAAGGTATGGGTTCTTTACTGGTGACGTCTAACACCTTCCCTTTAATGGAGTATTTACAAGACGCTTCCTGAGCCATTATAGATGGTGAACAGATTAGTAGAGAAAATATAATTATAAAAAGTTGTTTCACTTTATTTTCTAAATCGAAAAATTATTATTAATATGACATTATTTACCTTTTCATTATATAAGTTCTTAATCCAAATTAGTACGGTCTTTAAAATTAGACCTTTCGTGTTGCCTATAATGATAATGCTACATAAATTAATAAATCTATTCTGATAAAGAAATCTCTGTGAAACTTAACAAGATTAGGCGAACCTATATAAAAATATTATATTAGAGAAGGTGGTGGTCTGCCAAAATATATGTCATTTATAAAAACTGTAATATATATATTTTCATAATGGCTTTCCTGATGATAAATAGCAGGAATACGATCAATTTCAAAATCTTTATCAAAGGATGGTGGAGTAGAAAATTCTATAGTTTGATTGTAAACAGCATGTTCACAAAGCTCACAATTGTCTATATTGCTATCATCATGGTTATGTAAATAAACGTGTGCTGCAGAAACCTTGAAGAAAATCAAGATTAAAAAAAATAAGATTTGTAAATATTTCCTCATTGCTATAAACAGCACATCAAATCAAACGCAATTACCAAAATAGTCACCATTGAGAGGAATCTTCTGGTATTTATATATTTTTTGAACTTTGCTTTTTTAATACGGTGCAAAAATAATATAATTTTTCAAATGCAAGGTAGTTGCGTTTACATTTCTTTATAATTTTATTATCTATAACTTAACTCATCAAAGTAACAGCATTCTAAATAGTTGTATAGTTATTTAAACGTATAAGTGAATGATTAAAAAATAAGAATTAAAATTATTTTATATAGCTAACTAAAAAACATCATTAAGCAATAATTGTAAACTAGCCCATGATTTTTGATCCGCTTCTGCATCATATGCGAGCGGTAATTTAAATTTTTCACCATTAGCATCGGCCTCTTTAGAAGTAAAACTATGTTTTACACCTGGATATGAAACATATTCGTATTTGATACCCGTAGAATCCATAGCAGATTTAAAAGCAGTAATAGATTCTGGACTTATAAACGGATCATCAGCACCATTGCAAATCAATACACGAGCTTTTAAATTGTTGTTTGGCATTACAGGAAGAGCAACTCCGCTATGAAAAGCTGCAACAGCATCAAGATCTGCACCGGTGTTTGCCATTGTGAGTGCTACACTTCCTCCAAAACAATAACCAATTGCTGCTATTTTTTCACGATCTACCGATTCTTGATTTTTTAACAGATTAATCGCGGCATTAAAACGCGCTTTTGCTTCAGGCAGATTAGTCATTACGCTCATTGCAAACTTTCCTGCATCATCAGGATGATTCGCTTGTTTACCATTGCCATACATATCAATTGCTATGGCAGTATATCCTAGTTCTGCTAACTTATCTGCACGTTGGCGAACGTAATCATTATGCCCCCACCATTCATGTACAATAAGTATCCCTGGGCGTTTATCTTTTTTATTTTCGTCATAAGCTATATAACCTTTAAGATTAGTAGAATCAGAAGCATAGGTAACTTCAGTTCCCTTTATTTTTACAGGTAATTCTTCAGTTATATCAGCTTCATCTTTAGATTCTGTTTTCTGTTTGCATGCAATAGAAAGTACAATTATTGCAAATAAAATAGATATAGTACGTAGTTTCATTTCTAGAATAATTTATTATTTAGTATAAAGATAATAATTGTAGCTTTATTAGTGATTATAATCTAGAGAATTAAGTTTTAATCCTTATCTATTTAACACTGTTTTTGAAAAAATATAGCAGAATTTGTTATACCTATAAATCTTCTACGAATTAGCTTTAAAATACCTTACATTAGCATCAAATACATAAAATTAAGTAGATGAAAAAAGTATTCACTTTATGTCTAATTGTTGGAGTTTTAAACATTGGATACAGCCAAAAGAATGATAATCAAAATAACAAGTCTACTCCCCTTTATAAAGATGTTACCACAACAAACTTACCCTATAAAGATTTACAATTATTATCAATGGATGCTGGAATTGCTGATTTAGATCAAGATGGAGATATGGATATTTTAATTGCGAATGAGCACAGGCCTAATATCCTACTCTTAAATGATGGAAAAGGAAATTTTACCAATGAGAGCGCTTCACGTATACCACAGGTAGATCATGATAGTGAAGATATTGGTATTGCTGATTTAGATTTGGATGGAGATTTGGATATTATTATTGTTAGTGAAGATGATAAAACCAATGAATTGTATTTAAATAATGGAGACGGTACTTTTATAACCGCAGGGGATAGAATTCCTGTTACAGGAACGTCTAATTCGGTCGTTGTAATTGACATCAATAATGATAGAGCACCAGATATTATGATTGGAAATAATGGTCAAAATAATATATTGATTAACAATGGGAAAGGACATTTTAAAGATGAAACTATCAAACGATTTGGGAAATTTATAGATGTAACACAAGACCTTACTTTAGCAGATATCGATAATGATGGAGATCAAGATGTATTGATTGGTAATGAAGATGCCAATCGAATACTAATTAATGACGGAAAAGGCTTTTTTGAAGACCAATCTTCAGGTAGATTGCCTTACCGCACTGAACCAGAAGAAACAAGAGAGGTAGATGTAGCAGATATCGATGGAGATGGTGATTTGGATATTTTATATGGGAATGTTCAGGCGTTTGTACCCAATGCATTAAGACAGAATAGATTACTTCTAAATGATGGACAAGGTTTTTTCTCCGATATTACTGCCACACATTTACCTAAAGATGATAATCGCTGTTTTGGAATCGTTTTTTTAGATATAGACCATGATGGAGATGCTGATATTATGACTGGGAATACTAATGGACCTCGATTTGATGGTAATACACCCTTTAGTGTGTATCTTAATGATGGTCTGGGAAAGTTTACAGAAGCTACCCATGAAATCCTTCCAGAAAATATTGTAGGACGAGGATTCGATATTGATTTTATTGATTTAAACGGAGATTCTATTAAAGATCTTTTCTTGAGTAATAGGGGTTCACAGGATTTTCTGCTTTTAGGAACTAAAAAATAAATAGATTTTTGGCCTACGTCTTCTCGATGCCTTACAAATCTTGCAATATCAATATAGATAAAGAAAAATTAAAAGTGAACCGAAATCCGCTTTTTCTAGGTTAATGGAGTACCATCACTCCCAGGATACTTAGCAATAACAATTACATCGTTATCTATAAAATCTGAAGAAGTGCCTCCAAAAACTTTTATAGGGTTTTGAATTTCAAATTGCTTAAATTTTTCTAACATAACTGTAAAATTTTAAAATTAATAATAGTTCAAGATAATAATTATAGCGACGATAAACAGTAGTTTTTAAGAAAATATAATTCATATAATAGTACTATAGCATTCATAAACTTACAGGCCTTAACCTATGGATTACATCTGTGCTTACCCAATAGATATTTGATAGTCCAGGTTGTATATCTCTTTCGTCTCTGCCAAAAAACAAATATTTACCATCTGGAGTAATTCTTGGACCTTTTTCATTAAAATTAGTGTTTATGGTATTTCCAAGGTTTATGGGTTTTGTCCACGTTCCGTCTTTCTCTTTGAAATAGACATACATATCATTATCCCTTCTTCCATCTTCTTCATTGTTCCGTGCGGTTACTATCAAATAATCTTGAGATGGAGAAATGAAAACATGATGGCCAAATTCGAGTGAAACTTCCTGTAATTCAAGATATTTACCATTTTCATTAGGTGCATAATACGTTTTTCTCTTTGACAAATTGAAATAATAAAGGTCACCATTTTTAGCTTGATTAGGAAAAAATACTAGGTCGTCATTTATAGGTGAATCAAACAGAACTGCACCACTCCAAGAGCTCTCTAAGCGGTTTACATACCAAATTTTTTCATCTGCAAAAACAGAATGCATGGCTGTGAAATAAATTCTTTTACCGTCAGGGCTAACAAATGGATGTAATTCTTCATTTTTTTCCCCATTAGTGAAATTTACTCTTTTTACGGGAGTCCATTTATCATCTTTGAATTTAGAGAAATAGATAGATGTCTCGTTGTCTTGATTATCAGCCCCAAAATACATTTCATCCAATTCAGGAGAAAAGGAAATGCCTCCTTCAAACCTTCCATCAATTGAAACGATACTAGGAGCAAAAACTTCTGGGATTAAGCCAGGTGGCTTTTGTCCAAGATAGCGATCTTTTAAGGCTGGAAAATCAGAATCATTTGCTTTCTGTTTTTTTGTATTACAGGCATTTAAAAACAAAATACACACAGGTATTAAAACTAAATATGTTTTTTTCATTAATTTACTTACTTGTATTTATAATTCCAACCCGCCAGTTGGCACGTTTACTAAAAAACTACTAGTTTTTCTATACGCTTTGTTCTATTTATATCAATAATCAGTAGAAACACCCCAATACCTATTCTATCCTCATCATCTTTATTTCAAGCCTCTAAAAACAAGTATTTTTATCTGGTGTCTCTGCATCAAACTAAATGAAAGTTTATTTTATTTGCTTTTTTGTAATTCTTCGAGTTTTTCTTTAGCACGTTTGTTTTGAGGGTTTAATTCAATCGCTTTCGTATAATTTAAAATTGCCAGTTCTATTTTTCCTGCTCGCTCACAGAAATTTGCATATCTATTGTATACCTCGAAACGATCAGGATAGAGCATAGTGTTTAATTTGAAAGCATTTAGTGATAATTCTATTTCACCCTGATTTGAAAGATGTTCTCCCAGATCGTCTATATATCCTTCATTAACTGTGAGGTGTGTAGGATCTTGTTCTATTAAAGTTCTATACCCTTGGAGTGCTTTTTCAAAGTTACCTTCAACAAGGTATTCTACAGGCTCTTTTTTAATAGTGCTTGCCCTTGTTAAAGTGTAAGTAACAGTATTATCATTTCTATTAATGTATAATAAATCTATTGCTCCATTTTCAGTATTTGGTTTGAATTGTATCAACCTACTTGAATTTCTTGTTACATAGGTACTATCTGAGACTCTAACCAATTCTTGAGCTTCTACATTAAATATACTTTTAGAAAACAGCTGATTGTCTTTTTGAAAAACAGACACTACCCTATTCGTAGTTTGATATCTACCGGTAATTCTATCGGCTAAAGAGGGTTCAATTTTCATTTTTTTATGTGCTGGAGTATAATGATCCCAATCATATGCAATGGTTACAGAACGAATTACCTCAGCATTAAAAACTGGAAAAGTGGAATTGGACATCACAACTACACCATAACCTTTGTCTCTATGGGCCACTATCTCGGCATAAAAACCTCTATTCCATCCATGATGCCTTAAGTAGATGTCATTGTTTCTATTTAAAAGTTGAAACCCTAAACCGAGCGTAAATGACCAATCAGAATTACCTACTCCATAGGGAGTGCCCATTAATTCTGTTAACTCTTTTGATAATCCTTTAGTACGATTACCATTTATGGTTTGTTGTATGTTGACTATAAACTTTGCATAGTCCTCGGCAGTTGTCCATAATCCATAGGAAGCCATTGAAGGATAGATATGTCTTCCACCTTCTACTATAGAGCCATCTAGTAAATAACCTGTTGCTACCTTTGTTAACTGTGTTGCTGTAAGCGATTGATTAAACGAGCTGCTATTCATTTCTAAGGGTTGTAATACGAGTTCATCCATGATCTCTGGGAATGTTTTCCCATCTACATCTAACATCATTTGCTGAATGGGCACATAGCTGGCGTATGCAAAACGAACACTTTCACTAGGCTCTTTATTTATGGTAATTGGCTCGTTTTTAGCTGGAGAAACACCGTTTAGTGTTTCTACAAGTGTTGGAAGTTTATCATTTATACTATATCCTCCGGTTCCACGAGGATATATTCCCGCAGAATGATTTAAAAGATTTTTAATGGTAACTTTCTTTTCTTTAGTAAATTCATTTTCTGGTACTTTCCAGGATTTTAAATAGTTGTTAATGTTTTCATCTAAGTCTAGTTTATTTTCTTCTACAAGGCGTAATGCGCCATAGGCTGTTACTGGCATACCAGTTGCTCCTGCTTGGAAAAGTGTTTGCTTGGTTACTGGCGTTTTACTTTCCTTATCCGTTACTCCATAACCTTTGGCCCATACAACTTTACCATCGTGTATAACAGCTATGCTAACCCCTGGAATTCCATAGTGTTTCATACGTTCTTCTATAGACGATGTAGCATCACCTTCTATATATACTGGATTTGTTATAAGGCCATTTTCTACCTTTTTAATTAAATTAGTATTTGATTGTGCTATACATAATTGAACAAAAATGATACTTACTAGTAATGCGATGCTATTTTTCATATTGATATTTTTTTAATTGAATGATCGATTTATCAGCTTTTAACAATTATTTATTGAGTTGTTTTAAACCACGCAGGCTTCCCTCTATTGGGTATAATTTTTTTTATTGAAGAGCCATCCCTATTCATTTTATAGATATTACCTTTTCCATCTGTTCTTGAAAGAAAAATTAATTGGGAACCATCAGGTGACCAAGAAGGCATAGAATCACGGGTATCGTTGTATGTTAATCGTTTTTGATTGGAGCCATCGATATCCATCACATAAATTTCAAAATTACCATCTCTGTCAGACATAAAAGCAATTTGTTTGCCATCAGGTGAAACATCAGGGTGCCATTCTTTAACGCCATTATGTGTCAATTGAATGATGTTTTTACCATCAATATCTGCGATACTTATTGCACTACTTTTATCTTTAAATTCCCTGGAAAAGACAATTCTTTTTCCGTCTGGATTAAAATAAGGATTACTCTCTTTTAGCGACTTTATTTGAGTCTGCTCACTACCATCTGAATTCATAATCCAAATCTCTGGATGCTGCTCCCCTTCGGAATTTCTATACTCTCTTCCAAAAACAATTTTTGTCCCATCTGGAGACTAGTCAAGTGCATTATCCCATTTATTTTTTTAGATGAGTCAACCGTTGCATATTTGTACCATCACTATTTATGGTATGAATAGACCATGTCTTTTTATTATCATCTTTTCCATAAAAAGCAATGCGTTTTCCATCTGGAGACCAAGCTGGATACCCATGATACCCTTCAGTAAGTTTGATTTTTGATGTGCCTTCAATATTGGTAAGACAAATTCCATCTGCCCCATAAGCAATTGGGTAGGTTGTAGCTGCAGAATTTTGCAAATCTGGATCAGGTCTTAGATTCTCAATAACCTGAACACTTACCCAATAAGGGTTTCCAAACACATAAAAACTACCGTCTTCATTAATTGTATGACCTCCCCTAAAAAAAGTCAGGTATTTTCCATCTGGTGTAACACTAGGACTACTATCTGATTGTTCCGTATTTATATAGGGCCCTAGATTCATTACTACTCCCCATGAACCATCTTTCTGTTTAAAACTAATGTATAGGTCACTGTCACCATATCCACCCTCTCTTACTGCATCCCATAGTATATAGGATTCATCTGGAGCTACATAAGGATGGGCTAAAGGCTTTCCGTTGTTAATCTCCTTGCCAAGTTTTTGACTAGGTTGGTATTTTCCATCTATGAATCGTGAATAACTAATTGCTCCATCTCTATCTGGTCTATCAAAATGACTAAAGAAAATAGTTTTTTTGCCTGTAATCGATATTCCCATGATAAATTTATCATCAAAAGGTGCTCCCATGTTTTTTAATTCTGACCATCCCGATTCAGTTCGTTTTCTATATTTATTTTGCTTGTATATAATGGTTCCATCCTTAGAAAAGTTATCCGGACGTTTTATATTGGTAATAATAGAATCGTTATGCCATTTATTATTTTCATATCGAATAACAATGGTTTTAGAATTTTTATAATTTCCATCGTGTTTATCGACATAAATCTCTTTCATATCAGAAGAAAATTTAGCGTTCCCTACAAAATCTTCTCCTGTAGCAACAAATCCAGGTGCAAGAATCTCAGGAATCAAGCCTGGTGGGTTTTCCTCAAAAAAGAGCGCCTCTAATGGTGGGAAATCTATTTCGTTTGCTTTTTGGTTTGTAGTATTACAAGCATTTAAAAATAATGTTCCTACAATAAGCAAAATAGAATATGTTCTTTTCATTGATCTTAATTTTTTTTTGACGCTTTACCTTGTAAAGAATGCTTTTTTTTTTCATTTTTTCGATCTAAATTATATCAACTGCTCTATGCATCAATGAACTACTCAAAGAAGCTATCCATAATGATTATCTTGCACTAGTAAACTCCATCAAAATGAACTTGAGATTTTCGCCTAAATTCTTTTTAATATGCTTCATATTACTTGCAACCTCTTGTTCCCAAAAACCTGTTTTTATAGAGTATAATACAGTAGCCGAAATAGGAGATCAACCAGAGTGGGCTGCTAAAAACTTGAATGACGATGATTGGAGTAAAAAGAAGCCAAAGCTAGAAGGAGGTGAGATTTACTGGTCCAGAACTCCAATAGACATTTTAAAGGAACCTAACCCATTACATCCTTATGCTATTCGACCATATATTTATGGAGAATACGAAGTTTATTGGGATGGAGTTTTGATAGGAAAAAATGGAAACCCAGGGCAGGAAATAGCATTAGGGTCTGAAGGTGAAATGTTAGCAGCTTTTATCATTCCTTCTCACTTAACTCAAAAAGGGAGGCATCTTTTAGCTATAAGAACAAGTGTTTATTATTTTCCAGATCATGTTGGTATGAAAGTAGATATAGCTAATTATGACGATTTATTAACCAATCGACTCATAGAAACTTCTTATATGCACATTTTTGCAGGCGCTTTTCTAATTGCTTCCATTTACTTTCTTTTTTTATTTTTGGGCGACAAAAAAGAATACCCCATACTTATTTTTAGTATTTGTTGTTTTCTTTTTTTTATATTAAACCTTGTTGAATTCATTACAACTTATGTACCCATTCATTACAGACATCATGCAATTCGTTTAGAAGTTATAGGTGTTTTGATGTTTGGAATATCTTTTTTAATTCCATTATATTTTTCCTTGCAATTCCCGTATCCAAAACGTAAAATTGTTTTAATTGCTTATGCTGTAATATTGTTGTTTACATTTTTCATCAAACATGACTTCTTCAATTTCACCTATCGTAACATGGCTTTAAGTATGTGGATATTTTCGTTCGGTATTGTGACTTTGGGTGTTTATAAAAAAATTAAAGGTGCTCGTCTTGTATTGTTAACACTTCTTCTGTCGATGCTGATAAATTTTGTTACTCGTTTTAATATAGGTCTTTATGTAGGTTTTAGCCTTATTCTTCTCGGAATGTTCTATTTACTTTCACTTAGAATCAAAGAACAAAGACTTGCGTATGAAACTTCTTTGGTTCAATCTACACGATTGCGCCTGGAATTACTCAAAAAAAATATTCAGCCACATTTTCTAATGAACACTTTAACCTCATTAATAGATTGGATAGAAGAAACCCCAAAGAAAGGTGTTCTGTTTATAGAAGCTTTAGCTAAAGAATTTGATCTTTTTAATCAAATAGAAAACAAAACACTAATTTCTATTGCTCAAGAGATATCACTTTGTCGTACACATCTCGAAATAATGAAGTACCGTAAAGAAATCAACTATACTTGGGAAGAAAAAGGTATAGACTTTGAAGAAAAAATACCTCCAGGTATTCTTCATACGCTTTTAGAAAACGGAATTACACACAGCTTGCCTCAGAAAGGTAACAATATTAAGTTTAAACTCATTTTTGAATCAAATAATGATTACAAACGTTATACATTTTTAACCTTTGCCACTAATGTGAGACAAGAAACTAATGATATAAAAGAAAGTACAGGTTTAAAGTATATAAAAGCTCGGTTAACAGAAAGTTATCATGAACATTGGGATTTTAACTCTGAACCAACCAATCATGGATGGAAAAACACTATAAAGATATATTATTAAGCAGATGAATATTTTAATTGTTGAAGATGAATCAAGAATTGCCAAAAGAGTAGAACGAATGACTCGTGATATTTTTGGCAATACTTTACAATCATTAAAACATATTAATACAATTCATGAGGCATTGAGTTTTATTGCAAACAACCCACTAGATCTTGTTCTTCTAGATTTGAATCTCAACGGTAATAATGGTTTTGATTTGCTTGCTACAGCCGTTTCTAAATCGTTTCATACGATAATTATCTCTGCTTATAAAGACCAAGCAATTACCGCTTTTCAATATGGGGTTTTAGATTTTGTCCCTAAACCTTTTAATAGAGAACGCTTGGAACAAGCTTTACAACGAACAATCTCAAAAGAAAAAATAGAAACGAATACAGTTAAGTTTTTAGTTATAAAAAAAAGACACAAAGTACAGTTAATACCTGTTGAAGATGTGCTTTACATCAAAGGGGCTGGTGCTTATACGGAGCTCTTTCTGACAAATGGAAAAAAAGAACTGCATGGTAAATCACTTGAAAAACTAGAGCAACTCTTATCGTATTCTTTTGAACGCATTCACAAATCATACTTAGTGAAGATATCTGAAGTAAAAGAAATTATTGTAGAATCCGGAAGTAAGTATATAGCAGAACTTAAAAATGGAGAACGTATTCCTGTTGGAAGAACGAGATACAAAGAGATTAAAGAGAAGTGGCTTTAATTTAACAAAAGTTGTTCAAATAATTGTCTTACAGGACTTGATTCCCCTAAATATAAAAAAATTAACCCCCAGGTATCCCGCAAACTATGTATTAGGATAAGAACCCATAAATTATCTCTGTTCTTATAGAAAATAAAACTTGTAAACGTAGCAACAATTGAAATGGTAATCATTCCGGAAACTCCTTGATAATAATGAGATACTCCAAAGTAAATGGAGGCAATTATACCTGCAAACAGCCAAACCTTTTTTGTGTTTCCAAAAAACTTAGCCAACCATTTTAAATAGTATGCTCGAAACAGAAACTCTTCTCCAAAAGCAACAATTGTCCATACTACAATAAGAATAATGATATAATTAAGTGTATTCCCTTCAACGCCTAGAGATGATAGATCTGGTTTTCCAAAATATTGTTCTACAATGACTCCAACACAATTATCGAATACTATTAAAAACGACGTAAACAAGATACTTTTAAGGATTGTTTTTTTAGTTAGCTTTTTTGTAAACCCGAATAAAAACCAATTGTAATTACTAGACCAAAGTATTAATGCTACGATGCTCAATCCAATGAAAAAACTATAGTTTCTATCGAAATAGTTTAAGAAGGGGGCAAAAGCATTACTAATAAAACAACATAAGATTTAGTTAAGGCATTATATAGTTTTGTTTTCATTTAGCTATTTTTTGGTTTTGCCAAATGTATATTTCAGGATAGTTTCTGCAGGCTTATCTTCTTCTAACGTATGAATATTGGTAAATATATTTGCCAAGTATCACTTCTAAAATTATTAGATAAGAATTGATCTCTTTAGGTTTTTACTTTTTAATTAAAAGAAACTCTCATTAATATTAATTTTTTTACTTTTGCAACTGAGTCGCATTTATAATAATTTTTATAGTTTTACATCATGAAAAAAATACTATTTATTACATTTTTGCTTTTTAATCTATCTATTGCGTATTCTTTTAAAGAACATCCTATCAAATTAACTTCTTCAGAGATTAGATATGACGAAAAAAAGAAAAGTATAAAGATAGAATGCAAACTTTTTATTGATGACTTCGCACCAGTGGTGAGTTCAACTCTCATTAGAAACCTCAATCAATCTAAATTAACGAAGGACGATTTAAGAAGAATTGAAAATTATTTTATAGCAAAATATAAAATAGCTATTAATGGCAAGACATTATCTTGGAAGATTAAATCATATGATATTGCCAGCAACATCCTAACGCTAATTTTTATAAATGATGATATAAAAATTCAAAAAGGAGATGATCTGGTAATTGAAAACACATTGCTTTTTGAAGTTTTTGGAGATATTCAATCTAATTGGATGACCATGCGTTTTCCTCCTCATCTTCGTAGATATACATTTGAAAGTAAGATAGAGAAATATTATTATTCACATACTTTTTAAACCTTAATTTACATGGATAACCTGAGCACTTTTTTTCTACATGGATGGGAACATATTGTAGATATCAAAGCTTATGATCATTTGCTGTTTGTAATGACGCTGTGTGCAGCATTTAAACTATCAGAATGGCGACAAGTATTAATAATAATAACGGCATTTACCATTGGGCATAGTGGAACACTTATTTTAAGTTCTTTAGATATAATACCTACCAATCCAAAATTAATAGATTTATTAATACCTTTTACAATAATGATAACTGCTATAGCTAACATAATGAATTATGGTAAAAAGGGTAAATTGTCTGACACAAAAATAAAATATACAATTGCCTTGGTTTTTGGATTAATTCACGGGTTAGCATTTGCAAGTAATTTTAAATTTATGTTGTTTGATGATAGTATTATCATGCCTTTGTTTTTATTTAACTTAGGTATTGAAGTAGGTCAATTATTTATTGTACTCCTGTTTATGGCTACTTTGTGGTTGTATACCAAAATAGTTAAAGGAGAACATTTAAAATGGAACTTATTTGTTTCAGGAGCAGGCTTTGGAATTGCAGCTACTATTTTCCTTAACGCACTTTAGTAAATAAACTTGATAACTGTCTTTTGTTATTTTAAGTATTGTTACTCATGATTATTTATGATTTTTAGCATCTTTTAATCCTTTTTTCATTGATTCATCGAATTCAGTATTTGGATATTTTGTAAGCCCAGTATTAAAATATTTAATGGCATTTTGATAATCTTTATGTTTTTAAGTAAAACTGCCCAAATCTATTTTGCCAATAGGCAGAGGCATATCTTTGAGTGGATAACACCTCTTTAAATTCTGTCATAAAAAAACTAAAGTATTTAAAATTATCTCGATTCCAGGCTAACCATATCAATCCGTTCTTAGTGCCATTTTCAATTTTCTCATCACCTCCAAAGCGTTTTGACCTTTCTTTAAAATAAGATTTTAAATACGGTATTCCTCCAGCATTGTTATAGGCCTGAATACTTTCAAAACTCAATCCAGGGAAATTATGATAATAATATCTAACCCCCTTATACATGGCTAAATAGGGCATTTTTTGATGACTCTCATCATTAAATAATTCATATTTCCATAATAAATTTTTAAGATTGTTCTTTTTTAATAAATCATTAAATGTATCAGATTGAGTGATGGTGCATATATCTTTTCTGGAATTTGCTATGTGCAAATAGATTTCTTTATCAGAACTAAAACACCTCCAGTTTTGCGATCCAATTCAATAGCTGCATAAATAATATCCGGATTAAAAGGAGAAATAGCTAATCCGATCTTTCCTAAATTAGAGCTTGGAATTCCTTTGGTTAGTTTCGTCCAGGTTTCACCACCATTAGTACTTTTATGTAAACTCGCCGGGTCCACCACCAACATAAGCTGCAACTGTACGGTGACGCTGCCATGTTGCGGCATATAAAACATCAGGATTTCTAGGATCCATTAAATCTGTAGCTCCTACCCATTTATCATCTCCTAAAGTACGTATCCAGGAGTTTCCTCCGTCTATTGATTTATAAACACCTCGTTCTCCTCCTGAACTCCATAAAGGCCCTTGAGAAACTGCCCAAATAATATTAGAATTTTCAGGATGAACGACTATTTTTGATAAATGTTCTGAATTTTTCAAACCCATGTTTTTCCATGTAGCTCCATCATCATGACTTACATAAATTCCATCACCGAAAGCAACATGGCGTCCTCCAACATTTTCTCCCGTACCTACCCAAATAGTATGAGTATTGTTGGGATCAATGGCAATAGCTCCAATAGAATATGACTTTTGATTATCAAAAATGGGTTTCCAAGTGGTTCTAGAATTGGTGGTTTTCCATACTCCTCCTGAACCCACAGCAATATACCACCGTTTTCGTTTTTTGGATGGATAGCAATGTCTGCAATTCTACCTGAAGTAAATGCAGGACCAATATTTCTCAGCTTTAAGCCTTTAAATGTTTTATAATCAATTTTTTGAGCTTGTATTGGTGGTGTCAATACCAGAAGAACAATCCAAAAAATTATATTTAAATAGTTATATATATTACCAGAACTTATTTTCTAACATTGAGATTAAAGACATACCAGCTGCAGTTCCCGATATAAAAATATTCCATTCTCTATGCTTTACTTTAATGATATTTAGAAATATAAAAGCAATGCCAATAATAAAAGATACTATTAATAGCTGTCCTAATTCAATTCCTAAATTAAAACCTAACAAGGGAATTACTATATCTGAAGGGTCCATTATGAGTGCTTTGAAATAATTGGAAAAATCCATTCCGTGAATGAATCCAAAAAAAAGCGCCATAATATAATTTCGATTCATCTTGGAAGGTTTGTCTCCTGCGTTTTTACTAATGATGTTATGGAAGGCAGTTATACAAATAGTTAAAGGGATTAAAAATTTAATAATATTGGAAGGGATGCTAAAAATATTTAAGGACACGAGTACCAGAGTAATACTATGTCCAATAGTAAACGCAGTTACTAAAATGAGAATGTTTTTCCATTGTTGGATTCGGTAAATGGCACAAAGTACCACTAGAAATAGAATATGATCATAATCCGCTAGATTAGAAATATGCTCAAAACCTAACTTTAAGTAAAACTCAAATGGATGCATATTAAAATTTTAATTGGTGAACAGCAGTTTTTTTAGTAAGCATCACACTTTTCGATTTTCCATTAACATGAACGTATACAATATTGTTTTGATCGAAAAATAAATCTGTAAAAACAGCATTTTTAATTTCTAATGAAGTTAATGGAGACTGCAGTTTGTATTCAAAATATACCCCATAATGCTGTATTATCTCCTTCTCCACTTAATTTTTTTTGTTTGATTTTTAACTTAACTTTTGTTTGATTGGCTTTTATATAGAAAAATTGATTTAGATATTCCAGTAATAATTCATTGGCTTTAGGAGCTTCATTTGGTTGGCAGAATGCAAGTTCTTTACTATTAGGGTCAAAAACAATGGTCTCATTAACATCCGTTAAAAACAATTTAAGATGAATTGATAGATTCTTTTGGCCCTTGGTGTATTCAACCTTCGCATAGAGATAGGCGTAATGGATGAGCACTAATAGATATAGATAATCCTAGAAAAACAGTAATCAAAGCTAATTTGAGTGTAGCCATATCTTTTAATACTTAAGAAGTTTCTTGAGATTGTAGTTGCTTTGCTATTGTCTGTACTTCTTTGAAAACACGCATGAGATTTCCTCTCCAAATTTTTTGAATTTGTTTTTCGGTATATCCACGTTTAACGAGCTATATAGTAATATTCATTACCTCACTGGCGTCAAAAACACCTTCAATACCTCCTCCTCCATCAAAATCACAACCAATACCAACATGATCTATTCCTGCTATCTCAACTATATGATCAATGTGATCTATAACATGTTTAACAGTAGCTGGCGGAACAGGATATTTATCATCGATTTCACGAAAAGATTGTCTCATAATTTTTCGTTCCTCCTGTGTCATCTCTCCGGCAGGTTTCCTCTTAGCTCTAAGTGCAGCAACTGCTGAATCTCTTTCTTTATTTGATGAAGCTTGCCTTAAATAGTTCGCAAGCATGGTAAGCTGTACTACACCTCCATTTTTAGCCATTAATTTTAACATGTCATCGGTCATGTTTCGTTTGTGATTAGTTACAGATCATGCATTAGAATGACTGGCAATGATAGGTGCTTTTGACAATCTTATGGCATCAAAAAAAACACTGTCATTACCATGAGATACATCTACCATAATACCTAATCTGTTCATTTCTTTAACTACTTCTCCACCAAAAGTACTTATACCTCCATGCTCCGGACCATCAGGATCGGTAGCAGAATCTGCCAAATCATTATTTGCAGAATGTACCAAAGTAATATAACGCACTCCTTTTTCATAATATAAGCCAACATTAGATAGCTCTTTTCCTATTGGATACCCATTTTCAATACCGATATAAATTGCACGTTTCCCAGTTTTTTCAAGAGTATATGCATCATTAGGATTAAGCGCTAATCCGGCAACATCCGAATTTTTTTGAGTAGAAGTTTTAATAGAATCTATCATTTGTAAACAGAGTGTTTTAGCTCTGTTATTTCCATCGTCATTACGAATATCCTGTGCGACAAAAGCTGCAAAAAATATGGCGTCCAATCCACCTTCAATCATTCGAGGATAATCTACTTTAGAGCCGGTTTCTCGGGGATCATGTCGTTCTCCTAAATTGAAACCAGATTCAATTAAACGTAAAGGAGTGTCTGCATGTGTATTTACAGTAAGTATACGATTATGAATTTCAAGCGCTTTTTGAGTTAGCTCGTTTTCCTTTTGTTCTTCACTATTGGCAGGAGTTTTTCTTTACAACTACTTACAAGTAATATAAATAAGAAAAGAAAAAGGTAGTTTTTATGTATTGCAAACATAGGTTTTTAGTACTAGTGTTGAGTTTGATGTACAATATTTAATGGATAAATAGATAAATAAAATTAGGTGATAACTGAAATATCACTTCTGATTTCTACCATGTATCTTTAGTATCCATGACTTCGGAAAAAAGTTTATAAGCTTTTTCTAACGCATAAGACTGTTCAACAAGAATTAAGTTATCAGAGTATATGCCTTGTGAAATATTAACAACAAAGCATTGTAAAAATAACCTAAAACACAAATAAATACAACTAAGTTGCAATTGCTTTTTTAAAATATGAAGAAATAAAAGAGAATGTATTTTTAATCTAAATAAAAATTAAAAAAAGTGAAGCTTGATTGATAACTAATAAAACTTCTCTAAAGATAATTCTTGAATTAGTTTATATAACATTTCTACACCTTCATCTAATTGTTCATGTGTAATGTACTCGTCTGCTCTATGTGCCTGAGCAATAGACCCTGGTCCACAAATTACCGATTGAAACCCTTCATTTGCAAACTGCCCAGCTTCTGCGGCATAGGCAACTGTATTCAATTCTGAATTTCCTGATATTCGTTTAATTAAACTTACAACGTCATCATCGGCTTTTGTATCTAAATGAGGTACAGGAGGATGGTACTCAATAGTTTTAATTGAAAAATCTGGAAATATTTTTTGACATTCCTCTTCTCTTTCTTTGCAATATGCACTAAACTCAGCAATAATAGTTTCAACCTTATCCATAGGAATGGTTCTTAAATCCCAAAAAAAGCTAGCCTTATCCGCAATTATATTTGGAGCTATTCCTCCAGTGACTTTACCTATGTGAATAGTAGAGTGAGGTGGATTAAACCTATCATCTGTTGGATGATCTGTTATCATTTGATTCATTTTACTTTCCAACCAGAGAATCAATCGCATTGATTCATGAATAGCACTTACTTCTTGTTTTATTCTACTACTGTGTCCTTCAGATCCGCTAATATGGGTTTTTAAAATATAAATACCCTTTTGCCCAACAATAGGCTCCATTAGAGAGGGTTCTCCAATAATAGCATATTTAGGAGTTTCTTCATAATGAACATTAAAAGCTTTGGCTAATTCGGGACCTGCTAAGCAACCTACTTCTTCATCATATGAAAAAGCAAAATATATAGGTTTTTTTAAGGTAGCTTTTACCATTTCAGGTAAAGCAGCCAAACAACAAGCAATAAAACCTTTCATATCACAAGATCCTCTGCCATATAATTTTCCGTCATCCTTATCGGTTAGGACAAAAGGATCTGTGGTCCATTTTTGACCTTCAACAGGAACTACATCAGTATGACCAGATAAAATTACACCACCATCAACCTCCGGGCCTATTCTACAATGTAAAGAAGCTTTGTTTCCTTCTTTATTGAATAATAAATTCACTTCAATATCATAAGATTCAACATAATCTTTGATCCAATGAATAATGCTTAAATTACTTTCGCCTCCAAGTACCGGAAAAGAAACAAGTTTTGTTAGAATATTTTTAACGGTCATATTAATTATAATTTATTGTAACTGCTACAATTAAAGCGATAAAAGCTATACAAAGAATGCTGATTAATACAGGAAATATAAAGCGAACCCATCTATCGATAGGAACACGACACATACTAAGCATAGCAATAAGTCCACCCAATGTTGGATTAACAAGATTGGATATTCCATCTCCAATTTGAAAAGCCAAAATAGTAATTTGTCTGGTAAGACCTAAAGATTCTCCTAAAGGAAGCATAACAGGTAAAGTTGCTAATGCTTGTCCACTTCCCGATGGAATAAAAAAATTAATGACAGATTGAGAAATTGACATAGAAATGGCAGAAGCATATAAAGGAAGATCTTTTAAAAGAATAGAAAGTTGATATGAAATGGAATCTCCAATATTACCCATTTCCATGAGTATTTTAATTGAAGTTGCAAACCCCACCATAAAAGCTCCAGGAGCAGCCATACTTACAGCTTTCAATAAGGTTTCACTCATGTTAGTAGCACTCATTCTTGATATTAAACCTGAGAGGAAGGCAATAATCAAGAATATTGCCGAAAGCTCATTAATATACCAATGCAATTTAAAAACTCCGTAAATAATGGTTATAAGTCCAATACTGAAAATAGAAATAACCAACCAATTTTTAATGCTCATTCGATAATCTTGAACAGGTTTTGATAAAGTTAATTCTTTGGTGTCAAGACCTTTACTAAGGCTTTTTTCTGGGTATAAAGATATTTTTTTGAAATATCTTACATTGTAATAAGCCATAATACTCAAGGCTGTAAAACAAAGTATGCTGCGCAATAAAGCTCCTGAAAACATAGGGAGTTCAGCAATTTTGTGCCCCGTACCAACAGTGTATGGATTAATGGGAGACAACCCAAAACCTATGGTCATCGCTCCAACAGAAATTCCGGCTGCTAAGATTAAATCTCCTCCCAACGCAAGGCTCAATACCGCAGCAATTGGAATCATAGCGATATTATTTTCGTAACCTACGGCTGCTCCTAAGAATCCATAGATAAAAGTTATAATAACTATAATGAGGTATTTATTTTTTAATCCTAATTTTTTTACAAGAGTTCCAACGGCATTTTCTATAGCTTTTGATTTTTCCATAAAACTAAACATGATGCCTCCGGCAAGAACGATAAAGATAATTTCAGCAGCAGCTTTAAAACCTAAAGGAATGGCTTTAAACATACCTAAAAACCCTACTGGTGTGGGAGGAATTAATTTATATGAATTGGGAACTACACTATTTCGACCATCAACTAAAATACGTTCGTAGGTTCCGGCAGGTAATATATAGGTTAATGTGGTAACCAAAATAATAATACCAAACAACATACTTATAGCATGTGGAATACGTTTAAAAAAAGATGTAGACCTTGATTTATTCATTCATTAACATATACTAATGATTTCTTCAAACATTTAATTAATAACCGGCAGCTTGTCCATCTTTACGACTTTCAGAAGCGCCATGATAAACCTTATTTTCAGTATCCCATAAAATAGCTTGGTATCCACCATAAATGCCTCTTGCAATTCCAATATTATGGCCTTTATCCATTAATCCACGTAATGTAGAATAAGGTATTCCAGATTCTACTCGAATTGTCCCTGAATTTTTAGTGACTTCACCTAAAGGACCTGCTCCACCTGTATGATCCCATCTTGGAGTATCTCCAGCTTCTTGTATGTTCATGCCAAAATCAACAAGATTCATTACAATTTGTGTATGTCCCATGGGTTGAAAATCACCTCCCATTACTCCAAAACTAACATAAGGTTTTCCATTTTTTGTAATAAATGCAGGGATTATAGTATGAAATGGGCGTTTACGCGGTTCATATGTATTGGCTTGCCCACGCTTTAAGCTAAATAATTCTCCACGATCTTGTAGCATAAACCCTAATTTTGGAGGTGCCATACCAGAACCCATTCCTCTGTAGTTACTTTGTATTAAAGACACCATAGTACCTTCATTATCTGCAACTGTCATATAAATAGTTTCTCCTGCTGAAATTTCTCCTGCAGTATATGTCCCAGCGCGTTCATTTATAAGCTGTCTTCTATTTTTAGCATACTTATCTGAGAGTAAATGCTCAACTGGAACGTCAAAAAAGTCCATATCTGCATAGTATTTTGCACGATCTTCAAAAGCTAATTTTTTTGCTTCAGTAAATAGGTGTAAATGCTCTGCACTACCAAATTCAATATTTGAAAAATCAAAGCCTTCCAATACCTGTAACATCTGTAAAGCAGCTATGCCTTGCCCATTTGGAGGCAATTCCCAAACATCATATCCTCTGTAATTGATAGAGACTGGTTCTACCCATTCTGATTTATGTGCCGCTAGATCTTTGGCCGAAAGAAAACCTCCTTGCTCTTTAATGAACTTACCAATAGTTTTAGCAATATTTCCTTTATAAAAGGCATCACGCCCTCCTTTAGCAATTTTTCTGTAAGTTTCAGCCAAATACGGGTTTTTATAAATTTCTCCTTCATTAGGTAATTTGCCTCCATTTTGCGATTTGTATGTATCTACAATATTTGGAAATCCTTGTGATTCAAAAAATGGTATCGTACGTTGCATGTACCAAGCTATGAGTTCTGTCAACGGAAATCCTTTTTCAGCATAATTGATAGCTGGTGCAAGAATTTCGGACATAGGTTTTGACCCGAACCTTTTATGAAGCTCAAACCATCCATCTACAGCTCCAGGTACACTAACAGGAATTGGACCATGTGATGGAATTTTATCCATTCCTTGTTTTTCAAAATACTCTAAGGTAAGTTTTTGAGGTGAACGTCCACTGGCATTGAGGCCATATATTTTTTTCGTTTTCCCATCCCAAACAATAGCAAAGAGATCGCCTCCAACACCGCATCCTGTAGGTTCCATAAGCCCTAATGCAGCATTAGCAGCAATGGCAGCATCAATAGCATTACCTCCATTCTTAAGAACATCTAACCCTATTTGAGTGGCTAAGGGATGACTAGTAGCAACCATTCCGTTTTGCCCTAAAACTTCAGATCGGGTAGCAAAAGGTTCTCCTGTAATTCGATCTTGGGCTATTAAATTGGGGGTTACTAATGAAAGATATAAAAGGCAGTAAAATAAGTTTTTCATAATTGTTTTGGAATTTGTTTAAAAATACAAAAATTAGAAACAGACAATAGCTCATATTTTTGTTAAAATTAGTATTATGTATTCTAAAAATTGTTTTGTTGGTAACAATCTTAATTAAGATACATTTAATTATTAAGAGCTTCTTAAAAAAGTATTATAAGAGCAAAAAAAGATATACTTTCGTATCCTACTTAAAAGATTAAATTTATTATAAATGAAAAAAGTACTAATACTAGTTGTTACAATAGCAAGTTTAGCTTCTTGTAATAATGAAAGACAAAATTCTAATATTGACCTAAGCACTAATATCGATTCTGTAAGCTACGCCATTGGGTCTAGCCAAGCAAGAGGTCTATTAAGTCAAGTTCCTAATTTAAATATCGATGCTTTTATAAAAGGATATCTCGATGTTGCAGATTCTACTGAAGTAAAAATATCAGAAGGAGATTGTCAAGCAATTTTACAGGTTTATGGTCAAAAGTTACAAGCTGAACAATTGGCAAAACAACAAGCACAAATTGAAGCTCAATATGCTGATGTTAAACAATCTGGAATTAAATTTTTAGAAGCTAATAAATCTAAACCAGGTATAAAAGTAACTCCAAGCGGCCTACAATACCAGATTATAAAAGAAGGTACAGGGAAACAACCTCAAGGACCTACTGCAAATGTAACAGTAAGCTATAAGGGAACCACTCCAGAGGGTGTTGAATTTGATAGTAATGATTCTACTTCGTTTGCTTTAAATCAAGTTATTAGTGGATGGACAGAAGGAGTACAACTTATGAAAGAAGGTGCTAAATATAAGTTTTTCATCCCTCAAGAGTTAGCATATGGTGCCAATCCTAGACAAGGTGGCGTAATTAAACCTTTTATGCCTTTAGTTTTTGAAATAGAGCTTTTTAAAGTAAACTAATATAATAGTATTGGAGAATATATAACAGCTTGGATTAAATTCCAGGCTGTTTTTATATAACTTAAACACTAAATGAAATTGGAATAGAGACTAATTAAGCAATATAATATGCCTTCATTATTTATAATCTTCCAGTTTATTATCAATCATTTTTATTAAAACAGTAACTATTTCGTTATATCGAGTCATTTGATTAACAGAATTTTGTGCTGTAAGCTTTTGATGAAACAAAACCCGATCTTTAAAATCGTCGGTTAGAAAATAATTTAAGTATTCGTCTGAAGTATTTTGCTTTCGTCTGAGGGCAAAATACTTGCCAGAGGCTTTTAAATGATCGGTATTGTTTTGAACATCGTGTTTGATTTTTTCATCCAAATCTTTAAAAAGACTTTTGTAATATGAATGAAACTGAAGAATGTTTATGATAGTGCTATCTGACACCATATCTCTTTCATAACTAATCTTTTTTAAATTTTAAATCGAACTGCTAGTTACTTCAAAAGGATAGTTGTCAAAAGGGATACTTGTAATTTGACTATTCAATTTTAAATATTCTTTAGTGATTGTACCTTGAAGTAGAATGTTGGCTAAACTATCTTGATATTTATAATACCTCATAATGGTATGGGTATATAGCGTATCTCTTATCATATCATTTTTAACCATTTTGAAAATGTTTTGTAACCGGATATCTACTTTTCTATTTTCATTCCAGTTATTGATACTTACAGCAATTAAGATCCCGATTACAACTAAAAAAATATCTCCAATTGCATATTTTACTTTATTTTTCATTTTTAGCTTATAGAAATCAAATATAAAAGATTTTGCTAATAACTATATCTAAAGACGAGCATCTGTCAATCTTAGTGTTTACTATATTTTAGGAAGCTTTGAATACACAGTAATTAAGGTATGTAATATTACATGCCTTAATTTGTTATAAGTGATTATGAACATTTGTTATACAGCGCATAATCCATTTCTAGATGGTATATTTGTTTTAATAAATGATTATATAATTATCGCCTAAATTTATATGCCTTTTAAAAAATTACATTCTGATATACAGGAAGTGCTAAAACAATTAGAAATAGTAACCCCTACTCCTTTTCAAAGCAGAAGTATTCCAGTAATTAAAAGTGGGGCCAATGTTTTTTGTACAGCTCCTAAAAATAGCGGAAAAACAACCACTCTTATACTTACTATTTTACAAAAATTGAAATGTGAAGCAGTAGGAAATGCTCCAAGGGCAGTGGTTCTTGTAGAAAATAAAGAAAAAGCTTTAGCGTTATATGATGCTTTTTTGATATATACAAGACGTACTTCATTGCGAGTTTATGTTGGATATGAACAACTTCATATAGATGTACAAAAATCAGAAATTTTTGAAGGTATTGATATTCTTATTTCTACTCCTAAATCAATGAATAAGTTGTTTTTGTTAAATGGAGTAAGTACTTCTCAATTGAAAATTTTTAGTATAGATGATGCAGAATTTCTTCTACAACAATCAGATTATAACGCAATTATTTCTATTACACAAAGTATTCGAAAGTGTCAATATGTATTATATTCTGAAACGATACACGAAAAATTAAAACGTTTTGAATCGTATTTCATGGAATATTCTAAAATAATTAGTATATAAGTTTATCATGAGCTACACTTCTACTTTCATAATATTTGTTTGCTTTTAAACAGATAGCTATTTATATAAAAATGAAATCAAATTATTTGCATCTATATTATCCCATAGATTATTAAAATTTATTTTTCTTTTATGGCTCTTAATACTGCATTGAGAACATTAAGCCTGCCATACCCCATATATGCGTTATGACCCAATTTGTCATATACTACATTTCCAACTTTATCTGCGGTTTCTTTAATAATATTTCTGACTTCTTTTTCATTTAAATCTGGATTTGCTGAAAGTAAGAGCCCAATGCAACCAGAAACTATTGGTGTAGATGATGATGTTCCATTAAAATTGTCTACATAGTTATTATCGATTCCCTTAGCACCATCATTATAACCTCTTTTGCCAGATATGTCAGTTGTATAATTATTAACTCCAGGGGCACATACATCGACTTCTTCTCCAAAATTAGTCCCCCACCAATGTTCTCCATCAGCACTAGTTTTAGTTTTTGGTTGATCATATTCATTAGAAGCAGATACTGTCAACACATTTGCTAAATAGCCAGGGAAAGACACATCAGTAGAATTATTTCCAGCTGCAACAACAATTGCACATCCTTTTCCATTTCGGCCTTTAATTCGAGCTCTTTCAAAGGCATTTATTATTTTGGTACATGGTAGCCCACCTCCCCATGAATTACTCAATATATCTGCTCCATTTTTCCAAGCCCAATCTATTGATCTAGCAATCCAATGATTTCTTGTTTCCCACTCTCCAATACTATTTGAAAACGCTATTCTTACAGCTAATAGAGAACAGCCACTGCCTACACCTTCTACACCTATACGATTTTGTCCAATTGCAGCTGCTAGCCCAGCACAAGCTGTTCCATGAGCATCATGATCCTTTGGTTCTTGAAATTCATCATTATCTGTTCCATCATAATTGCCAACAATGGCTAGTTGAAGATCTTCATGAATACTGTCTACACCTTCATCCAAAATAGCAATTTTTATTTTTTTATTGCCTCTTATATGCTTCCATGCTTCTCGGCTTTTTGTAATTTCTAATGCATATTGAAATTGATTGTAATTGTTAAAATTGGATATTGAATTATATTTAGAATTAAAGCGAGGGATATGTTTTCCTAGAATGACAAAATCGGGTTCTACATAATCTACTCCTTTTTCCTTACTAAGTTTAGATATCATTTCAAAGACATTATCAGTTTCTTTTAATTTAATTACATATTCATTTACATCTTTATCTACTATCTTAGCACCTATTCTATTTATTAATTCATTTGCTTTCTCTGATTCAGTAAATCCTATCAATAGTCTATCTGTTGGAATAACGAGATTATCAGTTGATTTGAATACTGGAGTAGCATTTGCAATTTCATCAACAACTTTCAATTGATTATTGAATTTATTAAATGTCCTTTTTGTTTTAATTGGAATAGTATTAAAAACAGTATATTTTTCTTGCACTAATTCCAGCCGTTTATCAAATGACTCAATTTTATTTATTTTATTAATAATTTTAAATCGATCGCTCCGTTTGCTTGGTTCATTAAATCTAATAGCAACTTTATTATTAACAGGTTCTAATTTTATTTTTTTACCCTTAACGACATAGCTATAATCCATAACATTAAATTTTATTTATATATTATTTATAGAAAATGTTTATTATAGACATTTTACCAATTGTCTATTTCACTAATAAAACTATCATATAAATCTGAAGATTTATTAGGACACCCTCCGTAGTTGTGAATTCCAATAGCTTCTGTACTGTTTTTTAATAAAGGTCCTCCGCTTTGGCCTCCAAAAGTATCTGCGTAATACCTAAATCTACCCGAAACTTTTTCTAAAGGACCATTCTTTTCATATAGGAATAACCCATTATCTCTATCTGCAGGATATCCACAGATATTTCCATTATTAGCATCTGTAATAGCAGGTTTTAAAAACTGATTAAAAGGTACTGGTTTATTCAATTTAATAGCACCCATATCATAACGGGTAGACCGACTATTTATCCAGCCTTCAGTTGCTGCTATGTTCACAGCTTCATAACGTCCAAAAGGTTCTGAAAACCCTGTTTTTGCAGGTATAACAATAATACTCTCAAACCATCCTCCTCCATCGTGATCAAAAACACAATGTCCGGCAGTATAAAGTTTATCCTTATTGACTAACCAACCAGATCCTACATAAGTTGCACCATTAGAGGATTTCATATACAGCTTGCAAATTGCTATATAAGGAAGTAGGTTTGTTGCTACTATCTTCTTACGTTCATCTATTCCACAAACAGATTCACGGGTAAATTTGTTTTCTGGCTCAAGCCAATTCTTGTTTGTAATTTCAAATTCATTTATTTCATTGGTATTTCCATTTATTTTATGAAAGACAAGTTTTTCCATTTTTATATAAATTAGATTTATTAATAGCTGAAGCCAAAGTATAAAGGATTACAAATCAAAACCATACCCATTAGGAGGTATATTTAAATTTTATATTTTACAGATTATAATGGAATATTGATTTATAAAAGGAAATGCAAATTCAACTTTGTTCTTCGTATAAATATTAATATTAATCAAAGAATAACATAATTTACTGGCCGAGCTATTATAAAAAATACAATAAATCTAATTATATGAAGAGCTATCTAACTGAAAAACTCTTTTTCTGATAAAACAATCTTCTGCTTCGTCAAATTTCAGTGATATAGATTTTTCTGTTAATTACGTATCTACTATGTCTACTTTCAATAATTTAGGAAAACTATCAATAGATCTTTTACGAAAGCTATTAAACTCTTTGATTTTTTTTATAAAAGGAAGTTTGAATACTTCTATGTCATGCTTGGCAATAAAAATCTCTAACTTATTCCACGTTCCTTAGGTGAGATTAATTTTTCAGTATTTGGAGAAAAGCAATGGATAAAAGAAAAAATCATAAGAAGAGGTATACTTTACTTCATTATTTTCTTTGTATAAATTGGATGATAAGATTATTAATAAAAAAACCCATCAAATATTGATGGGTTTTTGTTAAACTTTAAAGTATATGTATTAGATAACTTTTACGTTCACTGCGTTTAATCCTTTATTTCCTTCTTTTAGATCGAATTCAACGGTATCGCCTTCACGAATTTCGTCTACTAATCCTGAAATGTGTACAAAGTGATCTTTGTCAGCACCTTCTTCTGTGATAAATCCAAAACCTTTAGTTTCATTGAAGAATTTTACTGTTCCTTTATTCATTGTAATGTAATTAAAAATTTATAATATAATTTGAATTGCAAAGATGGTGCCATTAATTTGATTTATAGCTATTTAATTCATTAAATTTTTTAAATTTAACGTAATTATATGTCAAAAAGAGCAATTAAAGCTATTTAAACGATATAATTTTACTGTATTTCAATATAATACGACTATTCTTCTGTTTTTAATTCACTGACAGATTCAAAAAGTTCTGTAATTAAATATTGTAAATCATCAGGTGTAACTTCTTTAAAATAATTTAATAAGTCATTACTTGTTGCATACCTATTTGTATTTAATTTTAGTTCTCCTTTATAAGTATCCCAATCATTTATAAAACGTTTTATGGCAAGGTTTACTTTTTCTTCATCTATAGCTCCTTTCAAAACATACATATTAATTGCCCCTTTGGCATAGTATATATAATCCTGATTTTCTGCCAATGCTAAAGAGGGTTCTTCTCTGGCTTCTCTAAGTTTTCCTTCTTCATATTTTTCTTTTTATAATTCTAAAAGCTGTTTCACTTTATCTTTAGAATAGTATTGTTTTAAAACCATCGTTGCCGCATATTGCGCTAGGGTTTTCAGCACAAAGTACTGTCCTTGTACATGAGCCGCTTCTAGCTGCATACCAAACCACTGATGAGCAAGCTCATTATCATAAAACTATTGATATTGTATTTAATCACAATATTAAAGATAATAGTATTGAAAGAAATAGAATTTTTATTAAAAAACATAACATCCCAATAGGAAAAATTTATAAAATGAATATAAATAAGTTGTTGAATTAAAATTTTATAACTGGAGTTCGATTATCTTGCGCAACTATGAGTGCAGACCCTAAAAGAATACTAGAAATAGTTCGTAAAAACCTTCATCAAATCTCTGAAATTACCGATGCAGATTGGAACTTCTTTTCTTCGAAACTCACCAGGCGTGATATCACTAAGAAAACTACTTTTTTAAAGTTGGGAGATATAGAAAATCGTATTTCTTTTTTGATATCAGGTATTGTACGCTTATACATTCCTAAAAGTGAACCAACCAAGGAGATTACGTTTGGGTTTAGTTTTCAAAATCAATTTATCAGTGCCTATGATTCATTTTTAACTCGAAAACCATCATTATATGAACTGCAAGCACTCACCAATACAACACTTCTAAGTATCACTTATAGTGATTTACAAGAAGTTTATAAGGTAACCAAAATTGGAAACTTAATAGGTAGGTTAACAGCAGAGCGTCTTTTTTTAATTAAATCTAAAAGAGAACAAACCTTACTTCATTATACAGCAGAAGAACGTTATTTAAACCTATTTAAAGATCGTCCAGAAGTAATAAAAGAAATTCCTCTAAAGTACATTAGTTCATATATAGGAGTAACACCACAGGCGTTGAGTAGAATAAGAAAACGTATTAGTTAACACAGGTTCATTGTAATCAAAATTTCTTCTGAGTAGCTTTGCAAAAAAAGCTATGGCTATACTCATTTTGGTAATTGCCCTATGGTATTCTGGGTTATTTTTTCAATCTTTCTTTCTTCATAGATACGCAGCGCATCAAACATTCACAATGTCTAAGAAAGTAGAAAAGATAACCTTTTTTCTAACTTGGATTTGTCAAGGCCCTAGTTATTTAAGTGCTTATGGATATGGTATTATGCATCGAATGCATCATGCATATACAGATACCGAAAAAGATCCTCATTCTCCTAAATATGATAGTAATCTTTTTTCTATGATGTGGAAGACCAAAAATATCTATCAAGATATTAATAATGATCGTATGGAGGTTGATTCAAAATTTAAAAAAAATGTGCCTCAATGGAAAAAATTTGATCGCTTTGCAGGTTCTCGAGGAGCTAGATTATTTTGGATTATTTTATATACGATTATTTTCGCGTTTTTAGTAAGTGCATGGTGGCAATGGCTATTGTTACCAATATTATTCATGATGGCTCCCATACATGGAGTAATTATCAACTGGTTTGGCCATATTTATGGTTATATAAATTTTAAAACAGCAGATACTTCAAAAAACTTATTCCGTTTTGATTTTTTAATGATGGGAGAAGGCTATCATAACAATCATCATAAACACAGTACGCGTGCAAATTTTGGAGGAGTACATTGGTATGAAATAGATATAACTTATCTTATTATACGTGTTTTAAATAAAATAGGATTGATCAAACTAAAACCTTCTACTAGTTATATAGCCAAAAAGTGTGATTGATAAAGAAGGTTTATTAAAGAGTAAAAAATAACTCTTCTTCTTTCAAACTATTCTTTTAATTTTTAGTATAATATACTGAAAAATCGTATAAAATTTATTGTTTAAGTGTTGTTTGTTTTTCGAATTACTTAAAAAGATTCTATAAATTGGAAACTATTATAAATATCCGATAGATACTGCTGAATGACACGTATTTTTAGAAAAAAATTAAAAGAGAGAGTATTAAAAAAAGAAACGTTTAAAAGGTATCAAAAAATACCTATTAAAATTATCCTTTTTTGTATTAGGAATTCTTTTACCCCTTCAAATAGATCTATATATAGAAAAGCAGCAAAATAAAGAGAGATTTAAAATTATTCTTAAAGGAGTTCAACAAGATTTTCAGATAATATAAAAACTATTAATTATGAACTAGAAGAGTATATTAAGTTAGATACTATTATAAATAAGTTTTATAATGGAGAAAATATAGTAGATGGTATTCATAGTTATCGTATAGGTTATGATACTGGTAGTTTAAAAAATTTATCCAATGGTTGTCAAGTTTTGTTACGTAATTTTGAAAATGCACCTAACAAATATCAAATTTTAATTAGAGAGCTTGACAACTTGTGTATAGTTTATAATGAGGCTATGGATTTTTATAGCGATGTTTTAAACCAAACAACAATAAAAAACTTAGAACATTTGGCAGAGAATAAAGAATGGTTTAATGATTGGTCAAGAGTTTGGTATAATGATACAATCATAGGTTATTTTAAAAATGACCCTCATTATAAAAATCAATTAGGGCTATACCATCAATATACCAATACAATGCTTTGTCTTTCTTCATTTTATAAAAATGAAGCTATAGATATGTATAATAAGATTTCAAAATTACTGAAGAGTAAAGAAACACCCCCCAGAACATATTAATTACAGGTTAAAAATGCTGATATTGCTAAAGCTATTGTAGGTACGTTTGAGCTTACAGTTGATGCTAACGGATATGGAGAATCACAAATTGTAATAGAGATAGAGGAAGGTAATTTTTTTTATATAATAAAGACGATGAAATAAATGGAACTGTAACTGAAGAAAATAAAATAAAATAAAATTATTTTGGTATAAAGAAACTGTATTTTATGAACTTGGCTTAGATGATTTGGGTATTATTTATTTCAATAATGAAGGCAATGGAAAATTATTTATACGAGTATTGGATCACGAAGATTTTGTTAATGAAGATTCTGATTTTAAAGGAGAGTTAGAGTTTGAAAAAATAATAACAAATGATAGTTTACTTAAAGTTGATTAAAAGAACTTACCACTTATAATTAGGTTATCACTATATTTCGTGTTCTATTTTAAAAACCATTATTCTTGCATCCAAAAAATATTCATAGTAAACCTTATGATTTCACAGTCTTACAAAAATGTATTCCAGAATTAAAGAAATATGTTTTTATAAATCAATACAATACTTCCACAATTAATTTTAATAACCCTTTAGCAGTGTTGGCTTTAAATAAAGCATTGCTCTGTTATCATTATAATATAAAGGATTGGGATTTACCAGAAGGATACCTCTACCCTCCTGTTCCTGGAAGGGTAGATTATATACATCATTTATCAAGTATTATTACAAATAAAGATGCTGTAAGAGGTCTCGATATTGGTGTGGGTGCCAATTGTATTTACCCAATATTAGGGGCGCAAATTTATAATTGGGAAATGGTTGGCGCAGATATTAATGAAGAAGCCATTAGAATAGCTAAACAGAATATAAAAGATGTAGTAGTTCCAATTGATATAAGATTTCAATCAGATCCAGCGTATCTTTTTAAAGGAATTATAAAGGAAGATGAATATTTTCATTTCACTATGTGCAACCCTCCTTTTTATTCTTCTGCAAAAGAAGCACAACAAACAAACGTTAAAAAGAAGACTAATTTAAAATTAAATGAAATTACTATTCGTAATTTTGGAGGTCAAGCAAATGAGTTATGGTGTAATGGTGGAGAAGCTTTATTTATAAAACGTATGATTAAAGAAAGTATCTTTTTTAAAGATCAGGTAGGTATCTTTACAACCTTAGTTTCTAGAAAAGAACACCTCCCAAAATTGCTTAAACAATTAATTAAATTAAAAGCTTACAATAAGATAATAGATATGAATTCTAGAAATAAAAAAACTAGAATTCTAATTTGGAGTTTTAAGAAAGAAATATAAGTATTATAATAAGGTATGATTAAAGAGCATCTTCATTTTAAATTATATAAACCCTATGGATATATAAGCCAGCTATTAAGCAATGACGAGCGACAATCTCGAAAGAAGAAATTTTTAAGTGCTCTCTATAATTTTCCAACAGGAATTATGCCTATCGGTAGATTGGATGAAAAATCTGAAGGGCTTATATTATTAACAACAGATGGGAAATTAAGCAATACTATTAATCAATCAGGAATAGAAAAAGAATATTATGCACAAGTAGATGGAGTTATTACAGCAGAAGCAATACAAACTTTGTGTGCCGGCGTAGGAATAAGTGTTGATAGTGAAAAATACAAAACAATGCCATGTGAGGCGTCTCAATTAATAGTTTCGCCAGAATTACCACCTCCAGCTAAAAAAATAAGAGACGACCGTCATGGTCCAACTAGTTGGATACGTATTGTATTAAAAGAAGGGAAATTTAGACAGGTTCGTAAAATGACTGCAGCCGTAGGTTTTCCTACACTTAGGCTTATTAGAGTGCGAATAGGGAAATTGACATTAAATACATTACAACTTTCTGAAGTAGCCCCATTAACAACTGAAGAAGTGAATTATCAGATTCTTCAAAAAAATACACTATAAAAACCGCTGTAAATATTCCAGATTGCTTCACAAATGTTCTTCTATTTATCATTTTTAAAATTCTTTTAGATTATTAATTCATCATAAAAATAATGAATATCAAGAAGGCATGATAGTGTTTTTTAATACGAATGATATTAAAACATAGCTTCTGCAATAATCTTGGGTTTTAGTGCCTTAAGAATAGTAATAGTGTTTTCTCCGTCTTCTAATTCTACATGAAAAGCTAGACTATTTGTATTTTTCATATTATATTCTACCTGCTTAGTAGTATTGTTGTATTTTCCAGACCATGCAGTTACCTTTAATTTATTAAAAATACCTTTAGAACCTGTTCTTTCTGCTACTACCGTATATTGAATGGCCAATGTTTGATAGTCATTTTTTAAGTTATATTTACCAAATGGAATTTTATCATAGTGAGAGTACGATTTTTGCAAGTGTTGTAACACCTTTGTTTCATAGGTCTTATGCTTGCTATTCATTTCACTGCTTATAGGCACCAGATTGTGGTTGCTTTTATTTTCTCCTTTACCGCCTAGATCTGCATTTAATAGATGGCCAGCAACATGGTTACCTTTAGATAAAGGACCTGTATGAAATTTATTTTGCATGGTTTTTAATGCATTGGTTTCAGTAACACTTCCTTTACTGGCACCAGCTACTCCTACTTTAAGCCCCAGAATTACAGACATTTTTACTCTTATAACCCGATTGTTTTTATCTTTTATGATTTCGTATTCAGGCTCGGAGCCTTTACTTCCATCTAATTTCTTTTGTATCTTAAAAAAATCAAGGTTTTTGGCTTTATTAGCTGGATTATTCGCTCTTTTATTAAGGTTTTGTGTTCCTTTTACAGTAGGTGGCATTGTCAATTTCCTGCTGCGCTTTACTCCTGCTCCCTTTTTTTTAGGAGTTAATTTTTTAGAAACACTGGAAATAGGTTTTTTATTATCATCGGCGTCAATATGTCCAGAGGATTTTAATTTATTGTATGTTTCTTCAGAAACAAATTTTCCTTTATATCTGTAAGGTCCTGGCATTATTATTCAATTGCTATGGCTCGTATTGCATAACCGCAAGTAGTTGTAGATGAAGGTTTATCTTTAGAAGGAGTAATTTGAATTGAAATTACGTTTAATCCTAAAGTGAGATAATCACAATAATCAATAGAAGAGTAATCTTTATTACGCAATGAAATACTGTTTATATTTTTATCTCCTCCCTCTCCTTCTTTTGCATCTACATGAATAATAATTACATCTGTACCATTGATCTTTATTTGAGTTAACACTCCCCAATCTGTAAGTTTCCAGTGTTTTAAAAATAGTGTAAAATCTGATGATGTATCAGTGATTTTAAAATAGATATCCATAGAGACTGTGCCATTGGAGAAATCTGTATGCATGGGTCCCAGAAAACCAGCACCGCGAATTTCTATATCATTAGATTCTGAAGTTATTTTAAAAGGTTGATTACTTGCTGGTAACACTGTAAACTTATCAGGAACAAAACCAACAACACCTGTATTAGAAGCTCCCTGACTTGAAACAGGATCTAAAGAAAGTAGACTCAAATCTATTTTTGAAAAAGTAATCGAATTAACAGTAAGTGGGGTTATTTTAAACGTTGGAGAGGGCGGTGTTGATGAAGTATCTAAATAATGAGAAGCTCTACAAAAATCAAAAGCATGCGTAAAACTAATTTCTATAGCATCTGCAATTCCATCATGTGCATATAAATACCAGGAAGCCATAGTAACAAAATCTACTCCAAATAAAGAGAGTTCACTGGGAGGGTAAATATGAAAAACTTTTTGAGCTTTATCGTATTCAAACATTCTATTGACTATAAACTCCGGCAAGGAAATATCTTTGTTTGTGTCTAAACTTCTATATTTTAAGGTATTCTATGGGAATTCTTGCGCAAATACCCATTGAGGTTTTAATTGATTTGTATCCAGAAAAGCATAGCTCCCCCAATCTTTAATACTCATAGAAGCGGCTTCTGAAAGCTGCTTTTCTTTATCGTTACTTTTAGAGTTTGTATCTGAATTTTCTTTGGTATAACTACTTGAATGCTCAAAATTTCCTGAAGCACCCGCTGTTGGAATTTCTCCGGTAACTCCTACAGAAACAGAACCTCCAAAACTATTAGATTGTGAGGTGGTTGATCCTGAGGTGTGTTGCTGAGAAGAATCCTTACTACTACTTGCCGTATTATTAACATTAGTCATCACTGCGGTACGTTAAAGGCACATAGTTTACAAAGTTAAAGGGACATAGTTTACACTTTTT
>CAYMDH010000025.1:0-46171 GCA_964389205.1 uncultured Flavobacteriaceae bacterium
AATATCAATCTATTAAAACTAATCAACTCGCTTTTTATTAATCGAACTCAGGTTTGTAATAAGAGAAGCAAGAGATATAGTGGTTCCTATTTATTTTGACGAGTATGAAAATAAAGTTATTAAAAAGGGAAAAAATACAAGCGAAAAAATTAAGCTTTAAAATTTCAGTAGCATTTAGATCTAAATATAGACAGAATGAATACTTTTACTTTAATTCTGAAAACTTAAAGTAGTATCGTTCATGAAAATACAACTAATATTTATCTTTCTCTACGTCGGTTTTATAACAATTCCTACACATATTAATGCGCAAAAAAAGGATATAAGCAGATGGACTCCTGAAGATATTATTAACACCCAATCTATAGCTTCTGTATCTATCGCTCCAAATAGCAAGATGGTTGTATGGACAAAGCAAAAAGCTGTAAAAAAGAAGGATCGCTTTGTATCAGATATTTATCTCACTCGTCTAAACGTAAAAAAAGAAGGAAATTTACATACTGTACAACTTACCAATGGAAATGAAAATAATTTTAACCCTATCTTTTCTAAAGATGGAGAAACTATTTACTTCTTATCCTCAAGAGAGAAAGGCAACAAACTATGGGAAATAAGTATTTATGGAGGGGAAGCCAAAATGGTTCATGAATTTAAAAATGGGATTTCAGATTTAAAATGGAAAGATAAAAACACTTTACTCTTCACATCCAATAATGGGAAGACATTTTACGAAAAACAATTAGCTGAAAAAAAAGATAATGTAATTGTTGTAGAAGACTCTTTGCATTGGAAAGCAACTCATGTATACGCTTTTAGCATTAAAGAGAAATCTATTAATAGGTTAACCAACAATAATAAACCATTGTGGGGCTATACCATTTCAAAAAATGGGAAATGGCTTTATTATGCAATACAACGCAGTAGAAGTTATGCATCAGATGCTCAAAAAGATCCTTTTTCATATTTAAAAAATCTTGAAACCAAAGAGGTTAAAAAAATAAATAATGACTTTGGTTTTCCTATTGAAAATGTTCAATTCACTGAAGATAATAAAGGGCTTTATTTTAGTGTAGATTATTCTTCAGATCCTGAGTGGAACGGTGCCGGGATTTCTGAATTACACTATTACTCGTTTGCCTCAAATGCCCATCAAAAAGTGGATTTGCAATGGGATTTAGGCATGGGTGGAGGCTATCATATTCTTGGAAATGATATTATTGTTTCGCTAGCAAACAAAACAACACGTAGATTAGCTTATTATAAAAAGAGTGGTACCAAATGGTCAAAATCTAACATTGATTTGAAAGAAAAGAATGATCATACCAGAATTTATACAGTTTCAGAAGATAAAACTAAAATAGTTTACAACTATTCTACTGCGTCTAAACTTCCTAGTTTTCACATTGCAACTATAAAAGGAAATAAAATTTCTAATGAGCAAGAATTAGTAAAACTCAATAAAAACCTGAGCAAAAAAACCATAACTAAAAGTGAAGTTATCACTTGGAAAGGGTATAAAAATGAAGAAGTTACTGGTATATTATATTATCCTGAAAACTATCAAGAAGGAAAGAGATATCCTTTAATGCTATCTATTCATGGAGGTCCTGCTGCTGCAGATTTAGATATATGGAGTGAGCGTTGGAGTACCTACCCCAACTTATTAGCACAAAGAGGGATGTTTGTTTTAAAGCCTAATTATCACGGCTCTGGAAATCACGGACTCTCTTATGTAGAAAGCATCAAAGAAAATTATTATGACCCAGAATTAGAAGATATTATTAAAGGTATTGATGTGCTAAATAAACAAGGAAAAATAAATACCTCACAAATGGGTACCATGGGTTGGTCTAATGGCGCTATTATTACTACCATGCTTACGGTTCGATATCCAGACATGTTTAAAGTAGCTGCTCCTGGCGCTGGCGATGTTAACTGGACTTCAGACTTTGGAACCTGTCGTTTTGGAGTTAGTTTTGATCAATCATATTTTGGAGGTGCTCCCTGGGATGATAAAAATGGGAAAATTTACAATGAAAATTATTTGATAAAATCTCCATTATTTGAAATTGAAAAAATAAAAACACCTACTATTATTTTTCACGGAAGTGAAGATCGCGCTGTACCACGCGACCAAGGATGGGAGTATTATCGAGGTTTACAACAGGTAGGCAAAACTCCTGTACGTTTTCTTTGGTTTCCAGGGCAACCATACGGGTTGAGAAAAATAACTCATCAGTTGCGCAAAATGAAAGAAGAAATAGCCTGGATCGACACCTATTTATTAAACAAAGCTGTAACTAAAAATAATGTTTTAAAGAAAGGAAGCCCACTAGACAGGGCTCTAAAAATAGAAACCGTTAAGAGTACTAAAGGTTTTTTTGGAGAATTGCATAATGGCATACTTATTCCTGAAACACTTAGCATTAAAAAAGATTCAACTTCAATAGGTCGTTTTGAGGTTACCAATGCTCAATTTAAAGCTTTTAAAACTAATTTTACGTATGATGCGGGTTTAGATAATTATCCTGTAGAAACAAGCCATGCAGATGCGCAAGCTTATGTAAAATGGTTATCTAAAACAACCGGGGACACTTATAGGCTTCCCAATGTTAAAGAAGCAATAATTCTACATAAAAAAGCGAGAACGGTAGCTATTAAAGAAAATACACTCAAATATTGGGCAGGATATGATATTGTAAAAGAAGATATTCCTGCGTTACTTGAGAAAATTAAAGAAGTAAAAGCTGTATTATTCAAAAAGGTAGGTAAAAATAAAAGTGTAGCTGTAGGAGATGCCCAGATTTATGATCTAGGCGGTAATATTGCAGAATACTTTGACACAGGCATTTATGGATATAGTGCTTATGATTTTTATGATGTTAATGACGATCGTATGATAGAAAGTAAACATGTAGGGATTAGAGTAATAAAAGAATAAATAATGGATGGATTAAATATAGTTTTAGTAATTGCTATTATCCTTTTTGCCAGATTAGGAATGCGATTGTTTTTTGAATACAAAAAAAGAAAAAACGATAAAGAAAATCTAGAAGGTTAAAACTTCATCTTCATAATCAAAAACTAGAGAATTTCTCTGGCTTTTTGTATTCAATTGGAGAAATTATCTTGGTTGTTATTGGAATTTTAATTGCGTTGCAAATTAACAATGCCTATGAAAACAGTAAAAAGAAAGTTATTTTTACATCAAGTGGAAACAAAAAAATATAGTAGCAACAAAAAAAGATAAATATGAAAAAAACAATCGCTTATCTATTTTCTGGATTAATTTTATCTTTTTTAAGTTGCAAAAATGAAACCACTGAACAGAATATTGTTGGGGTAGCAGATAAGGTTGTTTTTATTCCTGAAATACAACATACCATAACTATCAATCAAACTCACAATAAATTTAGCAGCACTATTAAACCTGTATTAACTGTAGAATCTGGAACCGTTATTGAAGCTTTTACACAAGAAGCCAGTGATGGGCAGTTTACTCTAAACTCTACCTTAAATGTTTTAGATTCATTAGATTTTGAACCTATACATCCATTAACCGGGCCTGTTTATGTTAAAAATGCTCAGCCAGGTGATGTACTCAAAGTAACACTACATAAAATTGAACTAGGCGACTGGGGTTGGAATGCTATTTTACCTGGTTTTGGTTTTCTGGCAGATACCATAGACACCAAATATTTAAAATTATACGAGCTAGGAAAAAATAGAGCATCTGTCACTTTTAAAGAAGGAATTGAATTGCCTTTAAATCCTTTTCCAGGTGTGATGGGCGTGGCACCAGATACTACTGCCCTATTGAGCACTATACCGCCAAGAGCCAATGGTGGAAATATGGATGACCCCAACATGAGCGAAGGGACAATACTCTATTTTCCTGTTTTTGTTGAAGGTGGGCTTTTCTCTATTGGTGACGGACATGCTGTTCAAGGATTAGGAGAGGTATGTGGTACTGCTATTGAATGCCCATTACGTATTGTTTATGAGATAGAATTAATCAAAGGAAAATCTATAGAAGAACCTCAATATGAAACTGATGAGTATTATGCTACTACTGGTTTTGCTCCTACTCTGGACGAAGCTGCCAAAAAAGCGACCTTATATATGGTTAATTATCTAAAAGCTACACACAGAATGACTACTAATGAAGCTTATGCACTTTGTTCCTTAGCTGGAGATCTTCAAATTGCCGAAGTTGTAGATTTGCCTAATATGTTAGTAACAATGCATATGTCTAAAACCATTTTAGGTATCAAAAAGTAATCTGATAATTATTTTTTTAACTCAATCGAAAATAATTATTTTATAAATCGAGTTAAAATCACAGTACATTCATTTGGAAAATAAAAAACACCTTATAATCTTTTAACCAACTAATTTTCATATATTTACATTAACGTTAAACCTAAGCGTAATAATAACTTAACAATGTTACACCTAGTAAGGCAGGTATATAAACAATGTCTTTTTCTATTAAAATGTATAAATTTCTTTTATACGTTAGCAATTTCTTTCTTCATTATATTCTCCAAAAAATACCTTATAAATAATTATATATTATGATAAATAAACAAAATATTATATATGAAAAATAATTAGGCATAGGAGGGTATTCTCCATTATCAGCGTTTCGGCATGTAGCCCAAGATGCCGACTCTCTAGATACTGTTATCGTTGGAGTTTCCCTCCTTATTTATTGACAGTTAATCAAAATTAAACAACTGTACAATTAAAAATAAATTCAGCTTAAAAATAGAAAGTTTGAAAAGTTATTTTCAAGCTTTTTTTTATAATAAATAATGATAGCGTAACAATTTAATATCTTACACAATCAATATATAAATCATTATATCATTTCTGATTTATAGGGATGCTTTTAAATATAAAAATATGGGCAACTTTTGGGATTTATTACAACAGGACGAATTAGAAAAACAACAAGAACAAGCAGATAGTATTGAAGATCGTGTAGCACAGCTAGAAATCTAATTACAAAAAACAAAAGAACTCCTCAAAAAACATTAATAGAGTTAGAAAAGCATCTTCAAAAAGATATAGATGGAGATGGAAAAACAGGATAGTTTGACAATTAAACTTATCATAATAATTATTTTTTTTCTGCTTGTTTTAGTATCTTTAACCTATAATTTATTGTTACGATTTTATGAAAACTACTCCTCGATTTGAACATGCTGTAAAAAAACTCTACACTGCTTTTTACAACAATACCTTACATCCAGAATGTTGTAAACAGTGTGCTGTTGGTAATATTTGCAACAATTCAGATGCGTGGAGCCATCTTTCTGATTCTCATGGTTCTTTACAATTAAATTATATAGGATTGATTCATCAAAATTTAGGTCGTACATTTTTTGGATATACACCGCTAGAATTATTGCAAATAGAAGTTGTTTTTTTACAAGGTTGTAGATATTCACTCCCTCTTCATCATACTAAAAAGCTTAATGATCCTACAAACAAAGAAACCTTATTCAAAGGTTTATGCGCTGTAGTCGCTTTTCTTTGTACATTAGATGCAATAGATAACATTATGGATTATTCTAAATTATTTGCTTTTGAAATTGATACCACAAAACAACAGGCTACATTATCAGAAATATAAATTAATGAAGAAAATAGTATTCTTCTCAATAATATTTATCATTGGGAGTACTTCTTTAGCCCAAGAATTATCAAATGAAGTACAACGCTTTGTCAGCATAAATTCTGAGATAATAGCAATTACAAATGTTACTATTATAGATGGTACAGGAGCCGCTTCTAAAAACAATCAAACCATTCTTCTCAATAAAGATCGTATTCAAAAAACTGGAGATGTATCAAAAATTACAATCCCAGAAGCCGCTACTATTATAGATGGAACTGGAAAGACAATAATTCCTGGTTTAGTAATGCTCCACGAGCATTTATTTTACACAAAACCTTTTGAAAATTGGTTTAGCGTTGGTCAAATGACATTCACATTTCCAAGGTTATATTTGGCAGGAGGAGTTACCACAATGCGTACAGGTGGAAGTATTCAACCACAAACTGATCTCAATGTTAAAAAATGGATTAATGAGGGGAAAATGACAGGGCCAAAAATGGACGTGACAGGTCCCTTTATAGAACGTGAAGGCCCTCGTGTACCTGAGCTTGGTTTTATAGGTAATACAGACGAAGTAGCAAAAATTGTAAATTATTGGGCAGACAAAGGAGTTACCTCATTTAAAGTATACAATAATATCACTAAAGAAGACTTAAAAGCCTGTGTAAAAGAAGCACATAAAAGAGGGTTAAAGGTGACTGGTCATCTATGTTCTCTAACTTATAAAGAAGCTTCAGAAATAGGTATTGATAATCTTGAACATGGTTTTATGGCATCTAGTGATTTTGCAATAGGTAAACAAGAAAATATATGCGATCCATTTGCAGCTAGAACAGGATTAACCAAAGAAGACCTAAACAGTGATAAGATCAATACGCTTATTGATTTATTAATTAAAAATAAAACAGCGATTACATCTACTCCTGTAGTTTTTGAACCTTATACTGGGCATGAGGTAATACCAGGAGGCGGTCTAAATGCATTAGCTCCTCAAATTAAAGAACGTGTGCAAAAAGGGTATGATGCAAAGCAAAATAGAGATGCTCAAGCCATTACTCTTTTTAATAAAAATTTGCAATGGCTAAAACGTTTTCATGAAAAAGGCGGGTTGTTAGTTGCTGGTACAGATCCAACTGGAGCAGGACGTACTGTGGCTGGATATGCAAATCAACGCACCATTGAAATTTTTGTAGAAGCTGGTTTTAGTGTATTAGAAGCAATTAAAATAAGCACCTATAATGGCGCTTTATTTCTAAAGCAAGAAAAAGAAATTGGAACTATAGAGGAAGGTAAAAAAGCTGATTTGATACTAATTAATGGAAACCTAGAACGAAATATTAAGGATATTCGTAAAATGGAAATCGTTTTTAAGGGTGGAATTGGGTTTGATTCTCAAAAACTATTTGAATCTGTACAAGGTCAAGTCGGATTAAATTAAATTTAGAATTTCAAATGTTACGAATCTTTAAAAATATGCGCATGAATATGTTTAAAGACAATAAAGTAAGTAGGTATCTTATATATGCTATTGGAGAAATTTTTTTAGTTGTTGTTGGTATTTTATTAGCGCTTCAAATTAATAATTGGAATGAAGAAAGAAAATTAAAAGGAGAGTTGGATAGTATTTTAAGAACTGTTACATATGATTTGGCCAAAGACACTACAGGAGTTTCAAAAGTCATTACATACTATGAGCAACATCATGAAAATAGCCTTAAAATAATAAACAAAGAAATTAATAACGGCAATTATAGAGAATGTCCAACCTGTGTTAGTCTAGTAACTATCTACCAACCATTTACAGTTCAAAAAAGGGGTTTCGAGCTTTTAAAAAACTTTTCGAATCAACACACTACAAAAAGAGATAGTTTGCTTACAGACATCACTCAATTGTATCCAATATTTGTTAGCCTTATTGAAAAAAGCAACGATCGATTAGAAACTGATGTTTTAAAAAACTTTGAAATCATTTCAAAAAAAACATGGTTTATAGACATGATTCAAGGAAAAGTAAACAATGAAATAATTCTTTATTTCACTGAAAGTGAAGATTATAGACAAAGAGTTGCTTCGCATGACATTCTAGCTTCTCAAAATCATTTAACTGTTTTAAAACAATATAAAATAGATGCAGTTGAAATATTAAGGCGTATTGAAGAACGATTCAAAGAAAATAAATAACAATTCAATTATAAATCTCTATAAAAAGTAAGCCCGTTTTTATAGGGGTCATAAAAGGCAAATTCTTTAGTTCTCCAAGGAGTTTCTTTCAAAGATGTTTGCTTGTAAAAAAACCTTACTTTTATATTCATCAAATAGTGCATTGATATTTTTAATTACAAAACGCAACATAGGCCTATCTATTTCTACTTCCTACTCTTTTGTATCATGCCATTGCAAATGAAATTCTATATTATCACGTCTCACTCCTGCATAAAATGGTTTTTCAGGATCATCTATAAACGCTAGTTTAAAACCTAGTTTTTCTATATAAAAACTGAGAGTGGTTGTTATATCCTGAACTGGTAATACTGGGTGAATTTCTTGAAAATAACCACTAGCAGTTTCCATTTATTTATTTTAATGATTTGGCATTCTAAATTTAATAAATATAGTATCTTCAACCTTCATAATTTTATAAAAAAATGAAACACCTACTCTTTATTACTTTTCTTTTATCATTATCTTTAAGTTTTGGGCAAGATCTTAACCTTAAATTTGATCATTTTGCAGTTTTAGTAAACGACCTAGACACAAGTGCTACATTTTATCAAGATATTTTATTACTACCTGAAATAGAAGATAAAACAGCATTAGATCATATTCGATGGTTTTCTATGGGAAATTCTGAATTGCATGTAATTCAGGATAAAAATAAAATCACACATCATCAAGGAGTTCATTTTGCATTAGAAGTGAACAATTTAGACGCTTTTCGAGAACATCTTAAAGCAAAAAATATAAGCTATATAAATTGGTTTGGAAAACCAAATATTACCAATAGTAGACCAGACGGCGTACGCCAAATATATCTTCAAGATCCAGATGGGTATTGGATTGAAATAAATGGAAAATAAGATGAATAACGATCATATTAAAATAAACAGTATTGACATTCTTTCTGACAATTGGTATGTTTTAAAAAAAATAAATTTTGATTATCAGTTAGGAAATGGAAATTGGCAAAATCAAAATAGAGAAGCATATGATCGTGGAAACGGAGCAGTAATTCTTTTGTATAATAAAGTACAAAAAACTATTATTCTTACTAAGCAATTTCGTATGCCTACTTATATAAATGGAAACGATGATGGGATGATGATAGAATTACCAGCTGGTTTACTAGACAATGATCAACCTGAGGTAGCCATAAAAAGAGAAACTGAAGAGGAAACCGGTTATCGTATTTCTAAGGTTGAGAAAATATTTGAAGCTTATATGTCTCCAGGTTCTGTAACTGAAATATTATATTTCTTTATTGGTGAATACAAAAAAGAAATGAAAGTAGGAGAAGGTGGCGGTCATGAAGATGAACATGAAAATATTGAAGTACTTGAAATTTCATTTTCAGAAAGTTTAGAAATGATGAAAAATGGAGAGATAAAAGATGCCAAGAGTATTATGCTTCTTCAGTTTGCACAAATAAATAGTTTATTAAATGATTAAGATTTATGCCTGCTAAATCGTATATTTTACCTAGTATAATAATTGCACAATTTCTATGTACTTCTACTTGGTTTGCCGGAAATGCTGTAATCTCAAATTTAATTATAGAATATCAATTAAGTACTAATGATTTAGGGCATATAATAGCTGCCGTACAATTTGGATTTATAGGAGGTACTCTAAGTTATGCTTTACTTAATTTGGCCGATAGATTCTCTCCTTCTAAAGTCTTTTTTTTTAGCGCGATTCTTTGTGCAATAGCTAATATCGCAATTATGTTAAATGGTCAAACATTAGGAAGCATTCTTTCACTTCGTTTTTTTACTGGATTTTTTCTTGCCGGGATATACCCTGTAGGAATGAAAATTGCTGCAGATTATTATGAAAAAGGATTGGGGAAGGCTTTAGGGTTTCTAGTTGGCGCGTTGGTTCTTGGAACTGCTTTTCCTCATCTTCTAAAGAGCTTCGAAGGAAACTTTCCTTGGAAATTTGTACTTATTATCACATCTATTTTATGTGCTTCTGGTGGGGTAATTATTCTCTTGTTGGTCCCTAATGGCCCCTATAGAAAAATTAGTCAAAAGTTAGATTTAAAAGCTATTTTTAAAGTATTTGATTCTGTCAATTTCAAAAAAGCAGCCTTTGGTTATTTTGGACATATGTGGGAACTCTATGCTTTTTGGGTATTTGTTCCTGTTTTATTAAAAACATACACAACTATTCACAAAGATGTAGCTTTAAACATTCCGTTATGGTCTTTTATAGTAATTGCTGTTGGAGGAGTTGCATGTATAGCAGGTGGCTATATATCACAGAGAAAAGGAGTTAAAAAAACAGCTATGATCGCTTTATCATTATCTAGTTTTTGTTGCTTGACATCCCCTCTATTTTTTATGATTCCTATAGAGAGTATTTTTATTTCTTTCCTATTGTTTTGGGGGATGGTTGTAATTGCAGATTCTCCGTTATTTTCAACATTAGTAGCTCAAAATGCAACTCCAGAATTTAAAGGAACTGCATTAACTATTGTAAACTGTATTGGGTTTTCAATCACCATTATTAGTATTGAATTAATCAATCTTTATATGAATGATAAAAATGCGATTTATATTTTCTTAGGATTAGCGTTAGGTCCTTTATTTGGCCTTTTTTTTCTTTTAAAAAACCATAAAACTAAAGTGTTATAGCATTCTTTTTAGCTTCATTAAAATCCTCCACTATTTCTTTTACAATTGTAGCTACTGGCTTAATATCATGAATCAATCCAGAAATTTGCCCAATTTCTAATTCACCTTCTTCTAAATCTCCTTCAAACATACCTCGCTTAGCTCTTGCTCTACCTAATAATGATTTTAATTCTTCTACTGTTGGACCTTTTCCATATAGCGATTGAAGATCATTAAAAAATTTATTTTTAATTAATCGTACTGGAGCTAATTCTTTTAAAGTTAATTGTGTTTCACCTTCTTTGGCATCAACAACCGTTTGTTTGAAATTAATATGAGAAGATGCTTCTTCAGAAGCTACGAATCTACTTCCTATTTGAACTCCATCTGCTCCAAGAATCATTGCCGCCAACATTCCTTCTCCCGTTGCAATACCGCCAGCTGCAATAAGCGGAATTTGTAGTTTTTCTTTAACCATTGGTATCAATGTAAAGGTAGTGGTCTCTTCTCTTCCGTTATGCCCACCTGCTTCAAAACCTTCGGCTACTACAGCATCTACTCCTGCTTCTTGTGATTTTAATGCAAACTTTACACTACTTACTACATGAACTACTGTAATTCCTCTTTCTTGTAACCATGCTGTCCATGTTTTAGGGTTTCCTGCAGATGTAAATACTATTTTAACACCTTCTTCTACTATAATATCCATAATCTCGTCAACATTAGGATACAACATAGGCACATTAACTCCAAAAGGTTTATTAGTAGCTTTTTTGCATTTTTGAATATGTTCTCTTAATACGTCAGGATACATAGATCCAGCACCTATAATTCCTAAAATTCCTGAATTTGCAGCAGCTGCGGCAAGGCGCCAGCCACTGGCCCAAATCATTCCTGCTTGTACAATTGGATATTCTATACCAAATAATGATGTTATTTTATTTTTCATGGATTTTTTTAAATAATTTAGGATATTACACCTGAAGCAATTAACTCGTCTTTTAAATAACAAGCAACAAACTGACCTTCTGTAACTGCACTTTGTGGAGTTTCAAAATCTACATAAACTCCAGCATCTATACGATATAAAGTAGCATTTTGCAATGGTTGCCGATATCGTATTCTTGCTTTAATTTTCATAACACCATCTATGGGTAACTTTAAATCTTCACGTACCCAATGAAATTCATCACTCATTACAAAAAGTGCACGACGATAGAGACCTGGGTGTGATTTTCCTTGTCCGGTGTAAATAATATTATCTTCTACGTCTGTATCAATGACAAACAGAGGATCAACAGTTCCTCCCACATCTAATCCTTTACGTTGTCCCTTTGTGAAATAATGAGCGCCTTTATGTTTTCCTACTTCCTTACCGTCTCCAATAGAATATTTTATTTTTTTGGCAAAAAAAGCCAATTCTTCTTTCTTTGATTCAAACTTGGGAATACTTATTTGATAGTTACTGTTTTCTGACGGAACTTCAATAATAACACCTTCTCTAGGTTTTAATTTTTGCTGTAGAAAATCTGGTAAGCGTACTTTTCCAATAAAGCACAAGCCTTGCGAATCTTTTTTATCTGCAGTTATTAATTCTTCTCGTGTTGCAATAGCTCTTACTTCTGGTTTTGTTAATTCTCCTATAGGGAATAAAGTTTTACTTAGCTGTTCTTGAGATAACTGGCATAAAAAATAAGATTGATCTTTATTAGCATCTTTTCCTGCTAATAATTGATATACTTTTTTACCGTCTTTCTCTATTATATCTTTTCTACAATAATGCCCAGTTGCTACATAGTCTGCACCCAAGCTTATTGCTATTTTCATAAAAACATCAAACTTAATCTCTCTGTTGCAAAGTACGTCTGGATTAGGAGTTCTTCCGCGCTCATATTCATTAAACATATAATCAACGATACGCTCTTTATATTCTTTACTAAGGTCTACAGTTTGAAAAGGTATCCCTAATTTTTCTGCTACTATCAATGCATCATTACTATCTTCTAGCCATGGGCATTCATTAGAAATAGTTACAGAATCATCATGCCAATTCTTCATAAACAGTCCAATTACCTCATATCCCTGTTCTTTTAGAAGGTATGCAGTAACACTTGAATCTACCCCGCCTGACAAACCTACAATTACTCTTTTCATCATTATTATTTCAACTGCAAATTTACAAAAATCCAAATTATCATTTGCAGTCGTATATCTATTATTTAAACACTGTAAAACAATCTTTTTCTATAATTTTCAGAATTATACATTTTGTTAAAATTTTAAAAAAAAGAATTAATACCAAGCAACCTTTTTTTAGATTGCGTATCCTATATTTGTGTAATACTACTAGTTAGTGTATTAAAGAATCAATACCATGAAGAAAAGTTTAAATTATATTACTCGTATTTTATCAATTAGTTTATTAATCATTATATTTTCTTGTAGCCTTAGTAGTGATGATGGTGATACAATAGAATTTCCAGATAATTTTACAATTACACAGGTTGTTAATTTTTCTGGAGGATTGACAATACTAGAAGAAGCTTTTAATATAACAGGTTTGGATGTGACTTTAGATGGTACTGGAGAATTTACTTTGTTTGCACCTTCAGACACTGCTTTTCAAAACTTTTTAGCAGGTACATCTTTAAATGATATTCCTGTTGAAGATCTTAGACAATTATTATTAAATCATGTAATTCCTGGAGCTGTTAGAGCTGCAGATTTATCTACATTACAAAGTGGCTATGTAACTACTTTGGCAACCAATGCTCCAAATGATAATAATATCAGTATGTATTTTAATACTTCTGATGGTATTGTTCTTAATGGTGGAGCAGACAATAATGGAGCAGCTATATTAGATGGTTTTACAGATAGTGAAGCTACCAATGGAATTGTACATATTATTGATGATATAATAGAATTACCTACTGTTGCAAATCTAGCCGCAGCCAATCCTGATTTTAGTACTTTAATTAGTGCTATAGGAACTAGTGGCTTGACTACCAATTTAATTGATTTATTAAGTTTACCACCTGGAGGTATTTCTCCTTTTACTGTATTTACACCAAACAATAGTGCATTTACTGATTTATTGACTGAGTTGTCTATCAGTAGTTTAGATGAAGTAGATATTGCTACTCTAGAAGCTATTTTACAATATCATGTGGTACAATCTGCTAATACAAGAGCAGAAGCTTTAAATAAAGGACAGGTAATAGGCACATTAAACGGTGCTTCTTTTACTGTTAATTTGCCAACAAATGCAAATCCAACACTTAGAGATGTAAATGACAGAGTTTCTAATATTGTTTTCACCAATATACAGGGTACTAATGGGGTTATTCATACAATAGACCAAGTATTATTACCTAATTAATAAAGAGTAAGATTCTATAATTATTACCGTTTAAAGAGAAGTTTCGACATTTGCTCGGAGTTTTTTTATTTGTAAAGTACTTATCCATAGCTTTATTTAGCCTTTAATTTTAAGAACCTACAATTATGAATATTTATAATACGCTTATTGCTATAGTAACTTTTTTCAAAAGAAATTTAATTTCTGAATTCTTTTCTACTACTACCCCAAAAAGAAAAACGAAATTAGTTCCTATATACATCAATCAAAAACGAAACATTTTCAATCAAAAGAAATTTTAATTTCTTGATTTTACCTTATATATTTATCATTTTGACAAGGTATAACAATACTACTAGATAGTTAATTTATACCACAAATATGACACAAACGTTATATTTATAACAAGAAAAGCACCGATGTATCGGTGCTTTTTCTTTTAATACAATCTTTTCTAATTATTTTTTGTTCTTTGCGTTTTTTTGTGCTTCTGCCTGCTCCATCATTTCTTGCATCTTCTGTTGAAAACGATTTTTCTTCTTCGGCGCCTTTTTCTTATTCTCTTCAATTCGGGCGTGAATTTTATTATCATCTATAATATAGTTCTTGATCACTAACATTATAAAAATGGTAATAAGATTGGATATAAAATAATACAAACTCAATCCACTCGCATAATTATTAAAGAAAAACAGCATCATTAAAGGTGATAAATACATGATGAATTTCATATTTGGCATTCCTGGTTGCGTCGTTTGCATTGTTTGACCAGTGGTCATCATCATATAAATAAAGATCGCAATCGATGCTAATATCGGAAATAAACTCACGTGATCTCCATAAAACCAAATACTAAATGGCAACTCTGCAATCACATCATAAGACGATAAATCATCTGCCCACAAAAATGGCTTTTGACGTAACGCAAAAGCTGTAGGGAAGAACATAAACAATGCATAGAATATAGGAAGTTGTAGCAATGCAGGTATACAGCCACTAAGAGGGCTTACTCCTGCTTTATTATTTAACTTCATAGTTTCTTGCTGGCGTTTCATCGCTTCATCTTTATACTTTTCATTAATCGCATTAATTTCAGGGCGCAATACTTTCATCTTGGCTTGCGATAAATACGATTTATATGTTACTGGAGAAAGTGCTAAACGCACTAAAATTGTCATTACAATAATTGCTATTCCATAAGGTAAAAAACCACTTAACCAACTGTACATTGGTGTAAATATATACTTGTTAATCCATCCAAAAATACCCCATCCAAAAGGAATAGAATCTGCTAAATTTAAATCTTTATATTGCTTAAAAACTTTTAAATCTGTTGGTCCATAATACCAACTCATATTATAATTAAGCTCTCCACCTTTAAATTCTAATGGAACGCTAGATGCATATCCTTTGGTCCATTTAGCTTCTTTACTTTCTTCTTCTACAAAATCTTCAGAAGATAAGGCTACCGTTTTAAAAGGAGTATCTGTTGCCAAAATTGAACTAAAGAAATGTTGTCTATAAGAAATCCATTTTACATTCTCTTCTGTTTCATCATCTTCTCCTCCTTGACTTAATTTATCAATTCTTTTTCCATCGTATTGATAGGTTAAGCGTGTATACCTGTTTTCATACTGAATACTTTTAGAATGGCGAATTCCTTTCAATTTCCAATCAAGGTTTATATTTTGATTACTAGTAACAATTCCGTTTAAACCTTGAGAACGAATAGCAAAATCTATTAAATATTCATTTGGATTCATTTCATAACGGTATTCTAAATACTTATCATTTGAAACTTTTAATTTCATAGAAAGTACTTGCGTATCACCACTAGTAGACAAACTAGGTTCAAAATATAAATCTTTAGTATTTAAAGTTCTATTATCTGAAGTACCGAAACTCAAGTTAAAAGAAGCGTTATCTTCTTTCACTAAATAAATAGGAACAGAATCATAACTAACAAAATTTTTCATCTTTGCTTCTGCTATCTGACCTCCTTTGTTATTTATTTTTAAGTACAATACTTCATTTTCAAATACAGTATAAGCATCTGTTGCAGAAGCTAAGCTTGCCGAATAACCAAAAGCACCTATTTTATTTTGATATTGAACTAAGGCTGTAGAATCTTTTAAATCTACTATTGCTTCTTTTTTAGTTTCTACTAATTGATTTTCTTCTGATGCTTGCTTTTGTTTCTCCACCAATTCTTCCTGCGCCTTGCGCTCTTCCAATTCTTCTGGGCTTGGTTGATTATTGTATAGATACCAGATTAGAATCAATCCGATTAATACAAAGCCTATAATTGAATTAATGTCAAATTTCTTTTGTTCCATATATTATTAGCTACTTAAATGTAGGTGGTTATAGTTATTAACACTTCATTAATATATTGTGAAATATCTCTATATCAATTAGCAAAGATATTTCCAAATATTGTTTTTATGCCAAAGTGGCATTAGTTTTTTTATTTTTATGAATTAAAGAAGCCTTTACAAATGCAACAAATAAAGGATGAGGGTTTGCAACAGTACTCTTATATTCTGGATGATACTGTACTCCAACAAACCATGGATGTGATGGCAATTCTACAATCTCTACCAATTGTGTATCTGGGTTAAAACCTGTAGCAATCAATCCTGCTGCTGCTATTTGCTCCTTATAAGAATTATTAAATTCATAACGATGTCTATGACGTTCTTCTATAAGAGTCTCTTTATATACCTTACTAACAATACTTTTAGGCTTTAATTCACATTTCCAGGCCCCTAATCGCATCGTACCTCCTTTATCTGTAATATCCTTCTGTGCTTCCATAAGATCTATTACTGGATGTGGTGTTTTTTCGTCCATCTCAGTTGAATTTGCATTGGACAATTTAAGAACATTACGCGCAAACTCAATAACTGCCATCTGCATTCCTAAACAAATTCCTAAAAATGGAATATTATGTTCTCTAGCATATTGTACAGTAGCTATTTTACCTTCAATACCTCGTTCTCCAAAACCTGGTGCTACTAGCACACCGTCTAAATGTGCTATTTTTTCTTTTATGGTACGTTCATCTATATACTCTGAATGAACAGATGTTATATTTACTTTTACTTCATTAGCCGCACCTGCATGAATGAATGATTCTAAAATAGATTTATAAGAATCTTGTAATTCAACATATTTTCCAACAAGGCCTATATTCACTTCATTTTTTGGTGTTTTATGTCGTAATAAAAATTGATTCCATTGCGTTAGATCTGGTTGCTTATTATCTGGTAATCCAAGCTTTTTAAGTGTTACCTTATCTAAGCCTTCTTTAAGCATTAAATTAGGCACATCATAAATAGTAGATGCATCTATAGATTGAATAACAGCTTCTCGTTTTACATTACAAAACAAAGCTAGCTTTTGCCTCAAATCATCTGATAATTCATGTTCTGTTCTACATACTAATATGTCTGCTTGAATTCCACTTTCCATAAGTGTTTTTACAGAATGTTGCGTTGGCTTTGTTTTTAATTCTCCTGCAGCAGATAAAAATGGAATTAACGTTAAATGAATTACAATGGCATTGTCATCTCCTAATTCCCACATAAGTTGACGAACAGACTCTATATAAGGTAATGACTCTATATCACCTACTGTTCCTCCTATTTCTGTAATTACTATATCATAATCACCACTCTTTCCCAATATTTGAACACGTTCTTTTATTTCATTGGTAATATGAGGAACTACCTGTACTGTTTTTCCTAAAAACTCGCCTCTGCGTTCTTTTTCAATAACACTTTTATAAATACGCCCTGTTGTTACATTATTGGCTTGTGAAGTATTTACATTTAGAAACCGTTCATAATGCCCAAGGTCTAAATCTGTTTCGGCACCATCATTAGTAACATAGCACTCTCCATGCTCATATGGGTTTAAAGTTCCTGGATCTACATTTATGTATGGATCTAGTTTTTGAATTGTTGCTTTATATCCTCTAGCCTGTAAAAGTTTTGCAAGTGAAGCTGCTATAATTCCTTTACCCAGAGATGAAGTTACTCCTCCCGTAACAAAGATGTACTTAGTTTTCGCCATCCTAAATTAAAATTTTTGATTTCTTTCTTACGGGGCGTAAAGGTACAAATTGATCGCTTATAAATACTAATTTATCCTTTTATTTTAGTTACGGAGCATTCACTTCAATGGAAATTGCTTTTGAATATTCTTGATCAAATTTTCCAATCCATTTATTTTAATTTCATAGATAGCCTGAAGCATTTCTCCTAATTTGCCATTAGGAAAGCCTTTCTGTTGAAACCAAGTAAGATACGCTTCGGGCAAATCAATTAAATATCGATCTTTATATTTCCCAAATGGCATCTTATAATGAGCCAATTTAATAAGGTATTCTTTATCGTTCTTCATTTCCATGTAAACTCACGTAAACTTTTTAGATTAAAGCGAAAATTAGTTATAACAAAGATGCTATTTTTAAAAGACTTTTTTTACATTTAAAAAATCTAGCGATTCATAAATTAATATTGATCATGTACAAAAAACAAAATACTTCCGCCATTCTATTATCTTTTATCATTTGTCTTGTAGGGTTTAACAGCTATACCTATGCTCAAGAAAAAGATGAGTTCTTATTTGGAGATTTTTTACCTGATGCACCAGAATTAGCTAAAAGAGGTTCTTTTGGAGTTGGTGTTAAAACTATTGATTTGCTTCATAAAAATCAAGCTGATGTAGTCAATATCAAAAACGGAAAAGCACCAAGTTATGATCGCCCACTTAAAATTGAAGTTTGGTATCCAGCTATAATTCCAGCAAGCAAACAAGAAATTGAAGTGTATACACAAGTATTAGGAAGAAAAGGAGCAAGACCTATTGTTCCGTTTACTTTCAAAGGCAGAGCCTTACGAAATGCTGAAGTAAATAAATCTAACTCAAAATACCCGCTTATTATTTTATCACATGGGTATGTAGGTTCTCGATTTTTATTCACATACTTAGCAGAAAATTTAGCTTCAAAAGGGTATGTAGTTGCTTCTATAGATCATACAGATTCTACGTATAAAGATGCCGCAAATTTTACCAGCACACTTGTAAATCGTTCTTTAGATCAATTGTTTGTACTTAATGAAATAGATCGATTAAGTAAATTAGATAGTCAAAGTTTTCTCTCAGGTATTGTCGATACAGATAATACAGGCTTAATTGGATATTCTATGGGAGGGTATGGAGCTCTAAATACTACAGGAGCAGGATATAGTGCCAAAGCTGTTGGTTTGTTTAAATCATTAACAGGAGGTAGCACATTATTAGATAATAGAACCTCAACTAATAAATCTTATAAAAATTCAATAGATGGTCGTATAAAAGCTATGGTAGGTTTAGCACCTTGGGGAATGGCTTCTGGTGTATGGGATTCTACAGGCCTAAAAGGTTTAAAAATTCCTGCTTTTTTTGTTTCAGGAAGTCAAGATGACATCTCGATGTATGAAAATGGTGTAAAAGCTATTTATGAAGGTACCACAAATGCAGATCGATATTTATTGACATATATTAATGCAAGACACAATGTAGCTCCCAACCCACCAGCCAATGCTACTTTTAAAGAAGGTTTAGACATTAATGAATATTTACGATATGCAGATTCTGTATGGGATATGCGCAGGATTAATAATATTAACCAACATTTTATCTCTGCTTTTTTAGGGATTCACTTAAAAGGTGAAAATTATCAAGAGTATTTAGATTTAAAACAAGACGCTACTAATGGTAATTGGAAAGGTTTTAAACCAAGAACATCTATTGGGATGGAATTAAGACATGCAAAAGCAAATGATCAATAATCAATTTATAAAGTTTTAGTTTTTCGGATTTGGAATTTGGAATTTAAAAACCCTATCCTATTCTCAGACCGTTTTCAACCTTAATATCTGGCGCTAAAAGAATAACATCGTCTTCTTTAACAGCTCCCATCACTAAACATTCGCTCATGAAGTTTGCGATTTGTTTTTTTGGAAAATTAACAACTGCTATAATTTGTCGTTCCAATAAATCTTCTTTTTTATAAAGGCGTGTAATTTGAGCTGATGATTTTAAAACACCTATTTCAGTGCCAAAATCTATGGCAAGTTGATATGCTGGCTTTTTTGCTTTTGGAAAATCGTTGACTTCTACAATAGTACCAACACGCATATCAACTTTAATAAAGTCATTCCAAGACAGTGTACTCATTTTTTAAAAATATTATCTAAAACCCAAGCTGGGCCTATAAGTAAAAATTGCAAGTCTTTAATAAAAGAAGGTTTTTCTCCTTCAATTTTATGTCCATAAAATTGCCCAATCCAAGCGACTACAAAAATGATCAATGATACCATCCATAAGGGAGCATATAATCCAATATAATGATTTGCTATAATACAGAAAGCGGCAAAAAATAATATCTTAAAAGCCATACTTAATGACAAACGAACATAAAAGAAGAGCATCGGAATTAATACAATAGTAGCCCAGTTTTCTATAAATGGATTTTCAAAAGGAAGTATCTTTTCTAGAAATGAAGTAGGGATACTCATCAAAAGCCCTACAATAGAAAAAAAGATAGCCGGAACACAAAAATAATGAATCGCTTTATTGGTTTTATTTTGATGGCTTACACCATATTCATCAAACCATTGATTTAATGTTTTCATAGTTAAAAATATTTATAAGTACAATGTACTATTTTTTATGTTTCTTATTTTAGCAATTTACAAATTCTTTCTAATTTTAAATCTAATCTTATGGCAAGAACAGCAAGTAATATGCTCCCTTTAGAAACAAAAGCTCCCCATTTTAATTTATACGATACTATTTCAGGAGAAACATTCAATCTAAATGATTTAAAAGGTGAAAATGCTACAATAATCATGTTTATATGCAATCATTGCCCATTTGTAATACATATCAATAAAGAGATCGTACAACTAGCTAATGATTATACTTCAAAAGGAGTTAAGTTTATAGCAATTTCGAGTAATGATGCTGAAAATTATCCTCAAGATGCTCCAGATTTAATGAAAGAGAATGCAATTGAAAATAATTTTTCTTTTCCTTATTTATATGATGAGACACAAGAAATTGCAAAAAAATACGACGCTGCTTGTACTCCAGACTTTTATGTTTTTGATGCAAATTTATCATTAAAGTATCGCGGTCAATTAGATGATTCTCGCCCAGGAAATAACATTCCTGTAACTGGAGAAGATATACGTAATGCCATAGATGCTGTAATTTCAAGAACTTCAGTTTCTCAAACTCAAAAACCTAGTATTGGATGTAATATTAAATGGAAATACTAAACTAGTTTTTTGATAGTACCAACTTTTCATAAATGTATTTCTACAGAAGATATTCCTATTTTAATGGAGGTAGGGCAACGTTCTTACAAACAGAATTATCTTCATATCTGGGATGATATTGGTGATTTTTATATTCAAAAAAGTTTTTCTGAAAATGTATTTAAAATAGATTTTGAAGATAAAAATGTCATTTATTTCATTATTTATATTGACTCAATTGCTGTGGGCCTTATTAAAATAAATCTAAACAAATCTTTAGAAGGTTTTTTAGATGAAAAGCCATAGAAATTGAGAAAATATATATCATAGCGGAAGCTTCTGGTAAAGGAATTGGTACTGCTTCTATGTTTTTTATTAAAGAATACGCTTTAAAACTAAATAAAAAAGTGATCTGGTTAAATGTTATGACTACTAGCCCTGCATTACAATTTTACAGGAAATTTGGATTCAAAGGCATTAAAAACTATGAATTGGATTATCCTAAAATAAAAGATGGGTATAGAGGAATGTTACAAATGAAATTACCACTCTAAATTCTTCTTTAAATATTCTTTTTAAATAGTTTCACTTATAAAATGGTTGTTCTTATATAAAAATAGGGTTGTTTTTATTTTTTCATTATCAATTTCAATTACTCGATATCCAAAGGTTTTATTATTTACTTGAACACTATCAAGAAGTTTTTCCACTTGATAAGAAGCAGCGGGAGATAATATTTGATGTACATTTTTAATTGTACAATCATCAATCATATGATAATGACCACAAAAAACAACAACTTCATTTTCTAGTGCCCATAATTCATTTTTTAACTTAGCCCGTTCTAATAAATAATATTTTTTATCCATTATGGTGGCTACAGGAAGAATTGGATGATGAATAAATAATAGTAGTTTCTTATTCGTTTTTATTGCTTTCTTAAACCACAAAAATTGCACGGCACTAATTTCTCCAGAAGAAGAATCCAGAAACACATATTTAAAAGCTCCTTCTTCATAAGCATAATAAAGTTCTTTGCGATCTGTGGTAGCAATGGGATTATAATATTCTTTAACTGTTGAAAACTCATCATGGTTCCCTAATACTGCATTGAACTTAAATTCTTTTAAAGAATCAAAAAACCATTTGTTTGAAGCTTTTTCACCTATATCTCCTCCAAAGATAATTTCTTTGATTCCTTGAGTTTTGATATCATTTAGTATCAACTTCCAATTGGTTCTAGCATCTATACCTTGTTTTATAGGGAATTCTTCATCTAAATGGATATCTGTTATGTAAGCTATTGTTTTTTTCACTTTTCCGCTTAAGGTTGTAATAATGATTTATTCCATATTCCATTATTATAAAAAAACATTGTCCTTTTATGTAATCTACTAGTTGCAAACTCCATAAGCTCAATTCTTTTTGGTTTAATAAAAAAGCCACCCCAGTCATCGGGGCACTCTACATTTTTCATTTTAAAAATCTGTTTCTTTTTTAAGAACAATTCATCGAGTTTTTCAAAATTCTCAATTTCCTCTCCTTGATTAAAAGCAACCGAAACAACTTTGGCATCTTCATTTCTGTCTCTAAAGTAGATCGCTGCAGCTTCTTTAGAAATAACAGATGCATCTCCTTGTATTCTTACTTGCCGTTGCGTAGCTGTCCACCAAAAAGTAAGTGACACCTTAGTATTATTTTTTACTTCATTTCCTTTACGAGAATTTAAAGGGCCAGTAATAACAAATTTTTCATTTTTGATTTCTTTCAAAGAAACAAATCTCGAATTAGGATATCCATCAATTCCAATAGTAGAAAAACAACATGCAGAAGGAATTTTAAGAGTACTTTTCTTTAGCTCTTCATTAAACCAGTCTTTAAAAAGTGGAATTGGATCTATTTTCATTTAAGAACAATTAGAAGTTTTTGACTGCGTTTTGAATATGTGCATAATGATGGCTACCGTGCCATGCATATTTCCCTATATTTTCTGAAAGCAATGTAATTTCATTTGTTTCCGGATGAATAAACCCTTTCGCTAATTGCTCTTTAGACAACCCTCGCAAAAGATAGGTTAACTTATAATGCAATATTTTTAAATAATCTAGAGAAGGTTGAATAGCTGCAGATTTTGCATCAAATAATTCAGACCAACGATCTTCATGATATACCTTTATAACAGGAGTATCTTCAGTTAATGCCCATTTAAACCGGGTGTAACTATTATGATGACTATCAGCAATATGATGAACAACCTGTCTAATAGTCCATCCTTTTGGCCGGTAAGGTGTATCCAATTGAGACTCTGACAATCCTTCAACAATTCTCGATAATTTACTTGGAAGTTCTTCTAAAATTTTTATCCAAGCATTTATTTGGTCATCTGTTATTATTTCAGGTTTTTCAAATTTTCCAATAGGATAACGTAACTCGTTCAATGTAGTCATTAAAATAATAGTTTTGATAAATTCAAAGTTACTAAAGTCGATATTAAAATTATATTCTTTTCTTTTAAAATTTAACATAAATAGCATCATACATTAAGCGAGTTCCAAACTATATTAGTTAATTTTATATCTCACAAAATTTATAAAAAAGATGGCAACAATACGATTAGGAGATATCGCTCCGAACTTTACAGCTAAAAGTTCTGAAGGCGACATTAATTTCCATGATTACTTAGGAGACGGATGGGGTATATTATTCTCTCATCCTGCAGATTACACACCAGTTTGTACCACTGAGTTGGGAACTGTAGCAAAATATAAAAACGATTTTGATAAAAGAAATACAAAAGTAATTGCCTTAAGTGTAGATGGTCTTGATTCTCACAAAGGTTGGATTAATGATATTAATGAAACACAAAACACGACTGTTAACTTTCCAATTATTGCAGACGAAGATCGAAAAGTATCTGAGTTATACGATATGATTCATCCTAATGCAGATGCTACATTAACTGTTCGTTCAGTCTATGTAATTGGTCCTGATAAAACAATCAAGCTAATAATTACATATCCGGCATCTACAGGAAGAAATTTTGATGAATTATTACGTGTTATTGATTCACTTCAATTAACTGCTTATCATAAAGTGGCGACACCTGCCAATTGGAATCATGGAGATGATGTAGTAATTAGCCCTGCAATAAACAGTGAAGATGCAAAAGGAATTTTCACAAAAGGGTTTAAAGAAGTAAAACCATATTTAAGAATGACTCCTCAGCCTAATTTAGATTAATTTATTATGGGGAAACAATAAAAAAAGCACCTAAAACTTAGGTGCTTTTTTAGGACTAGTCATATTATATACTAATAGGCTACCTATTTATTTTACAGCCATTAATTCTACATCAAAGATTAAGATAGCATCTGGAGGTATTACGCCTCCTGCTCCAGCACTTCCATAAGCCAAATGAGGTGGAATTACAAAACGCGCCTTATCTCCCACATCTAATAATCCTATACCCTCATCCCATCCAGAGATTACTTGACCTATTCCTATTGGAAATTCAATAGGTTCTTTTCTTTTATAAGAAGAATCAAAAACCATCCCGCTAGTTAATTGACCTTCATAATGTACAGAAACTGTTTGTCCTTTCGCTGCCTTACTTCCGCTGTTAGACTTTTGAATTAACTGATAACGTAATCCGCTATCTGTTTTTTCAAAACCTGCAGCAAACTCTTCTAAGGCTGCTTCTGCTTTTTGTTTTTCTTCTGCTAAACGCTTTTCTCTACTTCCTTCAAATTGACGAAAAGCTTCTATTGAATTCCAATTTTCTGCATCAGATCCAACTCTGACAATTTCTAATGTTTCTAAACTATCTCCTTGTTGAATGGCATCTACAACTTCTTGGCCACTTTCTACAAATCCAAAAACAGTATGCTTATCATTTAACCAAGCTGTTTCTACATGTGTAATGAAAAATTGACTCCCATTGGTTCCGGGTCCTGCATTAGCCATAGATAACACTCCTGGCCCACTATGCCTCAATTCTGGGTGAAATTCATCATCAAATTGATATCCCGGCCCGCCTGCACCAGTTCCTTGAGGGCATCCACCTTGAACCATAAAATCTGAAATAACTCTATGAAACGTTAACCCATCGTAATAAGGTGTTCCTATTGGTTTTATATTATTCTCTAATGTGCCTTCTGCCAAACTAACAAAATTTCCCACAGTTCCCGGGGTTTTATCATGTGTAAGTTTGATCAATATTTCTCCTTTTGAAGTATTAAATTTTGCGTAAATACCTTCTTGCATAATTAAGTTTTTAAAATAAAGTGCAAAGATAGTGATTACATTTTCCAATAACGAAGACTTATTTACGTTACTACATAGTAATTATGCCCTAAATAGAACTTATGGAACCTACAAATAGAGAGCTTAAACTAATTCAGCTCAATTATACGCAGCGTATTGCCAGAACCTCAAATGAAACAGGTCAAAAAATAAGCACATTGCTTCAGGAATTAGCAGAGGAGAATCAAAAACATGAAACTATTGTGGATGATTATCTAGATTTTGCAAATGATATTCTTTCTAAACTTGGGCCAAAAGAACAAGTTAGGCTTAACGAGTTTGTTAAAAAGATTACCGATTTAAAAATGACAGCTAACAATGGTGTTAAATGTATGTTGCAATTGCTCAATGCTCAAAATGAATACACGAAAGAAAGTACACTAGAATTAAAAACACTCATTGATCAAGGAATTTAATTAATGTTATAAATTATCATTTATTCTACAATCCCATATTTATCAAACAAATAGATAAGTGAAGCCATCGTGGCAGCACCTAATTCTAATTCTCTTTTATTTATTGCATCAAAAACATCACTTTCTGCATGATGATAATCAAAGTATCGTTGTGAGTCTGGTCGTAAACCTGCTAATACAATAGTGTCGTCTTTAAGAGGTCCAATATCTGCTCCACTCCCTCCTTTTTCAAAAAAGTGAATTAAATACGGTTTAAATAAAGAACGCCATTGTTCTACATGCGCAAAATTTTCATCAGAACAATCAAATGAAAAACCTCGTGGTGTAAATCCTCCCTCATCGCTTTCTAATGCAAAAATATGTTTCTCTTTACTCAATGCAGCAACTCTTGCATATTCTCGACCTCCTCTTAATCCATTTTCTTCATTCATAAAAAGTACAACCCGAATTGTTCTTTTTGGTTGATAACCGGTTTCTTTAATAAGTCTTAAAACTTCCATACTTTGAACACAACCTGCACCATCGTCATGAGAACCATCACCAAGATCCCAAGAATCTAAATGACCTCCAACCACTATTACTTCATCTGGATATTGACTCCCTTTTATCTCTCCTATAACATTGTATGATAATACATCATCAAGTTGTTTACATGTTTGTCTAAAATAAAATTTAAGATTTGAGTTAAGTGATAATAATGAACTTAGTAGTTCTGCCCCATTTGTACTAATTGCTGCTGCAGGAATACGTTGATCTATTGGAGTATCTCCATAACTCATCGCTCCTGTATGTGGAAAATCATCTAATCTTAAATTTAAAGAACGAACAATAATTCCAGAAGCTCCATACTTCACGGCTTCTTTAGCGCCCGCATAACGTTGATCTACACTTCCTCCATAAGCATCAAACGTATTAATTAAATCTGCTTGCATGGGTTTATTAAAAAAAACTATTTTTCCTTGAATTTTTTCTCTTCCGTGTTTTGCTAATTCTTCAATTCTTTTTATCTCGATAACTTCAGCTTTCAATCCTGTTCCTAATGTAGCCACAGATCCACCTAAGGCAGTAATAGGTACATTGGTAGTTACTCCTGGTTTTGTTTCTATATATGCAAATTCTGCAGCACCTCGTATCCATTTTGGTACCATTACAGGCTGTAACCAAACACGATCAAGGCCAATAGAATCCAATTGTTTTTTTGTGTAATTTACAGCTCTTTCTGCATTTAAAGAACCTGATAATCTACCTCCTATTTGATTGGATAAATAACTAAGCCAATGATAACTTTGACCTTTATTTAAAGAAGTCTTATAAAAAGCTTTTAATTGTTTTTCATCATCATTTTGTGAGAATGCATTCATAGATATGAATGCTATAATAAGAAGCAATTTTTTCATTTATTATTTTTTTAATCTATATTATTCTGACTCTAACTGTTTTTTATAATCTTCTATATTCGCCTTTATTTTTGCATCTAATTCTGGTTCTCTAACATCTTTATATTTTTTTAACTCTTCCAGCAATATACTTGCCACAATTACTCTTGCCGCTTCTTTATTATCTGCTGGAATTATATACCAAGGTGCTTTTGGTTTAGATGTCGTATTAATAGCTTCTTCATAACATTCTTGATACGCATCCCATAATTTTCTTTCTTTTAAATCTCCTGGTGAAAATTTCCAATGCTTCCTTTTTAATTTAAGACGTCTCAACAAACGATTTTTTTGTTCTTCTTTAGATAAATGCAAAAAGAATTTAAACACAATGGTTCCATTTTCATTGATATGTTTTTCAAAATTATTTATTTGTTCAAATCGATTTTTCCAAAAAGCATCATCTACTTTTTCTACTGTATCTATGTTAGGAATATTTTCTCCCATTATATATTCTGGGTGTACCCTAGTAACCAATACATTTTCATAATGTGTACGATTAAAAACACTAAATTTACCTCTTGCAGGTAAAGCGATATAATGTCGCCATAGATAATCGTGTTTTAATTCTATCTCTGTGGGTACTTTAAAACTATGAACTACAACTCCTCTGGCATTAAAATCTTTAAAAACTTCTCGTATAAGACTATCTTTTCCTGCAGTATCCATTCCTTGTAAACAGATAAGTACTCCATGTTTTGCATGTGCATATAATGTGTCTTGAAAATCTCCTAGATGTTCCCGAATATCTTCCAGTTCATTCTTCAGTTTTTTCTCTGAAGCATCTAAATCTGTATAGGTCGCTCGTTCCTTTAATTTTATAGGTGAAGTAATTTTGTACTCTTCAAGTATTACTTTTTTCATGTCCAAATATTCAATAAAAAGCTAAAGATACTAAGAAATGAGTTATCGTTATAATTAATAAAATAGGCTTGAAACTTTGATAATTACAAAGAAAATCGTAATATTGCGATGCCTTAATTTTATTAAACTTAACCGAAATGAAAAAAATTTTCACTTTTCTATGGATTATGCTTTCAATCTATAATGTAAAAGCAACTCCTGAAACCGACTGCTCACAAGCACATTCTCCTGCTACTTATGCATTATTTCATACAAAAAAAGCATTAAAAGCAGACAATTTTGATCACCAAAAATATTATGCTGAACGTGCTTTAGAGGCTTTTCAAAAAACAAAAGCGCTTATTGAAAGTTGTGGATGTCAAGAAGCTTTAACTGCAATTTTTGAAGGTTCTGATAATTTACAGAGAGCCATTAATCCAGAAGATTGGGACAAAGGACGTTTTTATACTAAAAAAGCGTATGCTGATGCTCAAAACATGATTGGATCTCTAGAACTATGTACTTCTGGAGAAAGACAAACTATTCTTAGCGATGATGATACTGAATTGCTAAATGCTAATGAAGGAAATACCTCTTCAAAAGTAATTGAGCGAGAATTACTTGATAAACAACAAAAAATAAAAGAACAACAGCAAAAGCTTATCGAAGAACAGCAGAAACTTGATGCCGAATTAAATGCACAACGAAAAATAATAGAGCAAAAAGAAGTAGCACGACAAAAAGAGTTACAACAACAAATTAGATTAAAAGCAAAAGCAGAACAAGCACTACAAAATTTTGAAAAATCAATTACAGAATTAAGTCAAATTTTAGATTGTCAAGATGCCTACAAAATTATATACGAAAGTTATGTCAGAGCAGAAAAATCCTTAGAATTGGAATCGCTTCAAGGCACTAAACGTTTCTATACAGAAAAAGCAAGAGCTATAGCGAAACAAGTTCTCGAAGGACTTGAGCAATGCGCTTCTCAAAAATAACACGATTTAAAAAAATTAAAAAAAGCTTTGAATTTATAAATTCAAAGCTTTTTTATTTAGTAATAATTACTCTTATTTATTAGCAAACAATTTTACATTTTCTTCAGAAACTTCTTGATCACTTAAAATAATAAGACGTTCCACTACATTTCTTAATTCTCTAATATTTCCTGTCCAATCATATTCTTTAAGTAATTTTATTGCTTTATCAGAAAACTTTTTAGGAGTACTGCCCTGTTCTTCTGCTATCTTTTTAGAGAAATGTGTTATTAATAATGGAATATCTTCTCTTCGGTCATTTAATGCTGGTACTTTAATGAGAATTACTGCCAATCTATGATATAAATCTTCTCTAAACCTTCCTTCTTCAATTTCTTTTTTTAAGTTTTTATTCGTAGCTGCAAGAACTCTAACATTTACTTTTATGTCCTTATCACTCCCTACTCTGGATATTCTATTTTCTTGAAGGGCTCTCAAAACTTTTGCTTGAGCAGACAAACTCATATCACCTATTTCATCTAAAAATATAGTACCACTATTGGCCGCTTCAAATTTACCTGCCCTATCTTTAACAGCCGAAGTAAATGCACCTTTTACATGACCAAAAAGCTCACTTTCTATTAATTCAGATGGGATCGCTGCACAATTTACTTCAATCATTGGGCCGCCAGATCTATCACTTTTTTGATGAAGCCAATGAGCTACTAATTCTTTACCAGTACCGTTTGATCCAGTAATTAAAACTCTAGCATCTGTGGGTGCCACCTTTTCTATCATATCTTTTATATGAATAATAGCCGCACTCTCTCCCATCATTTCATACTTCTTACTTACCTTTTTCTTAAGTGCTTTATTTTCTACAACTAACTCTTTTCTATCTAGTGCATTTCTTACTGTGTTTAACAAACGATTTAGATCTGGTGGTTTCGATATATAATCAAATGCTCCTAAACGCATTGTATTTACAGCTGTATCAAGATCTCCATGTCCAGAGATCATTACAAAAGGAACTTCTGGTTTTAATTTTCTTGCAGCCTCTAACACTTCAACTCCATCCATTTTTGGCATTTTAATATCACATAATACCAAATCATAATCTTCTTTTTTTACTTTTTCTAGACCTTCTAAACCATTTTCAGCTTCTTCCACATGATAGGTATCACTTTCTTCAGATAATATTTTTGTCAATACTCTTCGGATAGATGCTTCGTCTTCTATAATCAATATTTTAGACATTTCTTTTATAAATTAAATTTAAACCCTATTCTTAAATAAAATGCATTCGCAAGATCAAAATCAAAAATCTCATCACTAATATTTTCATTAAGTCGAAGTGAGTTTCTTAAACTATAACCTGCCTTAAAAAACAAATTTCCTCGTTTCCCATAATATTTATCAAACCCAATACCTGCAATCACTTGGGAAAGCGATATCGACTCAGCATTCTCTCCATTCACCAAAACATCATTACTCAAATTTGCATAATAACCATCCAAACGAACAAAAGTTTCTAAACTACTCCTCTTCTCGCTAAAAAAGTATTTAACCTTACTTATAGGAAAACCCAATGTATAAGTGAGATGATTGTTTATTTCTCTCCAATAATTAATAAAAGGTATAGGAGCTGGTATTCCAATTGTTTGATTGTAAGTTAATCCTAATGATAATCTTGATTTTTTTCCATTTTTCCCACTTTCTAATGTTCGTATCAAAATGACACCTCCATTGATAATAACATCATTAAATGAGATGCTACTTGTTAAATTAGAAGTGATGGTAGGGGAGATTTGCGCTGTAAATCGCCATTTATCATTAATTGGGTATGTGTACCCTAATGTATATTCTAATGAATGATACTCTTCTAAATCTTGTGTTGAGAACCCAACTGCTTCATTAAAGTTTATCTTAGCATTACTATATCGAAATCCATTAATAATATAACGTTCTTTTCCTTTTAGTTTTGTTGGTATATTAATCCAAGCTCGAATTCTAGCAAAATCTGGATCATCATCACTTCCTAAAGTTGAAGTATAATCTACTCCTGCTATATCTCGTACTTGAGCTTTGACATTTAAGGTCATAAAAATCCCTACTAACAGCGTTAATATTAATATACGTTTTGATAGCTTTGTATTACTTTTCATTTTCAATTATTTCTTTTCTATAATATGAATATCTCGCTGTGGAAAAGGAATTGTTATTTTATTATCTCTAAACTTTTCATCAATTCTAAATCTAATATCACTCTTTATTTTGGGATCTATGTAACTATCTGAAACATAAAAGTGAACAGAAAAAATTAATGCAGAATCTCCAAAGTCTTCAAATAGCACTAATGGCTTTGGTTTTTTTAAAACTCCTCTTTGTTCTGAAACACATTCTAAAAGTAATTCTTGAATTAATGCAGTATTGCTTCCATAAGCTACGCCAACTTTTACTGATTCTCTAGTCATTTTATGGTTTTGTGTATAATTATAGATACTATCTGTTAAAAATTTATGATTAGGGATTACAATCACTTTATCATCTCTTGTTAGCGCTCTTGTAGTTCTCAACCTAATATCAAAAACTTTACCAACTTTATTTTCTACTTCAATAATATCTCCTACGTGCAATGATTGATCTAGAATAATAAGGATTCCTGAAATAATATCCTGAAATAAATGTTGGAGTGCAAAACCTAAACCTACAAATAATGCTGCCGATGCAGTTAAAAGAACTGTTAAATCTACACCTGAAGAACTTAGTACAACAATAATTACTAAAATATAAACGATGTAGTTAATAAATTTAAAAATACTTACAAATTTATTTTTATCATCATCTGGTAGTTTGGCTGTTATTATTCTTCTTATAAGTTTTAATGTATAAAATGCAGCAACACAACTTACTAATATTAATAGAAATGTTCCTATAGTTAATGTTACTCCTGCAGTTTTATAAATATCTAATGACAAAAAATCTTTAATCTCATTCATATTAATATTTTAACCATTTATAAAGTTCTTTATAACTCGCTTTCTTACCATACATTAAAATACCTACTCTATAAATTTTTGAAGCTAACCACACTATAAAAATAAAAGCTCCTACTAGCAATAGAATAGAAACTACTAATTGCCACCATGGAACACCATCTGCTCCAATTCCAGAAGGCAATCGCATTAACATAACTATAGGTGATGTTAAGGGAAATAGAGAAAACCCTACAGCAATAGGACCATGTGGGTTTTCAAAAACAGAGAAAAAACCAACATAAATGGCTAACATTAAGGGCATAATTACAGGCAACATAAATTGCTGAGTGTCTGTTTCATTATCTACTGCGGCTCCTATGGCAGCATAAATAGAACTGTATATTAAATACCCTAGAATAAAATAAACTATAAAAGATAGTAGTAGTGTAATAATAGGTAATTTTTTAAGCTCATTAAAATACAATTGAATTTCATCTTGAGATTCAGAAATCTTTGATACAGTATCTATTGTATCTGGAGGTAAATTAGTAGTTTCATTTAATTCTACCATACTAATTCCCATTAGAGAAAATAATACAATAGATAAAAGCCCTGCAGATATAATCCATATTATAAATTGTGTTACTCCAGCTAGAGCTGTTCCTAAAATCTTTCCTAACATTAATTGAAAAGGTTTTACAGACGAGATAATCACTTCTATAATTCTACTTGTTTTTTCTTCTATAACACTGCGCATTACAAAAGCTCCATAAATAATAATAAACATCATTATAAGATACCCAAAAGCACCTCCTATAACTGCTTTTATTTCATTAACTCCCTTTAAATTACGCTCACCATCAAAACTTTCTGTTTTTAATTCAAAATTTGTATTTATTTTTTTTAATTCTTCTTGATCCAATCCATACTTTTTTAATTTCTCATCTCGAGCTTTACTTTCTAGAATGGTTTCTACATCTGATAAAACAGTATAAGATGGAGCTTTATTAGAATAAAAAGCAGCATTGTCTATTATGCTATTTATATTATGTCCTTTAGGAATGTGTAAAAGTCCATAATATCCAATGGCAGCTACAGAATCCTTTGTTTGTTGAAGATCTAAGTTTTTGAATGCAATATATGATTGTGTACTTGTAGTTTGAAAAGATGTTGAAAATAAAGAGCTCTCATCTAATACTACAATGATCTTTTTCTCATTAGCATTTACTTTTGTTAAAAAGACAATTAAAGCTACCATTCCAACAATAAGAATTGGGCTAAGAATAGTCATTATGATAAATGATTTATTTCTAACTTTTGCTAAATACTCTCTTTTTATTATGAGTTTTAATTTATTCATAAACCTAATTATTCTCAACAGTTTTAATAAAAATATCACTAGCGCTGGGTACGATTTCTGCAAAATGCATTACCGATGTTTTTTTTGTTAAATATGTCAATAAATCATTTGCTGATTCATTTTCACCTAACTTAATTTTTAATTTTAACTCATCGCCTATCGTTTTAAAATCAGTATCTTCTATCGAGAATTTTGCTGCAAGATCTTTCCTTAATTCATTTTTTTGCGCACTCTCCAAACCTATTTCATAAGTATTATTTTTATACGTTTTCTTTATATCAAGCAAATTTCCGTCAAGAATTTTTTTAGATTTATGTATAAGTGCTATATGGTCACACAGTTCTTCTACAGATTCCATTCTGTGAGTTGAAAAAATAACAGTGGCTCCTTTGTCTCTTAATTCAAGTATCTCTTCTTTAATAAGGTTTGCATTAATAGGATCAAACCCGCTAAAAGGTTCATCAAAAATGAGCAATTTGGGCTGATGCAAAACAGTAACTACAAATTGAATTTTTTGTGCCATCCCTTTTGAAAGCTCTTGTACTTTTTTATTCCACCAATCTCCAATTTCTAATTTTTCAAACCAATATTTAAGACGTTTCTTAGCTTCAGACTTACTCATTCCTTTTAATTGCGCCAAATACAGAGCTTGCTCTCCTACTTTCATTCCTTTATATAGTCCTCTTTCTTCAGGTAAATATCCAATCATTGCTACATGCTTTGGTTGCAATTTTTCGTTTTGAAAAAAAACGGTGCCTTGGTCTGGGTAAGTGATTTGATTTATAATTCTAATTAATGTTGTTTTTCCTGCTCCATTAGGCCCTAATAATCCAAAAATACTAGCTTCAGGAACTGTTAAAGAAACGCTATCTAATGCTGTATAATTTCCATACTTTTTAAATACATCTTTTGCTTCTAGCAGATTATTCATAAAGGGATATGTTTTCTAAGAGGTTTTCTTTTAGATAAATTTATGTAATGAAATCTCTTGTATATTTTCAAAGATATTGAAATACACCTTAAATATACATTCGCAATGATAAAAATCAATATTTTACATTTTTTTTTAAAAGTAAAAACCCACCCTTAATACAAAATTAAGGATGGGAAAAATTGCTATGAAAAAGAAAAATTAACACTAGATATTTCCAGTGTTATATCAAATATACGCTTTTTTCTAAAAAAGAATAAGATTATGAAAACATATCTTTTACCTTTTCAAAAAACGACTTATCGCTTTTATCAGGTTTTGGTATGAAATTATCATCTGTCTTCATCTTATTAAAAAATTCCTTTTGTTCTTTTGTTAGGTTTTTTGGAGTCCATACATTTACATGCACCAGTAGATCTCCTTTACCATATCCATTAACACTTGGTATTCCTTTTGAACGAAGACGTAAAATTTTCCCTGATTGTATTCCTGCTTCTAATTTAATTCTCACCTTCCCTGTTACTACATCAATTTCTTTTGAAGTTCCTAAAACAGCTTCTGACAAACTTATATATAAATCATAGTGAAGATTGTCTCCTTCTCTTTTTAACCCTTTGTGTTCTTCTTCTTCAATCGCTACTAGTAAGTCTCCTGCTATGCCATTTCCTGGAGCTTCGTTCCCTTTGCCAGTTACTTTCAATTGCATACCATCTACTACTCCTGCTGGTATTTTTATAGATACTGTTTCTTCTTCAACGATCAATCCATGCGCATCTGCTCCTGGTGGTTTATTATTAATTTGTTGACCACTACCGCCGCATGTACTACAAGTTGTAGCTGTTTGCATCCTACCCAAAATTGTATTGGTAACCCTCATTACCTGACCTTGACCATTACAGGTAGAACATGTTTTATAAGTAATTCCTTTGGCTTTTATTTTTTTACGAACTTTTACTTTCTTTTCTACACCATTGGCTATTTCTTCTAGTGTAAGTTTTATACGAATACGAAGATTGCTTCCTTTTACTCTACGTTGACCACCGCCAAAACCACTGAAACCGCCACCGCCTCCAAAAGCACTTCCAAAAATATCTCCAAATTGACTAAATATGTCATCCATATTCATGCCGCCACCGCCAAAACCGCCACCGCCAAAGCCGCCAGCTCCTTCAAATGCAGCATGACCATATTGATCATATCTTGCTTTTTTATCTCCGTCGCTTAATATTTCATATGCCTCAGCTGCTTTTTTAAAGTTTTCTTCTGCTGTTTGATCTCCAGGGTTTTTATCAGGGTGATACTGTATTGCTTTCTTTCGATACGCTTTCTTTATTTCTGAAGCTGTAGCACTTTTATCTATTCCTAATATTTCGTAATAATCTTGTTTCACCTGTTTAAATTTTAATGCTCATTTTTATAAATGAATTATAAAAATTGAGAATTCATATTCTCATATTGCTATTAGCTCTGTCTTCAAAAATAGCGTTCACATACTATTATTGTCCCACTACAACTTTAGGATATCTTATTATTTTCTCTCCTAACTTGTATCCTTTTTCTATAACATCAACTATTTTACCTTTTAATTCTTCTGAAGGAGCCGGAATTTGAGTAATTGCTTCATGGATATCTGCATCAAAAGCATCTCCTTGATTCACTTGAACATCATCTAGTCCTTTACTTTTCAATGCCTCTTTAAATTTATTACTAATTAACTCTATCCCTTTAAGAAGTTCTTTATCTTTTGATTTTGTAATTTCATTTAACGCTCTGTCAAAATCGTCTACCACTGGAAGCATTGCAACTACTACATCTTGATTTGCCGTTTTAAAAAGCTCTATTCGTTCTTTTGTAGTTCTCTTTTTAAAATTTTCAAATTCTGCAAAAAGTCTCAAAAACTTATCTTTCTCTTTTGCTAACTCTTCTTTTAATTTATCTTCCTCTGATAATATCTCTTGTACCTCTACATCTACAACATTATTGTTCTCCTCAGATTGCACTTCCTTAGTTGCTTTCTTTTGATTACTTTCTTTATTTTTCTTACTCATTTCGTTACTAAGTTTACCTTCTTATTGAACGGAATGGCAAAAGTACTGCCATTTCCTTAAAAATGTCAAAATGTCATTAAAAATTTAAAAGGAAGTGCTCTTTTAAAACAAAATGTCTTTTATGCTTTTTTATGAAGTAGATTTTCTAAAGCATTTTTGATATTTAAGTATTGAAATTGAAATCCTAAATTTAAGATTCTCTTACAGTTTACTCGTTGGCTAGAAAATAATATATAGGCCATTTCTCCCATTAAAATATTCATAACAGGTTTTGGAATGTTAGGTAAAAAAAGTGACCTTTTAAGAACGGCAGCAATTTCTTTTGTCAATTTATTATTTGTTACAGGATTAGGAGCTACTCCATTAAAAACACCTGCAAGTTTATTATCTAGAACAAATAAGAACATAGAAGCCATATCCTTAATGTGTATCCATGATTGCCATTGTTCTCCACTACCAAAGGGGGCTCCGAGGTTATACTTTATTGGTTTTACCATTTCAGTAAGCGCACCTCCCTTATTTGATAAAACCAATCCTATTCTAATAGTTGCCACAGGAAAATCATGAGATGTAAGCTGATGTATTCCATTTTCCCATTTTTTTGTTACTTCTCCTATAAAAGAGGAGTCTATTTTTTTTTCATCAATTTCATAATAATTAATAAGAGAATTGGGGTATATTCCTATTCCAGAAGCCGAAATAAATGATTGAATTGAATGTGATGGAAGTTTTTTTATAGTCTTATTCAATAACTCTAATGATTGTACTCTACTCTCTATTATTTTATTTTTATACGCAGCTGTCCATCTTTTAGTAATGGTACTCCCTGCCAAATTAATAACTCCTGTAACACCAGAAAAACATTGTCTATCAATTTCTCCTTTAGCAGGATTCCAATAGAAGCCTTGATAATTTGTATTGTTTTGGATTTTATTCTTGTCTGTTGTTAGGTAATGAACTGCATATCCTTTTTTATGACATTGCTTAACAATTTCATTTCCTATCAAACCCGTAGCCCCAGAAATCAACACCTTCATCTTTATAGAATTTATATAAAATTAATTTTTTTGTTTAGGAAGCGTTTCTTTTTTGTGAAGGTTTAACACTATTGTTTAATATCTTCTTAAAAACAACTAAGCATTTGGCAAAAAGATTCTAATGCTTCGTTGCTCTCAGCATGTGAGAAGACTCTAATGCTTCGTCGCCCTCAGCATTTCACGTTTGCCTGGAGGTCCCGGAAGACGTTCTACTGTAAACCCAACAGCCTGCATTGCTCTACGCACACTCCCCTTGGCTGAATACGTTACCAAAACTCCTTTTGTTTTTAAAGCAGTATACATTTTTTCAAATATTGTTTCAGTCCATAATTCAGGTTGAACTCTAGCACCAAAAGCATCAAAATAAATAAGATTAAATTCATTCTCAATAGTTATCTCATTAAAAAATGCTACTTTTTTTATAAGTGAAAAATTTTCTGAGATATTATTTTTTTGCCCCCAATCTAAAGAATGCATTTTTTCAAACAAAAGCGTACTACCTTTGTTTGAACTCAATTGTTCTGCATAATTAAGTTGTTTTTGCTCTTCATTGGAAATTGGATATGCATCTATACCAAAATAATCTACAGAACAGTTTAATTTTCTAGATTCCAACAATGTAATGAACGCGTTAAGGCCTGTTCCAAAGCCCATTTCCAAAATAGAAAGTGATTGGTTTTTAAACAAAGAGAGGCCGTTTTTTATAAATACATGATACGCTTCATTAATAGCTCCATGTTTAGAATGATAATGTTCATTCCAATCTTCTATAAAGATGGTTGTTGATCCATCTGCTGTATTTATAATTGATCTTTTCAAAATAAAATATAAATCAGATTTTTTTAAGTTACAATTTATCACAAAATAAAGAGAATTTAATCAAAGTTTTAATATCCTAAGATGCTTAATTTCATTAATTTTGCAAAAAATTAAAAACGCACAATGGATATAATTATTGAAAAAGTAGCGCACTCTAAAATTGATAGTATTGATTTTAACAATTTAGCTTTTGGAGAATCTTTTACAGATTATATGTTTGAGTGTGAATTTATTGATGGACAATGGCAAAATCCAACTATAAAACCATATCAATCACTTACAATTAGCCCAGCTGCTAGAGTGTTTCATTATGGTCAAGCTATTTTTGAAGGGATGAAGGCATATAAAGATGAGAATGATGATGTTTTTTTATTTCGTCCAGATCAAAATTTTGAGCGATTAAATAAATCTGCCAAACGATTAGCTATTCCAGAATTATCTAAAGAGGTATTCTTTGAAGGTTTAAATACACTTGTAGATTTAGAACGCAACTGGATTAAAAAAGGAATAGGAAATTCATTATACTTACGTCCATTCATAATTGCAACTGAACCTGCTTTATCTGCTTCGCCTGCATTAAATTATAAGTTTATAATTATATGTTGTCCGGCTAGTGCATATTACAAAGGTGAAGTGCGTGTATTATTTGCTCAAAAATATAGTCGTTCTGCAGATGGGGGTGTAGGATTTGCAAAAGCAGCAGGAAATTATGCTGCACAGTTTTATCCAACTTCATTAGCAAATAAAGAAGGGTATCAACAAGTAGTTTGGACAGATGCTAGTACACATGAATATCTTGAGGAAGCTGGTACAATGAATGTGTTTTTTAGAGTTGGAGATACTTTACTAACAGCGCCCAATAATGATCGTATTTTAGATGGTATTACTAGAAAAAGTATTATACAAATAGCGCAAGACAACAATATTAAAGTTGAAGTTAGACGTATCAGTGTTAGTGAAATTAAAGAAGCTGCTAAAAAAGGTGAATTAAGAGAAATGTTTGGAGCTGGTACTGCAGCTGTGATTAGCCCAATTTCTGCATTTAAGCATGGTAAAGATATTTTTGAATTACCAAAACCTGAAAGTTCTTATGCAGACATGCTTAAAGAAAAACTATTAAACATTCAATATAATATTGACAAAGACCAACATGGTTGGAGATATCAGATATAAAAAAAGAGAAGCTTATTGCTTCTCTTTTTTTTATGATTCTAATATTTCTTTAATATTAGGTTTAAAATAATTAGGACCTTTCATTACTTTACCATCTTCTCTATAGATAGGTTTTCCATCTGCTCCTAATTTACTCATATTACTTCGTTGAATTTCTTCAAATACTTCTTCAATTTTATATTGCATTCCATGTTCTAATATTGTACCGCAAAGAATATAAAGCATATCACCTAAAGCATCTGCAACCTCAACTAAATCATCATTGTTAGCAGCTTCTAAGTATTCTTCATTCTCTTCTGCCATTAAGTCAAAACGTAATTTCAATTTATCTTTTCCTAAAAAAGATTCTGGTACTTCTTTAATACCCAAACCAAATGCTTTATGAAACTCAGCTACTGCCTCTAATTTTCTTTTCATGATTAAATTTTAATTAATTTCGCATAAAAATAAAAATATGTTCACTACAGGACAATGGGTATTCACTCTTTTTTTTATTATTGTTTTTGTTTTAGCAATGATAGCTGGCTATAGAAAAGACAAAAAAACACATCGCAAACACTATAAAGGCTCTAAATGGATCCTTTTGGGCTTTGCCATATTTATAATTATTTTATTCATTATTAAAAATTTTGTCAAAAAGTAAGTGTTTAACGTAATGAAACGACAAAAAAACAGCATTTTCTCACATTTTAACAAGAATTTAGTGTAGTATTACTAAAAAAATCTTAAATTTGTATTGTCCTTAAACAATCAAATTATAATGATACCCTTTTTCTCTATTTTAATCGGCCTACTTCTAATTAATGCTTTTTTGCTAGTTTTTAGTGTAATCAGGAACAGCAAAAAAATCACTAAAGACTCTAAGTTAAAAATTTCTAAAAACATAGCGTCACAAACAGAGATCAGATTAAACACTTACAAAAAAGCTGTATAGCTTTTTCGTTTTTTTTGATTTTAATACTTATTAGTAATTAATATTTTTTACTTACAAAAGCTATACTTATACTTAAAAGTTAAAACTTCACTTTTTATTCAATATTTTTCATTTTTTTCTTTTTATGTTAAAAATTTATACAATAACGTTTTTTTGTAATTTAGCATAAATCAATAAAACATAAGGTTATATGAAAATTGTCAAATATTTATTCTTTTTGATATTAATGGCAGTTATAGGTATTGCTATTTATGCAGCTATTCAACCTAGTGATTTTGAAATAACGCGAACTCGCGTCATAAAAGCTCCTGCTTCTATAATTTTTAACAATATAAATGATTACAAAAATTGGCATGCTTGGAACCCATGGAAAGAAGAAGATCCTTCAATGACTTTTTCATATCCTGAAATAACAACTGGTGTGGGTAGTAGCTATTCATGGGATAGTAAAGAAGGGAAAGGTAAAATGGAAACCATTGCACAAGAAATCAATACCTCTTTAAAACAAAAATTAAGTTTTAAACCTTTTGAATCTTTTGATGTTAATTGGGATTTAGAAAATATAGAAAATGGCACCAAAGTGACTTGGGCCATGAAAGGCAAGAAGGATTTTATGTTTAAAGTTTTTTTACTTTTTATGGGATCTATGGAAAAAACAGTAGGCCCAATGTATGAAAGAGGATTAGAAAAATTAGACAGCGTTGTTATAGAAAGTACTAAAAAGTATAGCGTTAAAATAGAAGGAATTACAAAACACGGAGGCGGGTTTTATATTTACAATACTACTTCTAGCAAAATAACAGAAGTGGAAAGTAAAATGCAGGAAATACTACCAAAAATTGGTGTGTATGCTACCCAAAACAATATTACCGTGGCTGGAGCTCCATTTACATATTATAGAGAATGGGATGAAGAAAATAATGCTACTATTTTTTCATGCGCACTTCCAACTACTGAAAAAGTTATAACAAATACTAATAGCGGTATCTTAACCGGTTATTTAGAACCTTTTACCGCAGTAAAAACCACTTTAAAAGGGAATTATTCAAACCTAAAAGAAGCTTGGGAGATAGCAAAAAATCATATTAAAGATCAAAATCTAGAAGAAGAAGGCCCTGTTCTAGAGGTGTATTTAACAGATCCCGGAAATCATGTAAATCCAGCTGACTGGGTTACAGAAATTTATATAGGAATTAAATCTGAGTAAATTTCAACCAATGAATTAGGTTAAACTTTTTCAATATTATATTTTTAACTTGCACTTCTTTTCCTTTATACAATTATTTATGGTGTCATTCTCAAATTTCATAACATAAAATGAGACAATTTATATTAGTTTTTATTGGAGGAGGATTTGGCAGTGTTCTAAGGTATTTAATAGGCAAACTTCTCAATAACCATCAAAGCGGAATTCCTTATGGAACTTTCTTAGCTAATATTATAGGGAGTTTACTAATAGGAATCATTCTTGGTCTGGCCGTAAAAAATAATTCCTTAAGTGACAACCAAACACTTTTATTAGCAACTGGCTTTTGTGGTGGGTTTACCACTTTTTCTACTTTTGCTTATGAAAATCATATTTTTCTCAAATCTGGAGATCTATTTTCTTTTTCACTATATGCAATTTTAAGTTTTTCTGTAGCAATACTTTGTGTATGGCTAGGCAGTTGGTTTGTAAAATTCTTTTAGTTTTAAATTACTCTGCTTTTCATTTTCTATATCCTCTTTATATATAGAAACATATTTTCTAAAATAAGGCGCTATTATGCTTTTCTTCTTTTAGTTCGAAAACTACATTTACAAATAAATTATTATTTTATCATATTTAAATTGAATACCCTTCATTTTTCATAGGGTATATTTATATTATTAATAAAAATAAATCAAATGACCCCTATTTTTTTTGGGGTATATATATTTATTTTAGATTTATCATATCAATTAAACAAATTTTATGAAAAAAATTGAAGCCATTATTAGAAAATCAAAATTTGATGACGTTAGAGATGCGTTGCATCAAATTGAAGTTAACTTTTTTAGTTATTGGGATGTAACAGGTGTAGGAAACGAAGAAGAAGGCCATGTGTATAGAGGTATTAGCTACAGTACCACAGATATACAAAGGCGTTTTTTATCTATTGTAGTTTCTGATGAATTTTTAGAACGCACTATTGAAGCCTTATTAAAAGCTGCCTATACAGGTAACGTTGGAGATGGGAAAATATTTGTGTCAACTATTGAGGAAACATATCGAATACGTACCAGAGAAAAGGGAAAACCATCATTAAACTAACCAAACGCTTTAATTAATCACATAATCAAACAAAATTATGGAAGGAATATTACTAACTACAAATAATGTATGGATGATGATCTGTACAGCACTCGTTTTTTTTATGCATCTTGGTTTTTCTCTTTTAGAGATTGGCTTGACAAGACAAAAAAACACCATTAACATATTATTTAAAAATATTTTTATCATATGCATTGGATTATTACTCTACTGCCTAGTAGGTTTTAATTTAATGTATCCAGGTACTTTTTCATTAGGAGGAGTACTTCCAGATTACTTTATAGATTTATTTGGGCTTTCACTCCCAGAAAATGGATTAACTTCTGAATATGCAGATGGAGGATATACCTATTGGACTGATTTCTTATTCCAGGGAATGTTTGCTGCTACAGCTGCTACTATTGTATCTGGAGCCGTAGCCGAACGAATTAAATTAGGCAGCTTTATGATTTTCACCATCTTATATGTTGGAATAGTCTATCCTATAGTAGGATCTTGGAAATGGGGAACTGGATTTTTAGATACTTGGGGATTTTATGATTTTGCAGGATCTACATTAGTACATTCTGTTGGAGGATGGGCTGCACTTGTTGCTGTCTACTTATTAGGGCCCAGAATTGGAAAATTCAAAGATGGAAAAACACAAGCAATTCCTGGGCATAATATACCATTGGCTACTTCAGGTGTTATAATACTTTGGTTAGGGTGGTTTGGTTTTAACGGAGGATCTGTTCTATCTGCAGACCCTGGAGCCACATCACTTACACTTGTAACTACTTGCTTAGCTGCCGCTGCCGGAGGGGTTGCTGCTTTTATCTTTTCTACAATACGTTATAAAAACTATGACCTCACCATGTTTTTAAATGGAATACTAGGTGGATTAGTAGGAATCACAGCTGGAGCAGATCAAATGACACCTACCAGTGCCATTTTAATTGGCCTTATTGCTGGGGTTATTATTGTACTAGGAGTTGCATTGATAGATAAGCTAAAATTAGACGATCCGGTTGGAGCGATAGCCGTTCACTTAATATGTGGTATTTGGGGGACATTAGCTGTAGGTATTTTTGGAGCAATGGCTGGTTTTGATCAGTTTTTAGTACAATTATATGGGGTGCTTATCGTTGGTGGTTTTTGCCTTATTACTTCCTTTTTATTTATCTATATCCTAAAGAAAACTATAGGAATTCGAGTTAGTAAAGAAGAAGAAGTTCAAGGATTGGACAAACATGAACATGGTATGGATGCTTATCCAGATTTTAGATTAAATCAACACTAATTTAAATCAAAAAAAAAAAAAAAAACGGAGTACTCCGCCAAGTACTCCGTGTGCAATTTTTTCTAAAAAGAGAAATTGATGGATTAAAAAAAACGAAACATAACTATTGATCTATCGATCAACTAACTACCAAACAATTAATTCTTTTTTATAATGAAAACAATCACATTTGCAAATATCGTAAAAAAAGTGCTTTTTTTAGTATTATTTTTATCAACTTTTTATATTTCCGCACAAGAAAATGAGGAAAAGAAGAAATTTTCCTTTAGTGGATCTGTCGACGGTTATTACAGATACAACATCAATGGACCTAATGAAGTAGTCGATGGTGCTGTTTTAGCCCCTCCTACATCTTTTGCAAATGATCCTGGTTTTGCATTAGGTTTTGTAAACTTAATAGGATCATTTGAAGGTAAGAAAGTAGGTTTCACTGCAGATTTAGTTTTTGGCCCTAGAGGAGAAGATGCCGTTTTTTTATCAGAAGGATCTTCTAATATTGTCAACCAATTATTTATATATTGGAATGTTAGCGATGCAGTAAAGTTAACTTTTGGAAATTTCAATACTTTTCTTGGATATGAAGTAATTTCTCCAACAGGAAACTTTAATTACTCTACGTCCTATATGTTCTCTTTTGGGCCTTTCTCACATACAGGTTTAAAAACAGATTTCACTTTGTCTGACAAGTGGTCTGCTATGTTAGGAATTTTGAATGCTACAGATTTTACTGAGTTTAACCCAGCCGAACAATATTCGTTAGGGGTACAACTTGGTTATAGCGTAGATAGTGGAAGTGCATATCTTAATTTCCTTTACGGAAAACAAGGCCCTGTAGAAATTGACGACAACACTTTTCAAGTAGATTTAACAGCTGGCGCAGATTTGAGTGATAATTTTTACTTAGGTCTAAATACAACATATAACACTACAGATGGTGACGGTTTTTATGGAGTTGCTCTTTATCCTCAGATAAAAACTTCTGATAGTTTCTCTATCGGTTTAAGAGGTGAATATTTTAACACTTTCTTTGATGCAAGTGGCGTAAGTGACGAAGATATACTAGCAGTTACACTTACTGGAAGTTACACCATAGAAGGCCTTACTATAAAACCAGAATTAAGATTAGATTCTGCTTCTTCAGATATTTTTACAGATAATGATTTAATACCAAGTGACAATTTAGCTTCCTTTTTATTGGCAGCAATTTATTCATTTTAAACAAGCCCAATCATTTCTAATAAAGCTCGGAATTTATTTTCGAGCTTTATTATTTTTCATATGCTTTTACTCCTGCATAAACCGCTATATTTAGATTGTTTTCAGAAGGAACAATAGGGCATGAATATTTAGGGTTATAAGTGCAATAAGGATTGTATGATTTATTAAAATCTATGGTAAGTGTATCACCTTCTGGAATTGACAAATCTACATAACGCCCTCCCCCGTAAGTTTCTACTCCATTTGTTAAATCATTATAAGGCATAAAGAGATAATCTTTATATTCTTCAGTTATTTTTAATTCAACGTTTTGATATACGTTTAATGAAAATTCTTTTTCTTTTAATTTAAAATGCAATTCTCCATATTTAACTTCCTTTGATTTTCTGGAAGTAGTAGTTGGCATTAAGAAAGGAAGTTCATCTGGAGTTCTAATTAATTTTGCTTGCACCCTATAACTAGTATCAATAGCAAAAAAACTTAAACTTTTAAATTTACTCTTATCTTTTTCTAATAAAGGAGAAGTTTCTGCATTTTTAAAAGAATCATTCAATGTTTTTTGAAACTGTCTAACATCTGTTATTGCCTCTCGTATAGAAGGAATTTCTATTATATTTAATTTAGAGTTTTCTTCTGTATCGTGGTATCTTTTTCCTTGATTACATGATGTCATTAATACCGTAGCTAATAAAAAAATAAAATATTTATACATTTCTCAGAAATCAGAGGTGCAATGTATCTATTTTTTAATTAGCTTTGTATTAACAAAAAGAGAAAATGTTATTAATTACAAAACAGTGTATTGTCTATACTTCTAAAAAAAGGGGCCGAGACTGCTATGTGTTGTAATTATATAAGTATAAACAATAACAATGTAAAAGCTCGGCAAAATGCCGGGCTTTTTTTATTTTAATAACAAACCAACTAATGAAAAAATTACTAACAACCTGAGTTCGATTAATATTTAAGTAGATTTTATGAGTAAAAAAGATAGATTT
>CAYMDH010000026.1:0-44095 GCA_964389205.1 uncultured Flavobacteriaceae bacterium
GGGTGGTTCAGTTTCACCCGAAATTAGTGGTATACTATGTCCGAATTTTGCAATCTAAAGTAACCCCTGTACTTACAATTACCGTATTGGTGGTAAGGTCTTTGACCGTTACAGCAGCTGTACCCGAACAGCCCGTGCAATTGAAGTTTACGATATCACCATAAAGTGATAACATTGAAGGGTAATCTGGAGTATTTTGGTAATTTGAAGATGTTGTAAACGTTTTTGTGGTTGTAAAACCTGTACTCCCATCAGTATTTACCTGATGAATGCTTTCTGTATAATTGGGTTTATTACCATAATAGGTATTAGGTTCATAACTAAGAGTTGTATTTCCTCCTGTTGGATAGGTAACTTTTTCTAATAATCCATATCCTGTATAAGCTGAATTAACTTCTCTATTAGCTCCTATTCCTCCTATATTACTCCATACCTGATGATTAGGACGTATAAGAAGGTTGCTATTATTAGTAACTCCATTGTAAAAGCCCCAGTGGTCTTGCCCATAGTCAAGGCGTGCTGGGAAATCAGTGTGATTCTTATATGTAAACGCATACTTCTGATTTGGGTCTTTATGAGTAACATCTTTTAAAAAGGAGCGATTGTTGGCCGTAAAATCATATGTAAGATCAAAACGCTCTATAAGAAGATTGTTCTGATCTTTTATCTGGATGTTCTCCAGCATTTTATAGTTTGCTACTGCCGGATGAGAAAGATTGGATTGTAAACTTAACGTCCCGTCATGCGGGTTGTTTGAATGAATACCACTTACTTTAAGCGCATTAACAGTCATTATCTGATCGCAATTACTAGTACTATCACCAGGGCAACCACAACCAGGCTCTTCAGCAACCAAATTAGTCACGCTTTGACTCTTTCCTACTGTATATGAATAGGTAATAGGGGTGTAATCAAAGGTAATCTGATCGCCAAAGGGATGCGTAATCGTTTTTAAATACCAAGCGGTAGCTATCGTTTGTGGTGGGTCTGCAGCGTTCCTTCCTGCACAGCTATTATCATTACGGGTGTGCTCTACTTCTGAAAATGCATACACAACTCCATCGGGAGCTGTAATATAATATACTTTGGTACTGGCAGAACCCGTAGAGGTAATCTTTACAGGAGCGCTGTGGTTTAATAACGATATCTTTCCATAGCCATCTATGACAAATCGACCACTGGCTCCCTGAAAATTAAAATTATAGATATCGTGCTCTCCATCTGCATTGCTATTGGCTTGGTTAAATACAAAATTAGAAACCCATGGGTTAACACTGGTAGGATTAGAGGTTAAAAATTCATCAATCTGCGTATCTGGAAAAAACCTCGAACCATTGCCCATCTCATCTGCCCTTCCTCGTACCGTTCTAGTAATAACACCTCCTATATTTAAATTCCAACCCAGACCTACCCAACTAGAGAGTTGATCTACTCGTATCCCACTATTGCTATAGCTTAACGAGATAGGTACTGATAAGTATTTTGTGCTATAGGTATATAAAGGAATGTTCATATTCGGGCTGCCGTTAAACATCCCTACTGGGATTTCTCCAAACTTACCCAACTCAAAAGCCGTAGGAGAAGGTGGAGTAATAGCTGGTAATTGACTAGGATCTTGGGCCTTGGCTTCTTGGTTAAAAAATAGCAATAGAAATCCTATTACCAATAAATATGCTCTTTTCATTGGTTTGTGTATTTTAAATTAATTTTGATTAGTATGAATAATTGAGGGAATAATCTTCATATTTATTAAGTAAATATATAAAATATTATACGTAAAAGATGTATTATATTATGAAATATTTTTATTTAATTTGTAAGTAATTGTAAGATTAATCATCTATGTCAAGCTTGACAATACCTAAGACGGGTTTATAACTCTTGAAATTTTATTGTTTTTTTCCTCTCTTTTCTTCCTTTTTTTTCTTTTGAAGATAGTTTTGAAGAAACTGAAGGCTTTTTTCCACACATAAATATTATACTCTTAAAGGAAAATTTACCTTCTAATCAGCATTTAGTAATTGGTATGTTTTGACTTTAGTTCAAATTTTTCTCAGAAAATAAATGGCTTCGACAAAAAATTTAAAAATCAAGGCAGCAGAAGAGATGTTAAATGAAAAGCTGTTTGAGCGAAGCGAGTTCTTTTCATTGTGTAGCGCTTGCCGTAGTATTTTCTTAAATTTTTGTCGCTTGCCTTGACTTTTTTGATTCGTTTTGCATCAAGGCAAAATGAATAGAAATAAAAATAAGTTTTTAGTTCTATCCACCATATCATCTGGCCCATCATTTAAAATACAAATCGTCGTATTTTTCACTCTGCTCTGCATCAAGGTAAAATAAATCAGTAGAAAGGAAACTTATTATAATTTTCCTCTTAAAGAAGCTACCTGATAATCATCCGTATTTAAATATTCTTTCTTTAAATCTTTAAGGTATCGTACAATAATATCTCTTGATGTATCATCTGGATGAAGGCTATCTCTATAGCTTTCATCAGAAACTGTTAACACAAGATACCAACGCCCCTTACGAGTATATTCTATATCGCCAAATAATGGATCATGTCCTTTGTTTTCTAAAATACCATCTGCAATAATAGGTATAAGGTTTACAGTGGTTGTGTTTTTTTCGACTTCATAAAATGATAAATAATGTGTTTCTCCTTCTATGACAATGGGAATATTGTTCTCTACATTATTTTGATCTGGACTAAATTTTACATTTATATAAGTATAAAATTCGTTTGCTATTTTAGGATCTTCAAAAATAAAAGCATATCGTTTTGGTAGCTTATGTTTAAACTTTTTAGCTTTCATTACTCGCTCGTCCTTAACTACTGGAGAGACTCTTAATGGAATGCAAGATGTATATAGAAGGCCTAGGCATAAAAGAAATACTAGTTTTTTCATTGGTTGTTTTTTATAATTATCACAACTATTATACCAATAAAAATATTTTTTTAATGTTTAAAAAATTCTTCTATTAAAGAAGAAAAAAAATTCACTTATTAAAGTAAATAGTTAGGTGATCATCAATCGTTTCTTTTAAAATATTGATGTCTACACCTTCTTTTCTAAAAACTGTGATATTCTTTGAAACGCGATTTCTCCCTATTGACTCTCTAATTTCTATCAATTCTATTTCTGAAAATGTATCTAGACTCGTTTTAACTTCATCGTTTAAAACTATATTTGTGAGGTATATTTTAATAGTTTGTTCTTTGGGCGAATTTCTAATTTCAGTTCTAAAAGGTAGTGTGTACATACTTTTATAATTTAGAAGGCTTAATACAGATATATAAAAATACTAAAAAAACCCTCTTCGTTTTTCGAAGAGGGTTTTAATTTATTTTAATAACAACGTTTCTTAAGCTTCAAAAGGCTCTATAGAAACATATGACTTGTTATCTTTTTTCTTTGTGAATTTTACAAGGCCATCTACTTTGGCATGTAGGGTATGATCTTTACCCATATATACATTCTCACCTGGGTGGTGAGCTGTACCACGTTGTCTTATGATAATGTTTCCAGCAATAGCAGCTTGTCCTCCAAAAATCTTAACACCCAAGCGTTTTGATTCTGATTCTCTACCATTTTTAGAACTACCAACTCCTTTTTTATGAGCCATTTTCTAAGGTTTTATATTGTTAAACTTAACGATAAAACTTATGCCTTACCGCCATCTAATTTATCTTGCCATTCTTTTAGCTCATCCCATTTACCATCAGCAGCTAATTTTGCTTGTTTTGGCCAAGTATCTGGAATGTGGTTTCCGCGAACACCTGCAATGATCTCAGATATCTTTGCTGGTTTTGTTTTAGCTAAATCTGCAAATGTTACAATTCCTGCAGCTATTAATGTTTCAGCAATTTTTGGTCCAATACCTTCAACTTTCTTTAAATCGTCAGCTTTTGCTTTTTTAGGTACTGCTGTTTTTTTAGCAACAGGCGCCTTTTTCGTTTCTTCTTTCTTTGCTTCTGCCTTTTTTGGTGCAGGAGCAGCTTTTTCTGCTTTAGCAGCCGGCTTTTCGGTTTTTACTACAGCTTTTTTCTCTGCTTTTGCTTTAGGCGCTGCTTTTTTAGCTCCCGAAGCTGTAATACCTTCTATCGTAATTTCAGTTAAAGATTGACGATGACCATTTTTTACACGGTATCCTTTACGTCTTTTCTTTTTAAATACGATCACTTTATCACCTTTAAGGTGCTTAATGACTTTTGCCTCTACTGCGGCTCCGTCTATAGCTGGGGCGCCAATCGTAATTTTTCCATTGTCGTCTAACAGAAGAACATTGTTAAAAGTAACTTTCTTACCTTCTTCTGAAGCCAAACGATGAACAAAAACTTTTTGGTCTTTTGCAACTTTAAATTGCTGCCCTGCTATCTCTACAATTGCATACATAGCGTATCGTTTAATTAAATTTTAGTTTAAAATCACCTATCTTTTTTCTATAGGCGGGTGCAAATATACTTCTAATTCATTAAACTACAAACGATTTACGCTTTTTGAGAGATATTTTTTGTCATATTCCAACTAGGCTTGAATTTTTGCATAAAAATGAGTGTCAAAACCATACTTGATGCCAATCCTTCTATTGTAAGAACAAATAATAATATTCCTGGCCCTTGGTTGTAGTTTACTATCCAGTTTTCCATTACTTTTTCTGGAAAACGTGGGTCAATATGAAACATATAAATTCTCATAAACAACACAAAAGAAAGCGTTGCTACAAAACCAGTATACAAGCCTGTTTTAAATCCTTTATAATAATCAAAGCTATTATTTTCTACCTATTTTCTATACCTAATTGATCCATAAATTCCATATGCCATAATGATACCATTTAATGGTCGTAGCCAGGGGTTTTCATGTAAGTCAAATTGTTTGACAATTAAAAAGTAGGCAATCAATATTCCAGAAACCACTAATCCATATCGGATAAAAATTCTATTCCCTTTCACAACTAAGTAATTTAAACAACTGATTATCAGAATTAAAATACAAAAAAATAATAAGATTTCTTTGTTTATATTTTTTCAAAACCTCACTATTTTCAACAAATGGAAATGATTACCTTTGTTATCGAAAAAAATTGACTGTTAATTTTTGTAACAAAACATTCTAAATGCAGTCATATCATACTAAGTAATATAATTAAATAAAGTATTATAATGAAAAAAAGGTTAGCACTATTTGCTTCAATTGCTTTGACTACATTTATTGTCAACGCACAAGAAGTAACTTTTGAAGAATATGATCTGGATAACGGCTTGCACGTTATTTTGCATCAAGACAACAAAGCACCTGTTATTACGGTAGGTGTAATGTATCATATTGGTTCTAAAGACGAAGAAAAAGGCAAAACAGGTTTTGCTCATTTTTTTGAACATCTTTTGTTTGAGAGAACTAAGAATATAGAAAAAGGAAAATGGTTTGATATTGTTGCTTCACATGGAGGAAGAAACAATGCAAATACTTCACAAGACAGAACGTACTATTATGAAACGTTTCCTTCTAATAATTTAGAATTAGGATTGTGGATGGAATCTGAAAGAATGTTACATCCAATTATTGACAAAGGAGGAGTAGATACTCAAAATGAAGTTGTTAAGGAAGAAAAAAGACAACGAATTGACAACGCTCCTTATGGAAAAATCATTTACAGAACAGGAATTAATAAATATCTTTTTGATAAGCATCCGTACAGTCAATCTGTAATAGGAAGTATGAATGATCTAGATTCTGCAAAATTAGATGAGTTTTTAGCATTCAACAAAAAGTATTACAACCCTAACAATGCTGTTTTGGTAGTTGCTGGTGATATAAACTCTAATGATGCTAGAAAAATGATTGCTGAATATTTTGGGCCTATTCAAAACAATGCACCAAAAGCTACCAGAGAGTTCATTAAAGAAGATCCTATAGCTGAAGAAATTAAAGTAAAAGAATACGATGCTAATATTCAATTACCAGTAAAAGTGTTAGCATACAGAGCTCCAAAAAGAACAGATAAAGACTCTTATGTATTTGATTATATCTCTTCCATTTTAACCGGAGGAAATAGTTCTAGAATGTATAAGAAAATGGTAGAGGAGAAAAAAATAGCATTACAAGTACTTGCTTTTACAGATGCACTTGAAGATTATGGTGCTTACATTATGGGAGCACTGCCGCTTGGAGATGCAAGTTTAGAAACACTCCAAAAAGATATGCAAGAAGAAATTGAAAAGCTTCAAAATGAATTAATCACAGAAAGAGAATTTGAAAAACTTCAAAATCAATTTGAAAATAACTTTGTGAACTCTAATGCAAATGTTGAAGGAGTAGCAAGTTCTTTAGCTACGTATTATATGTTACAAGGAAATACAAGCCTTATCAATCAAGAGATTGACATATACAGATCTATCACTCGTGAAGATATCCAACGAGTAGCGAAAGAATACTTAAATAAAAATCAACGTCTTAATCTGGATTATCTTCCAGAATCAAGTAAATAATAAAAAGAATATAACGATGAAAAAACATATATTTTTCACTATAGCATTTCTATATATCGCATTTAGCGCACAAGCGCAGATAGATAGATCAAAAATGCCAGAATCTGGACCTACTCCTTCTATTAATTTAGGAAAGCCTTATACTTTTAAAATGAGTAATGGAGTAACTGTACTTGTTGTAGAAAACAAAAAACTTCCTAGAATTTCTATCAGCCTTACTTTAGACAACCCTCCTTTTTCAGATGGAGATAAAGTTGGTATTGCTGATATTACTTCAGGAATAATGGGTAAAGGAACTCAAAATATTAGCAAAGATGCTTTTAACGAAGAGGTTGATTTCTTAGGAGCCTTTCTCAATGTATCTGTAGGCGGTGGCTTTACACAATCACTATCAAAGTATTCAGAACGAATTGTAGCGCTTTTTGCTGATGCATCACTAAATCCAATTTTTACGCAAGAAGAGTTAGATTTTGAAAAGAAAAGATTAATTGATGCTCTAAAATTAAGAGAAAATAGTGCTGAAGCTATTGCTGGAAGAGTTAGAAATGTATTGGCTTATGGGAAAAATCACCCAGCTGCTGAGTTTCCAACTGAAACCACCATTAACAATATTTCACTTCAAGATGTAGAGGCATATTACAGAACTCATTTTGTACCAGCGAATGCATATATGGTTATTAGTGGTGATATTTCAGAGAAAAAAGCAAAAAAATTAATAAAAGAACATTTCTCAGCATGGAAATCTGCTAAAGCACCAAGTGTTGCATTGCCAGATGTAAAAGATGTACAGTATCGTCAAATTAATTTTATAGATGTTCCTAATGCAGTTCAAACAGAATTGGCCGTTATGAATATTTCTAATTTAAAATTGTCTGATAAAGATCATCATGCTGCTTTAGTAGCTAACTATATTTTAGGAGGTGGTTTTGGTAGTTACATAAACCAGAATCTAAGAGAAGATAAAGGGTATACATATGGAGCTCGTACAGTACTTCCAAGAAACAAAGATTATAAAACAGCATTTAGAGCGGTTACAAAGGTTAGAAACATGGTTACCGATAGTGCTGTTGTAGAAACGCTAAAAGAGATAAAAAGAATAAAAACTGAAGACGTAGATGCTACTGCCTTAGAAAATGCAAAGGCTAAGTTTTTAGGTGATTTTATTTTAGCTTCAGAAAATGAACGTACAATTGCTGCCAGAAGTATTAATATTAAAACAGAAAATCTTCCTGAAGATTTTTATGAAACTTTTATTGCCAAAATAAATGCAGTAACCAAAGAAGATATTAAAAGAGTTGCTAATAAGTATTTCAATTTAGACAAATCGAGAATTGTATTGGTTGGTAAAGGAAGTGATGTATTAGAAAATCTGGAGAAGATACAATTTGATGGCAAAAAAATACCTATCAATTATTTTGATAAGTATGGGGTTCCTACAGAAAAACCAAATTACGATAAGCCATTACCAGAAGGCTTAACAGTTGCTTCTGTTTTTGATAAATACTTTGAAGCTATTGGAGGAAAAGAAAATGCAAAAGCAGTAAATTCTGTTCATATGATTGCATCTGCTGCTGCAGGAGGAGCCAATCTTGATATAGAGTTTAAGAGAACATCTAAAGCGCAATTTGCAGATATTATCAAGTTTGGTGGTAATGTGGTGCAAAAAAGAGCTTTTAATAAAGAGAACGGATATAATATGGCACAGGGTCAAAAAATTGACTTTACAAGCCAGGAAATAGAAGATTCTAAAATTGATGCACTTCCTTTCCCTGAATTAACAATAGAAAATGCCGCTATTGAAAGAATTGAGGTCATTGACGGCAAAGATACCTACGTAATAAAGTTAAGAGAAGGGAAATGGGCATATTTTGATGCTGAAACAGGTTTAAAACTAAGAGAGGTTACTGTTAGAAAAGCTGGAGGTCAAGAAATTACCTCAACATTAAATTTAAACGACTATAAAGAAGTTAAAGGAATTAAATACCCTTTTAAATTAACGCAAAGTATTGGACCTCAAAATATAGAGGTAAACATTTCTGAAATAAAAGTAAACGAAGGGATTTCTGATGAAGATTTCAATTAAGAAATAGGCATTACGAATTTTCCATTTTGACAAAAAACCTCCATTGGATAGTATATCTGTGGGGGTTTTATTTTTTTAAGACAATTCCACTTTTTTTATTTGCCAAATAAACGCCTACTAAAATGATAGCCCCTCCAATAATTTGGTAGATACTTAATGACTCTCCATCAGTAATACCCCAAAAAATTGCCATTAGTGGCATTGTATACGTAACTGATGCTGCAAAGACAGGACTTGCAATACTAACCAGTTTATTAAAAAGTACTTTGGCAAATGCAGTACCAAATAATGCTAAAACAATCACATAAAGTAATCCTTTCTGCATTTCAGGAGAAGAGAAAATGGTGCTAAAAAAGTCTGTAGCAATTAAAACGATAATAGCAGGTATCAAAATAACAACAAAATTTCCTGTAGCTATGGCTAAAGCACCTATATTGTTTAAGTGTTTCTTTAAAATGTTAATATTTAAAGCATATCCAATGGTAGAGGTTATAATAAGAACACTATACCAATAATTTTGATTTGGGTTGAATTCTGCTCCTTTTATTATTAGAATTAAAGTACCTAAAAGTCCAATAATAACTCCAAAAATCTGTCTTTTTGTTATTAGAACTCCAAAAAATAAAATACCTATTATCAATGTGTTTAAAGGAGTTAATGAATTTAAGATAGAAGCAATTGCACTATCTAATTCTATTTGCGCCAATGCAAATAAAAATGGAGGGAAAAAAGAACCCAGAAGCCCAGACCATGCAATCCATTTCCAATGAGATTTCTTTATCTCTTTTAACGTTTTAGTTCCTACCGCAAATAGAAAAAAGGCTGTGAAAATAATTCTCAACGCTCCTACTTGAATTGCAGACAATTCAACCAATGCTTTTTTAATTAGAATAAAAGAACTACCCCATATAACAGAAAGTAATAAAAGATATGCCCACTTTTTTTGTTTCAAATTCATAGCACTAATAAAATACAAAAGTCCAACTTTTGAATGAATTTAATTGCTCTTTTATTAAAAATAATCATTCAGATTTTTTTTCTTGTAAATCATAAAGAAAATCTAAAATTCATGTCGTAAATTTGTATTTTATAATCTATGAAGATGAAGCTTTTTATGTCTTCTTTTTTTACACTACTATATATTGTGGCTATGATTAGGCCAGTTATGCCTGTTATTACATATGTTGTGAATCAAGATTATATTGCAGAATTTTTATGTGTCAATAAAGATAAACCAGTACTTAAATGTAATGGGAAATGTTATTTATCGATGCAACTAAAAGCACAATCTGAGAAGAAAAAAGAAAACCTACCCTCCATAGATATAAAAGAATATCCCATAGGTTTTGTTGATTTATTATTCTTCAAACCGAAAAATACATCTTTGCTTTTTAAAGAACGGTTTTCTTATAACAATCGTTATTTTCGAATTTTTTCTGAAGAATTTTTCCACCCTCCAAGTTAAACCCTCATCTATATATATTTAAAAATAATATTCTGGCTATCGTAAAAGTTACGTTGTTATAAACATGCTTTATAATAGTGTGCTACACGTGTGTCTATTTATTTTTGAAATTATACCACAACAGTATTATTAAAAAATAGTACTGAATAATCCTATATACATATTTTAAAAACTGTCTTTCTCTCTACAAGAGATCAAGGCAATGAAAACAATTAATTAATGAAACTATACATCACAAGTCTGATGGTTCTCGTTAGTCCAATAAGTTATGCGCAAACAACTTATAAAGGAACCATTACAGACAATTCTAATAAACCAATACAAGGAGTCACCATCATGGCTTCTAACACTAATAAAAATGGAGTAATAAGTGATTCTAATGGAAGTTTTGAAATCACCTTAAAAGATACAAATGAAGTTATTATAAGCCACATAAGTTTTATATCAAAAAAGGTATCGTTAAAACAACTTGCCAATATAATTATCTTGGATCCAGCAGATTTCTCATTGAATGGCGTTGTTGTATCTGCCAGTAGAGAACGACAAAAAAGAAATGAGGTGCCTGCTTCTATAAGCGCAATATCTTCTAATAATATTAAAGAAACTAAGGCCTTTACCTTAGATCAGCTTACCAACCAGGTTCCTGGTGTATATGTAGCCACTTCTAAAGCTGCTAGTAATGAACAACACTTTACAGCTGTTCGTTCTCCTATTACTACAAGAGCATTGTTTTTATATCTTGAAGATGGGATACCTCTTAGGCCTGTAGCAGTATTTAACCATAATGCGTTATTAGAACTTAACAATTTATCTTTTGAAAGAGTAGAAATTCTAAAAGGTCCCGCATCTAGTATTTACGGTAGTGAAGCTATCGGTGGGAGTTTTAATTTTATCACTAAAAATCCAACAAGAGAGTTTTCAGGAAGTGCAAATTTTGAGGTTAACGATTTAGGATTAACAAGGTATGGAGCAGAAATTGCCACCTATACCAATGACAAATTTGGGTTCTATCTTGGAGCAAACTACGCACAGCGAAATAATGGCCCCTTAGGTCATACAGATTATGAAAAAACTGCTGTTACGTTTAAAGGAGTGTATCATTTTAATGAAAGTACTAAATGGACCAACGTTATTGATCTTGTAGATTTTAGATCAGACATGGCTGGTTCTTTAAACGAAGAAGATTTCTTTACCGAGAATTTTGAAAGTGATCAAACTTTTACAGAAAGAGATGCACTTGTTCTTAGATTTAGAAGTACTTTGGATAAACAATGGAACAAACAACATAAAACTGAATTCAATTTTGTTCTAAGAGATAATAGCCAAGGTCAAATACCTTCTTTTAGAATTAGACAATTTAGAGATCAAGGACAGCTTACTGGTTTTGGTGCTGGAGAAGTTAATCAGAATGATTTTACCAGCTATTTAGGGTTAATTCAACATAAAGTTGATTTTAATTTCTTAAATTCTAAGCTTATCACTGGAGTTTCTTTAGATTTTTCACCTCAACGATTTGTAGCAAATAGCACTGATGTTATTGTAGATCCAACCACAGGAATAAATACTAGTTTCACAGTAAATGAAAACACCTTCAACCTTAACTATGATGCAGATATTCTAAACTATGCTGGTTATTTTCAATATGAAATATCGCCCACAGAAGCCTTAAAAATAACTGCTGCTGCACGTTTTGATAAGTTTATATATGATTATGACAATCTTATTGAAGGAGTTGCTGGTACTAATGACGCGCGTGTAGAATATGATAATTTTGCTCCAAAAATTGGATTTAATTATAATTTTTCAGAAAAAGCAGGGATCTATGGAAATGTAGCTGTAGGTTTTACACCTCCTCAATCGTCTAATTTATTTCGTGGAACTACCACCACCAATGGAGATATTGAAGATTTAGAGCCCAGTGATTATTTAAATTATGAATTAGGAGGGTATTTTAATGCACGTAAATTAAGAGTTGACCTAGCATTGTATCTTCTAGACGGGGACAAAACATTAATTTCTTTACGTGACGATGACGGTCGTTTATTTAACACAAATGCTGGAGAAACAAGATCTTACGGTATTGAATATGGTGTTTCTTATTCTCCAATTCCTTCTTTAGAAATAAGACATAGCGGTAGCTATTCTATGCACAGATATATTGAATTCTTTGATCGTGGAGTAGATTTTTCTGATACAGATAGAGAAACAGCACCTAATATCATTGGACAAACCACTGTCACTTATAGACCAGATTTTATAAAAGGTTTGAGTTTATCATTAGATTATGAACTTGTTGGAGAATATAATACAAGTTTTGAAGGGCAAGTAGTAAACACAGATATTAATGGCGTAGAAACAAGATCTACTAACACATATGATGGGCATAATGTTTTCAATTTGAGATTGTCTTACAATTATAAGAAATTCGAAATATGGGGGCAGGCATTAAACATTTTTGATGAGTTATATGCAGTAAGAGCTAGTTTTAATAGTTTTTCTCGTAGAAATACTTTTACACTTGGAAATCCTTTAGCTTTTCATACCGGAATCAGGTATAATTTTTAATATAACAACGGAGGTTATAGCACCATTAACCTCCGTTTTTTTTATTAAACAAAAAATTCAAAATAGATGAAATCAACAATATACAAATGGCATAGAAAATTAGGGTTGTTTATACTAATCCCATTATTTATATGGACAATTAGCGGTATTTTACATCCAATAATGGGGTGGTTAAAACCTAATGTCCCTAATAAGTTTTTAAAATCTGTACCTATAAACCCTACTGCTATAGGAAAATCGCTTCAAGAAGTCTTATCATTAAATAGTATAGAAAGCATTACAGATTTTAAGTTGATTACTATAGGCGAAAATCAATATTATCAGGTATTCATGGAAGGTGAAATCTCGTATATAAATGCAGATACAGGCCTACTCCTACAAGATGGTGATAAAGTATATGCAAAAAGTTTAGCACGGTATTTTTCTAATGATCAGAATTCTATAATCAAAAACATAGAAGTAATTTCTGATTTCACTATGGCCTATAGAGAAATCAATAGGCTCCTTCCTGTTTATAAAGTAGATTTAGATAGAGGTGATGGTTTAACATTATACATTCATACACCTTCTAGCAGGTTAGGAACTGCAAATAATACAACTAGAAAGAGAATGCTTTATACTTTTAATTTTTTACATAATTGGGAATTCATATGGTTTAATAAAAATGTTAGATTGGTTATTATTCTTTTGTTTTCTTCATTAACGTTCATGACTGCCATTGCTGGACTTATATTGTATTTAAGCAGGTGGAGAAATTTTAAAAAAATCAAAGCTAGAAATACTAATTTACTATTAAGGAAATACCATAGAAGTATAGGTGTATCTGTTTCAATTTTTATGCTTCTTTTTGCCTTTAGTGGCTTTTACCATGGTTTAATTAAACTTGGAAAAACAACGGGAGTAGCTCCTCAGGTTGCTCAATCATTTTATACAAACGATTTAAATTTTAGTTTAAATGAATTCCTAGGTTCTTATAAATCGCCTATTAAAAACGTTGGTCTTATAAGTATTAATAAAAAACCATACTTACAAGTATTTTCTTCTAGACAAGAAGCTGTTTATATAAATCTAAAAACAGCTGAATTATTAAAAAATGGAGAGCAAAAACATGCAGAATTTCTTGCTTCAAAATTTTCTGGAATGGCCAATCATATAAATGCCAAAAGAATAACAAAATTTGCAGGTGAATACGGTTTTGTTAATAAACGCCTACCTGTTTGGAGGGTAGATTATAACACTAATAAAAATCTCACTTATTATGTAGAGACCACCACTAGAAAACTTGCCTTAAAAGTAGAAGACGCGGATAGAAGTGAAGGGTTTAGTTTTGCTTTTTTACACAAATATCATTATTTAGATTTTTTAGGGAAAAATGCTAGGAACGGTATCATGATATTTATAACACTTTGCATTGCTCTTCTAGCTTTATTAGGAATTCGTATTTACATCAAATAACCTCAGGAAATGAAAAAAGTAAGATTTAATAGGTTTATAAGAAAATCACATCGCTATTTAGGGCTTATTCTGGGTATTCAATTTTTGGCTTGGACACTTGGGGGTTTGTATTTTAGTTGGACAAACATTAAAGATATAAGAGGAGATACCATAAAAAATGAAAAACCATTGTTCTCTTCTAATACAAAAATGATAGCACCCTCTGATGCAATTAATTCATTTATACAAGCGAGTGATTCTATTATTTCATTAACATTAATCCATATTATTGATCGTGATTATTATCAGATACAGTACCTATCTCAAAATAAAAAGAAAATACTATTGATTGATGTTATTAACGGGGAAATTCGAAATTCTTTGTCTAAAGAAGAAGCTATTAGTGTGGCAGAGAAAAAATTAAAAGTTTCTGCAAAAGTAATTGAAACTAAATATCTTACTGAAACAGGGAAGCATCATGAATATAGAGAAAAACCCTTACCAGCCTACGCCATTACTTTTTCTGAACCTGCAAGTACAACTGTATATGTATCTACAGAATTAGGTACTGTTCAATCTTTTCGAAGTACTAAATGGAGAATTTTTGATTTTTTATGGATGTTACATACTATGGATTATCAAGAACGTGATAATTTTAATAATTATATATTGAGAGCGTTTTCATTATTTGGAATATTCACCATTCTCTCAGGCTTTATTTCCATTGAAGAGATTCCATTATTTTACGCATATCTTTTTTTAAATAATCTGCCGCTGGAAGAATCGAATCGTAATTAGGTTTTGTATTAAAGTAAAGAGCCCCAGTTAAGAAATGACGAGTACTATCTGTTATATAAAATTGAGATTGTGAAGCCGCATTACCTCCTATTTCATAAAACATCCCATAGGCTCCATTTTCATTGTTTATAAATGGTTGTTCTGTAATAAAATCTGCCTTCACATCATGTTCGTATGTGAGATTTTGAGCGTCTTTTAAAAGGTTTTCAAGATTATCTTGTACTTCTTTATAGGTAATATGAATAGTTGCTTTTAAACTAGGGTAGGTAACTTCTAAAAAGCAATTGTTGTTTCCATTGATTTCTGCTACTTTATTAACTTCAAAATTAAAAGGGCATGATTTTTCCATCAAAGTATAAGCCGGGCTTGGATACTCCAACCGTAACATAGCTTTTGGCTTAGGTAGTGGATCGCTACCACATGAAAAAATAATACTACTAAAAAATAACAAGGAAAAACGTTTTATCATGATGTTCGCGTCACTTTAATTTGTTTAATTCGTTTTCTATCTAATGCCTCTACTGTAAACGTATAATGATCTAGTATTATTTTATCGTTTTTTCTGGGAAAACTTCCAGCTATCTCTAAAACAAATCCTGCAATAGTTTCAGATTCTCCTTTTTGCTCTTCAAAGGCAGATTCATCTTCTATACGCAATACTCTATAAAAATCTTTTAATGATGTTTTTCCTTCAAAAACATAGTTATTGTCATCTATTTTTGAGTAAATAAGATCATCATCATCAAATTCATCACTAATATCTCCAACAATTTCTTCAATAATATCTTCTAAAGAAACAAGCCCTGAAGTTCCTCCGTATTCATCTACTACAATTGCTAAATGAATCTTTTTTTCCTGAAATTCTTTAAGAAGGTCGTCTAATTTTTTATTTTCAGGTACAAAATACGGGGTTCTTATAAGTTTGTTCCAATTAAATGTTTTTTTATTCAGATAAGGCAACAAATCTTTTACATACAATACTCCTGTAACAGTATCAATACTATCATCATACACAGGAATTCTAGAATAACCATTCTTAACAATCTCTGGCATAATTTCAGAAAATTTCTGTTCTTGATTTAATGCAAAAATGTCTATTCTAGGTCGCATTACCTGTCTCGTATCTGTATTTCCAAAAGAAACAATACCTTTCAATATTTTCTGCTCTTCTTTTGTAGTATCATCTTCAGAAGTAAGCTCTAAAGCTTGAGATAGCTGATCTACTGATAAATTCGATTTTTGCCTTCCTAGTCGTTCGTGTAAAAAAACAGTTATCGATCGCATTGGCATACTTAAAGGAGTAAATATAGCATCCAAAGCCTTTAATGGATATGCCATGAAATGTGAAAATTTAATTTTATTTCTACTAGCATACACTTTGGGCAATATCTCACCAAAAAGCAATATTAAAAAGGTAACTACTCCTACTTCTATTGCAAATCGAAGTTGTTTGTTTTCTATAGCTCCAAACATATAATCCCCTAGAGAACTAAATAATAATACTGCAGCAATATTGATAAAGTTATTCGCTATTAAAATGGTAGCTAAAAGTTTTTTAGGTTTTTTTAAAAGCTTAGAGATAATATTTCCTCTTACTGTATTTGAGTTTTCTTCTTCATTTAAATCTGTTACGGAAAGAGAAAATAAAGCTACTTCTGCTCCCGAAATCAAAGCGGAACAAATTAATAGTATAAAAAGTATAATAAGTTTCAGGACAAGAGTAGTGTCTGTAGAAATTAATAAAATAAGTAAACTCGCGGGCTCAGGGTCCAATTTTTTTTTAATTTTAATTAAACTTTTTAAAATGGTAAATCATCATTGTCTTCAGAAGTTATTGATGCATCTTTTTTAGGTTGTGGCTTTGATTGTGATTTTTGAGGTGTAGATGATTGTTGAGACATATTTTGTTGCGATTCTTTTTTAGTTGTTAAAAAAGTAAAATCGTTTATATGTACTTCTGTCGAATATCTAGTGTTTCCATCCTCTCCTTGCCACTGTCTGGTTTTTAATCGTCCCTCTACATATATTTTGTCTCCCTTACTTAGGTATTTTTCGCAAATTTCTGCTGCTTTATTCCTAACAACAACATTATGCCATTCCGTATTAGTAACCTTTTCTCCTGTCTGCCTGTTTGTATATGTTTCATTAGTAGCAAGTGGAAAACGTCCTATTGAATTTCCTCCTTCAAAATAATGCATCTTTACTTCATCTCCTAAATGCCCTATCAGCATTACCTTGTTTAATGTCCCACTCATAACTACACGCTCTTTTAATCAAATGTACTAAAATTTACCAACTTCTAAAAACCATAATCTTCAACAAAATTAGCAATTAGAACAGGCATTGCATATGTTCTTACTTTAGAAAACTCAATGCCAGTTTTTAATTGATCTTGCAAAGTTACGATCCAAAATTTTGTATAAATATGTTGATGTGATAACTTATGAACAATAGCATCTTCATTGTAAAGCACAATATTAAATTTGCGTTCTTTTATTAACTCCTTGAAAATAGCATGTTCAACAATTGTTTCTTCTGTTAATCCCTTTGTTTCTTCTATTAAAGGAAACTCATATAAATTTTGCCAGATCCCTTTTTCCAAACGTTGCTGTAGTAATGTATGATTATTACTGGAAATCACTAAATAATTGAAAAAGCGTTTTTTTATTTTTCTTTTTTTTATTTTTATTGGAAGCTGATTAACTAACTGTTTTTGTAGCGAAACACAACTCTCATTAAGAGGGCATTTATTGCAGTCAGGATTTTGCGGCTTACATTGCTTAGCGCCAAATTCCATTATAGCTTGATTATAGGTTGCTGGATCTTTAACGTTTATAAGAGTTGTTGCCAATTCTTTAAAATATTTTATCCCCTGTGTAGAATTAATAGGTATGTCAATACCAAAATATCTAGATAAAACTCTATAAACATTTCCATCTACTACTGGAGTAGGCTCATCAAAACATATGGAAGCTATCGCACTAGCTGTATAATCTCCAATACCTTTTAATTTTAGAAGACCTTTATACGTTTCCGGAAATTTTCCATCGAGTTCAAAAGCAACAAATTTTGCGGTTGCATGTAAATTTCGTGCACGAGAATAATACCCTAAGCCTTGCCATAATTTTAAAACTGCTTCTTCTGGAGCATTAGCTAGGTCGAATACTGTTTTATACGTTTCTGTAAACTTTAAATAATAAGGCAATCCTTGTGCTACGCGTGTCTGTTGAAGCATAATTTCTGAAAGCCATATGTAGTATGGATTTTTTGTTTTCCTCCAAGGTAAATCTCTTTTATTCTTAGCATACCAGTTTGTAATAATCGTATTGAAACTCATTTTTCTAATTGAAAACCAAAAATAAAAGTTTATATGGTTAAATTTTAATCAATTAGACTTTAAGTTATGGATAATTAATTTATATATTTGCATCCCTAATTTCAACATATCTAAAATAAAAAATATTTAATAAAATGACGAAAGCAGACATTGTAGCAAAGATTTCAGAAAAGCTTGGGATAGAAAAAGGAGATGTACAAGCAACTGTAGAATCTTTTATGGACGAAGTGAAAAACTCATTAGAAAGTGGAGATAATGTATACCTGCGTGGTTTTGGAAGCTTTATTATAAAGACAAGAGCAGAAAAAACTGGTAGAAATATTTCTAAGAATACAACAATAAAAATTCCGGCACATAATATTCCTGCATTTAAACCTGCAAAAGTATTTGTAGAAGGAGTAAAAAGTAGTGTTGAAGTAAAATAAAATTAATATTAATAAGTTAAAGAGTATTGTATGCCAAGCGGTAAGAAAAGAAAAAGACATAAGGTAGCTACGCACAAGCGTAAAAAGAGAAGAAGAGCTAACCGTCACAAGAAAAAGTAGTTGCATACAACTACTTTTTCAGCTTAAAAAAATAAACGTTCATTGAAATAGGAGTTTTACATTAAACTATGTAGAACTTCGTCGGGTTTCAAAAACCTGTAAAATTATTGTTTAATCCATCTCTCTGCTATATCATGGCAGACAGATACAAATTAATTCAGAGTGAATAAAGAATTGATTATTAGAAATAGTTCCTCTGACGTTGATTTTGCCTTACTAAAGGATGGAAAACTAATAGAATTACACAAAGAAGAAGACAATAGTGATTTTGCTGTAGGCGATGTTATGCTTGCTAAAATCAGAAAACCTGTTGCTGGGCTTAATGCTGCATTTGTAAATGTTGGCTATGAAAAAGATGCTTTTTTGCATTATCATGATTTAGGTCCTAAACTTCCTTCTCTGTTAAAATTCGTAAAACGTGTAAGTACAGGTAAACTTAAAGACTTTAATTTAAAAGACTTCCCATTTGAAAAAGATATAGATAAAAATGGTGTTATTTCAGATGCTCTGAAAGCCAATCAATCTATATTAGTACAAATTGTAAAAGAGCCTATATCGACTAAAGGTCCTAGAATTAGTTCAGAACTGTCTATTGCAGGTCGTTATCTAGTTTTAGTTCCATTTTCTGAACGAATTTCTGTTTCTCAAAAAATAGATAGTAAAGAAGAAAAAGATCGATTAAAAAGGCTTGTTCAAAGCATTAAACCAAAAGGGTTTGGTGTTATTGTTCGTACTGTTGCAGAAGGCAAAAAAGTCGCAGAACTAGACAAAGATTTACACAATTTATATGACCGCTGGACGGCCATGTGTAAAAAACTTTACAGAGCAGAGTATCCATCTAAAGTGCTGAGTGAACTCAATAGAGCAGCCTCTATTTTAAGAGATGTTTTTAATGATTCGTTCACTGGGATCCAAGTAGATGATGAAACGCTTTATTATCAAATTAAAGAGTATGTGCAAGAAATTGCACCAGGAAAAGAATCAATAGTAAAATTGTATAAAGCTTCTGTTCCTATCTTTGAAAAATTTGGAATAGAAAGACAAATAAAAACTTCTTTTGGAAAGACAGTTTCCATGAGTAAAGGTGCTTATTTAATTATTGAGCATACTGAAGCACTTCATGTGATTGATGTTAATAGTGGAAATCGTTCCAATAAAGCAAAGACTCAAGAAGATACCGCTTTAGAAGTTAATTTAATTGCTGCTTCCGAAATTGCACGACAGCTCAAGCTTCGTGATATGGGAGGTATTATAGTAATTGATTTTATTGATATGTCTACTTCAGATAATCGAAGAAAGCTTTTTGATCATCTTAGAGATGAAATGAAAGACGATAGGGCAAAGCACAAAATATTACCTCCGAGTAAATTTGGCCTTATACAAATTACTAGACAAAGAGTAAGACCAGAAAGAAATATCAAAACCCGTGAGGAAGATCCTAGCGGAAACGGTGAAATAGAAGCACCAATATTGATTATTGATAGGATTACTTCTGATCTTGAAAAAATTATTAAAAACAAACATTTTAAAAATGGTGTTGTATTAAATACACATCCATTTATTGCAGCTTATTTAACCAAAGGATTTCCATCCGTTCGATCTAAGTGGTACTTAGAACATAAAAAATGGGTAAAAGTTATACCTAGAGATGCTTACACGTACATGGAATACCGCTTTAAAGACAAAAGTGGTTCCATATTAGAATAAAAAAACCACGCTTATGGCGTGGTTTTTTTATTTTTACACCTGTGGAAAAGAAAAATACCTATACTGTAAATGAAGCTTTAAAAAAGCTAGAATACTACTGCGCTTATCAAGAAAGATGTCATAAAGAAGTACATCTTAAACTTCGTTCTATGAACATGATTCCCACAGTCATAGATCATATTATTACCTATTTAATTCAACATAATTATTTAAATGAAGAACGTTTTGCAAAAAGCTTTGCAAGAGGGAAATTTCGTGTCAAAAAATGGGGGAAAAGAAGAATTGTTCAAGAACTTAAAATACGGAGCATCTCTAAATATAATATCATTACTGCCTTAAAAGAAATTAGTAACGATGAGTATTATATAACTTTTAATGAATTAGCTGAAAAACGTTGGGAACAACTTAAAAGTGAAAAAACACTTATTAGAAAGAAAAAGTTTATTGATTATCTCTTATATAGAGGGTGGGAATCCAATATGATTTATGATAAAGTAAATAGTTTAAAATAACAGAGGGGGTTTTCCCTCTGTTAATTACAAAATATTATTCACATACACAAAATGAACCTTCTCTTGTTGGTATTGGTCCGCAATTTAATGCTGTTGGCCCACAGGGAGCTGAACAAAACACTGTGCATAAATTACTTTCTCTGCTATCAGTAGTTCTTTCTCCTGTTGGTTTTAACCCTCCTTTTAAAAGGCTTGTTGTTGTTAAAATTGAAATTGTATTTTTCTTTAAATTTAGACTTTTAATATTCTTTTTTTTCATAATAATAATGTTTTAATGTAATTAGAATGTTTTCCCTAAACATTTAAAGACACTTAGGTTGTATGTCTGCTGTTGCAACATTTTATATATTTCTCTATTAACTTCTATATATTAACTGTTCTAAAAAATCAGATTTCTTACCTCTTAATTTTCGTTTTTTTAATAAGCAAATAGATACTAATTAAAAAAATACCATGATTAGTGTATCCCATACGATTGTAACTAACCGTTTTAGGAAAATCATTTTTCAAATGTAATTGAACACATCCTATGCAAAACTTTTAAAAGTTCTAACTCTGCTCAAATGAAAAAGTACTTGTATCCGTCATCACTTATGAGAGCGATAATTTACAGGGGTTATTTCGTCTTCTACCTTTACCTATTAATCTTTGTTAAAAAGCAGGAGTAAATTCTTTACAAAAGTCATCAATAGAACAAAAAATTTCAATAATTTCAGCATCAGAAAGCACAGCAGAACATTAGTCAACTAATTGTATTATAATACATTAACTTACTAATTGTTCTATTTTTTCACTATTAATAAATCATCTAATTTTATATCGAACTCACGTTAATTTAAATTCATAAAATTATTTGTGAAAATCTTCTTTAATAAAATATTTTTAAACTAAATAGTATTTCCTGAAAAAGAACAAATAGAAATTTGTCTACCCATAACCCCCATTTTGTTCTAAATCAGGAAAAAATTAAGCCTCTTTTTAACTCTAGTCTAATATTTTCTCTAGAATTAGAAAAACTATATATTGATTAAGCTATACAACACATAGAGCCATCTGTTTTAAAATCTTCATTTGGATCACAAGCCAAATTTGCCGAACATTGAACAGATTGAAGAGTTCCGGTTCTCGGGCAAAATAAAGCTGAAATTATAGGAGGAAGAGAAGTACCCCCCATAGCTTTATTTTGGGAAAGATTAGCAACTGTTTTTTTTGTAAATTTTAAACTTTTAAGATTCTTTTTCTTCATAATTATTAAGTTTTGTTAAGGTTAATACAATATGTTGTTTCAGAAACTTAAAGATCTTACCCCTTAAGAGGTTTTTAATTTATTCACTTCTTTTTAAGTTTGAAAAAATGTGGATAAGAAAATCTCTTTCTCAAAACGGCTTTACATAATCTTTAACTTTTACAGATATGAAAAAACAAAAACTTAAGAGCTTAGCGCTCAACAAAAAACTATTTCCAACCTTCAAAAAGAAAAAACCAGCGGAGGAGTAGTTGGTTCTGTATTTCTACACTTCGCTTCTTCTGCACTAATCATCCAACACAACAATCTGACTTTTGCGATACAGCAATGATAAATAATTGTACCACTACTACAGATTTTGGAGGTAGTGTTACCTGTGGTAATACTAATGATGATAACTCATGCGATTGCACTGTTGCATAGACCTAGTCAATTTCAAATAAATTTGCTTGTGGATTAAGGGCAGAAACAAGGGGTGGTGCCAGTGACAGAACTGCCTTTATAAATAGCATAGAAGTGGTAGCGAATACATTGCAAACATGATTTTTTGCTGTTAACACAAATACTCTGTCAACTAGAACATTTAGTGATTTTCAGGATAATTCAGTGAGTGAAGATGAAATTATTGTTAGAAGGCTTATTTTCTCTCCTAATGCAAGTTCAGGAAGCGATTACTGGAGTTGTGCTAATGCTTGTTATCAGATGGGAATCTAATAGAAAGTTAATGAGTTTAATGTTTAGTTGAATAATTAAGATTCTAACATTTTAATATTTTTTCTGCCTATAATCATCTAATAATATTGTAGTGATATCAGAATTATATTTCTTGCTATCTTCTACTATTACTCTTTTAATTAATCTTTACAATTACTCCCTCTACATATTCTATCATCATCATCAATTTCATCTTCTAAAGTTTGAGCTATTGATACTCCATCTGTTCCTCCAATAATTCTTCTTTGTTGTTTTTTACTCAATTTTTGAGTTTTTTTTAAACTTAAAATGTTTTTTAACATAATTAAAATATTTAGAGACACCCAAAATTTGTGTCTGATTTTATTTAAGTAATATAAAAGTATTTTCGATAATTAAATATAATAAATTTTTAAGAGGTTTTATACCTACCTATTCTTTTTGTTTCTTGAAAAAGAAAAATAGTACAACAATTAGCATAAGAATCCCTAAAAAATACCATTGCCATTGTATAGTACCTTGTATTAAGCTATCATTCTCACCTATTAAAATAAAAGATGCCCAATAGTAAGGAGAGATTTCTGATAGACTATGTGTGTCTATATAATTTAGTTTTGCACTTCTAAGAGCTGCAGATTTTGTTTGTCCTTCGCTTAAGTTTTTATAAAATACATCCATAATCTCTGTAGTAGATGTATCATCAATACTCCAGAGCGTTGATAGCACACTTTGTGACCCCGAATAGAAAAATCCTCTTGCCAGACTTATCACTCCTTCTCCTATTGCTTGTGTCCCTAAGGTAGTGTTACAACCACTTAACACCACTAAAGATGCATTATTTTTTGTGAGGTATAATTCTTCTAATACTAATTTTTCATCTTGAAAAGCAATCCATGGAGTTATAGAGTCTTGCGCATTTGCATGGGTAGCCAAATGAATGATTGAATGATTCGGTAATTCTTCTAAAAAAGCAGTTTTTGAGAATTCTGTATTAATATAACTAACGCCCTTATAGTATGAACTTAAACTTTTTATCTCTTTACCGCTATTTGATAATCGAGGGAGTTCAGAGTCTTTAAAAGTTACTGGTGCAATACCTAAAAAAGAGGTTACTATCTTATTAGGTTTTTGCGTGTTTTTTAAGAATGAATTTGAATACAAATAATGAAGTTCATTTTCCTGAATCAAATATGTAAGTTTTTCTTTTGAAATAGAGAGTACTTCAAAAGGCAATAGTGACAGGTAACTGTCTGGAACAATAATAAGTTTTTTGCCTTTTATTTCTTCTCTAATTGATTTATAAGGAAATAATTGTTTGAAAATCTTATTAGATAATATTGCATAATCTACAATATCTTGTTCTGTTTTAAATGGTTCCTTTAATAAATCTATTAGCTTAGTTATTTCTTCTTTAAACGTACTTAGATTGGGGATTTCAAAAAGCTCATACTTGTTTTTAGTAATAAATAAAGCGTATCCTTTTTCTTTATTCGAATAAATACCATATCCATCGTCTATAGAAATATGATATTCTATAGCCATTTCGTCTTCTTTTAATTGGTTCTGAACTCCTTCAAGTGACGTAATTTTTGGTGTTATCTGAATATTATTCCTTTTTGCTTGAATGCTACTGGTTAATAATGACAAAGCTTCTTGAGTAGTTATTAATCCCCTCTTTAATGAATCTTGAACTAGCTGCGATGATTGTTCTTTTAATTCCCATTCAATTTCAAAAATTTTCTTCTTTAAAATTGTTTCCTCTTGTATGAATGATATGGGCAAATCTAAGGCATCTTTAAAATCCTGATTCGCAATATCTTCTAACAAAAGAAGTGCTTTATTCCTTTCCATAAAGTAAAAAGCAGTAGCAATATTTCCTTCTAAATAACAGGCTCTAATTGCCTTTCCATACAAATCTGTACTGAGCTTTCTCCAAAATAATCGCGACTTGAATTCTCTGCTATTTACCCTAATAATATCTATAAGAATATCTGTCAATTTAAAGTAGTGAATACTTTTCTTGAGGTGTGTTTTATTTTTTGATACCTCATAGTATTTTAGATAGTTTTCCGCCAGTTGCGGAAATAAATCTAACAGTTCTAATTTATAGGGAGAATCTTTTAATATAGAAAAAGAAATTTCACTTTCTTCCAGATTACCTAGAAGAAAACTTAATCCTTTATGTTTGTTAGTTATTCCTTTTTGATATTCTTTTTTAATATTGTAGGTATACCCTATACTTGAATAAATTCTTGCTTTACTTAAAGAATCGTTTTCTCGTGCATATGATAAAGCAGTAGTTAGATTTTTAATTGATTTTTCCTGATCTATAATATTGTGTAAATCACCTAAACCAAAATAAGCCTCTATAATGTTAAAAGTGTCCTTTTGTTGTTCAGCAATATTTAAAGCTTCTTGATAATATTTCTTAGCTATTTCATAATTCAAGGTTTCATCCTGATTAAACAATTGTGCCAAGCATAATTTTATCTTATATCTGTTAATAAGGTTTGTTGGTAGTAGAGTTGTCAAAGAGTCGGCTAAAATTCCATATTTCTGCCCTTTTATATAGCTCTCCTTTGTCTTTATCAATAAATTGGTGGTAGCCAAATCTTGATATCGATCTCTTAATTGGTTTATTTTTTGAGGATTATTGATCAATAAATTAGCGCTCGCTTCAAAATAATCCCTGGCTTTAGGATAGTCATTTATCTGTAGATAAATAAAACCCAATACTGGATATATTTTCTCTTTATTTGCATCACTATCATCGTAGGTAAGCCCCAAATTATACGTATGAATACTCTTGCTAAACAAACCTTCATTTCTATAATAATACGCTAAATCATTAGCATATTCTCTAATGATTGAAGAATCTTTGATAATTTTTTTAAGTTCTATATTCAATGCTTTTTTCCCGTAGATAATAGCTTTTTTAAAGATTCTAATTTTTGATCTTGAAAACCAATATGAATACGCGCTGTAAAAAGCACTAATAGAATCGTATTTAGTATTTTCTAAATGCAGAATTAATGAATCTGCTTTAGAAATTTTATTTGTAGTAGATAAATCACGAGAATATAGAATCTCAAAAAGTGGGTCTAATTGTTGGGAGAATGAAAAATTAGTAATTAATACTAAAACAAATAGTAGTCTATTTACATTCATTCTCCCAATATACAATTTATTTAAAAACAGATAGTTAATTTCAATCACAATCTTCTGGAGGAGCCTTACATACCCTGGTATCATTAGGAGATGTCGCTAATGGCTGCGTTTGCCCTGTAGTAGTAGAACCTGTAGGCAATGAACAAATTGGAGTGCCAGCTAAATCTATCCATACATCATGACGAGGATTATTGGGTTGTAAAATATGCATTCTCAAACATTGATAGTTTAAAAAATACTCTTGCCTAATACAATCAATATCTTCTAAAGCTACCTCATCTGTATAGGTTATATGTATTAATTTTGGAATAGTAGATTGCGGTCCAAAGCTAGGTGTATAAATAGGAGGAGTCCAATCTGGGTCACATATAAAAGCTGCTGCAAAACCTGTTGTAGCACTATTTTGCAATTCATTAGAAATAGTTGTTGTATTTTCTAATTCTAACGCTTCGATACTTTCTTCTTCGCTGCATCCAAAAAAAATAAAGATACAAGCAACTAATAAAAAAATTCTTTTTTTCATAACTAACGGATTAATTGGGTTACTGTTAAATTAAATTACTTTCTTTCATAAAAATTAAAAAAGTGTATTTTAGCTTACTGTTACGGTTTTTCAATAATCTTACCCTCTGTAAGATAACTTTTTATGAACTCTAATTCAAATCCTTCGCAAATAGAAGCCCTTTTAAACGGTGATGAGAAAACAATTCATCTCCTTTATAATACTTTATTTCCTAAAGTAGTTTCCTATGTGAGAAAAAATAAAGGAACAGATAGAGATGCCGAAGAAATCTTTCATAATGCTTTATTTCAATTAATAGCTCGTGCAAAAGTGAGTACTATTGATATAAAGTCTTCTTTTGAAGCATATATCTTTGTAATTTGTAAAAATCTTTGGTTAAAAGAATTAAATAAGCGCAAAAAAGAGGTAAGAAATGATGGTCTTTTTGAACTCAAAGATAATAAAAATGATCATATCGAAGCCATCATACAACAAGAGCGTTGGGAATTATTTGAAGAAACTATGAAAAAGTTATCTGAAAAATGTTTTACATTGCTTAAAGATTATTTTAATAAAGTATCATACGATGCTATTGTTTCTAAATTTTCATTTGCTTCAGAAAATGCAGCTTTTCAAAAGGTTTTTAAATGCAAAAAGCAACTGGCAGATCTCATCAAAAAAGATCCCAGGTATAAAAATTTAAGATCGTCATGAATGATAATCTAAGAGAGAAAATAGAAGCGTATTTGGAGCAGAAACTATCCCCAGAAGAGGTTCGTTTATTTGAGAAAGAAATAGAACGCAATGCAGAGCTTCGTGAAGAAATTCTTTTAGTAAAGCAAATCAACAATCATTTATCTGGTAATAAAGATTTTGAAACAGAAATTCCTAATAATGAATATCGTGAAAAGCTACATTCTTTTTTTAATAGTGATGATGCGTCTACAATAGAAAATACACTATTGAAAGTTCAAAAAGAATATAAAGAAAAAAGAAATTCAACTACTAAAAATAGAAAGTATTATAAATCAATTGCAGCTACAGTACTTGTTTTAGTTCTTGGGAGCATTGGCTATTTAATTTTTAATCAAACTAACGAGACTGATCTTTTTGATCAATATTACTCTAATAAAGATCTGCCATCTACTATCCAAAGAGGAGATCAACAATCTCTTTTTACAAAAGGAGTTCTTGAGTTTGAAAAGGAAAATTATAAGAGTGCGTTATCTTATTTTAAGAAATACAAAGAGCAAAATAAAGAATATAATACTGCTTTTTTCCTTTATTCTGGGGTCACTTATACACAGCTTAAAAAATATGAGTTGGCTTTAATTGAATTTGATATCGTTATTTCTTCTAATTCATTAGACTATTCAAAAGGATTATGGTTCAAAACTCTTGCTTATTTAAAAGCTAAGGATATTGAAAACACAAAGATTACCTTAAATATCATTCTAGAAAAAGAATCTAATTTTAAATATAAGAAAGCAAAAAAATTACTAAAAGAATTATAGATAAAATTTTTCTATATCTTCTAATTCTTCATAAAAATCTATTATTTATATGATATTCCAAGTTTTTTATGTGTCTTAATAATTGCCTGTTTATTTTTATAATCAATCCAAGCTTGTCCTTTTATTTTTCGCATTAAGATATCGAAATGACGCATAATTAGCACGTTATATGCAGCTTTTACTAAATTTTTTGGTTTGGCAGGAAAAGATCGAAGGCTCATAGAAAACCCTGGTGTTATATATTTCATATAATGCCAATACCCTTCAGGCATGTACAGCGCTTCTCCATGCGATAAATTAGCAATATATCCTTTTGCTTTTCTAAGCGCAGGCCATTTATCAAAGTTAGGGTTATCAAAATCTATATCTTCTCTAGAAATTAAAGAATGAGGCACTTTGTACAAGTATTTTGATTGATCTGGCGAAAAAAGAACACATTGTTTCTTTCCGTGAAATTGAAAATGTAAAATATTGGAATAATCAATATCATAATGCATAAAAACTTTACTGTTTTCGCCACCAAAAAATAGCATGGGTAAACTTTTAACAAGTCTAAGCCCCATATTTGGAAAATCAAAATCCTTTTGTAAAGAAGGAACTTCTTTCATTAAGTTATATAAAAAAATTCTGTAGTTGGTTGGTTCGCTTTTAAGAAGTTTAACATAATCTGCCATCTTCATTTTGGCATGTGGCTCATTAAATCCATCTTTATAATCTACCGGGCGGTCATCATATAATGGAACTTCTTTATCACCTGCTATCTCAGAAATATAGCTTAAATTCCATTTGTCATGTGCTTTCCAATCTTTGGATAACTCCTCAATTATAAGAGGTTTTTGGAGCTTTACATAATTTTTTATAAAGTCTGAACGCTCAATAGTTTTAACTCGAGTTATTTCTTCCAAATTCATATAGAAAATACTTTACTGACTTATAAAGTTAAAAAAGCTTTCTAAAAACAAAAATATTTCTGCTATTTTAGAGTTTTTGCTTTTTCTTTTGCCTTTTCATTTTTTTCTATAACATGACCAGGTCTAGTCCATTTAGGTTTTTCGCCTAAAGTTTTAAATTTAGAATCTTCAGCTGCTACAGTTTTTGGCTGTTCTTTTTTAGTAAATGGTTTTTGTGGGTTTAAACCTAACTTTTTGAACATTTCCATATCTTCATTAACATCAGGGTTGGGAGTAGTCAATAGTTTATCTCCCGCAAAAATTGAATTCGCTCCTGCAAAAAAGCACATCGCTTGTCCTTCTCTACTCATGTTGGTTCGTCCTGCAGATAATCTAACTTGTGTTTCAGGCATAATTATTCTGGTAGTTGCTACCATTCGTATCATTTCCCATATTTCTACGGGCTGCTCGTCTTCCATGGGAGTACCATCTACAGCTACTAACGCATTAATTGGTACAGATTCTGGTTGTGGATTCAAAGTAGACAATGCAACTAGCATTCCTGCCCTATCTTCAATTTTTTCACCCATTCCTATAATACCCCCACTACAAACCGTTACGTTGGTTTTTCTAACATTATCTATAGTTTCTAAACGATCTTCGTATCCTCTAGTTGAAATTACTTCTTTATAATATTCTTCTGAAGTATCTAAATTGTGATTATAAGCATACAACCCAGCTTCTGCCAATCGTTTTGCCTGGTTTTCTGTAACCATTCCTAGGGTACAACAAACCTCCATATCAAGCTTATTAATAGTACGAACCATCTCTAACACTTGATCAAATTCTTCTCCATCTTTTACATTACGCCATGCAGCTCCCATACAAACTCTTGAGCTCCCTGATGCTTTAGCTCGCAAGGCTTGTGCTTTTACATGTTGAACAGTCATCAAATCATTTCCTTCAACATCTGTATGATAACGAGCAGCTTGAGGACAATATCCACAATCTTCAGGGCAACCTCCTGTTTTTATAGAAAGTAAGGTAGAGACTTGAACCGTATTAGGGTCATGGTGCAATCTATGTGTAGAAGCTGCTTGGTATAGCAACTCCATAAAAGGTTTATTATAAATTTCGAGGATTTCTTCTTTTGTCCAGTTGTGTCTTACTTCGCTCATAATACCTATAAATTCTGAGGTCAAAAATAGGAAAAGCTTTTGGGTTTACATGAAATGAAAGCATAAAAAAATTCCGCCTTTATAGCGGAATTTTTTATCTACTCTTCTAGGGTTGCATTATGCTCATCATCATTTGGTTTTTCAGGTTTATCTGCTATTGTCTCTTTTCCTTTTAAATATTCAGGCAAATTCATACCAGCCATATTAAACATATCTTGTAGAGGTGGTACAGATTTATATAATCCGGAAACAAAATTGGCTGTAGATGTTTTACCATCTTTACCACTACCGTTACCTCCATCCCAAACGGTTACTTTATCGATTTTTATATTCTTAATCGCTTCTGCCTGTGTTTTAACTAATTCTGGAAGTTTATCGGCAATTAATAACAATACTGCATCTTTTGGATCATTTCCAGCTGCTTTTACTATTTGATCTAATCCTTCTGCTTGCTTTGTTAATACTTCAAACAATCCTTGTGCTTCTGCCTGAGCTTTAAATAATATTGCATCTGCTTCTCCTTTAGCTTTTCTTCGTATTCTTTCAGCTTCAGCTTCGGCATCAATTTCTACTTTTCTTTTATCAATTTCTGCTGGAACAATAACATCTGCCATTTGAGAAGAACGTTCTCTTTCTGCTCTTGCTGTTTCTGCTTCTTTTTCTGCTGCATACGATTCTTCTAACGCTTTTGCAGATTGTACTTTTTCTGCAGCAATTGCAGTTCTTTCTGCTTCTGCTTCTCGTTGTCTTCGTAAAGAATCAGAATTGGCTACATCTATTTTCGCAATATTCTCTCCTTCTACAGCTTGTGCATTCGCAGCAGCAACCTGCGTACGTTCATCTTGAACTGCATTAGCCTCTCCAATAGATCCGTCTCTATTCTTTTCTGCAACTGATTTACGAGCTTCATTTATTGCATGTGCTGCAGCTTCTTTTCCTAAGGCTTCAATATAGCCAGATTCATCATGGATATCTGTAATATTTACATTAATTAGTTTTAACCCAACTTTCTTTAATTCAGTTTCTACAGAATGAGAAATATTATTTAAAAACTTATCTCTATCTGAGTTAATCTCCTCTATATCCATTGAAGCAACCACTAGACGTAATTGACCAAATATAATTTCTTTTGCTAAATCCTGAACTTCCTGTAATCCTAAACCTAGTAATCTTTCAGCTGCATTTTGCATAACACCTGGTTCTGTTGATATACCAATAGTAAAACGAGAAGGTACATTTACTCTAATATTTTGCTTACTTAAAGCATTGGTTAAATCTACCTCAATAGAAATTGGTGTTAAATCTAAAAATTCATAATCTTGAATTACTGGCCATATAAAAGCTGCTCCACCATGTATACATTTAGCAGAATTCCCAGTTCCTACTTTTCCATAAACTACAAGAATTCGATCTGAAGGACATCTTTTATACCTACGTATAAAAGAGATTATAATAATAAATAAAAATAATATAGCGAAACCTATTGCTAATAACGATGCACTGGCTTCTAATTGTAATGGTAATAATGTCATATAGTTAGTTTTTTAGTTGTTCTACAATTAATATTCCGTTATCGGTAACTTCTTTTACCTTAATTATATTACCCATAACCAAATCGTGTTCTTCATCTGTCATTGCTTCTAATTCTCGTAGGCCTCCTTGAATAGTTATCTGTACTTTCCCCATAGTAGATCTGTTTGCTCCTATGGTCAGATAAACTTCCCCAATAGCATTTAATGCATTTTTCATTTTTAAGGTTCCACTACTAGTGAGTTTACTTAAATAATAAAAAAGAGTTGCCATGGCCAACATCATTAAAAGCCCGCAAACCACAGAGATAATGATTGTAACTCCTATTGATAAACCTTCTTCTATACAAGCTATTCCAGACCATCCAAAAATAGAAAAGAACCCCATTAGGTTTTTAAAAGAAAGGAATTGAAATCCTATTCCTGAATCTCCATCTATTTCAGTATCTACATCTCCTATATCATCAACATCACCACCAAATAAGGTCATGATTAAAAGAATAATAAAAATAGCTGAAGAAATAATAGCAACAATCCAATACACTTTTTCGAAAGTTGCCAATTCTGAAAACCATTGCTCCATAATATGAATAAAATTAGTTAGTGATTTGTAAGATAATACCTTTTTATATTTACTACAATAGGCTTCTTACTTATTTTGAAAAAAGCACATATTAATTATAAGTCATCAAATATTCACCTATTAAAAAATGTTTTTTTTATTACTTCTGAAGTATTTTTGATGGTTAAAATAAGCTTTGATAAATTGATGTTAAGGCAGCTGCTTATAGATCTAACAAGTGAAGTATCAAAGATGTTGCTTACTCTCTATATATAAGTAGTCATTATTAATGTTTTGTTACAAAAAACTGCATATTTTACAAAAAAAGCCTCGAATATATCGAGGCTAATTATATAAAATATCAAATACTATTATCTAATTCAATCGAATAGAACTCACACGATCATTCCAATTACCCAGAATGCCAAATGGTTCTATTTTAAAAACACTAATTCTAAAAACCATTACATTGCTTAGAATTAGTCATTAAACTCTTTATAAATTATTTAATAGCGTCCTCATCACTTGAAATACCACCGCCACCAGAACCGCCGCCACCTGTGCGTCCACCACCTGATGAAGGATATGGAGGTACAACAGAAACGGTTCCAAATTTTACGTTGATAGAAGAAACCTTATCTGCCCATTTTCTAAAAAGCTTAAAGGGTATACTTCTAAATCTTGGATTTCCCCTGTAGGTTTGACCTGGTATTAGATTATTACTATTTCCATCTATAAAAAGACAATCTCTTCTTTCTAATTCACATGTAAAACGCAAGCTTCTTCCCCTAAAATCTTTATGTTCATAAAGAATAACCTCATCACCTACAAAAGGGTTTTGATATTGTGCATCAACAGCAATAGAACTCATAATATCATTAAATCCAATTAATGTTAAATCTCGCAGTTGATATCCTCTGGTAATATTGAGCTTTTTTCCATTAAAAAAATCATGTTCAAATGCTCTAACATTTCTATTAAAACGATTAACATCAAAAGAATTACTTCTCGAAGAATTAGCTGTTCGTGAAATTTCCTGAATATTAATGCTCTGATTATAAAATGTTGTCACTTCTTGTTCAGTATCAAAAAAATAAATTTTATCTCCTGAAATTACGGTAGCTAAGTTTTCTACAAATTCCAGCTCTTCAATTTCATGAGGCAAGGTGTCTGGTAAAATAAAGTCTCCATTGTCATCTGTTGTCACTTCAATGACATACTCATTTCCTTTATAATTTAAGGTAACTGAGCTTGATTCAATAGTACTAGAAATTGTTTCTTCAATTGTTTCTTCAGAACTACATGACATAGCTGTTCCAAGAAAAGACAGGGTAATAATGAAATAAAAAAAATTAATTTTCTTCATAGTTTATATAATTTAATGATTAATAATTGAAATATGTTTAATGCAATGGTTGTTCTACTTTTATAAAAGATTTCTTTTTGAATAACTGGATGCTAATAGACTAATAGAGATGCTTATTCAGGTGTTATTTGTTTAGAATAACTTCTGTCAAATGTAGTATTAAGCATAATAGAAAATAACTACTTACTATCTAAATTCATGTATTTAGACAGTAAGTTAATACACTAAAATGAGGTTCAATTTTAGGTTGTTGAAGAAAGAAGAACAGATACCGCATTGCCTCCAAAACCTACAGCATTGACTAGTATTTTTTTAATTTTTTTGGGTTTGTTGGATAATTGCATTAAAGGAGTTTCAATAAATTTTTGATGCTGAAGCATTAAAATAGCCATTTCTACGCTTAACATTCCAGAAGCTCCAAAAGTATGTCCTATTTTCCATTTATTTGTTGTTAATGCAGGCATTTCATCTTGAAAAACTTTCTTTATTGCATTATACTCTGCAATATCACCTTTGGTTGTTCCAGGAGAATGCATAATAACTACATCAATATCACTTAAAAGAATATCTTTCATTGCCATGCGCATAGATTTTTGAAAACAATCTGCATTTGTTGAAATAGATATATTATGTTCTAGTGGTTCTGTAGCATAACCAACTCCTTCAATAATAGCCAATGCATTATCACTATTTCCTTTTTCTAAACAAGCAACAGAAGCTCCTTCACCCAAAACCATCGTATTTCTTTCTTTCTTAAAATCTAGCGCTCTGCATGGGTATTCTGTTTTATCTTTGGCATAGATCTTCATTGCCTTCATTTGAGCAATAGTAAAAGGAGTTAAAGAAGCTTCGCTACCTCCTACTATAAATTTATCACACATCCCACTTTTTATCCATGCTATCCCATTTAAAAGTGCATGAAGTGCTGTAGAGCATGTAATAGAATGGCTTATTTCTGGGCCATTGCTTTGTAAATCATGCGCTACCCAAGAAGCTATATTTCCTAAAGTAGTTGTAGAAGAGCTTAATGTAGCTGCTTTATTTTTATCTAAAAAATCTTTATGATATTTTTCAAAAAGAGAAGTGGCTCCCCTAGAAGAACCGATATTAATACCAAAATGGTCATTCGCATTCCATTTTGCATTTTTAAATGCTTTTCTAGAAACATAAATAGCATATAATACAGATAGATCTAAGTTCTTATATTTAGTATCACTATTCTTTAGTTGATCTATTTCATTTCTAATTTTTTCTGGAATTGCTGCTACCAACTCTAACTTATTTCCAATTTCCATTTCATTTATAAAATGGGTTGAATTTAGGTAGTTTTTCCAGCTCTCTTCTAAAGAGTTTCCCAAAGGGGAAATAGATCCTATGGCAGAAATAGAAATATTATTAGAATTCAATTCGTTTAAAATTTGTAACAAAAATACAGGTTCTAATACTTATTTGTAGGGTATTTTTATAAAAAATAGACATATGTATAATAATGAAGTTATAAGAGAAAAAAGTTGGTTTAAGAGAAATTGGAAATGGGTAATTCCTACAGGGGGATGCTTAACACTTTTAATTATCGGAGGGCTTATAATAGGAACATTAGTATACAAAGTAAGCGATGCCATTGGAAGTTCTAATTATCAAGAACGTACATTAGAAAAAGTAAATTTGAACGAAAAAGCAATTGAATTATTAGGAGCTCCGATAAAAAAGTCTGGAGTACTCAATCAGCAATTTAATTTTGACAGTAACACTAAAGGAACAAGTTTAGAAGTAGAATATACTGTTTCTGGTTCCAAAAAAGAAGGTATTTTATATATAGATGCCAAGGTAAAAGGTAAAGAGATTACATATAATCGATTATATATTATTGTAAATGATACTCGGGAAAAAATAGACCTTTTATCAGAAGATTAGTATTATTTAAAATACTTCTAAAGTTTCTTCTATTGCTTTATATATTGTAGCAAGTTCTGTTTCAGATATTATATAGGGTGCCAGAATATATATAGTATTTCCTAAAGGACGTAAAAAAACACCATGTTCAAGAAAAAAATTAAACAAGCGATCTCTTAAACTACCATAACGATCCATTTCTACCTTAAGGTCTATAGCATAAATAACTCCTAATTGCCTAGTACTATCTACTTTTGGATGATCTTTAATATGTTCATTAAAGTTTTGATGTGCTTTTATTATTCTCTTTACATTATCTTGTATCTCATTAGATTGAAGTAATTCTATTCCAGCCAAAGCAGCTGTACATGCTAATGGATTAGCACTATAGGTATGGCCGTGAAAAAAACCCTTGGCTATGTCATCACTGTAAAAAGCATCGTATACTTTTTGTGAACAACTAGTAATTGCCATTGGAGCTAATCCAGCTGTTAATGCTTTTGATAAACATATAATATCTGGTTGATTTTTCATGTATTCTGATGCAAAATTCTTTCCTGTTTTTCCAAAGCCAGTCATCACCTCATCTGCAATAGAAATAACATCATTTTCTTTACATAAAGCCAATAATTCATCTAAACCATTAGCATCAAACATTTTCATTGCAGCAGCTCCCTGCACTAAAGGTTCATAAATAAATGCAGCTACATTTCCTTTATTTATTAATGTTTGGAGTTTTAAAAGTACTTCTTTATTGTTTTTTCCATTCGGTACAGGTATTCGTTCTACAGAAATAAAAAAATCTTCAAAGGAACCATTATAAACAGATAAACCAGAAACAGACATCGCTCCAAAAGTATCTCCATGAAACCCTTCTTCAAAGGCAATAATCAAATCCTTTTTCTTTCCTTGATTAAAATGATATTGCAAACCCATTTTTATTGCAACTTCTGTAGCAGTAGATCCATTATCACTAAAAAAAAGCTTCTCTTGGTTTTTAGGTAGTATTGAGATAAGTTTTTCTGACAGTTTTATGGCAGGCTCATGTGTAAACCCACTAAAAACCACTTGATCTAACTGTTGCATTTGTTTGTAAACCTTATCTATTATATATGCATTACAATGCCCATACATACACGTATACCAAGATGCAATCCCGTCTATATATTTATTCCCATCTTCATCATAAATTAGCGCTCCTTTAGCTCTAGAAACTGCTATGGTTTCCGGATGCAATTTATGCTGCGTTAAAGGGTGCCATAAATGCTTTTTATCTCTTTCTTTTAAATTGCTCATTTCTATAGTTACAATCTCTCTATTTTTTCTTTAAACATTTCGGCATATTCTTTAATTACATTTTTATCAAAATAAGGTTCCTCATCTATCCTGCCTATTATAGGTATACCGCTCATTTTCTCAATAATACTTTCCGTAGTTTTGTTTTCATTTCCGCTAAAAACAATTCCACAAACTTTTAATCCTTTATTAATTAATGCATTAATAGTAAGCAAGGTGTGATTAATACTTCCTAAATAATGTCTTGAAACTACAATAATTTTATACTCTTTTTTAATTAAATCTAGAATAGTTTCTTTATCATTTAAAGGCACTAAAACACCGCCTGCTCCTTCTATAACCAGATGATTTTTAGTGACAGGTTTTTTTATATCTTTTACTTTAATTTCTATTCCGTCTATAGCAGCTGCAGCATGAGGACTCATAGGTGTTTGCAATGCATAACTATTAGAATGAACTTTTGTTTTATTGTTAGAGATATATTCTTCCACTTTATGAGTGTCTGAATATTCTAAATCACCAGCTTGTATTGGTTTCCAATAATCTGCTTGAAGTGCTTCAGTTATTACTGCAGATGCTATTGTTTTCCCTACTTCTGTAGAAATTCCTGTGATAAAAAAACGCTTCAATTTATTTCTTATTTATATGATTACATGTTGAGCAAATGTACTTCCGCTTTTCAAAAAAAGGAAATAATCTAAAAAATAAACTCGTCGTATTTTGATAAGGAAGCATTTTATTACTATTACAATTTTCACATATTAGTAAATTTCCTTTATCATCTTCTGCATAAGATCTAATCAAATTAAATATTTCTATAGCTCTTTTTTTGTCTTTTTGATTTATTTGAAGTTTAACACCACCAATAGCATTGCTTATAAGAGGATCTGAATCTAAGGTATGTTCATCTTTCAAATACACATAGATATTCTCAGACTCTAGTTTGCCTTTTAAAATTTGTGCATCTGCTGTATATTCATATGTTATTAAAGTATAAAGTGTATCCATATTCAATAATTACATTAGTGTTTTAAGTAATTTTAATACAGCAGTTATTTCTTCTTTAGAATTGTATGTATGCACACAAAACCGCAAGCGTTCTTCATCAACTGCTACTGTTGGAGAAAGAATTGGTTTTACATCAAAGTTTTTTTCTTGAAGAGAATTTGCTATAAATTTTACTTTTTCATTTCCAGGAATAACACAACAGTGAATTGCAGATTCACTTTCAATAAAATAAGCATCAAGTTTCGTGTTTTTAAGCTGGGTTTTAAAGAAATCAATATTCTTATGAAGCTTTTTAATGTTAGTTATTTTGTCTTTGTCAGATATAGCAAATAGCTCTTCATATGCGCTTTTAATAGCAGCCAATGAATGTGGAGGTAAACCAGTAGTATAAATAATACTTCTGGCAAAATTAACGAGATACTCTTTTAACTCTTTAGAACATAAAATAGCAGCCCCATGACACCCCAGTGCTTTTCCAAAAGTTATAATTCTTGCAAAAACTTTATTTTCCAATGTTAGGCTTTGTACAAGTCCATTCCCGTCTTTTCCAAAAATTCCAATGGCGTGTGCTTCGTCTATAATCAGGTATGTATTATAAGTATTGCATAAATCTGATATCGCTTTTAAATCTGGTGTATCTCCATCCATAGAAAACACAGATTCTGTAACCACATATATTATAGTATTAGTTTCTTTATCACGAATTTGTTTAATACGTTTTTCGAGATCTTCAATTTTATTGTGCTTAAATTTATATGCTTTTGCATGGCTCATTTGTATACCATCTCTAATAGAAGCATGAATATATTCATCAAAAAAAACAATATCATCTTTTTGAGGTATCGACGAAAAGAAACCAATATTTGCATCATATCCAGAATTAAAAATCAACGCAGCTTCAACATTATGAAAATCACAAAGAAAATTTTCTACTTCATCATAAAGTATATGGTTTCCAGTTAATAAACGTGACCCTGTTGCACCATTAATTAGTATCCTATTTTCTTTTAAAAAAGCAGTTGTCTTTTTAAAAATAACTTCAGATTGCGCAAATCCTAAATAATCATTCGAAGAAAAATCAATTTTTGCTTTTGAGGAAGAAAGTTTTCGCAATGCATTTTTTTCAATCCTTTCATTTATTTTTTTATGTAGTCTCTCTGGTAACACAAATCAAAGGTAAAAAATGATTAGTCATCAGAGATTATATATACTGATTAAGTTTTTAAAACATCTTTTTTAATAAAAATTATTGTTTAACTATAATTACTTGGATTGTTTTATTATCAGCAATTTCAATATTAATTAATGATATAAGAGAATTCGATTTTAATCAATTTAAAGAATTTCAAAATTGGGCAAAAACTGCTAATAAAAATTATTCTTGGTTTACCTCAAAAAATGCAATTCAATGGAGTTATTACATTATAAGTGCAGGGTTCTTTTTTTGGAGAGGTTATCTTATTTACGGGTTTAGTTATTTCTTATCTATTTTAAAAGAAGTTGAAAAAGGGTATTATTTTAGTGATAAGAACATAAAATATTTTAAAAAAATAGGAAATATATTTATTTGTTATACTATTAATGTACTTGTGTTTCGGTTTTTATTAGCAGCAATAGGCAAATCAACATTTAATTTTTTAAACGAACTCAAAGCAGAATTTACCTTTTTAATTCCTGCAGGATTGGCTTTCTATGTTTTGGCAGAAATCTTTAAACGAGGAAAACAAGTAGAAGAAGAAAACGACTTAACCATCTAAGCTATGCCAATAATTGTAAATCTTGATGTGATGTTGGCTAAACGCAAAATGAAAAGCAAAGACTTGGCAAAGATTATCAGTATTACCACAGCAAATCTTTCTATTTTAAAATCGGGTAAAGCAAAAGCAATTCGGTTTTCTACACTTGAAGCTATTTGCAAAGCACTCAATTGCCAACCTAGTGATATTTTAGAGCATGTAGACGATTAAAATTATTATCTTAGTTGCTCAAAAATTTAAGATAATGCAACGTGTATTTTTAGGACTATTATTTTTAAGTTTATTCAATTGTAAACAAGGAACGACCCTAAATGAACTTTCAAGTGATGGATCTTCAACCTATTCTATTTCCTTTGAAAACGCAGTACATCATGAAGCTATCATTAATGCCACTTTTACAGGAATTTCTTCTGATGAGTTTGAATTTAGAATGAGTCGCACTTCACCAGGACGTTATGCATTACACGAGTTTATGAAAAATGTATACAATGTGAAAGTTACAGATAGCCAAGGTAATACTCTTGAGGCAACACGCCCAGACCCATACTCATGGTTGGTTAAAGGGCATGATGGAACAGTAAATGTAAACTACATTTTATATGCTAATCGTGGCGATGGTACTTATGCACAAGTTGATGAAACTCATGCACATCTTAACATCCCAGCAACTTTTATATATGCACCTAGTTTAGCAAATAATAAAATAGAAGTAACCTTTAATATCCGAGAAGATTTGAATTGGAAGGTTGCTACTCAATTAAAGCATCTTAAAGGAAATACCTATTACGCCAAAGACTTGCAATATTTTATGGATAGTCCCGCAGAAATTAGCAACCATAGTGTTCGTTCTTTTAATGTAGGCGACCAAAAAATAAATTTCGCCTTACATCATAATGGTACTGATGCTGAATTTGACGAATATTTTGAAAAAGTTAAAAAAACTGTTTTACAACAAGAAGCTGTTTTTGGAGAACTCCCTAGCTTTGACTATGGAGAATACACTTTTTTAGGCTGTTATATCCCGAATGCTTCTGGTGATGGCATGGAGCACCGTAATTCTACTATTGTAACAAGTACCAGAAGCTTGGCTAATGGTGGGCTTACAAGAAATTTAGGAACGGTATCTCACGAATTTTTCCACTGTTGGAATGTGGAGCGTATTCGTCCAAAAAGTTTAGAACCCTTCAATTTTAAAGAAGCAAATATGAGTGGTGAACTTTGGTTTGCAGAAGGCTTCACCAGTTATTACACCAATTTGATGATCACTCGAGCAGGGCTAATGACGCCTGAAAATTACATCAATGGGCTTACGGGCACTTTTAATTATGTTTGGAACTCTCCAGGGCGTGAATTCTTTAATCCCATAGAAATGAGCTATCAAGCACCTTTTGTGGATGCTGCACGTTCAGTAGATGATGTTAACAGAAATAATACTTTTATTTCGTATTATTCTTATGGGAGTATCTTAGGTTTGGCCTTAGATTTATCACTTCGTGAAAAGGGTCTCAACCTTGACGATTATATGAAATTAATTTGGAATACTTACGGGAAGAATGAAAAACACTATACAGTACATGATTTACATGAAACATTAAACACTTATGCAGGAATTGATTTTGGCGATACTTTCTTCAAAAAGTATATTTATAAAAGTGAAATGCCAGACTATGAACGTTTATTTAAAACGGTTGGTGTTAGTTTTAATCAAAATTCAAATAAAGCAGCATTTGGGATGCGTGTCCGAAATCAAGTCATAACTGTGAATACTTATATAGGTTCTTCAGCTTATGAGGCAGGTTTAGAAAAAGGGGATAAATTAATTCAAATTAATAATACGGTTTTAAATGAAGCTAATATTAATTCAGTAATGCAAAGTGACTATAAAGTTGGTGATGTGTTAACTGTTGTTTATGAACGTTTTGGAGAAATCAAAGAAATCCAAATGACTCTAAAAAGTGATGTTTCTTATTCTATTGCTAGTGAAAAGGAATTATCTGATGAAGCAAAAGCTAATCGTGAGGCTTGGTTAAATGCAAAATAGTTTGTGAAAATGACTAATTCAATTATTACGTATACTCGAGCCTCTTCTGATGAAGAATTGCATCAGATTTTGGAAATACAGAAACGCAATTTAAAAACAAATATTCCTGCTGAAGAGAAAGAAAAAGAAGGATATATAACCGTAGGGCATAATTTTGAAATATTAAAAAAAATGAATGATGCCTGCCCGCATATTATTGCAAAAAATGGAAATAAAGTAGCTGGGTATGCGCTTGTTATGCTACCTTCCTTTAGATACGAGATGTCTGTTTTAACCCCTATGTTTGAATCTGCAGATCGTCTCTTAAAAACAGAGAACTATGTTGCAATGGGGCAGGTTTGTATTGATAAACCTTATAGAAGAATGGGTGTTTTTAAAGGAATGTATGCATTTTATCAAAAAGAATTAAATAATCAATTTGATTCTCTATTTACCGAAATTGCTACACATAATACACGTTCTTTAGGAGCACACAAGAAGGTTGGTTTTAAAATTCTGGAAACACAAATTACAGAAGGCACTTCTTGGGAATTGGTTAATTGGGATTGGAACAATAATTAAATAAGATTTATGAAATTAAAACTAAGTTGTTTATTTGTTTTATGCTTTTTATTTTATGCAAATGCGCAGTTTTCTCCTGTAAAACGATTTGATTTTTCTTTATTAGAAAATAAAGTATTGTATATACCACATCTCGAATTTGATAAAAAGTCAAAGAGAATGCAACGGCTTTTAAAAAGAGAAAAGTTTGAAAAAATTAAAAGTATTGAAGAAAAAACTAATACATATAACAAAATTTGGGCTGAAGCCATGGAGCAATCTTCTTATAGAATAACTCCTTATGAGATTAGAAAATTTAATTATCGGGAGTTGAAAAAACTAAAGAAGTAGATGCATTGGTGTTAAGGTTCTATAATGATGGATATACCAACAATTGAGTAGAACTAGTATCTATTGGCCCTGTTAAAGTAAAAACCGTTGCAAGGGCATTAATTTCAGGATTAGATTTATCTACTGTAGAAGACGTCAGGCTTATGATGAATTTATTAAACTACTCTTTAAATGAAGCTGCCGAAATTCAAAAAAATGGAGAAAAAGCTAGTTATGCTAATATGCGGCGTAAATACAAAGAAAATTTCCTTCAGTTTTATGATGAAATGCGCGAGTATTCTTTTTTAGTAACTGAATATATTCACAAAAATCCTACAAAACAGCTTAAAAAAAATAGAATCTTAAAAGAAGCCATTACTACTTCATGGGATCTGAGTAAATATGAGTTTATAACTAAAGAAGAACTGGAAAAGAAGAGGGCTAAAAGGGAAGAAAATACATTTTATTGGCGAAGTTTTTCAATCTATACACAAAGCCCTTTTGTTGTGTTGCAATTAAATATGTTATTAAGTACAAAAAATGATAGAATTCTCTTTTATAAGGAATTTGGGTCGAGAAAATTAAAAGGTTCTACCATTAAAGATATTCAAAAAAATATAGAAAATCGAGCAGAAAGATATAGAAAGCAACTTCAATAACTAACATGTATAATACTATTGAGATAATTATACGCGGGAATAAAAAAGCGTTAGATTAAATCTAACGCTTTTTAAATATATTAGTTTAAGGTATTTCTATTAATCTGCTAATAAAATTACTTTTCCGTCTTTCATTTCTATAGTTCCGCTATTGATCGCTAGAAATGTCTCTCCTTTATCTCCTTTAGTAAATTTATTGATCACATCTTTTGCTAACTCAACAGTTCCATAAATTTTCACTTGCCCTTCTTTAAGCAATGAAACAATAGGAGCATGATTGTCTAACATTTGAAATTCACCATTAATACCTGGAACAGCAATTGAATCAACTTCTGCTGCTAATAAGGTGGCTTCTGGTGTTACTATTTCTAAATACATATGTTCTAAATTTCAATTTTCAAATAACAAATTCCAAGGTTGATATTTGGTATTTGCTTTTTGGAATCTATCAACTTTATTTGATTAAGCCTCTGCTAACATTTTTTCTCCAGCTTCAATCGCTTCTTCAATTGAACCTTTAAGGTTAAATGCTGCTTCTGGTAAGTGATCTAAACCACCGTCCATAATCATATTGAATCCTTTGATAGTTTCTTTAATATCTACTAGCACTCCTGGGATTCCTGTAAATTGTTCAGCCACGTGAAATGGTTGCGATAAGAAACGTTGTACGCGTCTTGCACGTCCTACTGCCAGTTTATCTTCTTCAGAAAGTTCTTCCATTCCAAGAATAGCGATAATATCCTGAAGCTCTTTATAGCGCTGTAATAATTCTTTTACTTTTTGCGCACAATCGTAATGATCGTTTCCTAAAATATCTGCTGTTAAAATTCTAGATGTAGAATCAAGTGGATCTACCGCTGGATAAATACCTAGCTCAGCAATTTTACGAGATAATACTGTAGTAGCATCTAAGTGAGCAAAAGTAGTTGCTGGTGCTGGATCTGTTAAATCATCTGCAGGTACGTAAACCGCTTGTACAGATGT
>CAYMDH010000027.1:0-44095 GCA_964389205.1 uncultured Flavobacteriaceae bacterium
TGCAAAATTCAAGGGAAACTTAAAATTTATGACATTTTTCAAAGGTCTCTTTATTGTCAGTTCTGATTTTTTTGATTCGTTTTTTCATCTAGGAAAAAATGAATAGAAGTAAAATTTTAATTTATTCGAAAAAAGCTAATTAAAAAATGATTTTAAAATTTAGCAAAAATTTACATCCTTGCATTTGCGCATCCTTATAGAACCCTCTATATTCGTTAGTTAAACATATTAATTTCATCCTATTAGTATTTATGTCTGAAAAAAAACAAAAAAGATACGATATTGCCTATTTAAAAATGGCCAGAGAATGGGGGAAATTATCACATTGTAAGCGAAAGCAAGTAGGAGCGATTATTGTAAAAAACAGGATGATTATCTCTGATGGATATAACGGTACGCCTACTGGGTTTGAAAATAAATGTGAAGATGATGAAAACAATACAAAGTGGTATGTTTTACATGCAGAAGCAAATGCTATTTTAAAAGTGGCTGCTTCTACACAATCATGTGAAGGAGCTACGTTATATATTACCCTTTCTCCGTGTAGAGAATGTAGTAAGTTAATCCATCAGGCTGGAATTAAACGTATAGTATATCATAAAGCTTATAAAGATGATTCGGGCTTACAATTTCTTGCTAAAGCAGGCGTTGAATTAAAACAGATATCAGAACTTGACGATTGAAACATGTTGAAAAAGAAAAATTACTTTTTACTTCCACTTATAATAGCAGCGACATTAGCAGTTGGTATTTTTATTGGAGGGAAGTTACATTTCAATGATACCCCAGAAAAACTTTTTACTACCAATTCTAAAAAAGATAAACTAAACAGGCTAATAGATTATATAGAATACGAATATGTAGATGACGTAAATACAGATAGTATTGTAGATATTACGGTAAATAATATTTTAGATAAGCTAGACCCTCATTCTGTTTATATTCCTAAAAGTGAAATACGCCGGGAGACAGATAATATGAAAGGTGATTTTGTAGGGATTGGCATTAGTTTTCGTATGTATAAAGATACGATTGCTGTAATTAGAGCTATTGAAGGTGGGCCTAGTGTTGAAATGGGAATAAAACCTGGAGATCGTATTTTGACAGCAGATGGGACAGAACTTTATGGAAAGAGTCTACAAAGTGAAGAAATTGTAAAAAAGTTAAGAGGAAAATCAGGAAGCCCTGTAAATCTGGAAATTTATAGAAAAGAGACCGGAGAAAAGTTAACGATAGAAGTAAAAAGGGCCAGTGTTCCTATAAAAAGTGTTGAAGCTCATTATATGTTAACCAGTAATTTGGGTTATATTAAAATGAATCGCTTTGCAGAATCTACCTATAGAGAATTTAAATCTACATTGACAGAGCTCAAAGAACAAGGTGCAACACAGCTTGCATTAGATTTGCGAGACAACCCCGGAGGATACTTAGGAATAGCAGAACAGATTGCAGATGAATTTCTGGAAGATGATAAGTTGATTCTTTTTACCAAGAATAAAAAAGGAACTATAGAGAAAAGTTTTGCAACACGTAAAGGTGATTTTGAAAAAGGACATGTGTATGTGCTTATTAATGAACGATCTGCTTCTGCCAGTGAAATTGTAGCAGGCGCATTGCAAGATAATGATAAGGGTACTATTATTGGGCGCAGATCTTTTGGAAAAGGATTGGTACAGAGAGAAATGCCATTGCCAGATGGTTCTGCAGTACGATTAACGATATCACGATATTATACACCTACAGGAAGATCTATACAGCGGTCTTATGAAAATGGAGTGGATGATTATTATAAAGAATATTACAAACGTTATAACAATGGTGAACTTAAATCTGCAGACAGTATTAAGATAGCAGATTCATTAAAATTTAAAACACCAAAAGGAAAGATTGTTTATGGTGGGGGCGGTATTATTCCAGATGTTTTTGTGCCATTAAATATTTCTAAAGAAGAAGAACGCGTACGATTTGTTTTGGAGTCGGGATATTTAGGGAACTTTATATTTGAGTATTTAGATAAAAACAGGAATCGTTTTTTTGCTTACACAGAAAAGCAATTTATTAATGAAGTAGAAATAGAAGATAGATTGGTTGATGATTTTATAGGTTTTGCAACTCGCAGGCAAATTATTTTAAACTTTGACAAGTATAGAGAACTAACAAAAAAACATCTTAAGGCTTCTATTGCAGAACAACTTTATGGGAAGAACGCCTATGAACAAATATTAGATGAAGATGATCAAATGATTGTTAGAATCATAGAGTTGAGTACTTCAGAAAGTAAAGAAAACGAAGATTTATAACCACAATTCCTAAAAATATTAAAACGTCACTTCGAGTAAATTTTATGACTGTTAAGAAATAAAATTTGTATCGAGAAGTAGTTTATAGTAGCATCTTGTTCTCGATACATTTTTCATTATATTCGAAACACTCCAACTGACGATGCTAGCAAAACTTTAAATTGGTCGTTATCTATATGTTAGAAAGAAGGAAAACCTTTATCTGTGAGTATAGCATTTATTTTTTAAAAAATAAATGAGGTTTTAGACTCTTAAAAAAGAGGCAAAAGAATAATAAAACTATTTTGTTTCGTTTTAATCCATGATTTATAAGCGTTTATAGTATTTGTGGCCAGTATGTTTTTTATCGAAAAAAAGATACATTTCATACTAGCACTTGTTAGTTTAACTAGTTTTTTTGAATTACAACCAATAATTTTTGGGCGGGGCTAAGGTGGTTATATATTTGTAGAGCTATTAATCATTTAACCTTAATGTTATGAATAAATTATTACTTTTTAAAGATCTTTATACAAACGCATTTAGAAACTTAGGACATCAGATGGTTACCTCAAGTTTAAAAGTATTAACATGGTCTTGTTTTGCACTTATGGGAGTTATATCTTATGCTTTCATATATAAATTGGCAACAGGTTTTTCATTTTAAGATTAAGATAAACGAAAATAAATAATATAAAAAGAAAGGATACTCATTAGAGTATCTTTTTTTGTGGTAAGAGATTGAGTAATTATTATATTCACTCATGTTTAATAGCTAGACCAAATAAAAAGCTTTCCAATTCTGAATAATTTAGGATACAGGGGAGCTTTTTTATTTAGGTGTATTTATGAGTTCGTGAAATGAAAAATTTGCTTGCCAAATTTAAATTCGACAAAGCTAACCTTTGATTTCTTTAGACAAGACAAATGAGAAGCATTCATGAATAAAGAAAATGAACATAACACACTTCTGCTTGTTTTACAATTAATTCTAGGAAATCGTTGATTTGGTGTAATCAAAAAGAATAAAATAAATAATTTTAACTATCAATTAATACACATATTTTGGTAACCGTATTCCAATTTCGAAAAGTAACATTTACTTTTAATTTTCGCTCCACAAAAGTATTAGTAAACACTAATTTCCTACCATCTTTAATACAAACAACATATACTTGATTGTTTACAATTTTAAAGGTTTCGTTTTCAGTACTTAAAGATTCTAATGCTTTTTTAGCATCTGTGGTTGGTTGTTCTTTTAAGAAACCTACATACACTTTTTCCTTTTCATGAAAGGTACGATTTTGAAAAGGATTACTATCAATTACTTTTAAAAAAGCATCGTCAGATCTCACCATGGTAGGCACGTGATATCCATATTTCTTTTCAAGTAACACCTCTATCTGTGTTGCTAATACACTGGCATTATTTTCTGTAGATTCTAAAACAATATTTCCGCTTTGTATATAGGTTATTACATTTGTAAACCCTTCAGAAATAAGAAAATCGCGGAGTAATTGCATTTTAATAAGTTTATGCCCACTCACATTAATGCCTCGAAGTAAAATTACCCATTTAGTAACAGCAAATGCTTCCATTTAGTGTGATTCTTTTACTTTTTTCTGTATCTTTTTAGACATATTAAAGATAATTAATATCAAAATAGCACACAAAGAAGCGGCAATACATATAACGGCAATAATACTCTCGCCAGCCAATGGAGCTTCAAAATCTAATTTGGTTACGTTATAGCCAACAAGACATATGGCTAAAGCAATAAGAACAATTGTAATTCTTTTCATAGTCAAAATATTATAATAATTGAAATGTATTAGCTGTAAAATAATTTTACAGCTGTAGTTCACAAAATTACTCCAAAAATTTTATGAATAATTTTAATTTCCGCTAGATTACTTTTAAAATCACAACAAAAATAGAACAACCATCTTAAACCCAAGAGATTAAATAGTAAATTCTATAGTGTAAAAGTACTCATAGAAAAAATATAGATACTCAATACTAAAAACTATCTTTGTAGTATGTTTCAACTAGGTAAGACAATTGTTTCTGAAGAGCTTCTTGAAAATGAATTTGTATGCAATCTCAGTGCTTGTAAAGGTGCTTGTTGTGTAGATGGAGAAGCAGGTGCTCCATTAGAAGAAGCAGAAACAACCATACTGCAAAAAATTTACCCTAATGTAAAACCTTTTCTAAGAAAGGAAGGCATTGCTGTTATTGAAAAAAAAGGTCCTTATGTAAAAGGGTGGGATGGAGAATGGGAAACTCCTTTAATAGGAGGAAATGAATGTGCTTATGTGATTTTTGATGATAAAGGAACGGCTCTATGCGCTATAGAAGAGGCATATAACCAAGGGGAAATAGACTGGAAGAAGCCCATCTCTTGTCATTTGTATCCAGTAAGAGTAAAACAATATTCAGAGTTTGCTGCAGTAAATTACCACAAATGGCATATCTGTGATGATGCGTGTAGTTTAGGACAAGAATTAGGAGTACCCGTATATAAATTTATAAAACAAGCATTGATTAGAAAGTTTGGAGAAGCCTGGTACAAAGAATTAGAAGAAGTCGCTACAAAATATAAGAAATAATCACGAACTTTAACATTCTTGATTAACCAAAAAAAGAGTTGTTTTTTTTTCTTCACTTAACAATTTGTTAACAGCTCAGCAATCATCACTTGTCAACCTACATTTCAACAATTCATGTTAAAAACTTTGTTGCTTAAACCTTGAAACAGTCTTTCAATTTCAGGAACAATTTACAATCTTTGTTAACCCCAAGTCGCCTCAAGTAAATTTCATTAATTCCTTAAAAGTCAAAAGAATGTCAACAGCAATAGAACCCATTTTACAAGAAAACGACGGCCGATTTGTAATTTTTCCTATAGAACACCATGATTTATGGGAATGGTACAAAAAATGTCAAGCTTGTTTTTGGACTGCTGAAGAAATAGATCTACACCAAGATCTAACAGATTGGAATACAAAATTGAGTGATGATGAACGGTATTTCATAAAACATATCTTAGCTTTCTTTGCAGCTTCTGATGGAATTGTAAATGAAAATTTAGCAGAGAATTTTGTTAATGAAGTACAGTATGCTGAAGCAAAATTTTTCTATGGATTTCAAATTATGATGGAAAATATCCATTCTGAGACCTATTCTCTGCTTATCGATACGTATGTGAAAGATGAAGAAGAAAAAGATAAGCTTTTTAGGGCTATTGAAGTTTTTCCTGCAATTATGAAAAAAGCAAAATGGGCATTAAAGTGGATAGATTCTCCAAGTTTTGCTGAACGATTAATTGCTTTTGCAGCTGTAGAAGGAATATTTTTCTCAGGAGCTTTTTGTTCAATTTTTTGGTTGAAAAAAAGAGGATTAATGCCTGGGTTAACATTTTCTAATGAATTAATATCAAGAGATGAAGGAATGCATTGTGACTATGCTGTGCATTTACACAATAAGCATTTAATAAAGAAAGTGCCAAAAGAAAGGATAAAAGAAATTATTGTTGATGCTTTAAATATAGAACGTGAATTTGTGACAGAATCTTTACCAGTAAGCCTTATTGGTATGAATGCAAATCTAATGACTCAATATTTGGAATTTGTTACAGATAGGCTTTTAGTAGAATTAGAATGTGAAAAAGTATACAATACAACAAATCCATTTGATTTTATGGATATGATTTCTCTTCAAGGAAAAACGAACTTTTTTGAAAAGAGAGTTTCAGAATATCAAAAAGCAGGAGTTTTAAACAATGATAAAGAGACGGATAGTAAAATTAGTTTTGATGCTGATTTTTAATAGCTTATAAAATTACATAAGAGAAAGTATATAGCGGTTTAACAAAATTCAAGAGAAAAGAATGTTCGTAGTAAAAAGAGATGGAAGAAAAGAGCCAATGATGTTCGACAAGATCACGGCTCGAGTACGAAAATTGTGTTACGGTTTAAATCCATTGGTAGATCCAGTGAAAGTTGCTGTACGAGTTATAGAAGGCTTGTATGACGGAGTAACAACCTCTGAGTTAGATAATCTAGCAGCTGAGATTGCAGCGACCATGACTACAACTCATCCAGATTTTGCACGTTTGGCAGCAAGAATATCAGTTTCTAATTTACATAAAAACACAAAGAAATCATTTTCTGAAGTAATGATTGATTTATATAATTATGTAAACCCAAGAACAGGAAAAAAAGCACCGCTGCTTTCTGATGAGGTGTATAATGTAATTATGGATAATTCTGAGAAATTAGATTCAACTATTATCTATAATCGTGATTTTGGATATGATTATTTTGGATTTAAAACTTTAGAGCGTTCCTATCTTCTAAAAATTAATGGAAATATAGCAGAGCGCCCTCAGCATATGTTGATGCGAGTTTCTATAGGAATACATTTAAACGATCTTGAAAGTGCTATTGAGACCTACGAACTCATGTCTAAAAAATATTTCACCCATGCGACTCCTACATTGTTTAACTCTGGGACACCAAAACCTCAGATGTCATCATGTTTCTTGTTGGCAATGAAGGATGATAGTATCGAAGGTATTTATGATACCTTAAAGCAAACTGCAAAAATCTCGCAGTCTGCCGGAGGAATAGGTTTGTCTATTCATAACATACGTGCTACAGGTTCATATATAGGTGGCACAAACGGAACTTCAAACGGAATTGTGCCTATGTTACGTGTATTTAACGATACAGCTAGATACGTAGACCAAGGAGGTGGAAAGAGAAAAGGTAGTTTTGCCATCTATGTAGAACCATGGCATGCCGATATTTTCGAATTTTTAGAGCTCAAGAAGAATCATGGGAAAGAAGAAATGAGAGCACGAGATTTGTTTTATGCAATGTGGGTGCCAGATTTATTCATGAAAAGAGTTCAGGAAGATGGAAGTTGGACGTTAATGTGTCCTAATGAATGTCCAGGCCTTTTTGATTGCCACGATGAAGAGTTTGAAAAACTATACCATAGTTATGAGGCTGAAGGAAAAGGTAGAAAGACAATAAAAGCAAGAGAGCTTTGGGAGAAAATTCTTGAATCTCAAATAGAAACAGGAACTCCTTATATGCTTTATAAGGATGCTGCTAATAGAAAATCAAACCAAAAGAATTTAGGAACCATTCGTTCTTCTAATCTTTGTACAGAAATTATGGAGTATACATCTCCAGATGAAGTAGCAGTTTGTAATCTAGCTTCTATAGCACTTCCAATGTTTGTGAAAAATGGAGCATTTGACCATAAAGAACTTTTTAGAGTAACAAAAAGAGTAACAAAAAACCTTAACAAGGTTATTGATAGAAATTATTACCCTGTAATTGAAGCACAAAATTCTAATTTCCGTCATAGACCTATAGGGCTTGGAGTACAAGGATTGGCAGATGCATTTATTATGTTAAGGCTTCCATTTACTGGCGATGAGGCTAAGAAGTTGAATCAAGAAATTTTCGAAACACTTTATTTTGCAGCTGTTACTGCTTCTATGGAAGAAGCTACCAAAGATGGACCTTATGAATCTTATAAAGGTTCTCCAATTTCTAAAGGAGAGTTTCAATACAATTTATGGGGTATTAAAGATGAAGAGCTTAGCGGCAGATGGGATTGGGCCAAACTTAGAAAAGAAGTATTGAAAAACGGAGTGAGAAACTCACTTTTAGTGGCTCCAATGCCTACAGCATCTACCTCTCAAATTTTAGGAAACAATGAATGTTTTGAACCGTACACTTCTAATATTTATACACGAAGAGTATTGTCTGGAGAGTTTATAGTTGTCAATAAACACCTATTAGAAGATTTGGTAAATTTAGGATTGTGGAATGAAGACTTAAAGCAACAACTAATGCGTGCTAATGGATCTGTTCAAGATATAGAAGCAGTTCCGCAAGATATAAAAGAACTTTATAAAACGGTTTGGGAATTAAGTATGAAAGATATTATAGATATGTCTCGCCATAGAGGGTATTTTATAGATCAATCTCAATCTCTCAACCTGTTTATGGAAGGCGCTACATTTGCGAAACTAACTTCGATGCATTTTTACGCATGGAAAAGCGGTTTAAAGACAGGAATGTATTACCTTAGAACTAAAGCAGCAGTAGATGCTATTAAATTTACATTAGATAACACAAAGAAATCAGAGCCAGTTCCAGAAATGGCTGCAGTAGCAGGTGAAAATGCAACACCAACACCAGCAAAAGACCAAGCTCCTGTAGAACCATTAACGGCTCAAGAATTTAAAGAAATGGTGGCAAGATCTCGTGAAAACGAGGGAGACGATTGTCTTATGTGTGGTTCTTAATTATTAATCTGTTTGAACTTAACCAGAAAAGGGAAGCGTAACAACTTCCCTTTTTATTTTTAAATACATTTACCTATGATGCACTGGGAACAATTATTATCATTAAAAAGATATGGCGATACGCATAAACGTTTGAGAAAAGAACAAGATGAAACACGTTTAGGCTTTGAAGTAGATTACGATCGTATTATATTTTCAGCAGCATTTAGAAGCCTTCAAGATAAAACACAAGTAATTCCATTATCTAAAACTGATTTTGTACATACACGTTTAACACACAGTCTTGAGGTTTCTGTAGTAGCAAGAAGTTTAGGAAGATTAGCAGGAAAGCAAATTTTAGAAAAACATCCTTACTTAAAAGAAATTCACAAATATCAATTTAACGATTTTGGAGCTGTAACTGCTGCTGCTGCTCTAGCTCATGATATCGGAAATCCTCCTTTTGGTCATAGCGGAGAGAAAGCAATAGGGGAATACTTTAAAAATGGAAATGGAAAACAATACAAATCGCTATTAAGTAAAAAAGAATATCAAGACCTTATTGACTTTGAAGGAAATGCAAATGGATTTAAAATTCTAACGGAAAGCAGAAAAGGAGTAGAAGGAGGATTGCGACTTAGTTATGCCACTTTAGGCGCTTTTATGAAATACCCAAAAGAATCATTGCCAAAAAAGCCGAGTTCACATGTAGCAGATAAAAAATTTGGAGTTTTTCAGTCGGAAAAATTATTTTTTGAAGACATTGTTTCAGAATTAGAACTTATTCAAAGTAGGAAAGGAGAAGATATTGCATTTTCTAGACACCCACTCGCATATCTTGTAGAAGCAGCAGATGACATTTGTTATACTATTATTGATTTTGAAGACGGGATTAATCTAGGATTAATAGATGAATCTTTTGCGTTAGAATTCCTTATTAAATTGGTGAAAGATAAAATTAATACTAAAAAGTACCATACCCTAACTACAAGGGAAGATCGATTAAGTTATCTAAGAGCACTTTCTGTTAGTACACTTATAGAAGAGGCTGTCAAGATTTTCATGAAAAACGAAGAAGCAATTCTTGAAGGGACTTTTCAAGTAGCACTTTTAGAGAAGTCTCAATATAAAGCACAGATTAATGACATCATCAAAATAAGTGTTGAAAAAATATACCACTCAGAAGAAGTTATAGAAAAAGAAATATCGGGATATGCAGTCATAGAAAAACTATTAGATGTTTTTATAAATTCCATGATACGAAAATCTGAAGGAAAAGAAAGTAATTATGATAAACTGATCATAAAACTCGTTCCTGAGAAATTTCTTCAAACCGATGATACTATTTATTCGTATATATTAAACGGGTGCTGTTTTATTGCCAGTTTAACAGACGGGAAAGTAACTCAACTATTAAAAAAGATTTCCGGATAAATATTGCTAAAAAGTTAAATATCTGATTAAATTTTGTGGATTTCTTAAGAAAAATTAACTTAGGGGACTAATTCTTGAAAAGAATATACAATTTTTTAATAGTATATAAAATAGCCTACTAGTTATGAAAGGTAAATTTATTGTAGTTTTAATCTTGATATCAAGTTTTTTCTTTGCAAAGTGTAAACCTACCGAAGAGTTGAGCAAAACAGATCAAATAACAAAGATAAAGGAAGAAATTTTTAAAGATTCAGAAGTTGAGGTTAATTATAACTCAACGAAAACCAAAGTATTATTATACAAATTAGACTTAAATATAAATACTCCTGCTACTAAAATAGATTATATTGTATATGATTTTCAGAAAAGAAAAATGATATACAAAGATAGTTTTGCAGGAAGCAAAATAGAATGGAATGATAATACTTCGCTTAAGATTCATTCTTACGTAGGAATTGAAAAGAAACCTACATCCAACGATCCTACTAAGATAAATAAAGATGGCAATAAAAACTTTATAATAATTCAATTAAAAGAAAATAGATGAAAATAAATTACACTTTAAAAAGCTTTTCTTTTTTATTTTTAGCAACTCTCTTCATGCTATCATGTAGCAATGAAAGAAAGGACAAAGAAAAAGTTGATGTTACTGAAACTACGGTGGTTAAAAAAACAGGATATCAACACTATCTAGAATATATTTCTATGATTCAAAAACCTATTGGAGCTGAAAAAACCAGTTATCAAAATGGGTATAGAATGCATGCACTATTAAAAGCACAAAAAGATCTTTCTACTTTTGGACAACAACAAAGTGCAGCTTCAGGATCTAATTTTGATGCATCGCTAATAACAGTTATAGAAAGAGGACCAAATAATATTCCTGGTAGAGGTAGAGAAGTTTTTGTTGATCCTAATGATAACGATACTTGGTATGCAACAACTGCAGGAGGTGGATTTTGGGTAACTAGAGATGCAGGAGCTACCTGGGCTAGTTTAACAGATTTTACGATTCCTAGTTTGGCTACTTCTACAGCTGCCATCTTCGAAGGAAATACAGATATTATTTATTTAGGAACTGGAGAACCTTTTGGAAATGCCGATGCTATAGATGGAATAGGTTTAATTAGAACAACAGACGGAGGAGTTACCTGGGATTACCTTGAAAACTCAATCAATGTAGGTAATGTTGGTAGAATAGTGGTAAATCCAAATGATTCAGACCATGTTGTAATAGGTACTTCTAATGGTGTTTTTGTAACCTTAGATGGTGGAAACACTTTTACACAAACTTTTACAACTACAAGAGTAGATGATATTAATCCAGACCCTAATAACTTTTTTACATTATATGCTGGAGCAAATGGTTTAGGGATCATTAGAAGTACAGATGGAGGTCAAACATGGAGTACAGTTTTAAATAGATCAGATTTAGATCGTTTTGAATTAGATGTATCTCCTGTTAATACTAATAGGGTTGTTGTAGCTGCTTATTCACAAACAGGTGGTGATGTAGCTGTAAATACTTCTTTCTTTTTATCAGATGATGGAGGAAATACTTTTACGTCTTTAGCATATACAGGAACATTAGATGCAAACATTATAGGAGGGCAAGGATGGTATGACAATATTATTACTATGCACCCTTTAGATGCAAATATTGCGTATTTTGGTGGAATAAATTTATACAAGCTTACAATTGCAGCAGGAGCGACATCTTATGATTATGAAAATGTTGCTATATCTAATAATGGAGCAACACAAGGTCAAATTAATGGTCTTGTACATCCAGATCAACATGGTATCGCAATAGCTGTTGACGGAGGTAATATTCAACTTATAGTCAATAATGATGGAGGTATTTATTCTACAGGCTTTGGTCCTGATCCGGGAGTGTTAAATGGAGATTTCGGCACTGATCCTGCATTTGCATTTGGACTTCGTACTACGCAATTTTATGGAGCAGATAAGGAAAATGGAGCAGACAACTATGCAGCTGGAGCTCAAGATAATGGTACTTCATATTCTTTAAACGGAAATACACAAGCAGCAACTAATTATACAAGAGCATTTGGAGGAGATGGTTTTGAAACGATATGGAACTATGATAATACAGACCAAATAATGGGAAGTATTCAATTTAGTCAACATGCCAGAACTATTAATAGAGGGGCTAATGTAGTAGCTGCTTTTCATGGAGATTCTGGTGATAACGCTGTAGCACCTTTTTATTCTAAATTGGCAAATGCTAATAACAATCCGGATGTAGTATTTAGTGTAACAGCAAATGGAGTATGGAGAAGTGAAGATTTTGGAGGAAATTGGGAATTAATATCTATTCCAAGCGCTGGATTTGATCCAGGAGGGATTTCGAAATCAGCTTTAGATGTTGAAGTTTCTACAGCTAATCCAAATATAGTATGGACAGGAAGTGCTATGACTGAATCTGGAAACTTTACACTATTAGTTTCTACGGACAATGGAGCAACATACACACGAACAACAGGAACATTTCAAGATAACAGACCAGGATTTGATCATAACCAATTTATTTCAGGGATAGAAATTTCATATACAGACCCAGGTACAGCTTATGCTTTGTTTGGCTCTCAAGGGTTAGCAAAAATATTACGGACAACAGATTTAGGACAAAATTGGGAAGATATTACAGGTTTTTCCACCAATGAAGATCGTGGTTTTCCAGATGTAACAGTACACAGTGCCTTAGAAATGCCATTTGATAGTAATATTATCTGGGCAGGTACAGATGTTGGTGTATTCCAAACTATGGACGGCGGAGCAACTTGGGCTCAATTAACCAATATTCCACCAGTTTCAGTTTTCGAAATGAAAGTGGTAAATGATCAAGTAGTAATGGCTACACATGGCCTAGGTGTATGGACAGCAACAGTTCCAGAACTTGCAGGTTATGAACCGCCAGAATTTGTAAAGCCACCAGTAGTAGTTTCAGCTGTTCAAGAAGGTATTTCTGAAGATGATGGAATAATTACTTTTTCTTATGAAAATAATCAAATAACTGCTGTACGTGTTTTAGTAGATGGGGTAGAAGCAGCCATGGTAACTAGTGGTTTAGCTCCTAATACACCTATAACGGTCGAAGTTGAAAACTTAGCAGAAGGAATTCGTACGATAGGGTTAGAAGGTATTATAGGTGCAAATAATGTTACTTTACCAGGAGAAGGAGAGTTAGTTATTATAGATTTTAATCAAACTCAAGATGGTTTTAGTATTCCAGAATTTATACCACAGGACGTATTTACTTTTAACAATGAATTTGTAGTTAGTACGATAAATATTTTTCCAAATTCTGTTTTAAATAATGCGTCACATCCTTATGCAAATCAGAGTGAAAGTAGAACGGTACTTAGAACTCCTATTTTGGTAAGTGATACTGATGGTACTTTTACATATGAAGATGTAGCTATTACAGAACCGACCTTTGATTTTGTATTTATAGAAGGTTCTACGGATCTACAGACTTGGACGGTACTTGATCAATACGATGCAGATCGTTTTCCAGAGTGGCGGGCAGCTTATGATGCAAATAATTCCAATCCAACTATTACTCCTGATTTATTAAGACAGCAGTCTATTAATTTATTAGATACCTATGCAGATGGAGATGTAGTGGCAATTCGATTTAGATTAGTAAGTGACCAAGCGATGCAGTCTTTTGGCTGGGCAATTAATTCGTTATTAATACAATCCAGTTTAGATGATGCTTTTTTAGCAGCTGATAATATCTCAGTAGAGACAGTATCAGAGACCTGTCCAGGTTTAGAGAATGGAATTGTAAATGTAGAAGTAAATGCAAGAGGATTAAATTACTCAGCAAATTTAACTGGTAATGGTCAAGATGTTACGCAAGCTTTTACAGATGAGACCTCATTTTCAGATATTCCAGTAGGTGCTTATACAGTATGTATAACGATTGATGGTCAAGCAGATTTTGAGCGTTGTTTTGCAATTAACATAGATGCAGCAGCAGCATTAAATATAGATTTTGGACAGCAACAAGGAGGAGCAAACAATGTGTTTTCTATAAATATAAATGAAGGAACTCCACCATTTGACATTCGATTAAACGGTGAACTTATTCGTACCACTAGTGAGACTAGTTTTGAGTTAACAGTTGACGAGTCAGGGTTATTAGAAGTAGAAACTTCAAGACTTTGTGAAGGAACGTTCTCCATTTCGTTAGAGGGAGGTTTTGATGAAATAATAGCGACACCAAACCCAGTAATTAATGAGTTGACTATTAGAATGCCAACCAATGGATTAGGAGCTGTACCAGTAAGTGTATTTAATGTTTCCGGACAGATGATATATAGCAGAGCTACCGAGATCAATAATAGTAGTGTACAGGTTCCATTTGGAAACTTACCAAGCGGTATTTATTTTGTAAGATTAGATATAGAAAACCCAATAGTATTAAAAATAGTAAAGTAATGATGAAAATTTCTTTAAAAAAACATATAGGTTTATTAGCAGTTATCGGATTAGTCACTATTTCATGTGGCGGCGGAGGCGGTGACGATGAAGGTCCAGTTCTTCCACCAAATGAACCACCAACAACAACTCCACAGCTAGTATTTCCATCGGCTAATTTATTGTGTATCGATAATAATGTAGCCTTTGATTGGGAAGATGCTACTGACCCTGAGAATCAAGCTTTGCGTTATGAAATAACGATAGCTAGAGACCGAGATTTAACACAGATAGAAGAACAGCGAACAGTGAATACTTCTAATGTGACAATTTCTTTAGAACGAGGTGTAGCCTTTTACTGGAATGTGGTAACAATAGATGCAGGGAACCTAGAGAGTGATCCAACAGATACAGAAGCATTCTTTACAGCAGGAGATGGTATATCTAATCATGTGCCCTTTACAGCAGCGCTAATAGCTCCTGATAATGAAACTGGTGTAGCTTCAGGGACCGTTAATTTACAATGGGAAGGTGGAGATACCGATGTAGATGATGTATTGACCTTTGATGTATACTTTGGAACTGATGCAGATCCTGCCTTATTACAAGCAGGTGTCACTGCAGAGAATCTTGATGTAACTGCAGATACAGGGATGACTTATTTCTGGAGAATAGATACGATAGATGATTCAGGGGCTCGTAGTATAGGTCAAATATGGCAGTTTACTGCTAATTAGAATTAGTAAATAATAAGAATGTAGCGATACATTTTTATAATAAATAAATTAAATACAGCTACTTTTTTAAAAGTAGCTGTATTTTTTTTTGAATACTTTCAAAGTCAATACCGGCATCTTTTTGTAATTCATCAATAGTGCCATGTTCAATAAACCGATCAGGAATTCCCATCACTTCAATATGAACTTTATAATTATACTTGGCAATAAATTCTAGAACAGCACTCCCAAAACCGCCCTTTTTAACACCATCTTCTATCGTAATTATCTTTTTGTGACTACTGAGTATTGAGTGAAGAGATTCCTCATCTAAGGGCTTTAAAAAGCGCATATCAAAAAGCGCTATTTGATGGTTATTTTTTGGCTCACTTTCTATAGCTTTAAGTACGTTTTTTAAAATACTACCTAAACTTAAAATAGCAATATCACTCCCTTCTTTAACTTGAACAGCTTTTCCTATTTCAACAAGCTTAAAAGGTTTTTTCCAATTATTAGTAATTCCTCTTCCTCTTGGATAGCGAATAGCTATAGGTTGTGATATTCTTTTTTGCGCTGTGAATAAAATATTTCTCAAACATATCTCATCAGAAGGTGCGCAAATAATAAGATTAGGAATGCACCTTAAATAAGCAAGGTCAAAAACACCGTGATGCGTAGCTCCATCCTCACCTACAAGGCCAGCTCTGTCAAGGCAAAATATTACAGGAAGGTTTTGTATAGCGACATCATGTATTACCTGATCGTATGCACGTTGTAAAAACGTAGAGTATATATTACAAAAAGGAATAAGTCCTTGTGAAGCCATCCCAGCTGCTAAGGTAACAGCATGCTGCTCTGCAATACCCACATCAAATGCTCGTTCAGGAATTTCTTCCATCATAAACTTTAATGAACTCCCGGTAGGCATAGCAGGTGTAATACCTACTATTTTAGAATTTGTTTTAGCCAATTCTACGATAGTATGGCCAAAAACATCTTGGTATTTTGGAGGAAGCTCTTTTTCGTTTTTAGGGCGTAATTCTCCTGTAAATTTATCAAATTTTCCAGGAGCGTGATAGATAACCTGATTTTCTTCTGCTTTTTTAAGTCCTTTTCCTTTGGTAGTTATTAGGTGTAAAAACTTAGGGCCTTTAATTTTTTTTAATCTATCTAACTCTGTAATTATGCTAGGCAAATCATGACCATCTATTGGGCCTGAGTAATCAAAATTAAGTGCTTCTATAATATTATTTTGTGCGAGCTTTCTATTTGTTTTTACCACCGTTAAATATTCTTTTAATGCACCTACGCTTGGATCAATTCCAATGGCATTGTCATTGAGAATAATTAAAAGATTAGTATCTGTAATACCAGCATGATTTAAACCTTCAAAAGCCATCCCACTAGCAATAGACGCATCTCCAATTACAGCAATATGATGTTTTTCAGTTAGCCCTTTGATTTTAGAAGCTATAGCCATTCCTAAAGCGGCAGAGATAGAAGTTGATGAGTGTCCAACACCAAAAGTATCATAATTGCTTTCGCTTCGTTTTGGAAAACCACTGATACCATTTAGTTGTCTATTAGTATGAAATATATCTTTTCGTTCTGTTAAAATTTTATGCCCATAAGCTTGATGCCCTACATCCCATACTAATAAATCATCTGGAGTGTTAAAAACATAATGAAGTGCAATAGTAAGTTCTACAACACCAAGACTAGCCCCCAAATGTCCTTCTTTCACAGAAAGAATATCTATGATAAATATTCTTAATTCTTTAGCCAATTGGGGTAACTTTTCTGGAGATAATTTCCTCAAATCTTTGGGCGAATAGATATGTTCTAGTAAATTGTCTGACATACAACAAAAGTAAGACTTGAAATTGTATTTTTGTTTTAATGGAAACTATTTTTGATAACGTTTATTTTATGAAGAAGGCTCTTCAAGAAGCAGAAGCAGCTTTTGAAAAAAATGAAGTTCCTGTAGGAGCTGTAGTAGTTATAGAAAATAAAATCATAGCTAGAGCTCATAATCTAACAGAAACATTAAATGATGTGACTGCGCATGCTGAGATGCAAGCAATTACTTCTGCGGCAAACTTTCTTGGAGGCAAATATCTTAAAGGATGCACCTTGTATGTAACTTTAGAACCTTGTCAAATGTGTGCGGGAGCCTTATATTGGAGTCAAATATCAAAAATTGTTTATGGAGCAAGCGATCATTTAAGAGGGTTCAAAACAATGAATGCTAAGCTGCATCCAAAAACAGAAATTGTAGGAGGAATTCTTGAAAATAAAGCCTCAGAATTGCTAAAAGTCTTTTTTAAAAAGAAAAGAAAAACAAATTAGAACGTAAAAAAGCGCAACAATTGTTACGCTTTTTTTTAATCAAAAATAAAATATCATTAGTCGATTACCTGCACTTGTGCAGCAACCATTCCTTTTCTTCCTTCTTCTTCAATATATTCTACTTTGTCGCCTTCGCGAAGCTCAACACCGTTTAATCCTGTTGCATGAACAAAGATATCTTTACCAGTGTCATCATTAGTTATGAATCCATAACCTTTAGATTCATTAAAAAATTTAACTGTACCTGTCATTGTAATAAAAATAATTAATTAAGGAAACAAAAATAAGTTTTAAATGAAAGCCAATTGTTAAATAATCGTTTTTTCTTCAAAAAAATATTGATTTTCAAGGTTTTTCACCTTTTTTATCTCTCATTTTTTCAAGGTTTTCTTGAGTTAACATATAATCTTTTAATTTTTTACCTTTAGATTGATTATAAATGAATAATGGCATCAGTATGAATGTAATGGCTATAATAGAGATCCCTATAATAATATCTCCAGTAGTATCTTCTTGAGAATTTTTAATATAGAAACCTGCCCCTAGTGCTATAATAATAACAATAAATAGAATTTGAATAAGTCGTTTCATACCCATTTAATTTTAGCGAGTAAAATTAATTAACTTTCGTCTATAAGCTGTTAACAATTTAGATTTTGACACAAAACCTGCATATTTCCCTGCTTTAATTACGGGAAGGTTCCAGGCACCACTATCTTGGAATTTTTTCATTACTCGTTTCATATTATCTTCTTCATAGATAATATATTCTGGAGCATCATGCATTAAATCTTTAACATGAGTTGTTTTATAAAGATATGTATTAAACATAATACCACGAATATCATCTAATAAAATAATGCCAACAAGTTCTTTTTCATTATTAACAGCGGGGAAAAGATTTCTAGAACATTTGGCAACGCCTTCATGAAGCATTTCTCCTAAAGTAATTTCTGGATGAACAATTATAAAATCATCTTCTATAACGGTATCTAACTTCATTAATGTTAGTACTGTTTCGTCTTTATCATGTGTAATAAGTTCTCCAGCTTCTGAAAGTTTCCGGGTGTAGATATTATAGTCTAATAGGTTTTTTGTAATAAGAAAAGAGATTGCAGAAGTAAGCATCAAGGGGATAAATAATTCATATCCTCCAGTAATCTCTGCAATAAGAAAAATAGCAGTAAGAGGTGCATGTAACACACCAGCTATTAATCCAGCCATCCCAATTAAAGTGAAATTAGCTTCAGAAATATTAAAACCTAATCCTAAATTATTTATAATTTTTGCTACTACATTCCCTAAAGCACTTCCCATTACTAAGGTAGGAATGAAAATTCCTCCAGAACCACCTGCAGCAAAAGTTGTAGTCATTGCAATAGCTTTAAAAATAGTAATACCAGCTAGTAGTGCAATAACAATCCATATATTATCTATAATAGTGTCAAAAGGAGTGATTCCCAATGCTTGAAGATAATCTCCTTCTAGTAAGTTATTTATAAAACCAAAACCTTCTCCATATAAAGGAGGAATAAAATAAAGCATAACTCCAATAGCTAACCCACCAATAAGTAATCTAAGTATAGGATGTTTTAATTTTTCAAAAAGTTGTGTAATGGCAAAGTACATTTTAGTAAAATAGATAGAAGCAAACGCAGTTCCTATCCCTAAAATGATATAAAAAACAGTGTCTTTAATTGCATACTTTTCTGTTACTTCAAATTTTAACAAGATGTCATCTCCTAAAAAGAAATAAGAAGTAATAACTGCAGATACCGAAGCTAAGAGTAATGGGATTAAAGAAGCAAAAGTAAGATCTAAACTGAATACTTCTACAGCAAAAATTATCGCTGCGATCGGAGATTTAAAGATAGACGATATGGCTGCTGCAGAAGCACAACCAACTAGTAAAATTCTGGTTTTACTATTCATGTGAAAAACCCTACTTAGATTAGACCCAAGAGCAGATCCTGATGCAACAGCTGGCCCTAATAACCCTACAGAACCCCCAAACCCAACGGTTAAAGGAGCAGTTAATAAGGGGATGTATATTTTAGATGCTGCTAAGATGCCTGTTTTTTTAGAAAGGGAGTAAAGAATACTAGGAATGGCGTGCTCAGTTTTCCGTTTTAAAAAGAGTTTCATTAAAATAAAAACCAACAGCAAACCAATAATAGGTAAAATAAAATAAAGTTGATTTTTCGAAAAAACAACCCCTTTTTCTAAGAAAGATTGAATTGTATAAGTAACATTTTTCAATGTTACAGCGACCAAACCTGCAAGTAGCCCTACAATAACACTAAGTATAAAAACAAAATTTTTAGTAGAAATATGTTTATATCTCCAAATAAGAAATTTTGTCAACCAAGTTTTTTTAGTATTTGGCATACTCAAAGCTATTAAAAAAATCCTGCGAATAGCAGGATTAAATTAAAGTGTTATTTTATTCTGCAAACTATTTTTCTTCTTCAATAGAGAATCCTTCTACGTCTTTATCAAATTGATAGAGTCCTCCTTTGTCATTTCCAATAATCTTCAGCTTATCAATTAATGTTCTAGCAAGTGTTTCTTCTTCTAATTGTTCAGATACATACCATTGCATAAAATTATGAACAGTATAATCTTTGGCTTCTAAAGATTGGTATACTATTTCATTTACATGATTGGTAACTTTTTCTTCAGAAGATAAAAAAGCATTAAAAAGATCACTTACAGAGTCAAAATCACTTGAAAACCCTTCAATTTTTGGAATAATGGATTCTCCGCCACGTTCATTAACAAATTTAATAAGTTTTACCATATGCATGCGTTCTTCTTCTGCCTGATCATAGAAGAAACCAGCAACTCCATTATATCCTTCATGTTCTGCCCAAGTTGCCATAGATAGGTATTGCATAGAAGCAGCTCCTTCCATTTTGATTTGGTTATTGAGTAATTCTTCAATTTTTTCAGTAATCATTTTGTTGTTCTTTTAATTCAAAAATACAAAAAGCCTTGTTAAGAATTTAATGATATATTTAACTCTTTTAATTGTACGGGGTTAATTACTGAAGGGGCATCAATCATAACATCTCTTCCAGCATTATTTTTTGGAAAAGCAATAAAATCTCGTATGGTCTCTTGCCCACCTAAAATGGCAACCAATCTGTCTAATCCAAATGCAATTCCTCCGTGTGGTGGTGCACCATATTGAAAAGCGTCCATTAGAAATCCAAATTGTTCTTTTGCTTCTTCTTGAGTAAATCCTAGATAATCAAACATAAGCGCCTGTGTTTTTTTATCATGAATACGTATAGAGCCTCCACCAATTTCGTTTCCGTTTAAAACAAGGTCGTAAGCATTCGCTTTTACATCTCCGGGTTGCGTAGCTAAAAGTTCTATTTGACCAGGTTTTGGCGATGTAAAAGGATGATGCATTGCATGATATCTTTTTGTGTCTTCATCCCATTCTAATAAAGGAAAATCAATAACCCACAAAGGTGCAAATTCATTAGACTTACGAAGGCCTAATCGTTCTGCAAGCTCCATTCTAAGTGCACTAAGCTGTATTCTTACTTTATTTGTATCGCCAGAGAGAACACATATTAAATCGCCAGGAGTTGCATTTGTCGCTTCTGCCCATTTTTTTAAATCTTCTTGATCATAAAACTTATCTACAGGTGATTTATAAGATCCATCCTCATTGTATTTTATATATACCATCCCTAAAGCACCTACCTGAGGACGCTTCACCCATTCTACGAGTTTGTCTATTTCTTTTCGCGTATAACTAGCACCTCCAGGGACAGCAATTCCTACTACTAATTCTGCGTCATTAAAAACTTTAAATTCTTTGTGTTTAGCGATAGCGTTTAGCTCACCAAACTTCATTCCAAATCGAATATCGGGTTTGTCATTTCCATAAGTCTTTATGGCATCGTCATAAGTCATTCTAGGAAAATTGGAAATATCTACACCATTTATTTCTTTAAGTAGATGGCGCGTCAATCCTTCAAATATTTGAAGTACATCTTCTTGCTCTACAAAAGCCATTTCACAATCTATTTGTGTAAACTCTGGTTGCCTATCTGCTCGTAGATCTTCATCTCTAAAACATTTTACTATTTGGAAGTACTTATCCATACCTCCAACCATAAGTAACTGCTTAAAAGTTTGAGGAGATTGAGGGAGTGCATAAAATTGCCCTTCATTCATTCTGCTAGGAACCACAAAATCTCTTGCTCCTTCTGGTGTAGATTTGATTAAATATGGAGTTTCTACCTCAAGAAAAGACTGGTCTGAAAGGTATTTTCTAACTTCCATAGCAACTTTATGTCGAAAGATAAGATTATTTTTTACAGGATTTCTACGGATGTCAAGATACCTGTATTTCATTCGTATATCTTCTCCACCGTCTGTATCATCTTCAATAGTAAAAGGGGGTAATTGAGATTCGTTTAAAATAGTTAATTCTGAAACCAGTATTTCTATTGCTCCTGTTGGAATATTTTTATTTTTAGACTCTCGTTCTATTACAGCACCTTTGATTTGTATTACAAATTCCCTACCGAGAACTTTGGCTTTTTCAATCACTTCTTTTGGAGAACGTTCTGCATCAAAAATAAGTTGTGTAATTCCATATCTATCACGCAAATCAACCCATACCATGAATCCTTTATCACGTATTTTTTGTACCCATCCAGATAGTGTAACTTCTGAACCAATATTAGAATCTTTTAATTCTCCACAGTTATGACTTCTGTACATTGTTATAAATTATTTAGAAGCTGCAAAGGTAATAAGATATATGATGATGATCCATATCCCTTAGGAGGATTTTTTTAGAAATGCATGCACTTCAATTTTTGTAAGAAAAAGAATTTATTAATAAATGTTTTTAATATTTACGATAATGCAAAAATTAACATGTTTTGATTTAATAATTAATAAAAATATAAAATAAAGTTAAATTTTTTAACAATTTTATTGCGTAAATAACAATCGTTCATTAGTTTTATACTGTCTTTTAAGATTTCTTTAGTAGTCTTATCTAAAAAAGAGTTAAGAATAATAAAGATTTAATAGGGTAGATTTTATTACACACCGCCTCTACTACTAATTTATATTTAAGCTCCCCAAATTATGTCTACTAGAAATAGTATACACTTTGCTGTCTAAAAAAATTAACAAGAGGCGAGCCAACTTTTGGAGCCTTACACTATGAGATTTAAGAATTATTAATAAGAACTGAATAAGAACTGAATAAGAACTGAATAACAACTAAATAACAACTAAATAACAACTAAGATTATGAAACAAACTTTTTTTAAAAGAATACTATGTGCTTTCATGGTGTTTTCTTCATTTACAGTATTTGCCCAAGAGAATATCTCTGGAAAAGTAGTGACGGCTGAAGAAGGAAGCCCTTTACCAGGTGTAAGTATTGTAGTGAAAGGAACTACAACAGGAACAACTTCAGATTTTGATGGAAATTTCCAAATCCGAGTTAATAGTTTGCCTGTAACATTGGTTTTTTCTAGTATAGGATATGAAACAAAAGAACAATTAGTGACAGACAACACTCCGTTAAACATAGTTTTAGGAGAATCGGCTACTGGACTAGATGAGGTGATTATTACAGGTTTAGCTACGACCATAAAAAGGACAAATGCAGCTAACGCTGTATCTACAGTTTCGGCTGCAGAACTAGCAGGGGTAACACCACCTCAAACATTAGATGGTGCGCTTTCAGGAAAATTTACTGGAGCTTTAATAAACTCTAATTCCGGAGCTCCCGGAGGAGGTTTCTCCGTTAGATTAAGAGGATTAACCTCTATTTTTGGAAATACGCAACCACTATATATTATAGATGGTGTTTACGTTAGTAATATTAGCGTTTCGTCCAGTGGTTTAAATGCTGTTTCGGCAGCAGCTGGTGGAGGTAATGCATCCAGTCAAGATAATGCCACTAACCGTATTGCAGATATTAATCCAGAAGATATTGCCAATGTAGAAATCTTAAAAGGAGCTTCTGCATCTGCTATTTATGGTTCTCGTGGTGCAGCTGGGGTAGTTATTATTACAACCAAAAAAGGAAAGCAAGGAAAAACTGAGATAAATTTTTCTCAATCTATAGGATTTAATCAAATAATTCGTTTACAAGGACAAAGAAATTTTACAGAACAGCGTGTACAAGATTCATTTGGCGCGGCAGATTTAGCTACTTTTATTGCAGCTAGAGATGCTGGAACACTTGTAGATTTTGAAGAAGAATTATTTGGTGAAGAAGGGTTTATAACCAATACAAATGTTAATATATCTGGCGGAGGTGAAAAAACATCCTTTTTTGCAGGATTTACTCGTAATCAAGAAGATGGTATTATTTCAAATACAGGAGTAGATAGATCATCAGTAAGACTAAATTTAGATCATAGATTTAATGATAACATTAAAGTATCTTTATCGAGTACTTATGTTAATTCGAGTGCAGATAGAGGGTTTTTTAACAATGATAACTCAGGAACAACAATAGGGGTCGCTTTAACCGCTACACGTCCTTTTGACGATTTATTACCTGATGCTAATGGAAACTTCCCTGATCATCCTAATAACTCATCGAACCCATTGCAAACACGAGATTTGATTACAAATAATGAACGTGTTAATAGATTTATTATTGGAGGAATCTTGGAAGCTAACTTATTTAGAAACGATAATCAAAGTTTACGATTTATTGCTAGAGCAGGAACCGATTTCTTTACACAGTTAGCCACTGTAATTTTCCCTCAAGAACTGCAATTTCAAAGACCAGATCAAGGAGGTTTAAATGGACTTTCTGCTGTTACTACTACTGTAAACAGAAATGCAAACTATAATGCTTTCTTAGTACATAATTATACAACTAATAATGATTTAAGCTTTACTACACAATTAGGTGCTACCAATGAACAATTTTCTCAAAACACGGTTGGAGTTGTCACTTCAGATTTAATTGGATCTCAAACAAATGTAGATCAAGGTGCAAATGTAAATACAAATCAATTTAGATTAGAACAAGAAGATTTTGGATTCTTTGTACAAGAAGAAGTTAACTATCAAGATAAGATTATAGGAACTATAGGTATAAGAGGAGATAAATCAACAAACAATGCAGATGCAGACGAATTCTTTTATTACCCAAAAGCATCTGTAGCTGTAAATTTAAATGAATTTGATTTTTGGAATGAAGATGCTACGGTAAACCGTTTTAAAGTAAGAGCTGCTTATGGTGAAGCTGGTACTTTTGCAACATTTGGATCATTGTTTACACTTTTTAATAATACACTAATTGATGGAAATGTAGGGATTATAGTTCCTGGAGCTCAAGGAAACCCAGGAATAGAACCTGAACGTAATAAAGAGCTAGAAATAGGTTTTGATGCAGGGTTTTTTAATGATCGTTTGTCTTTAGAGTTTTCATACTATCAGAAAAATGCAGAAGACTTATTATTGACTGCTTTAATTCCGGCTTCTACAGGTTTTGGTTCTCAAGTACAAAACGGAGGAGAACTTAGAAACAGAGGTTTTGAAGTAAGTCTTAGTGCGGTGATCTACGAAAAAGATAATTTCAGCTGGGATTCAAATGTTAAGTGGTTTAGAAACAGATCTGAAGTTATAGAGCTTAATGTACCGACATTTAACTTAGGAGGTTTTGGAAATAGTTTAGGACAATTTCAAATAGAAGAAGGAAGAAGTGTGACTCAAATAGTAGGAACAACAGGACCAGGAACACCTGTAGTAGCTTTAGGTGATACAGAGCCAGATTTTCAAGTGACATTTAATAACAACTTTAGTTATAAAAATTTCACACTATCCTTTTTATGGCACTGGAAACAAGGAGGAGATAATATTAATTTAACGCAATTGCTTTCTGATTTTGGAGGAACTAGTGCAGATTTTGATGATTTTGACTTTGATCCTAATATATCAAATGGAAACTTTAGAATTAATAATGGTCTTTTTGCCAACAATGCGACACCTTTTGTTGAAGATGCTTCTTATTTAAGATTAAGAGAAATAGGATTGAATTATTCTCTGCCTGGAGAAATATTAACTTCTTGGTTTAATGATGTTGTATCTCAAGTTAAAATAGGATTTTCAGGAAGAAATCTAATTAACATTTTTGATTATAATAGTTATGATCCAGAAGTTTCTAACTTTGGAGGGAATGGACTATCTACAGGTGTAGAAGTTACTCCTTTCCCTTCTTCAAAAAGATTTGTATTTAACTTATCTGCTAAATTTTAAAAATGAAAACAATGAAAAAAATAAAAGAAATTAAAATATTGCTTTCGGCTTTCTCTTTTCTATTAATTATGTCATGTAGTTTAGACAATGCAGAAAGTTTGAATGGTGCAAGTACTGATGCTATATCAAGTGATTTGTCTAGGGCAGAATTACCACAGGCAATGTCTGGGATATTATCAGACATGAGAGTAGGACTGGCAACACAAGTAGATGTGCAAAGTATATTTGGTAGAGAATATTACTTTTTAACAGGCTCAGATCCAAGATTTGAAGCAGATGTAGTGACTGCAAACTTAGACAATAATACATTTTATACAACAATACCTTGGAATGCCAGATATGCAAGTATTAGAAATATTAGCTTAGTTTTAGAAGGTTTAGAAAATACGACAGCAGATTTTTCGGCAGAAGAAATTGCAGCGACCAGAGGTGTACTAAATACGCTAAGAGCGCATGAGCTTTTAATGATTAATAACAATCAATTTTCCAATGGAATTAGAGTTGAGGTTAGTGCAGATCCTAATGATCTAGGACCTTTTGTTAGTGAAGTTGAGGCGTTAACTGAAATTTCGAATATCTTAGCTGGAGCAGCTACAGATTTAGCAGCAGGGGGAGCTAATTTTCCTTTTGCTTTAAGTTCGGGCTATACTAATTTTAATACACCAGCTGGGTTCCTACAATTCAATAGAGCTCTAAATGCAAGAGTAGAAGCATACAGAGAAAACTATCCTAATGTTATTACATTGTTAGGAGGCTCTTTTATGGACATGGCTGGAGATCTAACAACGGGGATTTATCATACTTTTTCTTTAGCCGGAGCAGATTTGGCTAATCCTTTATTTGGAGCACTTAATCAAACAGCTATTGTAAGAGTAGCGCATTCAAGTTATATAGATGATGCACTTCCGGGCGATACAAGATTTGATAAGGTAGTATTGAGAGATAGCCCTACTGAAGCATCTGGGCTAATAGGAACTCACGATGTTTTTATTTACCAATCAAATGTTGATAATGTACCTATTATTAGAAATGAGGAATTAATTTTATTATTTGCAGAAGCCAATATGGTAACAGATCCAGCTGCAGCTGTAAGTGCAATTGACGTAATTAGAAACGCAGCAGGTTTAGGAAACTATACGGGAGGACAAAGCCCAGCAGAACTTCAAGCAGAAATCTTATTCCAAAGACGTTATTCTCTTTTTGGAGAAAGTCATCTTTGGATTGATAATAGACGATTTGGAACCTTAGTAGATTTGCCAAATGATAGGGCTACCGATAATGTTCCTGTTGCTGTACCAGTACCAGCTAATGAAAATCAATAAAATAGAAGAATAAACAGCTTTTCCATAATAAAAAACCTGCGAATTTCGCAGGTTTTTTATTATGTCTTTATGCCTTGTTAATCAAATAATTACAATTTTAATGTTAATTTAACGTTACGTAAGTGTTGATTAAAAGTAAATTTAATGTTATATTTGTTATATAATCGTAAATAATAATTTAAAAATATATAAAGATGAAGAAGAACTTATTACTAACATTTGCTATGTTATTTTCGTTTGCTTTAATGGCACAAACAAATAAGCCTGTATATGAAAAAGAAGGAGATCTAACTAAAGTGACTCATTTTCATGAAAATGGTGAAGTTTCACAAACAGGTTTTTATAAAGATAAAAAAATACATGGTCAATGGAAGGCCTATGATACAACAGGTAAAAAAATAGCTGTTGCAAATTATGATCAAGGAATGAAAGTTGGAAAATGGCTTTTTTGGAATGAAAATGGTCTAAGAGAAGTTGATTACAGCAATAATAAAATTGTTGGTGTTACTAAATGGAATAATGCTGATAGAGTTGTTATCAACGAAGAATAAGCCTCCAACCTTACAAAATAAAAAAACCCAGAATTATATAATTCTGGGTTTTTTTATTTTAAAAACTTAAGTTATGCTGCAGGCAAAACCTCTTTGTCAATTTCTTTGGAAGTGTTTTTTCTTCCTTTTTTAACCCATACTTTTAATTTGTAAACCAAAAAGAATAATATTGGTACCACAATCAAGGTTAAAAAGGTAGCAATGAGAAGCCCATAAATTACAGTCCATGCCAATGGACCCCAAAAGATAACATTATCTCCCCCTACATATATATTGGCATTGAATGTACTAAACAAGCTAAAGAAATTAATATTAAGACCAGTTGCCAATGGAATTAACCCTAAAATGGTAGTAATGGCAGTTAATAAAACAGGTCGTAAACGTGCTCTTCCTCCTTGAACAATGGCATTTAATAAATCTTCTTTTTCCAAATGTTCTTCATCGCTTATATTAGAAGCTACTTTTTTCCTATCAATAAGCAATTGTGTGTAATCTAATAAAACCACTCCATTATTTACTACAACCCCTGCTAAAGAAATAATTCCCATCATAGTCATCATAATTACAAAGGAGCTACCAGTAGCTACAATACCACCAAATACTCCTATCAGACTTAAAAAGATAGCGATCATGATAATACCAGGTTTTGAAACAGAATTAAACTGAAAGATCAAGATAAAAAATATGAGTCCTAAACCAGTAAAGAAAGCACCCATTAAAAAGGCCATTTGTTTATTTTGCTCTTCTATCTGCCCTGTATAATCAATTTTAACTGTATTAGGTTTATCAGTAAAACTCTGCATTTCTCCTTGAATTTTTGCTACAATAGCTCCTGCATCTGTAAATCCTGGAGCCAATGCAGAATACAAAGTGACTACACGCTTTATGTCTTTGTGTTTTATTGCACTAAAACCTGAAGCGTTGCTTTGCTCTGCTACAGCAGAAACAGGAATTTCTTTAATTCTTCCAGTGGCTTGATCTCTAAACGTAATTCGCTGATCAAAGATAGCACTGGTATTATACCTGTTCTCCTTATTAAATCGAACATAAATATCATAATCTTCACCATCTTCCTTATAGATACCCGCTTTAGCTCCAAAAATAGAATTCCGCAATTGTTGTCCAACCTGTCCTGAAGAAACACCCAATTCTCCTGCTTTTTTTCTATCAACAAGTACCTTCATAGAAGGTTTAGATTTATTAACATCTATTTTTAACTCATCAATTCCTTGAACGTTTTTAGAATTAATAAAATCACGCATCTTTTCTGCAGTAGAAATTAATTCTGCATAATTCTCACCTTCTAGTTCAATATTAATTGGATATCCGGCTGGAGGCCCAACTGCATCTTTTTCAACAGAGATGGCGACACCAGGATATATATCCTTTAATGCTTCTTGAACTTTTTTAAGTAATGCTTGACTATCTGCTCCATCACGAAATTTAAATTCTCGCATCGTAGCCGTAATTTTTCCACGATGTGGCATTTCGGCTGCCGAACCCCCATCAGTTTGTGGATTTCCTGCTCCTTCACCTACTTGTGAAACAGCACTTTCTGTCAAGAAATTAAAACCACCATTTTTATAAGCCTCGTCATTAATAATTTTATAAACACGCTCTTCAACATCTTTGGTAATAGCATTCGTTTTTTTAATGTCTGTACCTTCAGGATATTCTATATATGCAATAATTTGATTGGGAGTATTATCTGGAAAGAACTCAATTTTGGTACGTTGACTTCCAACAGAGAGACCAAATACAACAAAAGCTAAAAAGAGTAAAACAAAGGTTCCTATGGTAATAAATATTGGCTTTCTACCTCCTAGAGCACTGCGTAATATTTTCTCGTAAAAACGTTCCCAACGAGGCAAGATCTTTTTTTGAAACCCATTAGCCCATCCTCTTAAGAAGAGACGATATACCCAAAGCATTATTGTAGTAAACAGCATTAGTGTTCCTAAACCTCTATAGGCACCACCAAAAACAGTAATGAGCAAGCCTATTACCCCCATAATGATAGATATTCTGATGATTTGTTTTAAGGGCATATTCTTATCTTCTGTATTCATAAATTGAGATACCAATACAGAATTAAAGAAGATAGCAACAAATAATGAAGACCCTAATACAACAGATAATGTTACTGGAAAATAGATCATAAACTGCCCCATAACGCCTGGCCATAAACCTAAAGGAATAAATGCTGCCACGGTAGTAGCGGTTGAAATAATTATAGGGAAGGCAATTTCTCCAATTCCTTTTTTGGCAGCTTCAATTCTACTCATACCTTCTTCATCCATCAAACGATATACGTTCTCAACCACTACAATACCATTATCAACCAGCATACCGAGTCCCATAATTAGTCCAAAGAGAATCATCGTATTCATTGTGTACCCTAAAGTATTCAATATCATAAGAGACATAAACATAGACATAGGGATGGCAAAACCTACAAATAAGGCATTTTTAAACCCTAAAAAGAACATTAAGACAGTAACTACCAGAATAATTCCAAAAATGATATTATTCACCAAATCATCAACTTGCCCAATTGTTTTTGAAGATTGATCGTTGGCAACAGTTACTGTTAAATCTGGAGGGAATACATTGGCAACAGCATCTTCTACAATAATTTTAATTTGATCTGCGGCAGCGACCATATTTTTCCCAGAACGCTTCTTAACATCCAACATTACTACTGGATGTCCAAATTCTCTTGCGTAGGTTGTTTTATCTTCATCTTTAAAAGTAACTGTTGCAATATCTTTTAAATAGATTGGACTGTCATTTTCAGATTTTACAACAAAGTCTTCTAATTCTTCAGGAGTATCAATTTCTCCAATAATTCGAATGGTTCTTCGTTGCCCACTAGAGATTAAATTACCGGCAGATAAAGTAGTGTTTTCTCTATTAATGGTATTAATAACATCATCAAAACTAACCTGAGCAGCCATCATTTTATAGATATCAACAGCAACTTCTACTTCTTTATCTTGAGCACCGCGAATATCAACTTCTTTTATTTCTTGAAGACTCTCTATTTCATCTTCTAAATACTCGCCGTAAGCTTTTAATTTATCTACTGGATAATCTCCAGAGATATTAATATTTAAGATGGCAATTTCTTCAGATAGACTTAAATCAAATATATTAGGCTCTACTTTGGCGCCATTAAATGTAGGCCAGTCTTCACTAGATGTTTCTGAATCTACTTCATCTTTTACTTTTTGTTTAGCAGTTTCTACAGTAATACTCTCGTCAAACTCTACAATAATAATAGAATAATCTTCTTGAGAGGTAGAGGTAATCTCTACAACATTACTCACTGTTTTTAATTTATCTTCAATGGGGTCTGTAATTAATTTTTCAATATCTTCTGCTGTATTTCCAGGATACACAGAGCTAATATAAATTTTAGTCTCTTTTACCTCAGGAAAATTTTCTCTAGGCATACTAAAATAGGCAGACCCACCAAGAAAAAGAATCAATACAATTAAAACATACATTGTCGTTTTATTGTCAATTGCCCATGATGATAATCCAAACTCCTTATTTACCTTTTTCTGCTTTTTCGTCATTTTTAAAAGTTTTAGTAGTTAGAGTTAATTCGTTTCGTCTATTACAAGAATTTTTATGTCTTGCCCGTCTTTAACACTTCTCGCTCCTTCTTGAACAATTTCATTTCCGTTTTCTAAACCAGAAAGCACTTCTATATAATCTCCTTGCGCTTTTCCAGTTTCTATAATTACACGTTTTGCTTTTGCTTTGTTATCAGATTTGTCAATAACAGTGTATACATATTGTTGTCCTTCAGCATTTTCAGAAATTATACTTAACGGGATTAAAATAGCTTGTTCATTGGTGTAATCATTTATTTTAAGTTTTGCTGTTAAGTTGGGCTTAATAAGATTATTATCATTAGCAATACCAACCTCTACCTTAAAGGTTCTATTGTCTGGGTTTATAAAGTTTCCAGCTTGACGAATTTTAGCATCCAATGTTGCTCCTAAAACAGGAAATTCTACCTGTACATCTTTTCCGGGAGTTACGTTAGAGATGTAACGCTCAGGAACATCTGTTTCAATGTACATATCTTTTAAGTTTACAAGTCTAATTAATTGTGATTGACCTGCACTAACTACGCTTCCTTGTTCAGTAATTACATCGTCAATAACTCCAGAAAAAGGAGCTGTAACGGAAGTTCTTGCTAACTGTTTTTTAATTTGATTTGTAGCGTTTATTTGAGATTCATAATTTGTCTTTGCTTGTAAATATTGAATTTCAGAACCTATTTTTTGATCCCATAATCTTTTTTGACGTTCAAAAGTAGTTTTCGCTAATTGAGCCTGTACTTCAAATTGAGCTAATTGTTGTGATAAACCACCATCATCAATTTTTGCCAAAATTTGCCCTTTTCTAACACGATCTCCTTCTTTAACAAATACACGAGTTAAAATTCCTGACATTTCGGGATACATTACCAAATTTTGTTTTGTACTTACATTTCCTTGTAATTCTAGGTAATGAGAAAAAACAGTTTCTTCTGCAACAAAAGTGGTAATTAAAGGAATTTTTGCTTGAGGATCTAGCTCCTTAATTTTATCTTCCAATTGTTTTAATTGTAATACTAATTCTTGTTGCTGAGCATCCAATGCTGTTTTCTTTTGTCTAATTTGCTTTAGATCATTAGAGGCCAAAACAGTTTCAACAGATGCACCAGAATTTCCTCCACATGAAACCAGAACCAGTGCGAATAATATATATAAGTTTTTCATTTTTATAGGTTTTCCTAATAGGTTAATAGCTATTGATATTTTTATTTAAAATAATTTCTAATGTTGCCTTATTATTAAGAACATCTAACATTGCCTGTAAATATTCTTGTTGTGTTGAATACAATTGTGTTTGTGCCTGTCTTAATTCAAAACTAGTAGCAATTCCTTCCGTATATTTTATTTGATTCTTTTTTTCAATACGCTCTGCTAATGCCAAGTTTTTCTTAGAAGTTGTATACTGCTCAATGGCAAACAGGTAATCACTTTTAGCATTAAAAACTTGTAATTCAAGTCTTCGTTCTGTATCTAGAAGATCTGCCTTAGATTTTTTTAATTCAATTTTAGCTCGTTGTGTTTTAGCAGACCGTTGCCCTGAACTAAAAATAGGAACATTAAGATTTAACCCTACTGCTGAGGTACCAAAATAACTTTGATCGCTATCAAAAAAACTAAAATCATCACTAAATCCTTGATATCCAACATTAATAAATGCATTTAAGGTAGGAAGCGCTTTACTCTTTTCGAGCTTTACTAATAATTCTTGTGCTCTAGTATTATTTTCTGCTATTTTAAAATCAATATTATTTTCTAGAGAAAGCGATTCATTAACTAGATTTTCATCAATATTTTTAATGGCGAGTCCTTCTAATTTTTCGGTTAATGTTACAGCTGCCTCCAAGTCAAGGCCTAAAGTAATATTGAGAAATTTATAAGCAATATCACGCAATCTCCTAGTCCTGCTTAAATTACTAGTTATATTAGCAAGTGTGATTTGAAGTTGTTCTAAATCTTCTTCTTCGGCAAGGCCATTTTCAAATACCTTTTGAGTTTCCTCTACATTTTTTTGAAGAACCGCTTGATTATTTATGAGTATAGAAACACTTTCTTCAGCAAGTAATACATTTCCATAAGCATCAATGACAGCTTTTCGAACTTCTAGGTCTGTTTTTATTTTAGCGTTTTTAGAAATTTCCAGAAAGACTTTTGCAGACTGAAGCGCTACTATATAAGAACCATCAAAAAGTTGTTGATCTAAAGTGGCAAAAGCACTTACACTCTGGCTTGTACCAAATGTAAATTCTTCATCTATACCATCGCCGTTGGTATCAAATAAGGTTACTTGTTGTTGTAAAAAATTCTGATAATTTCCAGAAATGCTAATCTGAGGGAGTCCAGTAGCTGTTGTTTCCCATTTTTGTTTTTTAGCAATTTCTATATCAAGACTTGCACCATTTGCATCTTTATTATTCTCTAATGCATGCTGGATTGCCTCTTCTAACGAGAAATTGTAGGTTTCTTGTTGTGAAAATATTGGAATTGAAAACAACAAAAATAACAATATAGTAAGGTTGTTTTTCATCTAATTATAATTGATTTGTATTAATAAATTGGTTTAGTTTATGTAAGCCTTTTTCAGTAACAATAGCTCTTAAATGATATTCTAGATAATTCTCCATTAGTTGATTCATAGTAAATGCTTCTTGCGGAAATAACTCTTTATCTTTTATACCAGTCATCCCGTTAAAATACATTCTCGCTACAAAGTCAACATCCATACTTTTTCTAAAAAGCTCTTGATCTATTCCTTTTTTTAAATTATCAGTAACACTCCCGTGCATTACCTCAAATTGCTTCCATTTTAAAGCCTTATAAATTTTCGGATAGTATTTTTTTAATTGATATTGAGGAGAAGATTTTTCATCCTTAAGATGCTCCATCACAAACTTTTTAATATGATATAGTTCTTCAATTGGATTTGGAGCAGATTCACAAATGTGATCAATTCCATTACAAATGGTATCAAATAAATAAAAAGTAGTAGCCTCTACTAATTGTGTTTTATTCTGATAATGCGTATAAATGGTTTTTTTTGATATCCCCATTTCGTTAGCAATATCATCCATCGTTACACTCTTAAAACCGAGGTTTAAGAACATTTCAGTTGCTTGATTTAAAATTTTTTCTTTCATAATTAAGGCACAAAAATACATAAGGAAACTTTAAAAACAAAAATAGTTTCCTTGGTTTTGCAATTTTTTAACATTGATTTGAGATTTGAGATGTTATGATTTATGGTATTTTTGTTGAAAATTTATGGCTACATATGCATTCTATTAAAGAGTATCAACAAGCATTTATAGAGTATTTAAAAAAAAATATAGAAACGAAAGAACCTATAAACTTATATGAGCCAGTTTCTTATATTTTAGAATTGGGAGGAAAAAGACTTCGTCCTGTATTAATTTTAATGACTTCAGAAATTTTTGGAACAGATTATAAAGAGGCTTTAGATGCAGCGTTAGCAGTAGAAGTTTTTCATAATTTTTCTTTAGTTCATGATGATATTATGGATGATGCACCACTGCGTAGGGGGAAAAATACAGTTCATGAAAAGTGGGATATTAACACCGGTATTTTATCTGGAGATGTAATGCTCATCATTGCCTACCAATTTTTTGAAGAATATGATCCTGAAATATTTAGAAAGCTAGCTAAATTGTTTAGTAAAACTGCAATAGAAGTTTGTGAAGGACAACAATACGATGTAGATTTTGAGAACAGAGATGATGTTACCATTTCAGAGTATTTAAAAATGATTACTTACAAAACAGCTGTTTTGGTAGGGGCAGCAATGAAAATGGGAGCCATAATAGCAAAAGCTAATGAAGAGGATGCACAAGCAATTTATAATTTTGGATTGAACTTAGGAATTGCATTTCAACTTCAAGATGATTATTTAGATGCTTTTGGAGATCCAAAAACTTTTGGAAAGCAAGTAGGAGGAGATATTATTGAAAATAAAAAAACCTTCTTATACCTAAAAACATTAGAGTTAACTTCTAAAGACGATGCAGAAGAGTTGAAACATTTATTTTCAATACGACCTAAAAACCCTAAAGATAAAATTACATCTGTAAAGCATTTCTTTGAAAATAGTAATGCTGCTAAATTTACACAAGATGAAATTGTAACCTATACAGAAAAAGCATTTTCTATTTTAGAAACATTAAATATTGATCAAGATAAAAAACAATTACTTCGATCGTTTGGAGAAAGTTTGATGAATAGAACGACTTAAAAAACCCTTTTAAAAAGAGCTTTTACAAACTCCCAATGAAAAACAGAAAACATAATTTTTAAATCTTGTATCAAAGAGGTTTTTTCTTCTAAGAATTTGAATACATTTTGAGGCTTATTTCTCTTAAAAAGAGCCGGAAAAATATAAGCTCCAAGGTCATTTTTTTTATAAAGCACATCCAATAGTAAAAGGTCGTAATACCAAAACCGATCTTTCTTATAGAATTTGGTAAAATTATCTTCCTCTTTAAGAAACTTAAGGAGTTTTTTAACCTTAATATTTGTGTTTTTAAAAGTAAAGCCAGTACTTGCTTTTGTCCAACCTCCAGCCGTACCAATATGAAGAAGATTTTTAGAGTTTCCTTCCTGAAAATTAAAAGAAGTCATAGGGATGCTCCCTTGTTCTTTTTCTATTATTTTATAAGAGATCACCCCCAGTTTTTTTAAATATGCTTTAATAGCTTTTTCATAAACTTCAGTAGCTAATAATTTATCAGAGAATAAGGTGTATTCAATAAGAGCAGTTTTTGAAGAGGTGGGTAAAACATACATAAAACGGGTATTTTTCTTTTGTGGAACAGAAAAATCCATAAATGTAACTTTATCAGGATTAAAAACAGCGACTTCAGTTTCTATATACCAACCTATAAAATGTTGTTGTAAAACAGGGAATTTTTTCTGATTTAAAATAGCATTAGGATAAAATATGCTGTTAAAAGCTTTATCGGCTTCATAGGTTTTAGAAGCTGTGTTTACAGTAATGACACTTCCATTGTCTTTATAACTTAACACCTCTTCTTTTACTATAGTGATGTTTTTGTGAGTCTTTAATACTCCTAAGACATAATTGTAAAAGTCAATCCCTCGTATCATTTTATATTGATAAGGAAGTATATTGAACGATTGCTGATAGTGCTCACTGCCTATAAAAGCAGTATCCCAAGTATTGTAAACTATAGTGTCAAAATCTCCTTGACCTATTTCCCAGAAGCACCATGTACGGTCATTTTTATCCTTTTGCACTTTATCTAGAATTAAAATTGATTTTTCTTTAAAAAAATCATCCCTAATCATGTAATATGCAAGTTGCAGGCCCGCAGCTCCAGCTCCTAATATGATGTAATCATAATGTTTCACCTATTATTGTAATAAAGATTGAAAAGTAAGATAAGTCAAGTAGTAAACAAAAAAATCTTTTAACTAATTTGAAATAAAGGAAATGCTGTTATCTAAATGAACATGCATTAAAATGTTTCAACAAAGATATTATTAGCAAATTTTTTAGAAACTGTTTCCGTTTTATTATTAAAACGTATTCTGATAGATTTATCAAATTCCATAACCTCTTCAATTACTATTTCACTGCTCAAAGCAAGTCCTATTTCAGATACGTATTTTAAGAAAGCAACAGAATTATCATTTACAGAAACAAGTTTACACTTTTCTCCTCCTTTTAAATGAGATAAGGTAATTTTTGGAGTTAAGATAAAGTTTCCTCTCTCATCTGGAATAATATCTCCATGTGGATCTTTTCTTGGATAATCCATAAACTTATCTAATTGGTCTATAAGTTTGGCAGATTTTATGTGTTCTAATTGTTCTGCAACATCGTGCACTTCGTCCCAACTAAAATTCATATACTTATATAAAAAAGTCTCCCATAAGCGATGCTTTCTTATCAACCAAACAGCAATCTGCTTACCTTCTTGAGATAATTCGAGTTTTCCATATTTTTCACTAAGCACTAATTTTTTTGTTTTTAACTTCTTAATCATATTATTGGCAGAAGCAGGAGACACTTTTAGATATTCTGCCAATTGATTATTACCAACTTTTACTTCTTCATTTTCTATAACTACTTGAAAGAGTGCTTTTAAGTAATCTTCTTCACTCTTAGTTAATTCATACGAATAAAATTTGTTAGTCATGTCTAACTTTTTTACATTTGCAGCTCAAAAATAAATAAAAATAAACAATGAAGCATACTATACTTATCAAAATAGCCATATTTTTCACTTTTATTTTGATGATGTCAAAGATAAATGCACAAAATGATTCTTCATCGACTCCTGGAGATTTAGTAACAGATAGACCTGATCAAACAGAATCTCCAACGGTAGTTCCAAAAGGTTTTTTGCAAGTAGAAACAGGTGCTTTTTTTGAAGATATAGGAGATGGTGCATTTACTCAAAAAGCATATACATTCAATACAACTTTACTAAGATATGGTCTTTTAGACAATCTTGAATTACGAATAGGCTGGGATTATGCAGAAGTAAGAACAGAAATTAATGGTGTAGAATTAGATGATGTAGCTACTGGATTATCACCTTTATTAATTGGTTTTAAAGTAGGGATTACAGAAGAAAAGGGGCTTTTGCCAGAGATAGGTTTTTTAGGCGCTGTTTTTACACCTTTTAGTGCTGGAAGTGATTTTAGAACGCCCAATACTGGCGCAGATTTTCGTTTTTCTTTTGCACATACACTAAGTGAAAAATCTAGTTTTTCTTATAATTTAGGCGTTCAATGGGATGGAGAGACTCCAGAAGCAGCTTACGCATATACAGTAGTCTATGGATATGCATTTACAGATAAATTAGGAGCGTATGCAGAATTGTATGGGGATTTTCCAGAAAATAGTAGCTCAAACCATAACTGGGATGCAGGGTTAACCTATTTGATAAATGATTCAGTACAATTAGATGCTACTGTTGGAAGTGGTATTAGTACAGATCAAAACGTATTACTAAGTGCAGGGGTTAGTTTTAGAATTCCTAATTAATAATTTATTATTTAAAAATAAATAGAAATGAAAAAATACATAATAGGAATCTTTGTGGTAGCTATTACAGCATGTAATACAGCTACAAAAAAAGATGAGAACGCAAAATTAAAAGTGGTTACAACTACGACAATGCTCACCGATTTGGTTACTAACATTGGAGGAGATGTTATAGAGGTTCAAGGTTTGATGGGGAGTGGAGTAGATCCGCATTTGTACAAAGCAAGTGAAGGAGATGTAAGCAAACTATTTAATGCAGATATCGTTTTTTACAGTGGGCTTCATTTGGAAGGGAAACTGGTGGAGGTTTTTGAAAAAATGGAAAAAAGAGGTTTAAAAACCGTAGCTGTTGCAGCATCTGTAGACGAGAATAAGTTAATAGGATCAGAGTATTTTGCTTCAAATTATGACCCTCACATATGGTTTGATATTAGCTTTTGGAAAAAAATAACAATATATACAACTCAAAAATTAAAAGAAGCAGACCCGAAAAATGCAACTTTATTTGAAACAAATAGTAAAAAATATTTACAAGACTTAATTGCATTAGAAACAGATGTAAAAGGAGTTATTGAAACGCTAGCTCCTGAAAAAAGAATATTGGTAACTGCTCATGATGCTTTTAATTATTTTGGACAAGCCTTTGGTTTTGAAGTAGTAGGCCTACAAGGGCTTTCTACCACTACGGAGGCAGGAGTTCAAGATGTACAGGAATTGGCTAAGTTTATTATTGAAAAAGAAGTAAAAGCTATATTTGTTGAAAGTTCTGTCCCTAAAAGAACAATTGAAGCCTTACAAGCTGCTGTTCAATCTAAAGGACATGAAGTTGCTATAGGAGGAACTTTATTTTCAGATGCTTTAGGAACTGCTGGTACTGTAGAAGGAACGTATCTGGGAATGTTTAGATATAATGTTTCAACTATAGTAAACGTATTGAAATAAAAAATAACCATGAGTGAAAGAGTAGCTATTACAGTAGATGACCTTACGGTTGCCTACAACTATAAACCAGTTTTATGGGATATTGACCTCGCTATTCCAGAAGGCGTATTGATGGCTATTGTAGGGCCCAATGGTGCAGGTAAATCTACACTGATAAAGTCAATTTTAGATATTATAAAACCCATAGCAGGAACCGTTAAGATATTTGGGAAACCTTATAAGAAGCAATATGATCATGTAGCGTATGTACCTCAAAAAGGAAGTGTAGATTGGGATTTTCCAACTACGGCACTGGATGTTGTTATGATGGGTACTTATGGAAGTTTAGGATGGATAAAACGCCCAGGGCAAAAACAAAAAAAGGCAGCTTTAGAGGCGCTTGAAAAAGTAGGAATGCTCGAATTTAAATCTCGGCAAATAAGTCAATTGAGTGGGGGTCAACAACAACGTATTTTTTTGGCAAGAGCATTGGTACAAGAAGCAAGTATTTATTTGATGGATGAACCATTTCAAGGAGTAGATGCTACCACCGAAAAAGCAATCATCAATATTCTTAAAGAATTGAGAAAAGCAGGTAAAACGGTTATTGTTGTACATCATGATTTGCAAACGGTACCAGAATATTTTGATTGGGTTACTTTTTTAAATGTAAAAAAGATAGCAACAGGCCCAGTAAAAGATATCTTTAACGATGATAACTTAACCAAAACCTATGGAATTAATTATAAGGTAAGTATCCAACAATAGCAAAACAATAAAAATGTCTTTACAAGAATATTTTTCATTAGTCTTTAGTGATTATACCCTTAGAACGATTACCATGGGGACGGCTGTTCTTGGTGCAATTTGTGGGATGCTAGGAAGTTTTGCAGTATTGAGAAAACAGAGTTTGTTAGGGGATGCTATATCACATGCAGCATTACCAGGAATAGCAATTGCGTTTCTTATTACAGGAGCAAAAAACAGTAATACCTTGCTTATTGGTGCTTTAGTAAGTGGCTTAATAGGTACTTTTTGGATTAGAGGGATTGTTAAAAAAACACATTTAAAATCAGATACAGCATTAGGGCTTATTCTTTCCTTATTTTTTGGGTTTGGGATGTTACTACTCACCTTTATTCAAAAAATGCCAAATGCCAATCAGGCTGGTTTGGACAAATATCTTTTTGGACAGGCTGCAACATTGGTAGAGAGTGATGTTTGGTTAATGTGTATTGTTACAGGTATAAGCTTGCTAGTTGTACTTGTTTTTTGGAAAGAATTTAAACTGTTGCTATTTGATGTAGATTATACAAAATCTTTAGGGTTTAACACACGGTTTTTAGAGGTATTAATTACCACTCTTATTGTACTAGCTATTGTTATTGGCCTGCAAACAGTAGGTGTTGTTTTAATGAGTGCAATGCTTTTAGCACCTGCAGCAGCAGCAAGGCAATGGACCAATAGTTTAGGAGTAATGATTTTCTTGGCAGCTATTTTTGGTGCTTTTTCAGGAGTATTAGGAACTGCTATAAGTGCCAGTTCAAACAATCTTTCTACAGGCCCAGTTATTGTTTTAATAGCTGCAACTTTTGTTATTTTCTCTTTTATTTTTTCTCCAGGAAGAGGGCTTTTATTTAGAGAAATAAGGTACTGGAAAAACAGAAATGATTTGCAATTATATAAAACACTTGCTTTTATGTATAATATTGCGAAAACGCATGAAAATATATCGCACCCCCATGCAGTTAAAATATTAAACAATTTTCAGGGATATACTAAAAGATCTTTAAAAAAATTGGAAAATAGAACCTATATAACTGTAGATGGATCTATGTGGTCTTTAACGAAAAAGGGATATAATAAAGCGACCAATTTGTATAATCAACAAGAAAATATGCATGAGTAGCGCGCAAATAGAAATACAATTAATAGCATGCTTGGTAGCCATAGCATGTGCCATTCCAGGTACTTTTTTAGTGCTTAGAAAGATGGCCATGATAAGTGATGCGATCAGCCATTCGATACTTCCAGGTATTGTAGTTGGTTTTTTCTTAACCGAAGATTTAAATTCACCCTGGCTTATATTATTGGCAGCATTGACAGGTATTATTACTGTGATATTGGTAGAGTTTATACAAAAAACAGGTTTGGTAAAAGAAGATACTGCCATTGGGCTTGTATTTCCAGCCTTGTTTAGTATTGGTGTTATATTGATAGCAAAAAATGCAAACGATGTTCACTTAGATGTAGATGCAGTACTTTTAGGAGAGCTGGCCTTTGCCCCTTTTGATCGATTGGAAATTAGCGGAGTAGATGTAGGCCCAAAATCGTTATGGGTGATAGGAAGTATTTTATTAATTACCCTTACCTTATTAATTACCTTTTTTAAAGAACTAAAACTAAGTACTTTTGATAAAGGGCTGGCAGCTACCTTAGGATTTTCTCCTGTTATTATGCATTATGGTTTAATGGCAACCGCATCAGTTACTACTGTAGGTGCTTTTGATGCTGTAGGAGCCATATTAGTAGTTGCTCTTATGATTGCGCCTCCGGCTATGGCTTATTTATTGACAACAGACCTTAAAAAAATGCTGATATTATCAGTGATTTTTGGAGTTATAGGTGCCTTAGCAGGTTATTGGGTAGCCCATTGGTTAGATGCTTCTATTGCAGGTTCTATGACCACCGTATTAGGCGTATTATTTTTAATAGTGTATTTGTTTGCACCTAATAAAGGACTTATTTCTGTTTTATACAGGCAAAAGCGTCAAAAAATAGAAGTACACTTACTTACTTTTTTATTGCATTTACAAAATCATGATGAAGAATCAGAACGACATGTAAATCATTTAAATGAGCATATCAATTGGGGAAGCGTACGTTCTAAATCAGTATTAGATTTGGCACTTAAAAACAATATGATTGTTATTGATAGTAGTATTATTTCTTTAACCAAAAAGGGGAGAAGTTTTACTTCAAAAGCCATTGATTATATTATGACCAATAAAAATGCTGAAATTGAAGAAATGAAGGATCGTTTCTTTTTGTTTAGAGGATAAAAAAATTCCTCCTCCTTAAGAGTTTTAAGGGAAGGAATTATATAGAAAGTTAGGTTTTTAATTGTTGTTGTTGCCAGACAGGTTAAATGTTAACCCAACAAAAAAGGCGCCTCTAAATACATCTTCAAAATTGGCGTTGGTATTTTCTTCTGATAAAAAGACCCTGCTACCATCTTCCTGAACCTCTGATACATTAAAAGTATTTAACCGTTGTACATTGGTAAACGAAAGCCCTGCGGTAAGTACAAACCGATTTGATTCTGTAAACAAAAGAGAACCTCCTAGGTAAAACCCGATATCTGCATCGTCTTCTAAACTAATACCAGCTGATAAAGCAGGTTGAATATCTTTGTAACCTCTGGGGTATACATGTACCAAAGCACCTAAGGCATGGGTTAAATCATTACTTCTATCTTGTCTAATGGCTGTATCACCATCGCTGTTTTGAAAATTGGAATAATCATCATCTCCTATAAAGCTTACGAGATAACCACTACTAAAATTTACCTTAACTCCACCTCGGGTACGTATTTTAACAGGTTCAAATTCATGCAATTCATTTCCTTCATTATCGCTTAATGTAATGGTAGAAGAAAAAACGTCGTTTTCTGCTTGCCCTCCATCGATATATTCTTCAAAATCTGCATCTTGAATAGCTTCGTACAGGTTAATTCCGTTGGCCACTTTGGTTTCTAATGCTACTTTATTTCCTGGCTTAAGCAGCGTATCAATAGTTTTTTTAGCAAATTCAAACTCATCTTTTAGAATTTTCTCTTTATCTGGAGGTGTAAGAGTAACTTTTACATCTTTAATAGTCTTGCCTCCAAGTATTAGTGTACCTGTAATAGGCTTAGCTTTTTTATCCTCTTTGTTTGTATTTAACTTTTCGTAAAGCTCTTTAAGGTTTCCATAAGAGTTTCTAAGGCTTTGTATTTTTTGCTGGAGCGAATTTTTAGCTGAATTGGCATCTTCTACCTCGAAAGATGATTTAAAATAAGCGGTACTGCTTGCTTTGAAAGTTTCGGTATCTTTTATAAAAACTTCACCTTCTAATTTTTCATTTAATCGATCTTGTAATTGAGAATATAACTGGATACGTTCATAAGTATTTACAAATTCTTTAAGTTGATTTATAAATTGTTTTTTAGGGTCTGTAATTTCTTCTTTTATTGCCTCGGGACCTATTGTATTACCTTTTCTTTTATTTCCTCTGTCACTATCCCCAGGCGGTGGAGTTTCACTTCCTTGTAAACTATTTGATATAAGTGAAGGGACATCAAAAGTAAAATTTAAAGTATCTTTTGTTAAAGCTCCGTTTACTCGAAAGGTATTTACATTGTTAATTTTAAATTTTACATGCACCCCATGTCTTACGCATTTTGGAATTTTATTTTCTCCAAATGGATTGATCTCAATAATAGTATTCTCATTGCACTTACATTTTTTTTTATTTTCTTGAGCTTGGGAAACATATACACCTGTAATTACCAGGAGTACAAATAATAACTTTTTCATCGGGTTAGTTTTAAGTTTTTAGTGTTTCAAAACTAGCTTGTGAGAATGCACAAAAAAATACCCATTAGCGGGTATATTTATTGATTTTCAGGGATATATAATTTTTTCTTTGTTCATTTTTGTATTGACACAGGGCAAAATGAAAAACATAATGATTTATGTTTTGAGTGATGAGTCAGGTGATGCGGCTGCATAAAAGGTTTTAGACTCTTGAAAAGAGGAAAAAAATACCTATGAACCTGAGTTCGATTAATAAAAAGCGAGTTGATTAGTTTTAATAGATTGAT
>CAYMDH010000028.1:0-43378 GCA_964389205.1 uncultured Flavobacteriaceae bacterium
TTACTTTTCATTACACTTATAATTTAGTGTAACGCTATTTCAGGACGAGACATAATAGATAAAAAAGAAGCTGTTGAAAAATTGCTTCTTTTTTCATTGATTTACCACGTCATAAAAAAGGAGCGTCTACAATATGGTCTACTTGTATTGACATCTTTCTATATTCTTTAGCTAAGAAAACATATTTCGTTAGGAAATTAATTTCTAATTGAAAAACAAACCAGATAGCTGGAAGTATAGGTGCAGAATTATTCTGAGAAAGAGAATACTTCTGGTCTGTTGGGCCAGATGATTTATATATTTATTGAATGTATAAATGCGTAGTATATTCTGACATAAAACAACAGAATATATAATTCTACAAGCATTATGTTAAAAGACATTTGCTTTTTTTATCAAATTCGCAAAAATGAAGAAAAAAGATTTTTATTTCAAATAAATAACTACATTAGCAATCTAATTGTAGAAAATCAAATGATTACAACAACTTATTTCTGGAACACTTATTATTTCTTCTATTTTTTTAGAAGAAGTATGGGACTGTTGTAGATTGTTGTAACAAACAAATAATATAAAGTCCCGTTAGTAACGGGACTTTTTTTATGATATAAATTTATGCGCAAAAAAATAGCCATACAAGGAGTCAAAGGCTCTTTTCATCATCAAGCGGCAAATCAATATTATTTAGATGAAATAAATATTGATGAATGCCTGTCTTTTGATACACTTGTAGATCATTTGGTATCAAATAATGCAGATCAAGGAGTAATGGCTATTGAAAACTCTATTGCAGGTTCTATAATTCCAAATTACGCCTTAATAGATCAATATAAATTACACATTGTAGGTGAATACTATTTACAAATACATCATAATTTAATGGCTTTAAAAGGGCAGCGTATAGAAGATATTGAAGAGGTATATTCACATCCAATGGCACTTTTACAATGCAAAACTTTTTTTAAACAATACCCTCATATAAAGTTGATAGAAGATGAAGATACAGCTGCGACTGCTAAACGAATCCATGATCGTCAACTAAAAAAAATTGGAGGTATAGCTAGTAAAGTAGCCGCTAACTTATACAACTTAGAGATTTTAGCACCAGAAATACAAACAATACATAACAATGCTACTCGATTTGTCATTGTTCAAAATACAGCCTTGGAAATTTCAAAAAAAGAAATTAATAAAGCTTCCTTAAAGTTTGAGTTAGATCATAAGAGAGGTAGTTTGGCAGCGGTATTAAATGTTATAAGTGATTGTAAATTAAATTTGACAAAAATTCAATCCTTGCCTAAAATAGAAACTCCTTGGGTATACTCTTTTTTTGTCGATGTAACTTTTAACACTTATAAAGATTATGAAAAAGCAATAGCGATATTAAAAATAATGGCACAACATTTTAAAGTATTAGGAGCCTATAAAAACAGAATAGCATGATACGTACGGCAACACGATTGAATACAGTAGAGGAATATTATTTCTCAAAAAAACTACGGGAAGTACGTTCATTAATGGCAGAAGGAAAGCCTATTATTAATATGGGAATTGGAAGCCCAGATTTGATGCCTTCTGATGCAATTGTAAATGCGTTACAAAAATCATTGAATGATACTATTGCACATCAGTACCAAAGCTATCAAGGATTACCAGAATTAAGAACAACGATGTCCAGTTTTTATGAATCACATTTTGATGTCTCATTAAATCCATTAACAGAAATATTACCGTTAATGGGGTCTAAAGAAGGCATTATGCATATTAGCATGGCATTTTTAAATGAAGGAGATAAAGTATTAATCCCTAATCCTGGATATCCAACTTATACTTCTGTTACAAGACTAATTGGAGCTGTACCAGAATTTTATGATTTAAAAGAAAAAAACGGATGGCTTCCAGATTTAAAGTTGCTAGAACAGAAAGATCTTTCTGAGGTGAAAATTATGTGGCTAAATTATCCGCATATGCCAACAGGAACAAAAGGCAGTACTCAATTGTTTGAAGAGTTAATTGCATTTGCTAAAAAACATCAAATACTATTGGTCAATGATAATCCATATAGTTTTATATTAAATAATACTCCGATGAGTATCCTTTCTATAGATGGAGCAAAAGATGTTGCTTTAGAACTCAATTCGTTGAGTAAAACTTTTAATATGGCTGGTTGGCGTATAGGAATGGTTGTAGGAGATGAAAAGTACCTCAATGCTATTTTAAAAGTAAAAAGCAATATGGATAGTGGAATGTTTTATGGAATTCAAAAAGGAGCAATAGCAGCATTAAAGAGTTCATCAGAATGGTTTTCTACTATTAATGAAATATATAAAAGGCGAAGAGATTTAATTTTTGATTTAGCAGATATACTAGGTTGTACCTATGATACGGATACTGTAGGAATGTTTGTTTGGGCAAAGTTGCCAAATGCTATAAATGCAGAATCGTTTATCAATGAAATACTATATCAAAAAGATATTTTTATCACCCCAGGAACTGTTTTTGGAGATAACGGAGAAGGATACATTCGGTTTTCTTTATGTATTGATGAAGAAAAGATTAAAGAAGCAATACAAAGATTTTAAATAATAATATTATGAAAGTTTACATTATAGGTTTAGGATTAATAGGAGGTTCAATGGCTTTTGATCTTAAGGCACTATATGAGGATATCATTATTTACGGGATAGACAAAAATAAAAAACATATAGAAGATGCATTGTCTATAGGTTTTATTGACAAAGCAGGAACTTTAGAAGAATTAAATACGGCAGATGTAGTAATAGTAGCCATTCCGGTAAATAAATTAGTATTAGAATTACCCAAAATATTAGATTTAGTAGGCGATCAAACATTGGTTATAGATGCGGGATCTACCAAAAATCAAGTATGTAAAGTGGTAGCTGGCCACCCTAGAAGAAGGAATTTTTTAGCATCTCACCCTATAGCAGGAACAGAATTTTCTGGGCCTGAGGCAGCAATTAGAGGGCTTTTTGATCAAAAAAGCAATATTATTTGTGAGGTAGAAAAGACAGCATTTAAACTTCAAGAAAAAGCATTAGAAATTTTTAATAAACTTGGGATGCGTATTCGATACATGGATCCAGTTTCGCATGATAAGCATATAGCTTATGTGTCTCACCTTTCTCATATAAGCTCTTTTATGCTAGGTAAAACAGTTATAGAAAAAGAAGAGAACGAACGTGATATTTTTGATTTGGCAGGAAGTGGATTTGAAAGTACAGTACGATTGGCAAAAAGTTCGCCAGATATGTGGACGCCTATTTTTGAACAGAATAAAGAGAACATTATTGAAACCTTAAACGAATATATTTCAAATCTAAATGAGTTTAAGGAGTTGATGCAATCAAACGATTTTAAGACAATTTATACAAGAATGAAGAATACAAATAGAATAAAAGAAATATTAAACGGAATTATAATAAAGACTACTTAAATTTGCACTCGCTTTTGGTGTAGAAAAATTTTCAGAATACAATGGAAAACAAAAAAGAATTAAAAAACTGGTTACATGATTTTGGATTGCCACATCCACTAGTTATTGCAGGTCCATGCAGTGCTGAAACAGAAGATCAAGTATTAAACATTGCACATCAATTAAAGAATAGTGATGCTACTGTTTTTAGAGCTGGTATATGGAAACCACGTACACGTCCAGGAATGTTTGAAGGCGTAGGAGCTATTGGATTAAAATGGCTTCAAAAAGCAAAAGAAGAAACGGGATTGCTTACAGCTACAGAAGTTGCCAACCCAGCACATGTACAATTGGCTTTAGAGCATGATGTAGACATACTCTGGATAGGAGCAAGAAGTACAGTAAGCCCATTTATAGTGCAAGAAATCGCAGATTCATTAAAAGGAACAGATAAAATAGTATTAGTAAAAAATCCAGTAAATCCAGATCTTCCTCTGTGGTTAGGGGCTATTGAAAGATTATATACTGCTGATATTAAAAAGTTAGGAGTAATACATAGAGGTTTTTCAACCTATGAAAAAACAAAGTATCGTAATATTCCAGAATGGCAGATACCCATAGAATTACAAAATAAATTTCCAGATTTACCTTTAATTTGCGACCCTTCTCATATTACAGGGAAACGAGATATGGTTTTTGATGTGTGTCAAACGGCATTAGATCTTAATTATGATGGATTAATGGTTGAAACTCATTTTGATCCTGATAACGCATGGAGTGATGCTGCACAGCAAGTAACGCCACAGGGTTTAATACAAATCATGGAAGATCTTAGAATTCGTAAAGAAGATGACAAGGCTGAAGAATACAATCGTAAGCTAGGAAACTTAAGAGCTCAAATTGATGTTGTTGATAATCAAATTATAGAAACTTTAGGAAGACGTATGAAGGTTTCTGATGAGATAGGAGCGCTAAAGAAAAATAAAAACGTAGCTGTTTTACAAAGTAAAAGATGGAACGAAATACTAGGTAAAATGATTTTGGAAGGAGAAGAAAAAGGATTAAGTGAAGAGTTTATACTTAGAATTTTTAAAGCAATTCATCAAGAATCTATTAATCACCAAGAAAAAATAATTAATTCGTAGTACATTTAAAAAAAGCTCCAATCTTGGAGCTTTTTTTATTTTTGAAATATAACAATAGTATCTAGATAGAGTTTTTTTATAAATCTTTAGTTTAATGTGTTTATAATTTAATTAAATTGTTTGTTTAAATTTCAATGTAACATTTATATGCCAAATAAAATGTAATGCGAGGAGTTGTTTATAAATCTACAGGTAGTTGGTATACGGTAAAAACAGACGATGGAACTTTTGTAGAAAGTAGAATCAAAGGAAAGTTTAGAATTAAAGGTATTAAAAGCACCAACCCTATTGCGGTTGGAGATATAGTAGATCTTGATTTAGAAACAAAAAGCGATGAAGCAATAGGAGTTATTACTACTATAATAGATAGAAAAAATTATATTGTAAGAAAATCGGTTAATTTATCTAAGCGTACACACATTATAGCTGCAAATATCGACCAGGTTTTTTTGATGATTACATTAAATAATCCACCTACTTTTACCACTTTTATAGATCGTTTTTTAGTAACTGCAGAGGCATATCATATAAAAACAGTATTGCTTTTTAATAAAATAGATACCTATTCAGACGATGAACTTTTAGAGATTAAATTTTTGACAGCAACCTATAGAAAAATTGGGTATGAGTGTTTAGGAATCTCCTCTAAAACAAGAAAGAATGTTGATAAAGTAAAAGCATTAATGATTGGTAAAACAAGTATGTTTGCTGGACATTCTGGCGTTGGTAAATCTACTTTAGTAAATGAAATTGAACCAACACTTAATTTAAAGACAGCAAAAATATCAGAACAACATAAACAAGGACAGCACACTACTACTTTTGCTGAGATGTTTGATTTGAGTTTTGATGCTAAAATTATAGATACCCCTGGGATAAAAGGATTTGGAGTTGTAGATATAGAAAAAAATGAATTAGGAAATTATTTCAATGAGTTTTTTGCTATAAAAGATCAATGCAAATTTAATAATTGCCTTCATGTAGATGAACCTAAATGTGCTATTAAAGATGCATTAGAAAAAGATGAAATAGCATGGAGTAGATACAAAAGTTATCTTCAAATACTTAAAGGAGAAGAAGAGCATTATAGAACAGATATTTATGATGAAGATTAAGAAATACAAGCTTATATTTTAAATATGCGTGCAGTTATACAAAGAGTATTAGAAGCAAGTGTTACTATAGAGAGCAAAGTAGTTGCTTCTATAGGAAAAGGAATACTTATTTTAATTGGAATCGAAGAAACAGATACTCAAAAAGATATTGTATGGTTAAGCGGGAAAATATGCCGTTTACGAATCTTTAATGATGAAAAAGGTATCATGAATGCTTCTTTGATCGATACCTTTGGAGATGCTATTGTTGTAAGCCAATTTACATTACACGCTTCTACAAAAAAAGGGAATAGACCCTCTTATATTAAGGCGGCAAAGCCAAATATTGCCATACCATTGTATGAGTCTTTTGTACTTCAGATAGAAAAAGATTTAGAAAAAAAAGTTGGAACAGGTCAATTTGGCGCAGATATGAAAGTAGCGTTAATAAATGATGGTCCAGTAACGATTAATATAGATTCTAAAAATAAAGAATAGTCTTACATGGTGTTTTTTTTGAATTTTAACGAAAATTATTCATTCTTAACCATTCTTTTCATTAATTTGGACTACTAAATATATGTTAAGTGATGAGTTTTAGATTTTTCTTAGTGATTTTATTTATCACTAATACATGCTATTATAGCTATGGTCAAGAAGGTAATTATTCAATATCTACTATTCCAGAATCTCTTACAAAAAGTGCAAATGCAGTAGTGCGTTTAGATGAAACTATTGTGAAAGTTAGCTCAGCAAAGCAAATGGAAATTTCCAGTAAACGTATTATTACAGTCTTAAATGAAAATGGAAATGCTGCAGTAAATGCCTATGCATATTATGATCCTTCTAGAAAAATAAAAAAAATAGAAGCTTATGTATATGATAAAATGGGAAAAGAGGTGAAAAAGTTTAAGAAAAATGATTTTGGAGATGTTAGCGCTGTAAGTGGTTTTTCTTTATATGAAGATGATAGAATAAAGTATATGTTGTATACACCAACAAATTACCCTTATACTGTAACATTCACGTATACAATGCAAACTGAAAACACAGCATTTATTCTAGGATGGTCACCTATTGAAAGTAACTCGGTCAGTTTAGAGAAAAGTACATATGAATTTTCGTATAGTAGTGATATAGGGTACAGAAAGAAAGAAAAGAATTTTACTGAATACGATATAATAAAAAAAGAGGAAACAAATAAATTGTCCTATGAGTTGGTAAATATACCAGGGGCCATTAGAGAAGAGCTAAGCCCAGCTTTTTATAAAGTAGAGCCATCTTTAATGATGAGTTTAAACAAATTCAATTTGGAAGGTGTAGAAGGAGAAGCAATTGATTGGAAATCATTAGGAGAATGGCAATATAAAAAACTATTAACCAATAGAGACGAACTTCCGCAAGAAACAATTAATAAAGTATCTCAATTATTATCTGGAATAGAAAGCCCTATCGAAAAGGCAAAAAAGATTTATCAATACGTACAAGATAACACTCGTTACATCAGTGTTCAGTTGGGTATTGGAGGTTGGATGCCTATTAGTGCTAAAGATGTTGATGAGGTTAAGTATGGAGATTGTAAAGGACTTACAAATTATACGAAAGCACTTTTAAAGTCACAAGGAATAGACGCTTATTACAGTGTTGTTTATGCTGGAGACACCAAAAGAAATATGGAGCCTGGTTTTGCTTCTATGCAAGGAAATCATGTAATTTTAAATGTCCCTAATGGAGATGAAGATGTGTGGTTAGAATGTACTAGTCAAGTATTGCCTTTTGGTTTTTTAGGTGATTTTACAGACGATAGAGATGTATTGGTTTTAACTCCAGAAGGCGGTAAAATAAAACACACGCAAACCTATCTCAATGAAGAGAATAAAATGCTTACTACAGCTACCTACTCTCTATCTGAAGATGGAACGATAAATGGTGAAGTGCAAATTTCAACAAAAGGGATACAATACGATGATCGTTTTTCAAGAATTTCATTCTTGGCAGACAAGAAAAAAGATGAGTTTTATAAAACCTATTGGAAGCATATAAACAATCTCGATATAGAAAATATCAAATTAGAAAATGACCGTGACAATGTAAAGTTTACAGAAACGCTTAAAGTCTCTGCAAGAAAATATGGAGAAAGAAGAGAGGAGCGTATTTTATTTCAATTAAATGCATTTAATTGCGACACATACGTCCCTAAAAGATATCGAAATAGAAAACAAACCTTTGAAATAGCAAGAGGATATTTAGATGAAGATGAGTTTGTAATCACACTACCAGAAACTTTTAGCCCCGAAGAACTCATAGAACCTGTAAAAGTAGAAAGTAAATTTGGCACCTATGAAATGAGTGTAGAAATGAAATCAGATACAGAGTTGTTATACAAAAGAAAACTTTTAATTAAAAAAGGAACATATTCTGAAGATGATTACAATCAATTCAGAAACTTTAAAAAACAAGTTGTTAAAGGAGATAAACAAAAACTAGTATTAATCAAACAAAAAGCCTAGTGATGATGCTTAAAAAAGTCATTTTAATTTCTTTTTTTCTTAATGTAGCATTAGTCTCTTCCCAAAAAATAAAATTTGGAGATGTTTCTAAAGAAACACTTATGGAAGAGGTTTATGAAAAAGATTCTTCAGCCAATGCAATATTTTTATATTCATATAGATATACATTTTTTAGTTCCTCAGGTTTAGTTACACGTGTCCATGAGCGTATCAAGTTTTACAATAATGAAGAGTTAGAGTATGCTACCAAAGAAATTTCAATGTTTCAGAATGGTTCAGAATCAGAATCTGTTAGAAAATTAAAAGCAGCAACATATAATCTAGAGGGAGGAGAAATTATAACTAGTAAATTAGAGAAAGATCAAATCTTTAAAGAAGAGATAAATAGGCGTTGGAAACAAAAGAAGTTTACCATGCCAAATGTAAAAAAAAGGTCGGTTATAGAATATCAATATGAACTAGTATCTCCTTTTATTTTTAATATAGATGAATTTCGTTTTCAACATGGGATTCCAGTAAAACAATTAGAAGCAGAAGTTAGAACGCCACAAGGATATAAATTTAGACAACAATTTAAAGGATACTTAAGAATTCAACCCTTACGAGATTCAAAATACGATAATAGAATTGGATTGAATATGAATATTGTTCGATATGAAATGAATGATATCCCAGCTTTAAAAAGCGAAGCTTATGTAGATAATATCAGTAATTATAGATCAGGCCTAAAAATGGAATTGGTTTCTGTTGAACGCCCTGGATATTATAGAAGTTATGCACAAACATGGCAAGATGTAGCTTCTAGAATTGCTAAAACAGATGATTATGAAAAAGAATTGGAAAAAAACTCTATGTATAAAGAAGACATAGATACATTGTTGGTAGGAGTAACAGATGAAAAAGAAAAAGTAGAAAAGGTTTTTTCTTTTATGAAAGAGAAAGTTAAATGGAATGGTTATGATGGCGTAAATTGTCAGAAAGAATTTAAAAAAGCATATAAAGATGGAACAGGAAATACAGCAGATGTGAATCTAATGTTGGTTTCTATGTTGCGTTATGCAGGTCTTGAAGCCAATCCTATTGTAATAAGTACAAAAGATAATGGAGTTCCCTTAATCCCAACCTTGGATGGGTTGAATTATGTTATTGGAAGTGTAGAAATAGGAGAAGAACTTGTTTATCTTGATGCTACAGATAAGTATAGTGCTGTAGATATATTGCCAGTTAAAGACTATAATTGGCAAGGCGTTATGGTAAAAGCTCAAGATAAGAAATACAGAATAATTAATATCAACCATAAAAAATCTTCACTCAAACAGATAATGCTGAGTGCCACCCTAGACATAGATGGAGGGAGTATTGAAGGTCGAATGAGAACACGCTATAAAGATCATCATGCTTATGTATTTAGAAAACAATTTAATGCCGCTACAGAAGATGAATATTTGGCAACATTAGAAAGTGAAAATATGGGAATAGAGATTTCAGAATATAAGTTAGATGGAAATGAAGATCTTTCTAAACCTGTGGTAGAATCGTATCGCTTTTTAGGCGAAGATCTATTAGATGTAGTTGGAAATGAAGTGTACTTTTCCCCTATGTTATTTCTATTAACAGAAGAAAATCCGTTTAAAGCAGAGAAAAGAGAATTTCCAATTGACTTTGCTTTTCCTAATGTAGATAAATTTTTAATAAACATTAAAATTCCTGAAGGGTATAAAATTACATCCGTGCCAGAACCTATAGCCTTCAGTTTGCCAGATGATGTAGGAAAATATAAATTTCAAATTTCTCAAAAAGGAAATACAATTCAATTAGTAGTATCATCAGATATTAAAAAAGCATTAATGTCACCAGTATATTATCCTCAAATCAAGCAATATTTTAGTGAAATGATTACTAAAGAATCTGAAAAAGTGGTCTTGACCAAAATATAAACCTATTATTAAAATAAACAAATAGTAAAGTATAAGTAATGAATAAATATCTCGTACCATTATTGGCATTTCTTTTTGTAATGCAAGTAGCTGTAGCTCAAAAAAAGTTTAAATATGGAAAACCACCAAAAGAATTATTAGAACAAAAAGAACACCCTCTTGAGAAAGATGCCAAAGCTGCAATTATCTATAAAAAAGAAGAGTATAAATACGATTATGATGCTTCTAAAGGTTGGCTTTTGTTTAAAGAAGTTGTGCAGCGTATAAAAATATATAACAAAGAAGGCTTAGACTGGGCTACCTTCGAAATACCACTATTCAAGAATAGTAAGGAAGAGGAAAGAACGATGTCTATTAAAGGAACTACTTTTAATCTGGAAGGGGGTAAAGTGGTAAGTGCTAAGTTAAAGGGAGATGGTATTTTTAAAGAATCCATTAATAAGTCATGGAAATCTTCTAAAGTAACTTTACCAAATGTTAAGGAAGGAAGTGTGATAGATTTTAAATATAAAGTAGAGTCTCCTTTTATCGGGAATATAGATAAACTGGTTTTTCAGTATGAAATCCCTCTGGACTATATGGAAGCAGATTTGATGGTTCCTGAATATTATCATTTTAAAAACTATCAAAAGGGATATTATCCTGTAAAGATTAATCAGATAGAAGGGAATGAAAAAACAATTACTATAAGATATAAAAATGATGTCCCAGATGCAGGTTATAGAGATGGTAATAGAATTAAAACAGAATATGAGAGTGATGTTAGTTTTAACCAAACAAAATATGATATTAAAGTAGACAATGTGCCTTCTCTAAAAGAAGAAAAATACACTAATAATATAGACAATTACCGTACGTCTATAAACTTTGAATTGGCATCTGTTCGATATCCAGGGCAAGCTTACCAAAATTTATCGCAAACATGGGGAAATGTCACTAAATCTATATATAAGATTAAAAGTTTTGGAGGCGAGTTAAATAAAAAAGAATATTATGAAAATGATATAAACCCTTTGCTAACAGGAGTAAATGATAAACTTAAAAAAGCAGCCGTTTTATTCAATCATGTAAAAAGTAAAATGACTTGGAATGGAAATTACGGTTATACTACAGATGTAGGAGTTAAAAAAGCTTATAAAGAAGGGGTTGGGAATATTGCCGAAATCAATTTAATGCTAGTGTCTATGCTGAGAAATGCTGGTGTAAATGCAAACCCAGTTTTAGTAAGTACAAAAAAACATGGAATTCCATTATATCCAACAAGAGAAGGTTTTAATTATGTGATCGCTGCCATTGAAGTTGAAAATGGAATTATATTATTAGATGCTTCAGATAAATTTTCATATCCAAACGTATTACCACAACGTGTTTTAAACTGGAAAGGTAGACTCGTCAGAAAAGACGGGAGTTCTAATGAAATTAATTTAATACCATCTACCAAAAGTAATGAGCTTTATACCGTAAATGCCACATTACAAGAAGATGGTACTGCAGAAGGTAAAATGAGAATGCAATGCAATAATCAATTAGCATTGTATTTTAGAAAGAATATAGCAGGTATGGAAAGAGAAAGCTATTTAGAGAAGTTGGAAAATAAATATGATGAAATAGAAATTTCAGAATATGATATTAAAAACGAGCGTGATCTTTCAAAACCTATCGTAGAAACCATTAGCTTTATTAAAGAAGATGTTGTAGAGAATATAGGTGGGAAGTTATATTTATCACCTATGTTATTTTTTCAAAAAACAGAAAATGCGTTTAAGTCAGAAACGAGAAAATACCCGGTAGATTTTGGATATCCTTTATTGCAAAAATATGTGTTTAACTTTAAAATTCCGGAAGGTTATAAAATAGAATCTATGCCTCAGGGAGCAAACCTAAAACTACCTGATAATCTTGGAGAATTTAAATACCTCATCATGAATAAAGGAGGTAGTTTACAACTTATAGCAACCAATACAATTAACAATGCTGTAATATCGCCTACTTACTATGAATATTTGAGAGAGTATTATAGCCAAATGATTACAAAAGAATCTGAAAAAGTGATTCTTACTAAAATATAGATCAACCAATCATACTATATAAAAGTTCTGCTCTTGAGTTATAAGAGCAGAACTTTTTTTATGTCATTAGAATCCATGATATTTGTATTTCAAAACAATTTTCTCTTATAATACTAAAGAAATGAAGCTCGAAAATGCTCAGAAAGAAGTAGATCAATGGATAAAAGAACATGGTGTTCGATATTTTAACGAATTGACCAATATGGCCCAATTAACTGAAGAAGTAGGTGAAGTGGCAAGAATTATTGCGCGTCGTTATGGAGAACAAAGTGAAAAGGAGAGTGATAAAGAAAAAGATTTAGGAGAAGAATTGGCTGATGTAGTTTTTGTAGTGCTTTGTTTAGCAAATCAAACAGGAATTGATCTTCAACAAGCTTTTGACAAGAAAATGGAGAAAAAAACAAAACGAGATCACGATCGCCATCACAATAATGAAAAATTGAAATAAAATAAAAACTGCATACGTATTTTACATTCCAGAAACACGGGAATGTGTTTTTTAATTATATGCCTTCCAAAATAGTAGTAAAGTGAATTTAAGACTGACAAACCAAATAAAAGATATAGAAGCCACTGTAAAAATAACAGGTTCTAAGAGCGAAAGTAATCGGTTGTTACAGTTGCGAGCTTTATACCCTAATATACTGTTGAAAAATGTATCAAATTCTGATGATTCTAGATTAATGCAAAAAGCTTTAGATGGAAAAACTAATATAATAGATATTCATCATGCTGGAACCGCTATGCGATTTTTAACATCGTATCTCGCAGTTCAAGAAGGAAGTGAAGTTGTTTTAACCGGATCGGAACGGATGAAAGAACGGCCTATTAAAATATTAGTAGATGCATTAAAACAATTAGGAGCATCTATTACTTATGAAGAAAAAGAAGGATACCCTCCATTAAGAATCAAAGGAAATCTTCTACAGAAAGATGAGGTTACTTTAAAAGCAAATATTAGTAGTCAATATATATCTTCATTATTGCTAATAGCGCCTAAGCTAAAAAATGGATTAACACTTAAATTAGATGGAGAGATAACGTCACGACCGTATTTACAGATGACGCTTTCATTGCTTTCAACATTAGGGGTTGAAAACACTTTTAATGATAATACGATTAAAGTTTCGCCTACTAAGAGTATTCATAATAGAGAAATGGTTGTAGAATCAGATTGGAGTTCTGCCTCTTATTTTTATGGAATAGCTGCACTTTCTAAAACGGCTGATATTACACTATCCAGTTATAAAAAAGACAGTTTACAAGGAGATAGTGTTTTGGCAACTATTTATGAGCATTTTGGAGTAGAGACAATATACCATGAAAATACCATACAATTAATAAAAAAAGAAAACTGCAATCAGAAAAAAATCTTAGAACTTGATTTAACACATGCTCCAGATATTGCACAAACAATTGCAGTAAGCTGCTTTGGTAATAATTTAGGGTGTCACTTAACAGGGCTTCATACATTAAAAATTAAAGAGACAGATCGTTTAGAAGCGCTTAAAACAGAACTTACTAAATTAGGAGCTCATATAGAAGTATCAGATAAAGATTTAAAATTATTTTCTTCATCAACACTAAAAGAAGATACTGAAATTGAAACCTATAACGATCATCGTATGGCTATGGCTTTTGCACCTTTAGCGTTAAAAATACCTATCAAAATTAAAGATGCAAATGTTGTTTCAAAATCATATCCAGATTTTTGGAATGACTTAAAAGGCATAGGGATCTATGGAAGTGATTATTAGAGTTGGAAGATGATTTGTAAATAATAATGCTTTTACTTGACAACGCCTACCTCCAGATTGTATATTTGCTGCTTTATTAAAAAAATATATCCAATTACATGAAATTATCTCATTTTAATTTTGACCTTCCAAAAGATCTTTTATCAGAATATCCAACAGAAAATAGAGATGAAGCTCGGCTTATGGTTGTCAATAGAAAAGAACAAACTATTGAACACAAACTTTTTAAAGATCTTATCAATTATTTTGATGAAGATGATGTGATGGTATTAAATAATACTAAAGTATTTCCAGCACGTTTGTTTGGTAATAAAGAAAAAACTGGAGCAAGAATAGAAGTTTTTTTACTTAGAGAACTAAATGCAGAACAACGACTTTGGGATGTATTAGTGGATCCAGCTAGAAAAATTAGAATAGGAAACAAATTATATTTTGGTGATGATGAGAATCTAGTAGCAGAGGTAATAGATAATACTACTTCTAGAGGAAGAACACTTCGTTTTCTTTATGATGGATCTTACGAAGAATTTAGAAGAAGATTAAAAGATTTGGGAGAAACACCGCTTCCAAAATACATTAAAAGAGAAGTAGAGCCAGAAGATGAAGAACGCTACCAAACTATCTATGCCAAATATGAAGGAGCAGTAGCTGCACCTACAGCTGGATTACATTTTTCAAAACACCTTCTCAAACGGTTAGAGATTAAAGGTGTAAACTATGCTGAGGTAACTCTTCATGTAGGTTTAGGAACCTTTAACCCAGTAGAAGTAGAAGATCTTTCTAAACATAAAATGGATAGTGAAGAATTAATTATAGATACCAGAGCTTGTGAGATTGTAAATAATGCAAAACAAAACAAAAGAAGAATTTGTGCTGTAGGTACTACAGTGATGCGAGCATTAGAAAGCTCTGTCTCTTCAGAACATTCTTTAAATCCTTTTGAAGGATGGACTAATAAATTTATTTTTCCTCCTTATGATTTTAGTATTGCAGACTGTATGGTCACTAATTTTCATACTCCAAAATCAACGTTATTAATGATGGTTTCTGCGTTTGCAGGACATGATTTAATAAAAGAAGCCTATAAACAGGCGATTAAGGAGAATTATCGTTTTTATTCTTATGGAGATGCAATGCTTATATTATAATAAAGGTATTAATATAAAAACTAAAAAAGTCTCGCAGTATAGTGAGGCTTTTTTTTTAACATAGAATTTTAATTCTACTTATTTTTGCATTATGCAAGCTTTAAAAAAAGACGTACGAGCACTCACAAAAGAACACCTTCGAGAATTTTTTGAAAATCAAGGTGATAAAGCTTTTAGAGGCAATCAGGTATATGAATGGTTATGGAATAAAGGAGCACATTCATTTGAAGCGATGACAAATCTTTCCAAAGAAACACGAGAAATGTTAGAAAGTCATTTTGTAATCAATCATATTAAGGTAGATCAAATGCAACGAAGTAATGACGGTACTATTAAAAACGCAGTTCGTTTGCATGATGATTTAATCGTAGAATCTGTTTTAATACCCACACCTACTAGAACAACAGCTTGTGTTTCTAGTCAAGTAGGATGTAGTTTAGATTGTAAATTTTGTGCTACAGCAAAATTAAAACGAATGCGAAATTTAAATCCTGACGAAATCTATGATCAAGTAATGGCAATAGATAATGAGAGTAGGTTGTATTTTGATCGTCCGTTAAGTAATATTGTTTTTATGGGTATGGGAGAACCACTCATGAATTATAATAATGTACTAAAAGCTATTGATAAAATAACAGCTAAAGATGGTTTAGGAATGTCACCAAAACGAATTACAGTTTCTACTTCTGGAGTTCCTAAGATGATTAAAAAAATGGCAGATGATGAGGTGAGATTTAACTTAGCAGTATCTCTTCATTCTGCTATTGATAGTATACGTACCTCAATTATGCCTTTTAATGAAAATTTTCCATTAAAAGACCTTAGAGAAGCGCTTGAATATTGGTATCACAAAACAAAAAGTAGAATTACATATGAGTATGTAGTCTGGAAAGGGATCAATGATCGCTTAGAAGATGTTAAAGCATTGATTAAGTTCTGTAAATTTGCTCCTTCTAAAGTAAATCTAATTGAATACAATCCAATAGATGATAATGAATTTCAGCAAGCAGATGATAAAGCGATTGCTATGTATGTTAAAAATCTAGAACAAAATGGTATCGTAGTAACTGTAAGACGTTCTAGAGGAAAAGATATTGATGCGGCTTGTGGACAATTAGCTAATAAATCCTAGTATGCCTGTCTTTGGTATCACACACTTTTTTAGTAGGTTTGTGATGAATATTAAAACCAGTCTTCGACTGTGAAAATCGTAGAACAAATTAAAGAACCCATTCATGATGAAATGGAGCTTTTTGAAAAAAAGTTCTACGAATCTATGTCTTCAAAGGTAGCTCTGCTCAATCGTATTACTCATTATATAGTAAATAGAAAAGGAAAACAAATGCGCCCTATGTTTGTTTTTTTAGTAGCCAAAATGGTTTCCAAAGGGAAAGTAAATGATAGAACCTATAGAGGAGCATCAGTAATAGAACTTATTCATACGGCAACTTTAGTACATGATGATGTGGTAGATGACAGTAATAGAAGACGTGGGTTTTTCTCTATAAACGCACTTTGGAAAAATAAAATTGCAGTATTAGTTGGTGATTATTTATTGTCGAAAGGCCTTTTACTTTCTATTGATAATGGAGATTTTGATCTCTTAAAAATTATTTCTGTTGCAGTTAGAGAGATGAGTGAAGGAGAATTACTTCAAATAGAGAAAGCCAGGCGGTTAGATATAACGGAAGCAATTTATTATGAAATTATTCGCCAAAAGACAGCTACACTTATCGCTTCTTGTTGTGCTTTAGGAGCATGTTCTGTTAATCCAGATAAAATGGAAGAGGTACAGGCAATGAGAAAGTTTGGAGAGCTTATAGGAATGGCATTTCAAATTAAAGATGATTTATTTGATTATGGAGAAGATAGAATAGGGAAGCCAACTGGAATAGATATTAAAGAGCAAAAAATGACACTTCCGTTAATTTATGTTCTTAATCAAGTGTCTGAAAAAGAAAAGAGTTGGCTCATTAATTCTGTGAAAAACCACAATAAGAATAAAAAACGTGTAAAAGAGGTAATAACTTTTGTTAAAGAAAATGGAGGATTAGAATATGCTGAAAAAAAAATGAAAGCATTTCAATTGGAAGCTCTAGACTTATTAAAAAACTACCCAGACTCTGCTTATAAGACTTCCTTAGAGCAAATGGTTAACTATGTGATAGATAGAAAAAAATAATAAAAACGTAACAAATTCTATTTACAATCTTCTTTATAAGTATATATTTTAATAGTTCGGGCAACCTTTATTGTAATAGTTGCGTCTATATAAATAGAAAACCTGATCCAATTGCTTTTGAAAGTAATTCAATTATATAAAAACGAAAAAGAACTCATCAAGAGAGCTGCATTAAATAATAATGATGCGCAGCGTAGCTTGTTTAAACAGTATTCACCTAAAATGTTGAGTGTTTGCAGACAATATATTACAGATATTCATTATGCAGAAGATGCTATGATTTCTGGATTTTTCAAGGCGTTTAAACATATAGGGAATTTTAATTTTGAAGGAAGTTTTGAGGGTTGGATTCGAAAAATAATGGTTAGAGAGTGTCTCTCTTTTTTGAGAGCAAAAAAAGATTTTGTGTTTGTAGAAGAGATAGTAGCCATTGAAGATAATTTGACAATAGAAAATTCTTTGTCATTTGAAGTAGATGAACTTCAAAAACTAATAGATGAGTTACCTAGAGGTTATCGAGCAGTATTTGTAATGTATGGAATAGAAGGATACAGTCATAAAGAAATTGCAACCTTATTAAAGATATCTGAAGGGACTTCTAAATCACAGTTATTTAAAGCAAGGAAAATGCTGAAAGAAAATTTAATGAAACAAAAAAACTGCAGAATGGCACTAAATAATTTTGAAAAGCAGATAAAAGAAAAATTTTCACATCGCACTATAGAACCTTCTAATGATGCGTGGGCTAAATTGGAAACAAAATTAGTAGCAAAGAAAAGTCAATATAATTTTAAAAACCTATACTGGATAGTTGCAGCAGTTTTTATAGGAGTGGTGGTTGTTAATATAGTTAAAACAACAAATAGTAATGTTGATACGACATTGCCAGTAATAGTTAATGAAGAAAAAAATCAAAATAGCAACCAGCAAAAAGAAGAAATTAATAATAACCGTAAAGAACCAGCTCTTGTTTTTGATAAGGAAAAAGTAAATGTAGATAAAGAGTTACAAGAAAAAACAGCTGTGGTTACATTAAAAGAAATAGAAAATACAGAAAACACCTTTGAAACTGTAGTAAATGAAAATAAAAAAGGATCAATTGTAAAAGTTAGGCAAAAAGAGAATAAGCTTATAGATCTTAAAGTAAATGAAGTGCTATTGTCAATTTCAGAATTAAATGAAAAAAGTGGAAGCGTAACTGATGCAGAAATTGATGAGTTGTTGTTAAAAGCACAAAAAGAAATTAGTACACAGCGAATATTAGAAAGTAATAGAGTAGATGCTACCGCACTTCTTCTAGACGTAGAAGGAGAATTAGATAAATCATTCAGGGATAAAGTTTTTAAAGCAATTAAAAATGGGTATTTAAAAGTGAAAACAGCTGTAGCAGAACGTAATCAATAATCAAATAAGCTATTTATTAATCTTTAAATAGCTGTTAATAAGCATATTATGAGTAAATTAATACAGTATATTGCATTAGCAATACTGATGTTTTGTACGCATATTTTAAATGCGCAAACTAAAGAAAATATAGATTTAGAAAAGAAAAAATATCAAATAGAACTTCTTGAAAAAAAGAAAGAAGCGATTATATCAGAAGAAAAAGAAGGATTAAAAAAAGCAGTGATGCTTATAGAAGATAGATTAGAATCGCAAAAAATTAGTCTTGAAGAAGCGCAAAAGCTAAAAGAAACAGCCGCTGTAAAACATGCTTTAAATATAGAAAATAGAATTGCCATTATTGATAACAAAATAGCTCTATTAGAAAGGAACGGCTTAGAAAAAGAATCTTTTAGGGCGTCTTTTATAGAGCTTGGATTAGGATCAAAATACAAGAATGGTGGTAGTAGATTATTTGGAGTTCGATTTAATAAAGGAAATAGACCTATTAAATTTGATAGAAGAACTACGTCTGATTTTGTTTTTGCAATTGGTTTTAATAATGCAATACAAGATGGTGTATCTTTTGATGATTCTGATTTTAGATTTGCAGGATCACGTTTTCTTGAGTTAGGATGGGCATGGAAAACCAGAGTTTTTCAAAACACTAATTTTTTACGAATAAAATACGGTTTGTCTTTTCAAATAAATAATTTAAAACCAACAGACAATAGAGTTTTTGTTGATGAAGATGGACAAACTACTTTACAAGATTTTGAATTTGATTTAGACAGGTCTAAGTTGCGATTTACTAATTTGGTTATTCCTGTACATTTTGAGTTTGGACCTTCTCGAAAAACAGAAACGGAAGATTATATAAGGTATTCTACGCATAATAAATTTAAAATTGGCCTTGGTGGATATGGAGGAATTAGAATAGGATCTCGTCAAAAATTAAAATTTAATGATGGTGGAGATAGAATTAGACAAAAAATAAGAAGCGATTTTAATCTTAGTAATTTTGTATATGGAGTAAGTAGCTACATAGGTTGGGGATCTACAGGAATTTATGCAAAGTATGACTTATCAACCTTATTTAATGATGACCAACCAGAACAACACAATATTTCTTTAGGATTACGATTTGACTTAGATTAACGACACTGTTATATATATCCTGAGCATTTGCACAGATCCCTGTTTTGTTTTTTTAAATGTAACAGGGATCAATTTCTTTGAAGAAGTAAAATTAACTACTTTTACTTTTCTGTTTAATTATACCTATTTTGATTTCAAAATCAACCATAGATAAAGTATTTGAAACCGCTCGTTTAGAGGAGGTAATAGGTGATTTTGTGCAATTAAAAAAGGCAGGTTCAAATTTTAAAGGACTAAGCCCTTTTAGTGATGAAAGAACTCCTAGTTTTATGATATCTCCTGTTAAACAGATATGGAAAGATTTTAGCAGCGGAAAAGGAGGTAATGTAGTGGCTTTTTTAATGGAGCACGAGCACTTTACATATCCAGAAGCTATTAAATATCTTGCGAAAAAATACAATATTGAAATAGAAGAAACTGAGCAAAGTCAAGAAGACAAAGAGCAGGCCAATGAGAGAGAGAGTATGTATTTGGTGTCAGACTTTGCCAAGAAGTATTTTCATGATATATTACTAAACACTGAAGCTGGAAAAGCAATAGGGTTATCATACTTTAAAGAAAGAGGATTTACAGACGTAACCATAGAGAAGTTTAGTTTAGGATATTCATTAGATCAATGGGAAGCTTTTACAAAAGAAGCTTTGAATAAAGGATATGCATTAGATTTTTTAGAAAAAACTGGGTTAACTATTGTAAAAGAAGAAAAACAGTTTGACCGTTTTAAAGGAAGAGTCATATTTCCTATACACTCTATGAGTGGGAGGGTTTTAGGCTTTGGAGGTAGGATTTTAACATCTGATAAAAAAGCAGCCAAATACTTAAATTCACCTGAGAGTGATATTTATCATAAAAGTAAAGTTTTGTATGGTATATACCAGGCAAAGCAATCTATAGCTAAAGAAAATAATTGTTATTTAGTAGAAGGATATACAGATGTAATTCAATTTAATCAACGAGGAATAGAAAATGTTGTAGCTTCTAGCGGGACTGCATTAACCCCAGAACAAATTCGATTAATTAATAGACTAACTAAAAACATTACTGTTTTATTTGATGGAGATGCAGCAGGTTTGCGAGCGTCCATAAGAGGGATAGATCTTATACTAGAACAAGGAATGAATGTTAAGATTTGTACATTTCCTGAAGGTGAAGATCCAGATAGTTTTGCAAAAAAGAATGCTTACGAAGATGTTGTAAAATATCTCCAGGAGAATGCTAAAGATTTTATACAATTTAAAGCATCATTGTTAATAGAAGAAGCACAAAATGATCCTATAAAGAAGGCAGATACTATACGGGATATTGTAAATAGTATTTCAAAAATCCCAGATACTATTCAACGAGAGATATATGTTCAAGAGTGTTCTCGCATCATGGATATATCTGAAGAGGTGCTCTTTAATACCTTAGCACAATTAGGGAAAAAAAATGCCTCTGATGCTAATAAAAAATTTAAACAGGATCAAAAAGCATTTGAGGTAGTAAAGAAAGAGCAAACAGTTGAAAAAGTAGATGTTCAGTATATTTTAGAGAGAAAGATAATAGAAATATTATTACTTTATGGAAACAAAACAGAAGAGTTTGAAGACTATGTTTTGAAGGAAAATGAAAAAGGAGACCTAGTTTTAGAACCAGAGTTTCATGAAGCTAAGGTTTTTGAAAAGCTATATCTTGATTTACAGCAAGATGAAGTTGAGCTTTCGAATCCAAAGTTTAAAAAAATATATTACGAATTGATTTCTCAATTTAGTGAAAAAGCAGATTTTGCAATAGAAAGCTATGTCAATCAAGCTGATATGGAGATTTCTTCTGAAATTACTTCTATTTTAATGGATGAAGAAAAATATGGATTGCATAATTGGGAGAGTAAAGAAATCTATGTGAAAGATAAGATAGGTTCAGTTTCACAACTAACAAGTGAAACAATTTTAAGTTTGCGTTGTTTTTTAATAGACAAGAGAGTTAAAGATCTAGGGAAAGAAACCTTAAATAAAAAAGATGGTAACCATGAAATTCTTGAAGAAATCATGAATTACCATCAATTAAAAAGATTGTTATCTAAAAAACTGAATAGAGTTTTGTAGTCTATCTATATATTACTGTAGTAACTCTAACGCTTTTGCTTGTTGAAGCATATCAACGAGGTTATCTACATTCAATTTTCTCATGAGCCTAGCTTTGTATGTGCTCACTGTTTTTTCGTTCAAATTAAGCTCTTCTGCTACATGTTTATTGCGTTTACCAGCTGCTAGAAGTTTCAATACTTCAATTTCTCTAGTAGAAAGCTTTCTGAAAAACCTTCTTGGTTTATTTGTACTTTCATCTACAGCCAAACGTTGTGCTAATTCATTAGTTATAAATACACCTCCGTTATAGATTTTGATAATCGCTTCAGAAATTAAAGAAACATCGCTATTTTTTGAGAGATATCCAGATGCTCCAGCTCTCAATGTACTTATAGCATAAACATCTTCAGGCTGTGCACTGTACATAAGTACTTTAATATCTGGAAAGTCTTTTTTAAGTTTTCGAAGAGCTGTAATTCCATTTACTTCGGGAATATCCATCTCAAGCAAAATAATATTAGGTTTTTTCTTCGTTAAAAAATCAAATAATTCTTCTGTTGTACTGGCCGTTCCTAGAATTTGAATTCCTTTAGAATTCTCTAAGACGGCAGAAATACCTTCTTTTACAATTGGATGGTTGTCAGCCACGAGAACTTTAATCATAATAAAATGGTTTAGAGTTAGTTTTTAATTAAAACCAAATACAAAATTAGGTATACTATAATATTGCCAGAGATTATAGTAAAAAATTCTATTAGGTTTGAAGGTTAAGGGTACACAAAAATAAATAAAAAATAAGATTTCAACAACAACTTAGCGAATTTTCGTTCTATTGTTTACATTTTTAGACTATTGGGAATTTTACAAACAGGAATTGGAATCATTTTATGTCTATTTGCTGTGTTTAATTTTGTATAAATCTGTAAGACTTTTTTCTCTCTTCCTGTAAAATCATCAATTTTTTTGCCTTTTTCAACCATTTTCATAGCCCATTCTAATTCAGGGTACGAAGCTCCAATTTGATCTTCATCTGTACGATCGTCACCCCAAAGACCATCGGTAGGTGCCGCTACTTGAATTGCTTTAATAATATTTAGGTATTTAGCAATTTCATAAACTTCCGTTTTTAATAAATCTGCAATAGGGCTTAAATCTACACCTCCATCTCCATATTTTGTGTAAAAACCAATCCCAAAATCTTCTACTTTGTTTCCAGTTCCTGCAACTAGATACCCTTTAAGTGCTGCAAAGTAATAAAGAGAAGTCATTCGTAATCGCGCTCTTGTATTAGCAAGTGACATAAATTGATCTTCTTCGTTTTCTACAGGGGGGAACGTATTTTTTAAGCTGTCAAAAACAGGAGTTAAATTTACGTATTGAGAATTTACGGTTTCATATTTTTCTTTTAACCAATTAATATGCTCATTGGCTCTAGTAGTTTGGCTTTCTGCCTGATGTATTGGCATTTCTAAGCAAAGTACAGGAAAACCTGTTAAGGCGCATAAGGAAGAAGTGACAGCAGAGTCAATACCTCCAGAGATTCCTATTACAAAACCATTTACTTTGGCATTGGTGGCATAGTCTTTTAACCAATTAACAATATGGTCTACAACATTTTTAGTTTTCATAATGGCGGATTTTAATAGCTATAGTTTAACTTTGTACGACAAAAATAACAGATTCGTAAAATTATTAAAACTTATCTTCGTTTTAGAGAAAACTTTTTTCATGAAAATACGTAGTATCCTTTTTTGTTTTGTGATTTTTATAGGTTGTCAAAAAGAAAATAAAAAAGAAAAAGAAATAGCAGCTATAGTAATTGAAACTAAAATAGATAGATTTGATCAAGTATTTGCTAAAGCAGTACCTAATGATTTATCTTCTTTGAAAAAAAGATACCCTTATTTGTTTCCACGTCAATTCTCAGATAGTGTTTGGATAGCGCAAATGAAAGATACTATTCAATTAGAATTAAACAAAGAGGTAGCATTAGCTTTTTCAAAATTTGAAGAAGAAACATTAGAATTGAAATCATTATTTCAACATATTAACTATTATTTCTCTGAAAAAAGAACTCCAAAAGTAGTTACCATTACATCAGGAGTAGATTATGAAAATAAGGCTATTTATACAGATACACTAGTCTTAATATCTTTAGATACTTATTTAGGGGAAGATCATAGATTTTATAGAGGAATTCAAGAATATATATCGAAAAGCTTTAAAAGAGAGATGATTGTAAGTGATGTGACGACGGCTTTTGCCAACACAGTTATTCCTCCGCAAAGAGAGCGTTCTTTTTTATCTTGGTTGATTTATTATGGAAAAGAATTGTATTTAAAAGATTTATTGATTCCTGAGAAAACAGATGCTTTGAAAATAGGGTATACAGAAGAAGAATTTCTCTGGAGTCAAGAAAACGAAAGTCAGGTTTGGCGCTACTTTATAGAAGAAGATTTATTGTTTTCAACAGATAGTAAGTTATTAGATCGATTTATCAATATAGCTCCTTTTTCAAAATTTTATTTAGAATTGGATGCAGAATCTCCTGGCAGGTTAGGTCAATACATAGGATGGCAAATTGTGCGCGCATATATGAATAACAATAATGTATCTTTAGCAGCATTGTTAAATACTTCCGCAGATGAAATTTTTAATAATTCAAAATACAAACCTAAAAAATAATGTCAAAAACACATGTTTCGGATATTAAATTAACCGTAGAATTAGACGAGAATAAAGTACCGGAAAAGTTAAAATGGTCTGCAGAAGATGGAGGAATCTCTAATCAAGAAGCAAGTGCTATGTTATTATCTGTTTGGGATAGTAAGCAAAAAGAAACATTAAAGATAGATCTCTGGACTAAAGAGATGCCGGTGGATGAAATGAAAATTTTTTTCCATCAAACATTAGTAACACTTAGCGATACTTTTTTTAGAGCAACTCAAGATGAAAAAATGACAGCAACAATGAAAGATTTTTGCGATTATTTTGAAGAGAAGTTAGAGCTTAAAAAATGATATACAAATCCATAGTACTTTCTGTTTTTTTTGAATCGCCTTTTATTTAACTGCTAATAAACTGTGTTGTAAGATACGTTTTATAAATCGACTTAGTATTTATGGAATCTAAACTCATATTTGTTTACAATGCTAATTCTGGAAAATTAAATACATATCTAGATATAGCTCATAAAATATTTAGCCCCTCTACATATCAATGTAATTTATGTGATATTACTCATGGAGTGTTTAAAGAACGTTCTTCATGGAAAGCGTTTAGAGAAGAGGCAAATTTGGCAATGGAGTTTTTACATATAGATGAGTTTGAAGAAGCTTATAAGTCTAAATTTAAGCATCATTATAAATATCCAATTATATTTACACAGAAGGATTTAGAATTGCAAGTGTTTATAACAACTGAAGAGTTAAACGAGTTGAAAACGGCAGAAGAATTAATGAATTTAATAGAGACCAGAAACAAGACGTACACTTTTTTGTAAGATATTGATTAACAAACAGTTTAAGTATTTGTTAATTATCTTTTATATCCTTATTTACTTGATCAATATATTTTAATAATTCATCTCTGCCTATATATTTAGAAGATGATGTTATAAAATAATTAGGCATTTCTTCCCATTTTTTCAGCATTTCAGTTTTATAAATTTCAATTTTCTTTTCTGCTTCTCCTGCTTTAAGTTTATCAGCTTTTGTAAATATTATTGAGAAAGGGATTTCCTTATAGCCTAACCATTCCATGAATTCAGTATCTATTTTTTGAGGTTCATGTCTGATATCGATTAAAACAAAAGCAGAGACTAGTTGCTCACGTTTTTGAAAATAATTAGTAATAAATTTTTGAAATACTTTTTTAGACTTTTTTGAAACTCGTGCATATCCGTATCCTGGCAAATCAACTAAAAACCAATTTGAATTGATTTTAAAATGATTTATAAGTTGAGTTTTTCCTGGACGTCCAGAGGTTTTTGCTAAATTTTTTCTGCTTGTTAGCATATTAATTAAGGAAGATTTCCCAACATTGGAACGTCCTATAAATGCATACTCAGGTAAAGATTCTTTTGGGCATTTACTAACATCTGTGTTACTGATGATGAATTCTGCAGATTTTATATCCATTTTTCAGGAATTTATAGCGATCTCTTAACAAGCCAATCATTAAGAATTAGATTGAATTTATCAGGGTGTTCCATCATAGGAGCATGACCACACTCATCAATCCAAAATAAATCTGAATCAGGTAATAATTCATGAAATTCTTCTGCTACATTTGGAGGAGTCACGGTATCATTTTTACCCCATATGATACAGACAGGTGTATTCATATCAGGTAAATCATTAGACATATTATGGCGTATAGCGCTTTTGGCTATGGCCAATGTTTTGACTAATTTATTTCGATCATTTACAGTTGCATATACTTCATCTACAATTTCTTTTGTTGCCATTTCAGGATCATAAAAAACATCTTGAGCTTTCTTTTTTATAACTTCATAATCACCTCTTCTAGGGTACCCTCCTCCCATAGAGTTTTCATATAAGCCAGAACTTCCTGTTATAACTAACGCTTTGACTTTTTGAGGATACAATTTAGTATGAAGTAACCCTATATGACCACCAAGTGAATTTCCCAATAGAATGACTTGATCTAATTCTTTAAATTTGATAAATTCTTCTAAATACTTTGCAAAGCTTTTTACATTCGTTTTTAATAACGATTTTGTGTAAATCGGCAATTCAGGAATAATTACTCGATATCCTTTATTAGAAAAATAGGATGTAACATCATTAAAATTACTTAATCCTCCCATTAATCCATGTAAGATAATTATAGGGGATCCCTCTCCAATTTCTAGATAACTAAACTTATCTTCCTTCTTTAAATTATATGACATTAATCTATTTGTAAAAAAACAAATATAGGCATTTCATTATTATATAAATCATTTTTAAAACTTACTATCAAAAAGCTTTTTTTAGACCATTAAATAGGGGTTGACAAAAACAAAACAGTTGCCTTTTAATGAATGCTTTAGCATGCATTTTTGTAATAATAATAACTAAAATGGTAAAACTTATTAACAATGTGGTAAAATGTGGCTTTTTGTGGTAAATATTTCCATATATTTGAAAAATAAACCAGAAAATCAAATAGATAGATCTGTGATTAATTTCATAGGAACATACGAGTGTAAAGCTGATGTGAAGGGCAGGGTGAAGTTTCCTGTTGCTCTGAAAAATCAATTGGACCCAATGTTAGAAAAAGGTTTTGTTTTAAAGCGAGCTGTTTTTCAACCTTGTTTAGAATTGTATCCCATGGATGAATGGAACTTAATGATGCAAAAGGTAAACAAGCTAAATAGGTTCAAGAAAAAGAATAACGATTTTATCAGAAGATTTACTGCGGGTGTAAAAGTAGTTGAGGTTGATGGTAATGGGAGGTTATTGATTCCAAAAGATTTAATAAGTTTTGCGAATATAGGTAAGGAAATTGTATTGTCTTCAGCAATCAAGATAGTAGAGATTTGGGATAAAAATAATTATGAGAAGGCAATAGATGATGCGGCAGGTGACTTTGCAGATTTGGCAGAAGAAGTAATGGGAATAGATGATGAAATCGACTTATCATAATCCAGTATTACTTGAGCAAGCTGTTGATGGTTTGGCTATTGTAGAAAACGGTGTTTATGTAGATGTGACATTTGGAGGGGGAGGACATTCTAAAGAGATATTGAACCGATTAGGAAGTGAGGGAAAATTATTTGCTTTTGATCAAGATGAAGATGCAACTAGAAATATTATTGAAGATAATCGTTTTTTATTGATAAATGAAAATTTTAGATATATAAGAAGATTTTTAAAGTTCTATGGCATAAAAAAGGTTGATGGTATTTTAGGAGATTTTGGAGTTTCTTCTCATCAGTTTAATGTTCCGGATCGAGGTTTTTCTACTCGTTTTGATGCAGATTTGGATATGAGAATGAGTAAAAAGAATGAGCTTTCTGCTTTTCATATTGTGAATGAATATGAAGAAATTGAACTGAAAAAAGTGTTTAGCCTTTATGGAGAGCTTAAGAATGCATATTCAATTGCAAAAGCACTTGTTGAGGCAAGGGAAGAGAGAAGTATAAAAACTTCAACTCAATTGAAAGAGGTTTTAAAGCGTTTTTTGCCTAAACATAAAGAAAATAAAATTTTAGCTCAAATATATCAAGCTATAAGAATTGAAGTAAATCAAGAGATGGAAGTTTTAAAAGAATTTTTAGAACAAACACCGGATCTTTTGAATGAGAAAGGCAGGTTGAGTTTGATGAGTTACCATTCTTTAGAAGATCGTTTGGTAAAACGTTTTATTAGAGATGGAATGTTTGAAGGGCAACCGGAGAAAGATTTTTATGGAAATATAGATGTTCCTTTTAAAAAAGTGGGAGGATTAATTGTACCAACGCAGAAAGAAATAGAAGAGAATAATAGAGCTAGAAGTGCAAAATTGCGAATAGCAGAACGTATATGAGAGAAAGTATAATAGATATTTTAAAAGGAAGGTTTTTAATTAGTAAAGATGCTGTTAAAAACTGGAGATTTATACTGTTTGCTTCTTTGCTGGCAATTTTGATGATAACAAGTTCTCATAATGTTCATAAAAAGATAATTGAAATAGCAGACTTAAATAACGATGTAAAAGGATTGAGAAGCGAATTTGTGAGTAAGCGTTCGGAATTGCAAAAATTAAAATTAGAATCTACAATAACATCGAGATTAAAGAATAAAGGTTTGTCACCTTCAAAAGAGCCGCCAAAAAAAATAAAACTAGTAAATAAGAAATAAACAATGCCAATAAAAGAAAAAAACATATTGAACCGATTGTACTTCGTTGCCGGATGTATGTTTTTATTTGCGTTGATGGTGGTTGGTAAATTGGTTTTTATTCAAACAGCAGAAGGGGATGATTATAGAGATTTAGGAAAGGCACGTACTGTTAAAGATTTTACTATCCAGCCAAACAGGGGGAATTTATATTCAGACGATTTAAGTCTTTTGGCAACTTCGGTGACTAGGTATGATATTTTTTTTGATGCAGTAACTTCTTCAAATAGAAATTTTGAAAAACATCTTCAAGCTTTATCAGATTCTTTATCTCAATTATTGGGCAAATCATCTTCATATTATCAAAAGGCTTTTAGAAAAGCAAGGGCGAATAAGAATAAATACATGTTGTTAAAAAGGGATGTTAGCTATCCTGATTATATGAAAATTAAAAGTTTCCCTCTTTTTAATTTAGGGCCTTACGGAGGCGGTATAATCGGAGAACAGCGAACAGTTAGAGAACATCCTTTAGGAGAAATAGGAGAACGCATAGTTGGGCATAGAAGGTATGGAGCCAAGGTTGGCTTGGAGCATGCTTTTAATGTACACTTAGAAGGAACAAAAGGAAGAATATTAAAACAGCGAATGGCAAATGGGAAATGGAAAGCCATTAGTGGAGAAAATGAAGTGGAGCCACAAGATGGGTATGACGTTATTTCAACGATTGATATAAACATCCAAGATATAGCACACCATGCTTTGATGAAACAACTTGAAGAATATAAGGCAGATCATGGCACTGTTGTGGTTATGGAGGTTAAATCTGGAGAAATTAAAGCAATAGCCAATTTGGGTAGAACCGATAAAGGAGATTATTACGAACGACTTAATTATGCTATAGGAGAATCTCATGAGCCAGGATCGACATTTAAATTAATGACCATGGTGGCTGCTTTGGAAGATAAAGTAATAGACACCAATGATATAGTAGATACTGGAAATGGTGTGTTAACATTTTATAAAAGACATAAAGTTAGAGATTCTAACAGACGAGGATATGGCGAAATTACAGCAACAAAAGCTTTTGAAGTTTCTTCTAATACAGGAATCGTAAAAATTATAGATAGTTTTTATAGAAAGCGCCCAGAGAAGTTTGTGAATCGTCTCTATAATATGGGATTAAATCAGCAATTAGGATTGTCTGTTGTTGGTGAAGGCGTTCCATATATCCCCCATCCTAATGATAGAAAAAATTGGAGTGGTATCTCTTTACAATGGATGGCATATGGTTATGAGGTTTCATTAACCCCGTTACAAACCCTTGCATTTTATAACGCAATTGCAAATGATGGTGAGATGGTAAAGCCAAGATTAATAAAGGAAGTTAGAGAGTGGGATAAGATAATTTTAAAATTTGACAGGGAAGTAATAAATCCATCAATATGTTCTAAAGGTACAGTGAGAAAAGTTAAGCAAATGCTGCTTAATGTTGTAGAAAAAGAACATGGAACCGGGCATAAACTGTATTCAAAAAATTTCTCAATGGCTGGTAAAACAGGTACTTGCCAGAAGAATTATGCAGATAAGAATAGCGGTGCATTGCAGTATATCTCAACTTTTGCAGGTTATTTTCCTGCTGAAAACCCTAAATATTCTTGCATAGTTGTTATTCATGAGCCTAATAAAGAGAAGGGGATTTATGGTGCGGATGTTTCTGGGCCAGTTTTTAAGAGTATAGCGCAAAAAGTATTTACCAACTCTCCATTAATCGATACGGTAAATGGTTTTGAAATGGCAGATAAAGACTTAGAAACAATATATCAGGCTTATTATGAAAAAGCACAAGAAAACTATAAAGTGATTCCTAATGTAAAAGGAATGAGTGGTATGGATGCGATTTCGTTGTTGGAAAACTTAGGGCTTTATGTAAAAGTTGAAGGAAATGGTAAAGTAAAAGAACAATCTTTAAAACCAGGAGAAAAAATAGAATCTAATAAAACAATAGTGCTGAGATTGTCATGAATATGTTAAAAGACATTTTATATAAGGTAAACATTAACGCAGTTAGTGGTACTACAGCTATTCCGGTAAATGAAATTCATTTTGACTCAAGAAATATTTCTCTTAATGATGTTTTTGTTGCTATTAGAGGTACACAAATAGATGGGCATGATTATATAACTAAAGCAGTAGAGGCTGGAGCAATTGCAGTGATTTGTGAAAAACTCCCAGCGCTTATAGTTAATGGGGTTACTTATGTAGAAGTAGGTGATAGTAAAAAAGCATTGGCCTTTATGGCTTCAAATTATTATGAAAACCCATCAAAGAACCTCAAATTAATTGGAGTTACTGGAACTAACGGAAAAACAACAATTACGTCGTTATTGTATCAGTTATTTAAAAAAGCAGGTTATAAGGTAGGTTTATTGTCTACAGTAAAAGTGCTTATAGATACAGAAGAGTTTGTCGCTACTCATACAACTCCAGATTCATTAAGTATAAATAAATACTTAAAAATGATGAATGATGTAGGTGTAGAGTATTGTTTTATGGAAGTGAGCTCTCATGGAATTCATCAGAGAAGAACAGAAGGATTGTATTTTGAAGGAGGAGTTTTTACAAACCTAACACATGATCATTTAGATTATCATAAAACCTTTGCCGCGTATAGAGATGTTAAGAAAGAATTTTTTGATCAACTACCCAAAACAGCTTTTGCACTTGTAAATACCGATGATAAAAATGGATTGGTAATGCTTCAAAATACCGACGCCAAAAAATATTCATATGCTTTAAAAACATATGCAGACTATAAAGCTAATATTCTAGAAAATCAATTTCATGGATTGCTTTTGAAGATTGATGATAATGAAATATGGACAAAATTAATAGGAAACTTTAATGCTTATAACATCTTAGCGATATATGCTGTTGCAGATGTATTGGGAATGGAAAAACTAGAAACATTAAAGCATATAAGCGAATTGGAAAGCGTTAGTGGTCGGTTTCAGTATTTTATTTCTAAGGAAAAGATAACTGCAGTTGTAGATTATGCACATACGCCAGATGCTCTTGAAAATGTATTAGAGACTATTAACAGCATTCGAACTGGAAATGAAGAGCTTATAACTATAGTAGGATGCGGTGGAGATAGAGATAAGACTAAAAGACCTTTAATGGCAGCAATAGCTTCAAATTTAAGTACGAAAGTGATTTTTACTTCCGATAATCCAAGAACTGAAGATCCATTGGTAATTATTAAGGAAATGGAAAAAGGAGTTGAGCCACAAAACTTTAAAAAAACGCTATCTATAAGCGATCGAGGCCAAGCTATAAAAACAGCGTGTCAGTTAGCTAATAAAGAAGATATTATTCTGATAGCTGGAAAAGGGCATGAAACATATCAAGAAACAAATGGAGTGCGAAAAGATTTTGATGATTATAAAATGGTACAAGAACTTTTAAAAAAATTAAAAAAATAATAACCGATCTGATGCAATTCAGAAATTAAAAAAATATAAATGCTCTATTATTTATTTGAATACTTAGAAAAAAACTTCGAATTTCCAGGGGCGAGTCTGTTTCAGTTTATCTCTTTTAGAGCGGCTATGGCTATTATATTTTCATTAATGCTCTCTACTATTTATGGAAAGCGAGTTATTTTATATCTGAGAAAAAAACAAGTAGGTGAGACCGTAAGAGATTTAGGATTAAAAGGTCAAAAAGAAAAAACGGGAACACCTACAATGGGAGGTGTCATTATTATCTTGGCAATTCTTATTCCAGTATTACTCTTTGCCAAATTGAATAATATTTATATCATTTTACTAATAATAACAACCGTTTGGATGGGTATTATTGGTTTTGTAGATGATTATATAAAAGTCTTTAAAAAAGATAAGGAAGGATTAAAAGGAAAATTTAAAGTTTTAGGCCAAGTAGGGTTAGGTATTATAGTTGGATGTACTTTGTATTTCCATGAAGATGTTACAGTAAGACAAGAAATTGTTAATCCAATAACACAACAAGAAGTTATAGTAAATGGGCCTGCGCAATTAGAATTTAAATCAGAGGAGAAATCTACAAAAACTACAATCCCATTTGTAAAGAATAATGAGTTTGATTATTCGAGTGTCATTTCTTGGTTGGGAGAAGATTATAAGAAGTATGCATGGCTCATCTTTATCCCTTTTGTGATTTTTATAATTACTGCGGTTTCAAATGGCGCAAATTTAACAGATGGTATAGACGGGTTAGCAGGAGGTACTTCAGTGATTATTGCATTGACATTAGGAGTTTTTGCATGGGTATCTGGAAATATTATTTTTTCAGACTACCTCAATATTATGTACATACCAAGAGTTGGAGAAATTACTATTTATATAGCTGCTTTTGTTGGAGGTCTGGTGGGGTTTTTATGGTACAATACTTTTCCGGCTCAAATTTTTATGGGAGATACAGGAAGTTTGACAATAGGAGGAATTATTGCGGTAATAGCTATTGTGATACGAAAAGAATTGCTCATTCCTATTTTGTGTGGAGTGTTTTTTGCAGAAACACTATCAGTAATGCTTCAAGTGAGTTATTTCAAATACACAAGAAAGAAGCTTGGAGAAGGAAAGCGAATTTTTCTAATGTCTCCATTACATCATCATTATCAGAAAAAAGGCTATCACGAGAGTAAGATAGTAACTAGATTTTGGATTGTAGGAATTATGTTGGCTATCGCTACTATAGTAACCTTAAAATTAAGATAATGGATGAAAAGTATTGAATGTATTGAAAAAATAAGAAAGAGCTCAAAGTAATTTTTAAATATTAATTGTGAGCAATACAATAAAGGCAAAAAAACGCTTAGTCATATTAGGAGCGGGAGAAAGCGGAGTAGGAACTGCTGTATTGGGAGTTCAAAAGGGGTATGAAGTTTTTGTATCTGATAAAGGAGAAATAAAGAATAAATATAAAGACGTTCTTATAAATTTTGAGATTGATTGGGAAGAGAATTTGCATACTGAGAATAAAATTTTAAATGCAGATTTGGTAATGAAAAGCCCTGGAATACCTGATATGGTTCCTTTGATTTTAAAATTAAAGGAAAAGAAAATTCCTGTCATTTCTGAAATTGAATTTGCATCTAAATATACAGATGCTACCATTGTAGGGATAACAGGTAGTAATGGAAAAACCACTACTGCCATGTTAGCATATCATTTAATTAAAGAAAGTGATTTAGAAGTAGGTATAGCCGGTAATATTGGAGACAGTTATGCGCATATGGTTGCTACTTCTGAAAAAGATATTTTCATATTAGAAATCAGTAGTTTTCAATTAGATGGGATCGTAGATTTTAAACCTAATATAGCCATCATTACTAATATTTCTCCTGATCATTTAGATAGGTATAATTATGATTTTGACAATTATATAGCGTCAAAGTTTAGAATAGCTATGAACCAAACGGAAGAAGATTATCTCATTTATGATGCAGATGACGAAGTAATTTCCAAATGGTTGAAAGAGCATCCTGTAAAATCAAAATTGATTCCATTTTCTGTAGAGAAAACAATAGAAAAGGGAGCGTTTTTAAAGAATAAAAAAATAAATATAAATATTGCTAATAAACAATTTGCTATGCCAACAGACACTTTAGCACTAGAAGGAAAACACAATATTAAAAATGCGATGGCTGCATCTACCGCAGCTATGTTGCTTAATATTAGAAAACAGACAATAAGAGAGAGTTTGGAAAACTTTCAAGGAGTAGAACACCGTTTAGAAAAAGTGCTTAAAATTTTTAATGTTCAATATATTAATGATTCTAAAGCTACGAATATTAATGCCACGTTTTATGCTTTAGATAGTATGACAGCACCAACAGTATGGATTGTAGGGGGAGTTGATAAGGGGAATGATTATGATGTTTTGTTGCCCTTAGTTAGAGAAAAGGTAAAAGCTATTATTTGTTTAGGTATGGATAATACTAAAATAGTTCAGAGTTATGAAAATATAACAGACCTGATGATAGAAACTGATTCAATGGAAGAAGCTGTAAAAATAGCTTATAAAATAGCATCTAGAGGCGATAATGTATTGTTGTCTCCTGCCTGTGCTAGTTTTGATCTTTTTAAAAATTATGAAGATAGAGGGCGTCAATTTAAGGAGGCTATTAGAAAATTATAATGCATATTTATTAGAATAGTAAGCAGTAAATGCAAACAATATTTAAAAACATTAAAGGAGATAAAGTAATATGGGCAGTAGTAGCGCTATTAGCGTTATTTTCATTTTTGCCAGTATATAGTGCAAGTACTAATTTGGTATATGTAGTGGGGAATGGTACAACTGTGGGGTATTTGCTAAAACATGCTACTTTATTAGTTTTAGGTTTTGCGATTATTTATACCATTCATAAGATACCCTATCATTATTTTATCAAACTTTCAATAATAGCAATGCCTGTAGTTTTGATAATGCTATTGTTTACTCTTGTGCAAGGAACTACAGTTAATGGTGCAAATGCCAGTAGATGGATTCGATTGCCTTTAATAGGGGTTAAATTTCAAACCTCTACAATGGCGTCAGTTGTGTTAATGATTTATGTTGCAGGGTATTTAAATAAAATTAAAGATAAGATGGTAACCTTTAAAGAAACGGTATTCCCTTTATGGGTGCCTGTTTTTTTAGTTTTAATACTGATTCTTCCTGCTAATTTATCTACTACAGCAATCTTATTTTTTATGGTGATAATGCTTTGCTTTTTAGGTGGATACCCTATAAAATATTTAGGAGGGATTATAGGAGTTGGAATATTAGCATTGACTTTATTTATTCTTACAGCAAAGGCTTTTCCAGATCTATTTCCGAATAGGGTTAATACTTGGAAAAGCAGAATTGAAAATTTTTCAAATAAAGAAGAGAAAGGAGTAAATAACCAAATAGAGCAGGCGAAAATTGCAATTGCTTCTGGCGGTATTATAGGGAAAGGAGCAGGTAAAAGTGTGATGAAAAATTTTTTACCTCAAAGTTCTTCTGATTTTATTTATGCAATCATTGTAGAAGAATATGGATTGATAGGAGCTTTAGCTATCATATTTGTTTATATGTTATTGTTGTTTAGAATTGTTATTGTAGCACATAAAGCAGAGAAAGTTTTTGGCAAATTAATTGTCATTGGTGTTGGACTTCCTATTGTTTTTCAAGCCTTAATTAATATGGCAGTAGCAGTAGAATTGTTTCCAGTAACGGGTCAAACACTTCCTTTAATAAGTAGCGGTGGAACCTCTATTTGGATGACTTGTTTTGCATTGGGTGTTATTCTAAGTGTTAGCGCAAATCGAGAAAAAGCTTTAAAAAATCAAGAAGAAGAAAATGAACTAAACCCTTTAGATATTCTAGGTGAGCAATTATAAATTCATATTATCAGGAGGAGGAACAGGAGGACATATCTATCCTGCAATAGCGATTGCAAATGAATTAAAATCTCGTTATCCAAACGCATCTTTCTTATTTGTTGGAGCAAAAGATAGAATGGAAATGGAGAAAGTACCTCAAGCAGGATATGAAATAGAAGGGTTGTGGATTTCAGGTTTGCAAAGAAAATTGACATTAAAAAACCTTTCCTTTCCATTTAAGTTAATAAGTAGTTTATGGAAGGCTAGAAAAATAATAAAAAAAGAAAAACCAGATGTTGTTATAGGAACAGGAGGTTATGCCAGTGGGCCCTTAATGAAAGTTGCTTCTTCAAAAGGAATTTCATGTATTATACAGGAGCAAAACTCTTTTCCAGGAATAACGAATAGGCTATTGGCAAAAAAAGCAAAAAAAATATGCGTAGCCTATGATGGTTTAGATCGATTTTTTCCTGTAGAAAAAATTATAAAAACAGGAAACCCAGTACGAGAAGATTTTTTAGATGTATATTCTAAAACCAGAGAGGGGCACGCTTTTTTTGAATTAGATGCTGATAGAAAAACAGTATTAATTATAGGAGGAAGCCAAGGCGCTAGAATGATTAATAAGATGGTAGAGCGAGAATTGAACTTTTTTAAAAAAGAAGATATACAGCTTATTTGGCAATGTGGAAAGCTTTACTATCAAGAATATAAGAAATACAATTCAAAAGATGTACGTGTGCATCAATTTTTAAATAAAATGGATTTGGCATATGCGGCTGCAGATATTATTATTTCAAGAGCAGGAGCAAGCTCAGTTTCAGAACTATGTATTATAGGCAAGCCAGTTATTTTTATTCCGTCTCCAAATGTAGCTGAAGATCATCAAAGTAAAAATGCTGCAGCAGTAGTTGAAAATGCTGCAGCTATCGCTATAAAAGAACCTATGCTGGAGGAGGTTTTTGAAATAGAATTTTTAAAAATATTGAAATCTGAAGCTAAGCAAAATGAAATGAGTGTTAACATAAAAAAATTAGCCCTTCCAGAAGCGACAAAGCAAATTGTTGATGAAATAGAAGAGCTTTTGAAATGAATTTAAATCAAATACATAATGTTTATTTTATAGGCATAGGCGGCATAGGAATGTCTGCGCTTGCTAGGTATTTTAAGTTTGTTAAAAAGAATGTTGCTGGTTATGATAAAACGATATCTCCTATAACATTCGATCTAACAGCACTCGACATTACCATTCATTTTGAAGATGAGATAACAGCAATTCCATCGATATATAAAGACAAAGAAAATACAATAATAATTTATACACCGGCAATACCAAATGAGCATAAACAATTGAATTATTTCAAGAATAATCAATTTAAAATATTTAAGCGTGCAGAGGTTTTAGGTCTCATAACACAAGATACATTTTGTTTAGCGGTAGGAGGGACTCATGGAAAAACAACAACCTCTTCTATACTTGCACACATTCTAAATGAAGCAGGTGCTCCAATCACTGCTTTTTTAGGAGGGATTTCTGAAGATTTTAATAGTAACTTTTTAATTAAAGGAGACAAAGTTACTGTAGTTGAAGCAGATGAGTATGATCGTTCTTTTCTTCATTTATCACCCAACATAGCATGTATAACATCGACAGATGCAGATCATCTAGATGTTTATGGGGAAAAATCGGCTTTAGATCAATCGTTTTTAGACTTTACAAAGCGAGTAAAGCCAGATGGGACTTTATTTGTTAGAAATGGAATTCCTATTAGTGGTATTACGTACGGAATTAATGACGATTCTGATTATTGTATAAAGAATTTGAAGACCAAAAATGCGACCTACGTTTTTGATGTGGATACACCTGACAAAATAATTCGAGGTGTAGAGTTTAGCAAGCCCGGACAGCATAACTTGTTAAACGCGTTAGTAGCTTTTGCGATGGCGATCCAAATGGGATCACCAATCGATCGCCTCGTTAAAGCACTAAAATCTTTTAAAGGAGTAAAACGAAGATTTTCATATCATATACAAAGAAAATCTCTGATTTTTATTGATGATTATGCACATCACCCAACCGAAATAGATGCTATTTCTGGAGCAGTATTAGAACTCTATCCTCTAAAAAGAAACTTGGTTATTTTTCAACCACATCTGTATTCCAGAACACGCGATTTTGGAGATGAATTTGCGAAAAGTTTATCTAGGTTTGATGAAATAATTCTTTTGGACATATATCCTGCAAGAGAATTGCCTATAGAAGGAATCTCATCAAATTGGTTATTGAAAAAGATGAATCATAAAAATGCTCATCTCTTAACCAAAGAAGCATTACCAGCCGCAGTGAAAAAATCTAAAGCTGAAGTTTTTTTGACATTAGGGGCAGGAGATATTGGGATTGAAGTAGATAACATTAAAAAAGCATTGTTATATGAAAATTAATTGGAACTATATAAAACTGATAGGTGGTTTGTTCTTGATAATCGTTTTGTTTTCGTTTTCAAATGACAGGAATAATAAAAGAAAACTGTCTAAAATGAATGTTGAATTTGTAGATGAAGGAAATCATTTTATTACCTACCCTATGGTTAATAAATTGTTAATACAAAATAATGATACCATTACGAGCATAGCAAAAGAACATTTAGTTTTGAATAAACTGGAAGGTATTTTAAATACAAATCAAATGATTCAAGAAGCTCAGGTGTATTATACTGTGAATGGGCAACTTGGAGCAAGGATAAAACAAAGAAAACCTATTGCTAGGGTTACAGGTAAAACTCCTTTTTATATAGACGTAGAAGGAGAGTCGATGCCTTTATCACCTGTTTTTTCAGCAAGAGTACCATTAATTAGCGGAACAATAAATAAAGAAAAATTAGAAGAAGTTTTTGTGTTATCAAAATATATATATGAAGATGATTTTCTTAGTAAGAATATTATAGGGATTCATAAAAGAGATAATGAATTTGAATTAAAGCTGAGAATGAATGATTTTGAAGTGTTGTTAGGATCTGTAGAAAGTATAGAAACTAAGTTCAGAAATTTTAAAGCATTTTATAAAAAAGCACAAAAAGACAATACGCTTAATAAGTATAAGACAGTAAATTTGAGATATAGTAACCAAGTTGTATGTACCAAAAAATAAGTTATGGGGCAACGAAATTATGCAATAGGATTAGATATAGGTACCACTAAAATAGTGGCCATGATAGGTCAACAGAACGAATATGGTAAGATTGAAATTTTAGGTATAGGAAAATCTAAAAGCTTAGGAGTGCACAGAGGTGTTGTTAATAACATTACTCAAACAATTCAATCTATTCAACAAGCTATTCAAGAAGCAGAAGGAGTTTCTGGAGTAGAAATTAAAGATGTTGTAGTAGGGATAGCTGGTCAACATATAAGAAGTTTACAACACAGTGATTATATAACAAGATCCAACTCTGACGAAGTTATTGATGATGATGACGTTGATAAACTTTGTAACCAAGTATATAAATTGGTTATGTTGCCTGGAGAAGAAATTATTCATGTACTACCACAAGAATATAAAGTAGATGGACAAGCAGAAATAAAAGAACCTATTGGTATGTATGGTGGCAGGCTAGAAGCTAATTTTCATGTGGTAGTTGGTCAAGTTTCATCCATTCGAAATATTGGAAGATGTGTTAAAAGTGCTGGTCTAGATTTGGCAGGGATTACATTAGAGCCTTTAGCATCTGCTAATGCAGTGCTAAGCCAAGAAGAAAAAGAAGCAGGAGTAGCATTGATAGATATTGGAGGAGGTACTACAGATTTAGCAATTTTTAAAGATGGGATTATTCGTCATACAGCTGTAATTCCTTTTGGAGGAAATGTGATTACAGAAGACATAAAAGAAGGATGTTCTATTATAGAAAAACAAGCAGAATTATTAAAGATAAAATTTGGTTCTGCTTGGCCTGGAGAAAACAAAGACAATGAAATAGTTTCTATTCCAGGATTAAGAGGACGTGAACCTAAAGAAATAACACTAAAAAACCTTTCAAAGGTTATTCATGCTAGAGTTGTAGAGATTATTGAACAAGCATATTTAGAAATTAAAAATTACGGACACGAAGAACAAAAAAAGAAATTAATTGCAGGAATTGTACTTACAGGAGGAGGAAGTCAATTAAAACATTTAAAACAACTTGTTGAGTATATTACAGGAATGGATACTAGGATAGGATATCCAAATGAACACTTGGCAGGAAATTCAGATACAGAAACAGTAAGTCCTGTTTATGCAACTGCTACAGGTTTAGTAATGAATGCAATACAAAAACAAAATAAAAATCAAGAACAAAATAATTCAACAGTAAGTATAACCAAAAAAGAGGAATTAACAGAAGGTGAAGAAACATCTTCAGATTCACAAATGCCATCAGAATCTAAGAAAGAGCGCAAGTCCGTTTTTGAAAAATGGTCTGAAAAATTAAAAGACTTTCTAGATAATGCAGAATAAAATAAATAAATATAAAGATATAGAACCCAAAAAAAATAGGCATGAGTAGCAACACAGATTTTGGAGACATCGCATTCGACCTGCCAAAAAACCAAAGTAACGTTATCAAAGTTATTGGAGTTGGAGGTGGCGGAAGTAACGCTATTAATCACATGTTTCAACAAGGTATTAAGGGAGTAGATTTTGTGATTTGTAATACAGATTCGCAAGCGCTTGAGAATAGCCCAATACCAAATAAAATTCAATTAGGAGTATCTTTAACAGAAGGATTGGGTGCAGGTGCCAATCCAGATGTTGGAGAGCAATCTGCAATTGAAAGTATAGAAGATATCAAGGTAATGCTTGATAGAAACACAAAAATGGTTTTTATCACAGCCGGAATGGGAGGCGGTACAGGTACAGGAGCCGCTCCAATTATTGCAAAAATGGCTAAAGACCTAGATATACTTACAGTAGGTATAGTAACGATTCCTTTTCAATTTGAAGGGAAAATGCGTAATGAACAAGCGCAGAAAGGAATAGAAAATTTAAGAAAACAAGTAGATTCATTAATTGTTATTAATAATAATAAATTAAGAGAAGTATACGGTAATCTTGGTTTTAAAGCAGGATTTTCTAAAGCAGATGAAGTATTAGCAACAGCAGCCAGAGGTATAGCAGAAGTAATTACACATCATTATACACAAAATATAGATTTAAGGGATGCTAAAACAGTATTGTCTGGTAGTGGAACTGCAATTATGGGTTCTGGTTCTGCATCTGGAGCAAATAGAGCACAAGAAGGTATTGTGAAAGCTTTGGATTCACCACTTCTTAATGACAATAAAATAACAGGAGCTAAAAATGTATTGCTTCTTATTGTTTCAGGCTCAGAAGAGATTACTATTGATGAAATAGGAGAAATAAATGATCATATCCAAATAGAAGCTGGACATGGTGCAAATATAATCATGGGAGTTGGAGAAGATGATAATCTTGGAGATGCAATTTCTGTTACTGTAATAGCTACAGGTTTTAATGTAGAACAGCAAGATGAAATAGTAAATACAGAAGCAAAGAAAATAATACATACATTAGAAGAAGAACAAAAAGCAGTACAAGAATTACCTCCAAAAGCAACTGCTTCTTTACATGATTTACCTGTAGAAATTGAAAAGGAAAATACAGAAAAGAAAGAAGTAATACGGTACGTGCTTGAAGATGAAGTAGAAGAGTTAGATTTGATTCCTACCTCAGAGTTGATTAGGAATATTAATGTTGTAAGTGAAGAAGTAATTGTTAAAGATGACGATTTTGTTATCATAGATACAACATCAAAGCTAAGAGATATTGAAGTAGTCTCTGCAGAGGAAGTAGTTATAGAAGAAGAGGAAGAAAATCAAACAGCATTATCTTTTGATATGCCTATAAATAATGAAAAAGAGAATGAAGAAAATGAAAATGTAGTATTATTTGATTTAACAGATGATGTGAAAAACTATGATGTAAAAGATCCTGTAGAAATTATTCCAGTAACGGAGATTTCAGACGAAGGAGAGAAACGCTATAGTTTGGATGATTATATGGAAATGGAACATAGCCTAACTGGAGCTCAGCAGAAAGAAAATGAACCTGAAGTTGTAGAAGAAGAATTATTAATAGAAAAGAAAGTAGTATCGGAAGAAACAACAGAGACTAAACAAGAAGTTGAAGAAGTAGAAATAGATCCTGTGTACAATTCTATTGATGATACCTTAAAATTAAGAGCTGAAGAACGTAGAAAGAAATTAAAAGAATTTAATTATAAATTCCAGAACAATACTTCTAGAATTGACGAAATAGAAAAGCAACCAGCCTATAAAAGAATGGGCATAACATTAGAGGATGAGGATAGAGAGAATGATTCATCTCGCTTATCATTAGGAAAGGATAGTAATGATGAAATTCAATTACGATCTAATAATTCTTTTTTACATGATAATGTAGATTAACAATATTCAATCGCTTAGCCTACTATTATCCTATGATTTTAACCCGGAATCTATTATAGATTTCGGGTTATTTGTTATATTCGCAGTCCAAAGAAAAAAATACGACAATGAGTTTGCAAAGTAAAATAATGGATGAAATGAAAGCTGCTATGAAATCTAAAAATTCAGTAGCTTTAGAATCTTTAAGAGCAGTTAAATCAGCAATACTTTTAGCAAAAACTGAAAATGGGGCTAAGGATGATTTAAATGAAGAAGAAGAAATTAAATTACTACAGCGATTGGTCAAACAGCGAAAAGACAGCGCGGCTATTTTTACAGAGCAAGGAAGAGCAGATTTAGCAGAACCAGAAATTGCACAAGCTGCTGTTATTGAGAAGTTTTTACCAGCACAATTAAGTATAGAAGAAGTTTCGAAAATAATTGCGACTATTATTGAAAAAACTGGAGCAGCTGGTATGAAAGATATGGGGAAAGTAATGGGAATGGCCTCTAAAGAACTGGCTGGAAAGGCAGATGGAAAAACAATTTCCACTATTGTAAAACAAGCCTTAGCATAAATTTAATGGCCACGTAGCTCAGCTGAATAGAGCATTGGATTTCGGCTCCAACGGTCGGGGGTTTGAATCCCTCCGTGGTCACGAATAAGTAGTTCAATAAGAAAAAACGCCAAGTTTACTTGAGCGTTTTTTTATTTGAACTATTTTCAAAGCGGAGCTTTGAGGGATCACCGAGTGTAGCGAGGTAATCCTTAAAGAAGTATTGAAGTTTTTTTATTTGAACTATTTTCAAAGCGGAGCTTTGAGGGATCACCGAGTGTAG
>CAYMDH010000028.1:43478-43619 GCA_964389205.1 uncultured Flavobacteriaceae bacterium
GGTAATCCTTAAAGAAGTATTGAAGTTTTTTTATTTGAACTATTTTCAAAGCGGAACTTTGAGGGATCACCGAGTGTAGCGAGGTAATTGGAAAATTCGGATAAAGTGAACCACTCGTGCCGGATTAAACTGAGCAGTGTA
>CAYMDH010000029.1:0-43445 GCA_964389205.1 uncultured Flavobacteriaceae bacterium
TAGAAGAAACTTTTAAAAAATTTAATCTCTACAACCAAAAACAAGATATTCATATCCTTTCAGATGGTGGGTCAGAAAACAAAGGTGAAGTATTATCGTGGGTAAAACATATTAATGCACCGCCTGTAGTTAAGAAAATAACAGCAATGACAGAAGCATTTCCATTTTCTAATGCCATGTCTGAGATTACTCATAGAATATACAAATCTGAATTTATGAGTGGTAACATTTCTGAAGATCAAGTATCACATCTTAAAAGTTTAGATGATTTTATGGACTATTATAATTATCACAGATATCCTTGTCGTCTCTATGGAAAAACACCGATGGAAATTGTTAATGGCGAGTCCATTAATAAGTCATTATTTTCTCAAATACTTAAACAAGCTAAAGCCAATCGATTAGAAATAAATAGAAACTTTAATAAATGTATTACTAAAATTGGATGTAAAAGCTAATAGTTATTCTAATCCCTATTCTCAAAAACAATTTTCAATAAGTCAATGAACTTTAAAAAAGAATAAGGCAGTCTTAAAAAAACTGCCTTATTTCTAACTCACTCTATTTCAATACTGTTCCAACTTTGGAACACTTTTATCGCGGTTTTAACGATTAGTGCCACTCAAAATAACCAAAGAAGAAGATTTATTGGCAATTTCTAATTATTATACTTCTCTATTTAATTAATAAATATAAATTCTAAGCTCTTGTTCTGTGTCTATCTCTAGCTAATAGCGTATTCTTTAAAAGCATTGCAATAGTCATAGGGCCTACACCTCCAGGTACAGGAGTTATGTAACTTGCTTTTTTACTTACGTTTTCAAAATCTACATCTCCACAAATACAATATCCTTTTTCTTTGGTATCATCTGGTACTCTGGTAATCCCAACATCTATAATTACAACATCATCTTTTACCATTTCTGCTTTTAAAAAATTTGGCACCCCTAGAGCAGAGATAATGATGTCTGCTTGTGATGTGATTTGAGTAATGTTTTTTGTATGACTATGTGTTAATGTTACGGTAGAATTACCAGGAAATCCTTTTCTTCCCATTAAAATACTCATAGGCCTACCTACAATATGACTTCTTCCAATAACTACCGTATGTTTTCCTTTTGTCTCTACGCCGTAACGGTCTAATAATTCTAAGATTCCAAATGGTGTGGCTGGTATAAAAGTACTCATATCCAATGCCATTTTTCCAAAATTTGTTGGATGAAAACCATCAACATCTTTATCTGGGTCTACAGCCATTAAAACTTGTTGTGTGTCAATTTGAGGAGGCAGTGGTAATTGAACTATAAAACCATCTATATCTTCATTTTGATTCAATTCTTTGATAGTTTTTAATAATTCTACTTCAGAAGTAGTATTTGGCAAACGCACCATAGTAGACTCAAAACCAACACGCTCACATGCTCTCACCTTGCTACCCACATAGGTTAAACTAGCACCGTCATTTCCAACAATTACAGCTGCCAAATGCGGTACTTTTTCTCCCCGTTCTTTCATCTTAGAAACCTCAGCCGTGATTTCGTCTTTTATTTGATTGGATGCTTTTTTACCATCTAATAGAACCATTGATTTTGAATTTAAGTATTATTGGGTGAATTCTTTTATAATTATAGTTTCTAACGCATTCCCTTCATCATCTGCATCATTCGCTTTCCGCCTCCGCCCTGCATCATTTTCATCATTTTACTCATTTGTTGAAATTGCTTAAGGAGTTGATTTACTTCTTGTATACTTGTCCCGCTACCCTTAGCTATTCGTTTTTTTCGCATTGCATTTAATACGCTTGGAGTACTTCGTTCTTCAGGAGTCATAGAATGAATAATAGCTTCAATTCCTTTAAAAGCATCATCGTCTATATCTACATCTTTCATTGCTTTGGAAGCTCCTGGGATCATCCCCATCAAGTCTTTCATATTTCCCATTTTCTTAACTTGCTGAATTTGAGTAAGAAAATCATCAAAACCAAATTGATTTTTGGCAATTTTTTTCTGTAATTTTCGAGCTTCTTCTTCATCAAATTGCTCTTGCGCTCTCTCAACAAGCGATACAACATCTCCCATCCCTAATATACGATCTGCCATACGAGAAGGATAAAAAACGTCTATAGCTTCCATTTTTTCTCCCGTACCTATAAACTTTATAGGTTTATCTACTACAGATTTAATAGAGAGTGCGGCTCCACCTCGAGTATCACCATCTAATTTGGTTAGAATAACACCATTGAAGTTAAGAACATCGTTAAATGCTTTTGCTGTATTTACGGCATCTTGACCCGTCATTGCATCAACAACAAATAATGTTTCTTGTGGTTGTATTGCTTTATGCACATTGGCAATTTCAGTCATCATTTGTTCATCTACAGCCAAACGACCTGCTGTATCGACAATAACAACATTATGTCCATTTTTCTTAGCATGATCGATTGCATTTTTTGCTATCGCTACAGGGTCTTGATTTCCTTCTTCTGAATATACTTCAACCCCTATTTGGTCTCCAACTACATGCAATTGATTAATTGCTGCAGGACGATATATATCACAAGCAACTAATAATGGTTTTTTTGTTTTCTTATTCTTAAGATAGTTTGCAAGTTTTCCAGAAAAAGTTGTTTTACCAGATCCTTGAAGACCAGACATTAATATAACAGAAGGGCTTCCAGATAAATCAACACCTGCAACTTCACCTCCCATTAAGGTTGCCAATTCATCCTTGACAATCTTAACCATTAACTGCCCTGGTTGTAATGTAGTTAATACATTTTGCCCCAGTGCTTTCTCTTTTACAGTATTGGTAAATGCTTTTGCTATTTTAAAATTAACATCGGCATCTAGAAGAGCTCTTCTAACCTCTTTTAGTGTTTCAGCTATATTTATTTCTGTAATTTGACCATGCCCTTTTAAGACATGTAGCGCTTTATCTAACTTTTCACTTAAATTATCAAACATATTCCTTCGTCTTTTTCTGGAAATCTCATGTTGTATGAGAAAGTGCAAATTTAAGAATTTGCTTCGGATTGAGGAAGATAATTTTTTTAGGATCATTCATTATTAAAAACAAGTATTTGTAATGAATATATTTTGTTTCTTATGAAGAGCTTCTATTGTATCTTGTCAATTCACCATAAAGCCACTGAATGAAGTTGTAACGGTATTTATAACATAGGTTGCATTGCCCAAATTTACAGTAGGTTTAACTTGATCGCCTTTTTTAAAAGTTTTAAATATCGATACAGTATTCATAGCATTTGTAGCACTTGTATCTAGTATAAAAGAGGTTCTAGAGACTTCTATATCATTTTTAGCAACACCTATATATACCTGTTTATCAATTGTATTTTCTATATTTTCTACAGCGCATTGAAATTGAATAAAATACGTTCCAGAAACCGGGATAACATAAACATTGTTTTCTTTAGAATATCCTTTTAAATTATCAAATTCTATGGTATCAAATCGTAGTATCTTATTATTTGTATTAAAAAATGCGTTTTTTCCTGTAGTAACAGAAAATTTTGGAGTGACATTCTCCAATTCTACAGATTGTTCTTCTTCTGCAGAAGCTACAATAGAAGCTTCAACTGCATTTTCTAGTATCTGAAGAGCTTCTTTGATAGAAACTCCATCTGCAATGGTAGTTCCTGTAAAAACCCCTAGATCACTCCCTATAATACCTACCATATCAGAGACGTCTACATTATCTATAGTCGCATTATTTACCATTAAAATGTTATTTCTTGTATTCACTCTACCATCTCCTAATACCCCAAATACATTTATCCCATTAGCGCTAAGCCTAAGTTGATCATTAGAAGTACTTCCCGCATCAAAACGATTAAAATCGAATACTGTTGAGCTGGTACCTCTCAAACCTATGGAATTTGCATTAGTAAAATTGTTGCTTCCCATATTAAACGTTTGCGTTGCTAAGTGATTTCCTAAATTATCTCCATCTGCTGCTGTTAGCGAAATCCAATTACTCCCATTGTAATAATAAAATCCTGAAGAAGCTGTTGTTTGATAAACCAGAAGGCCATTTGCTGGATCTGAAATGGCATTTTTTTGTGTTTCTGTCATTCTAGGTATCAAAATACCTTTATCTACTGATGAAATATCTAATAATGACGAACTATCTGGAGTTGTGGTTCCAATCCCTACTTGACTGTAAACAAAAATTGAAATAAGTGATGTAAATATAAAAAGGACATTTTTAAAATTCATAGCAAACAAATACGTTTTGATGCTAGGGGGCTATGAAATTGTAGAGGGGCTTTAATATGTCTATAGCTAAGATAGTAAAAATTTATTAACAGGAAAAGACTGTCTATAATAGCATAGACAGTCTTTTTTAAAGGGGATTAAATAACCTAACTAAATTATATTTATAAGCAGGAAGTTATAATCTTTCCAAAATCAAGAAGCTTTCAGAATTATCATCTTCTCCATAATTTCTCAATTCAATCACATTTGGTGTTATTTCTACTATTTTCCAATCATCATTTAATTCATCGAAAGGCGGCTCTAGTCCAAAGTTTAAATCTAGATTTAAGCTATCGTCATCTCTACGAACTAACCACGATCCATCAATAATTTGATAATTCCCTTCTACAAGTACACCACCATTAGTTAAAAAGTCTATCGCAAAATCGCTGAAATTTTGAGTTAAATCTTCTTGTTGAGAATCAACATAAAGTGCTACTTCCCATTCACCTTCATTAAGTATACCTCTTATTTCGAGCACATCTCCATCTTGTTCTTCTTCACAAAACCTTCTAAGAACTAATTGACTATTTTCATTAATCAAGGCGATTCTGTCTTCATCTAATTCAACAATTAACCAAAATAAATTAAGTTCCGGTCTATTATCAAAAGTAATTTGTAGAACAAAACCAGCATTAGCCTCAAGTACATCCCATGTTCCTTGAACAAGTTCTCCATTCACTCTAAGCATTACAACTCCATCTTCTTGAAAATTAAATGGTGTTCCTATATACTCATCTTCTCTATCTACACCATCAATTTGAAGTCGAGTTATTCTCCATAAACACTCTTGTAAAACACCTTCTATACGTTCGGCAGTAATGTCATCATCTTCACAGTTTTGGTCCATAATAACACGGTTCCCACCTTCTGCAAATAATTTTATTCTATCATCATCAATATCATTTACAAACCATAATAAATTAAAATCTACAAGGGTATCAAACTCTAATCGCAATATTGCACCGTCTTCAGTAACTCGAGTATCCCATTCTCCTTGAAGTACATTTTCTTGCCTGTCTCTAACAGTTACACTTCCGTCTTCTCTAAAATTGAATAAAAACAATTCAAACTGTGCGGTTTGGTCTTGATTGTTTCTTCGTACTTCTCGTACCAACCATGGACATTCTACCAATAATGCATCCAAACGTTCTTTTGTAAAGTCGTCGTCATTAAAATCATCGTCATCGTCTTCATCACAAAGATCTCTTGCTTCTTCTAATGCTCTAGCCAATTCTTGATTACTATTTACTGTAATTTCGGTTCCATCAAATAAAATTAATGTCACTGGATATTCAATACTTACAACATCAACTTCATCCAATGATCTAAAAAACCTGTGAAGCTCTCTGTCATTTTCTACAACAATTCTATCTGTTTCTTGAGTTTCAGTATTAAATTGGAAAAAAGTTAAAGGATATTGAAAATCAATACATTCAATATCATCATCATCTCCTCCTTCTATACACTCTTCTATAAAGGCTTCTAACTCATTTTGATTATTAATAACTACTTCTGTGAAATCTCCAGCTACAATAGTAATTGGAAATATAATTTCAAGTAAATCTTCATCATCTTCGAATTCGTCAAAAATTGCTTCAATAACACGAAGATCCATTTCAGAGTCTAAAGTTATCTCTACTCCATTAACATTAACAGTAATAGGGAATACAACATTAATACAGCTGGCACCGTCAATTATATTATCTGATGACCCATCGTTTGAAGAAGTTTGAATAATTAATGCAGCGGTTTCAGAATTTGCTGCTATATTTTCTTCTGATGAAGTTTCTGGACCTTGTACATCAATTTCGTCTTGACATGATGTAAAGGTTAATAGTACTATTAGGGCTGGTACTACTATGCTTTTAATTAATTTTTTCATGATTTGTTAAATTTGGTTCAACAATACGTTTGTTAATAAAACAGCTTATACAAAAAATACCCTACCTTTTTCATTTAACTTTTTTTTAGATAAATTTGTCCACCTGAGTTTATTTGCGGTTTATGCACAATACCAAAGAGCATGTTTGTGAGGAAAAAGTATTTCAATCCGTTTTCATGGAACACGCTAATATTATACGAAATTACATTTATTACAAATGCGGTGATCAAGACAAAGCATCTGATATTGTCCAAGATGCTTTTATAAAATTATGGCAGAAATGTAAAGACGTTCCCTATAAAAAAACAAAATCATTTTTATATACCGTTGCCAATAACTTATTTTTGAATGATATTGCGCATCAAAAAGTAGTTTTAAATTATCGAGCAGGAAATAAAAAATCATATACTAATGAAACTCCTGAATTTCTTTTAGAAGAAAAACAATACGATGAAAAACTGCAACGAGCAATAAATAATCTTACAAATGGACAGCGAGAAGCATTTCTTTTAAATAGAATTGATGGCAAAAAATATGCTGAAATTGCAGATCTTTTAAACATTTCTGTAAAAGCCGTTGAAAAAAGAATTCATGGCGCTTTGGTAGCATTGCGAAAAGAAATTGAAAAAATTTAATATCTTAAGGTAGGGTTTTGATATTCTAAACTGTTATATGAGTAGAGATTGATAAAATAATGGATCAGGATAATTTTTTAGCACGCTGGTTAGAAGGCACATTAAGCGATGAAGAGCTTCAGGAGTTTGAAAAAACTGAAGCCTATGAATCGTACGCTAAAATTATTGATCATTCAGATAGGCTTACTCCTCCAGAATATAGTAATGTTAGAGAATTTATAGCACTTCGAAAAAAACTTCCAGAAAAAGAAAGTGCTACCAAAGTAATCAAGTTAGATCCTATTACACTATTTTTTAGAATTGCAGCTGTATTTATAATTGCTTTTGGCCTTTACTATTTTATAGATCAAAGAGATACTCATATTAATACATCTATTGCAGAACACAGAAACACCTTTTTACCTGATCATTCTGAAGTAGCATTAAATGCAGAATCATCTATAGAGTTTAATAAAAATTCTTGGTCGAGAAGGCGTGCGGTAAAATTAGAAGGAGAAGCCTTTTTTAAAGTAGCCAAAGGGAAGAAATTTGATGTAATTACATCAAATGGTGTTATTTCTGTTGTTGGGACAGAGTTTAATGTGAAAAATAGAAATGGTTATTTTGAAGTAGTTTGTTATGAAGGCATTGTTAGAGTAATGCACTTAAACATGGAGAAAACACTCACTATTGGTGATGGGTTTAAAATTTTCAATGGAAATGTTATTGAAGAAAATGATATCTCTGGCAATATTCCTTCATGGATTGAAAATGAAAGTACGTTTAATAGTATTCCTCTAGAATATGTTTTGAATGAACTTAAAAGGCAATATGATATTACTATTGATTTAAAAGATATAGACACTTCTGTTTTATTTACAGGAGGGTTTACTCATAATAATATAGATATTGCATTACAATCTATATGTATTCCATTACAAATAAAATATGTAGTTAATGATGATAAAGTAAAACTTCATGCAGATAAGCCTTAGGTTAAAATTCTTTTTGATCTTATTTCTCTGGCTAACTTCTTCCTCTCTACATGCTCAAAACAATACGGAAAAGATAGCTTTAAGAGATCTGCTATTAAAAGTTGAAGCTCAATTTAACGTCAAGTTTTCATATCAAGATGCAGACATAAATGATATTTTAGTCACCAAAAAAGAAACGTTTGCATCTCTAAATGAAGCTCTTATTTTCTTAAAAAAAGAAACTGTTTTAAATTTCAAAATATTAGATACTAGATTTATAGCTATTAGCAATCTAAGCATCTTAAAAAATATTTGTGGGTTTGTAAGAGATATTCATACTAATAGTTCTCTTAGCAACGCTACAATAGAAGTAATAGGTACCGATTTACGTAAAATTTCTAAAAAAGATGCTTCTTTTGAGTTTAAAGAAGTTGCTATTGATGCACAAATTCAAATTAAGTTTTTAGGGTATAAAACTTTAATAATACCTGCTCGAAGATTATCTGAAGGTGCTAAATGCCCTACCATTTTTTTGCAATCACAAATTGAAGAACTCTCTGAAGTTGTATTGGTTAATTACTTAACAAAGGGGATCATTAAAAAAGTAGATGGTCAAATAGCTATCAAACCTTTAGATTTCGGTATTTTACCTGGTTTATCAGATCCAGATGTATTGCAAACCATTCAAGCTCTACCTGGCATTGAGAGCATTGACGAAACTATTTCTAATATTAACGTCAGAGGAGGGTCTCATGATCAAAATTTAATTTTATGGGATGGTATTAAAATGTATCAAACTGGGCATTTTTTTGGGCTTATTTCTGCCTTTAACCCTTACTTGACATCGAGTGTCGATGTTATAAAAAACGGTACAAAAGCACAATATAATGACGCTGTTTCAAGTACTATTAATATACAAACAAAAGACGAAATTACAGATACATTTTCAGTAAATACAGGAGTTAACCTTATCAGCGCAGATTTTTCTAGTGAAATTCCAATTACAAAAAAATGGTCTTTACAATTAGCTGGAAGACGTTCTTTAACAGATTTTGTAAACACCCCTACTTTTGAACGTTATTTTGAACGAACATTTCAAGATACTGAAATTATTGAAGGAAATACGAATGTTGATCGTGAGGTTACTGGAAATGAAAACTTTCTTTTCTATGATTTTGCGGCCAAACTACTTTTTGACGCAAATGATAAGGACCAATTTAGAGTGAGCCTTATTAATGCCAATAATGAATTATCTTATGAAGAATTTGGTCTTACCCCAGATGAAAATAGAACCAGTTCTTTAGATCAGGCTAATATTGGAGTTGGAGCCAATTGGACGCGAAAATGGAGTTCTAATTTCAATACAACTATTTCAGGATATTATACTCAATACAATATCGATGCTATTAACTTTGATATTATTAATACCCAAAGATTAGAGCAAAATAATGAAGTACTAGATTGGGGGGTTAAAGCTGTCGCTAATTTAAAATTAAGCAATGGCTTATCATTACAAAGCGGCTATCAACTTTATGAGGTTGGGGTCACAAATGCTGTAGATATTAATTTACCGAGATTCTTTCAAATAACTAAAGATGTTTTATTAAATCATGCACTCTTTAGTGAATTTACCTGGAAGAAACACAGAACTTATATAAGAGCAGGTGTTAGAGTAAATTATCCCGAAAAATTCAATCGCTTTATTATTGAGCCTCGTCTTAGTATTAGTCATAAACTCAATAATGCATTATCTTTTAATGTAAAAGGTGAGTTTAAAAGTCAGTATACTACACAAATCATAGATTTACAAGAAGATTTTTTAGGGGTTGATAATAGAAGATGGGTATTGGCTAATGAAGAAGATGTACCCATTACCACTAGTAGACAAGGAGCTGTAGGGATTGATTATAATTATAAAGGATGGTTAGTAAGTACGAATGCCTTTTATAAAACAGTAGATGGTATAAGTACAAGAAGCCAAGGTTTTTTAGATCAAAACCAATTTATTAATGAGGTAGGTGAATACAATGTTCAAGGAGTTGAATTTTTAATTAATAAAAGGAATAACACATTTAGTACTTGGTTAAGTTATACATACGGAAAAAACGACTATACATTTGATACTTTAGCCCCTTCTGAATTTCCAAATACTGCAGATATAAGACACTCTATAGTTGCTGCAGGCACCTATACTATACATAATTTCAAACTTGCATTGGGTGTGAATTGGAGAAGTGGAAGACCCTTCACACTGCCAACAGAAAACAACCCTGTAAATACTAATACAGTACCGGCTACTATTAATTATCAAGAACCAAATGCCGAAAATTTAGATGATTTTTTACGTGCAGATATCTCTGCAGTGTATGATTTTAAATTAAACCCGTTAATAGATGCAACCCTTAGCGCATCTGTTTTAAATGTATTAGATAATAACAATACTATTAGCTCATATTTTAGATTGACAGACGAAAACAGAATACAAAGAGTAGATAGTAGATCCTTAGGGATTACACCAAATGTTAGTTTTAGGGTTAAGTTTTAAGTTTTACCAAAAATTTTCTTAGAAAAACAAACCGAAGGTTTTCAAGAACTAACTGTAAAACAAGTGGAAGTCCGTTATGTTGAAAACATCAAAGAGTTTTTATTCATTCTTTTACCTTTTTTTGCTTGTCCAAAAAGAGGCTTAAAAAGGACACTTTCTCTTAGGTCTTTTTATCCTCTTTTTAAGAGCCTAAAACCGTATTTATTTCTCTAAATTATCTCCAAGGTTTCGATAATTTTTAACGATAAATAAATACTATACTCACAGAGAAAGATTCTCCTTCTAACTAGCATTTAGTAACCAACCTATTTTTAGTTTAGTTAGAAATCAAGAATTATTTTTAGAAATGGGTGAAGGAGCGTTTTACGAACGTAGTGGCTCAAAATGCGGAAGCAAAAAACAATTGGTAGTATTTCAAAAAACTTAAAATAAGTCTTGATTTTTTGGCTTGGTTTATCCTGAGCGTAGTCGAAGGGTCTTTCATCAAGGCAAAATGAACAGGATAAAAAAGTATTTTTAATCCCCGTCTTTCATCATCTGGCTCATCATTCAAAATACAAATCGTTGTATTTTTCACTCTGTCCTCTGCGAATAAAGAGCGCCGCTATCCATACTTTTAGTTAACGACATATTTTAAATTCTGATATAAACAAATAACATATGAAGAGAAGGGTTTTTTGTTCTCTTTTTAACTTTGTAGTAAATCCAGCTATTTTAATGATGGATGATGGAAGCCATCCATAAAGCATTTTGCAAGGCAAAAGCGACCTGGGTGGTGCGGCCTTAAAATGACGTAGATTTCAAAAAGTGAAAAAGTAAACTAGATTTTTTTGGTTCTTTTTTCATCAATGGAAAAAAGAATGAATATTCAAAATACAAATCATTGTATTTTTCTCTCTGCCCTGCATCAAGGCAAATGCAAAGCATTGGCTTCGCCGAATTTAAATTTGGCAAGCAAATTCTTCATTTCATGAAGACCAAAATATATAATAACAGACACATGAATAAAATGAACAGGATAAAAAATAGTTCTTACATCCTCTCAGGAACCTGAACTCCTAAAAGATTAAATGCTAATTGTATAACTTCTCCAACTTTTTTTGCTAATTGTACTCGTAAATATTTCTCATCTTTATTTTCTGCTCCCAGAATAGAAACATTTTGATAGAAAGAGTTAAACTCTTTCACCAAATCATACGTATAATTAGCAATTAATGCGGGGCTATAATTAGTAGCCGCTAGTTGTATTATTTCAGGAAAAAGCTGCAATTGTTTTAATAATTCTTTCTCTTTTTCATGTAGTTTAATCTCCGAAGTGATTTCCAAACTATCTGTTGCGTTAAAATCTGCTTTTCTTAAAATAGATTGTATTCTCGCATATGTATACTGAATAAAAGGCCCTGTATTTCCTTGAAAATCTACAGATTCTTCTGGATCGAAAAGAATTCTTTTTTTAGGATCTACTTTTAAAATATAATATTTTAATGCTCCTAAACCTATTACATTATAGAGCTTTTGTTTTTCATCTTCAGAATATCCTTCTAATTTACCAAGCTCTTCAGAAAGTTGTTTTGCTGTTTTTGCCATATCGGCAATTAAATCATCCGCATCAACCACAGTACCTTCTCTACTCTTCATTTTTCCTGATGGTAAATCTACCATACCATAACTTAAATGATGTAGGTTTTTAGCCCAATCAAATCCTAATTTCTTAAGAATTAAGAATAAAACTTTAAAATGGTAATCTTGTTCATTACCTACTGTATATACCATTCCGCTTATATCGGAATGATCTTTTACACGTTGAATAGCAGTTCCTATATCTTGCGTCATATACACAGCTGTGCCATCAGAACGCAAAACAATCTTTTCATCAAGGCCTTCATTTGTTAGATCGATCCAAACACTTCCATCTTCTTTTTTGTAAAAAATTCCTTTATCAAGACCATTGGCAACTACATCCTTGCCCAACAAATAAGTGTTACTTTCATAATAGTAAGAATCAAAATCTACTCCTAAATTTTTATAGGTAACATCAAAACCATCGTACACCCATTGGTTCATTTTTTCCCAAAGCGCTACAGTTTCTACATCTCCAGATTCCCATTTACGGAGCATTTCTTGAGCTTCTAATAAAATTGGAGCCTCTTTTTCTGCTTGCTTTTGATCAATTCCTTTGGCAACTAATTCTTGAATTTCAATTTTATAAGCTTTGTCAAAAGCCACATAATATTTCCCTACTAAATGATCTCCTTTTTCTCCTGTAGATGCTGGCGTTTCTCCATTTCCAAATTTTTCCCATGCCAGCATAGATTTGCAAATATGAATCCCTCGATCATTAATTATTTGTGTTTTGTATACTTTTTTTCCGCTCGCCTTTAATATTTCTGCTACAGAATACCCTAATAAATTGTTTCTAATATGCCCTAAATGCAATGGTTTATTGGTATTAGGAGATGAATATTCTACCAGCACTGCAGGAGCATTATTTTCAACTTTTACATAACCGTATTTTTCGTTGTCCTTAATAGAGTTGAAAAAGTTTAAATAATAATGATCACTAATCACTAAATTTAAAAATCCTTTGACAACATTAAAATTTACAACTTCATCTACATCGGCAACCAATACTTCTCCTATTTTTTTGGCAATTTCTTGAGGATTTCCCTTAACAACTCTTAGCATAGGAAAAACTACCACTGTAATATCACCTTCAAAATCTTTTCGCGTAGGTTGAAACTCAACAGTTTCTAGTGATGTATTAAATAAGGCTGAAAATGCTTGTTTTACTTTTGTGCTAAGTAATTGTTGAATATTCATGAATTTTCTTTTGAAGCTGCAAAGATACAGATTATCGTAAAATTTTTAGAAGAGTTATACAGCTAAAAAAAGTGAAACCATTATTTTAGTGTTTCCTTTAAATGAGAATACTAAATCTAAGGAATAAGCATATATAAAATTTTTAAAATAGATGAAACATTTACAAAGTGGGGTGCCTGTATTAGCCTCTTTAAACATCTTAAGAACCCTTACATTTTATAAAAAGAAACTCGGTTTTGATAAGCAAGGATATGTAGATGAAAATTATGCTGTTATTGTAAGAGATAAGGTAGAAATACATTTTTGGAAATGTGACAATAAAATTCATCCAGAAAACACAAGTTGTTATGTAAGAGTAAAAGATATTGACACATTATATGATGAAATGACAATAGCGGGTGTCATTCACCCTAATGGGCATATTGAAAACAAACCCTATGGGATACGTGAATTTGCCATTCTGGATTTGGACGGAAATTTAATCAAATTTGGAGAATTTATACAAGACTAAATATGCTATTAAATGTAAGTTACAACAATAGAAAAATAAAAGAAATAACTGATAAGGAGGTAGGAGAATCTTTTTCTATTCGAGAACGTTTGAAGATGCAAGGAATTGGTTCACCAAAACTTTTTATTACTAGTACTAGCATCGAAATTAACAAGCTCCTTATATTAGATAACAATACAAATGTTTGCAATATTGAAATTAGACCCAAAGGAATTATTGTCGGATTTAGGTCTTTATTAGAATCTTTTGCCTTGGTGATTCCTTTTTATAAATTATCAATATATAAAGGCAAAGCAGATGAATATTCTATTTATAAGGATCATTATTTCATTAAAATAAGAGCAACAAAACAAATACATTCTTTTATTAAAAAAATAATGACATACAAGGCGGCTATTATAACTAAATCTCATAAAGACTTATAATTCTTTTTATTCGTAATTTTAAAAAAACTTCAAAACCTATTTGAATTGTTCTCCAATATCAAAAAATATATTCTCTTATATAGTTCCATAGGAATTTTATTGCTGTTTTCTTTTTTAGTTTTCTTTTTTACACAAGAGTTTTATGAAACCATTGAAGGTACTTCTGTTTGGGTTCGAAAATGGTTTGGTAACTTTTATTTATGGTTAGGATTATTTTGTGTTCTCTTGATTATTGCCATTGCTGTTTCTCCTTTAGGCAAACGTCGTTTAGGAGTTAAAAGTGATCGCCCCGAGCACAGTATCTGGGTATGGGTTGCTATGCTCTATAGTGCAGGAATGGGAGCTGGAATTTTACTTCGTGCAGTACAAGAGCCTGTTTATATGCAACAAAACCCTCCTCTAAACACTGGTGTCAATGCAAGAACAATCGCATTGGAATATACTTTTTACCAATGGGGGTTTACAGCTTGGGCTTTTTATGGACTATTTGCTATGATAATTGGATATTATTTATTCGTAAAGAAAAAAAGGGTATTAGTAAGCGCTTCTGTAGAAGATATCATTTCTTTTAACCCTCTTTTATGGTGTGTTGATATTCTAGCTATTATAACTACTGTCTTTGGACTAATAGGAGCGATTGGTTTAGGAACTACTCAAATAAATGGTGGTTTAAATCATTTGTTAGCAGAGGATTTTGGAATTACAACAACTATTCTTCTCACCTTATTAATTTCTTTAATTGCTTTTATATCTGTTTGGAGAGGAGTAAATAAAGGAATAAAAATGATCTCCAAACTAAACATCCGTATCACTCTTATTTTATTATTCTATATTTTCATTCAAAGTGATGTTTTAAGTATAATACGTTCTTTTTTTATTGCCTTATATCATTATATCATTGATTTTATCCCAATGAGTATAGCAATTGGAAATTATGATCCTGGAGAAGTTTTTTTAACAGGTTGGACTTATTACTATTGGGCTTTTTGGTTGGCTTGGGCACCTTTTACCGGTATTTTTATTGCTCGAATATCTAAAGGGCGTACACTAAGAGAATTGCTATTGGGCGTACTAATTATTCCATCTCTAGGTACTTTCTTTTGGTTTTCCGTATTTGGAGATTCAGCCTTTCAACTTATAGATGCATGGGGGAATTACAACAATGAGTTTGGAAATGTTTTTAATTCTCTTTTTATCTTCTTCGAAAATTACCCTTTTCAAGCATTTATCAATGGTGTAACTATTTTTTTATTAATTAGTTTTTTAGTTACCTCTGTAGATTCTGCTGTTTTTGTATTAAGCATGTTTACAGACAATGGTAAAAAAATACCTAGCAAAAAACATCGATTGATATGGTCTATAGCTATTGCTATTTTTGCTATTGCCATTATTATATTAGGGAATGTAAAGCCAGAAATAGATGTACTTAACGCCCTTCAAAAGCTTTTAATTATTACATCACTCCCTTTTTCGTTATTTATGGTGGTAATGACTGTTATTTTCTTAAAAGATTTTTTAAAGAAAGAAAAATAGTATTTAATAATTTTAAGCTTTCTTTAAAAATTGTGTTTTAAGTACAATATGATTTTTCCCTACTCGACATTCTACTTCTTGAAGACTAGACGTTAAACGGATGTTTGTAATGACATTTCCTCTTTTAAGTGTTTTAGCCATTCCTTTTACTTTCAAGTCTTTAACAACATGAACAGCATCACCATCATTTAATATATTTCCGTTACTATCTTTTACTTCCATAATTGTATTGTTTAAAACCTAAAAGCAAAGTAAATAAAATATTAGGAATCTAACAGTGAAAATAATTATACAAGCGGAAAAGCCAGATCATAATTTTTTGATCTGGCTTTTCAAAGTATAGCAGTCTTGGTTGTATTTGAGTATATATTTTAGTTTGCTATAGTAGCAAGTGTATCGGTTTCTAACTCTCTCCAAAAGTCACTGTAAAAGTTCTCCGTTTTCATTAACTCTTTATGATCTCCTTTTACCTGTATCACTCCGTCTTCTAATACATAAATCGTATCTGCAAGGTTTCTTAAAGAATGTAATCTATGTGAGATAAAAAATATAGCCATCTTCTCTTTTAATCGCTCTAATAAATTCATCGCAAAGCGCTCTGTCTTTCTATCCATGGCAGATGTGGCTTCATCTAAAATAAGTAACTCCGGTTTCTTATACAATGCTCTTGCCAAGGCGATGATCTGTTTCTGTCCTCCCGATAAGTTAATTCCAGACTCTCCTAATAATGTATTATACCCATGTGGTAATTGAGCTATAAAATCTTCAAATCCATGTGCTTTACAAAAAGCAACTACATTCTCTGGTGTATCCTCGGTGCCTAACAATATATTATCAATTACATTGCCTGGGAAAATAACTATCTCTTGTGGAATAACCCCTACCTTATCTCGCCAGTCTTCTAAAACTACCTTATCTAATGCTGTTGTATCATTAACCATGATAGATCCTGATTCAAAGTTGTAGAACTTCTGTAAGATCTGTCCCAAGGTACTCTTTCCACTTCCACTCTCTCCTGTAATGGCTACTAGTTCATTTTTATGTACCGATAAATCAATCCCTCTTAAAAGTTGCTTTCTTCCTGCAAATCGAAAAGAAACATCCTTAAATTCTATCTTTTCTATACTTGTTAATGGAGTCTCTCCAGCTGCTTCTTTTTCTATCGAAGCAAATTCAAACATCCTATTAAAGGCGATCTTTGCTTCATTGATTGGGATGGTAATTAATGCTAGATTCGTAATTGAAGGTAATAGCGATCCTGCAATCCCTAAAATTGCCATAAGCTCTCCTGCACTCATCAGATCGGTAAAAACATAAAAAGATCCAAAACTAAGCATCCCTACCATAAATATCGTTCCTGCTGCCCCCGCTAGTAATGATAACTTTACATTGATCTTCCCCAATTGAAAGGTCTTTTCTTGATAATTACCATAAATCAAACTGTTTAAATTGCTAAATACGGTTTGTTTGTTATTGTTCTTTATAGATGCAATACCATTCATAGTCGTAATATAATTACTCTCACTAAGCCCATACCCTTGCATTACTTCTTTCTGTGAGTTGATGATATCTTTATTAAACCTATAGATAATTAAAAAGTAAACAGGCAAGCTTACTAAAGCTATTAGACCTATCTGCCATGAGTAGTAAAATAAAAAGCCTATCGAGATAACAGCCATCAAGGCATCTACTACAAAACTCCTTGCCACCTGTTTGATAACATCTTGTATCCTTCTAGTATCATTAAGTCTCGCTACCAAGTCTCCTGTCTTTCTCGTATCGAAAAATGGCTTGGGTAAGTTTAAAAGCGATTTGTAAAAACTATTGATAATACGATTATTAAAATCTTTGCTCTGTCTAATCAATAAAAATTCTCTAAGTGAACTAACCCCCACTCTAACCAATAATAGAAAACTCAACAAGACAATCCCTAATATTAATCGTTGGGATTCTCCTGAAGGTAATATATCATCTATAAGCTTCTGTGAAAAGATAGCCATTGACATCCCTAGTACGGTAATTACAACTCCAAAACCTGCACTTATAGATAGCAATCTAATATCTTCTTTTAATAACTGTTTAAACCAATCTCTCTTTTTTGTCTTTGTAGTTGATGCTTGTACAAAATCTTCGGTTGGTGTTAAAATCAAACAGTTTTTACTTTTCCAAATTACCTCTAGTTCTTCTTCGCTCAGATAACGAATCCCTTTGGCAGGATCGCCAATAACAAATTTCCCATCTTCATAACCATAACAAACTACATAATGCTGTAATCGTTCTTCGATTAGTACATGTAATATTACCGGAGCTCCATGTTCTTTTAATGCCTCTATACTCGCCTCACATCCCTGGGCTTTAAAACCTAGTGAGTTGGCTGCTTGGTATAATCCCAATAGTGTCGTTCCTTGACGAGAGGTGCCACTTGCTTCTCTAAGTTTCTCTAAAGAAGAATCTCCTTCATTATAATTAATAAGTGATAAAAGGCAAGCTACACCACAATCGGTCTGATCTTGCTGTAATACAAACGTTTTCTTTATGATAGCTCTATTCTTCATAGTTCCTATTTTATAATGGTTATTAATTGGGATGGCTTTATGGCTCCTTTATGCGTCTTTATCAATTGTTGATCTTTATCGTAAATTGCTGAAAAAGGTATCGAACTTACATCGAAAGTAGTTGCGAAACTAGCTCCAGAATCCTGTAAAATATGTATATAATCATTGTTCGGTAATTTATAAGTATTAACAAATTCTTTTATCTTATCTGGTGATTCATTAGATATTAATAACAACTCACTATCTTTAAATAATGATGCTGAGGAGCTTATCTGTGCTGCCTCATGTTGACAATAATCACACTCTGTATTAAAGTAAATTAATATCACTGGTTTTTCACTATCTAAATCTTCATTAGTAAACTCTCCTCCTGATAATTCCTGATAACTAAAAGCCGGTAAACTTTGAATCGAAGCTTGTACCGTTTGTTTATCATCTACCTTCTTTACAAAGGCATAACCGATACTCCCTAGTCCTACTAAAAATAAAATCACTACGATCTTAATTAAATGCTTTTTCATAAGGCTTCTTCTTTTATTAGTTCATATTTAAGGTGAAAAACATAATCCCTACCACCCATATTAATAAAGCAGGTCCATAACTACTCGCTACTATCTTAAAGCCTGTATTGCCTTTACTATCTTTTAATGCCCGATCTAATAACAAGGCCAATGTAATCCAGTAAATAATCTCAAATATATTGATCACCTGTAAAGGATATAAATACCACGGCTCTAAGCCTTCTGCACCTACTACACTTAACATGGATAATGGGTAAAAACTCTGTACATCACTCAAAGTATAGTTATCTACAAAACCATACAACCAAACCATTTTTACAACGATTACTGCTAGAAATACAAACTCCGCTTTTAATACAATACCCCAAATCTTTTTATACGGCAACTTCTTCTCAAAAAAGAAAGCGCCCATACTTAATACTCCTGCTATTAAATGTGTCTTTATAAATAATACTGCCGGAATTATAAAATAACCCGCCAATTGCCACTTCCTAGCTGCAGCAAACATCTCATCTACCTTACTAATTGATAACTGATCGGTTAAATCATTATATATAAGTTGGTTTACATCCAGTAAGTACTTCGTTAACTCCCCTAAGAAAAACGATAATACACACAGTATTAAATAAACCATGTAATTTTTCTTTAATATCTTCATCTCCTTTTGTTTTTTAAAGTAATGCCTACTCTATTATGGCTTTTCGGCAACCGCCTTTCTTAATTAGCATCCTGCTAAGAATGCTCCAATACGGATTCCTGCAGCTAAGGTATCTTGACCTAAAGCAGATGCTACCTCTGCAGCTAATCTTGCATTATCGCATCCACCTGCTCCTTGGATGCCTTCCATTTTATTTAATTTTAAAGTTTTCATAGTTGATATTTTTATGAATTTATTCCTACTCTATTAAGGCTTTTCGGTTTCCGCCTTATTCTTTTAATTATGAGTTAGCCTGCTAAAATTTCAATGTTACGCAGCATTATGGTTAGAACAAGCTAACTCATACTAATCTTTATTAGCTGCAATAAGCAACAGCTACTGCGCCTCCGGCTATAAGACCTACTCCTCCTGTAACTATTCCGAAAATAGCAATCCCTATAAGTACTCCTGCACCACATTTTACTGGGTCTGTACCTCCGTTTAGGTTTTCCATTTGATTTAATTCTAAAGTTTTCATAATTAAAAAGTTTTATAGTTGATGTCTTACTCTTTTAGATAGGTTTTTCAGATTCACTTTTACTCAAATTTAAATGCCGTTAACGTTTTAAATCTGGAATAAAATTAATGTCGTCTTAGACTGAAAACAAGTGTACTACTTCCAGATTCTTGAATCTGGAGTCTATATTCAGTGAATATAGACTTCTAAATAGCTGAAAAATTAAGAGTTATCGTTCTATAGCGTTGGTTTCACAAGTTGAAATAAACTATAGAAAATACAGTGCTTAAGACAAGTTTGATGATTAAAAACCATTACAAATTATATATGTAAATTGCCTAAAAGTTCTATTTCTAAAAAAGAAAAAATGAATACCTCATCGCCTAAGGCTTTTCTTGCTTTTTTTATACTTATATGCCCTGTTTTACTATTTGGGCAAGTACTTCCAGATTCATTAAAGTTGCTTTCTTATGATGCTTTAAATAAAAAATTTAAGCAACATCCAGAAAAGCAAAAAAAGAGAAGGATTCTTTACAAATATTAAAAGGGTATGAATTGTTATTAGATGGGGATCTTAACCTACCTCGTAATAAATATTGTGACAGTATTATTGCTATTGCAGAACCTCTTAATAATTATAACAGTTTATCACTTGCTTATGTTAGGTTAGGCACAATGCATTTCAATATAAATTATGATTATAAAAAAGCACTAAATAATTACTTAATAGCCCTTAAGTATGTAAAATTAACATCCAATACTGATTTAGTAAATAGTATAAACTATAATATAGCACTACTAAAAGATCGTTTTGGTGAATATCAAGAAGCTTTGTTTATAGAAAAAGAAATTTATAAAAAAAAGGAAGAGTTATCCAACGAATTTTCTCTTAATCTGCTTTCTTTATTAGCCACCACTTATAGAAATCTTAATGCTTTAGATTCATCTTCTTATTATAATAAATTAGGTTTCAAAAAATCTATTGAAACTAATAGTGATAAAATGTATTCTTTCTTTTTGTTAAATGAAGCGGTAGGAGATTTTGAAAAAAAACAGTATCAAAATGCATTTGATAGTATAGCTAAGTCTATTCCTTTATTAAAAAAAACTAATAATATTCCAAATTTAGCAATTGCATATGCTTATTTAGGTAAAATCTATGAATTGGAAGGAAAAGAAGTAAAAGCCATTTCTAATTTTAAACGAATAGATAGTATTTTTAATATTATTAATGATCTACATCCTATGGCACGTTTTACCTATGAATCGTTAATCAATCATTATAAAAAAGAAAATAATACAACGCAACAATTGGTCTATATAAAACAGCTTTTAAAATTAGATAGCATTTTAAGTAGTAATAACATATATATAGGTAAAAAAATAATTAAGGAATATGATATCCCAAAATTAGAAGCAGAGAAAAACGCACTTTCGCTACAATTGAAAAAGAATAAAAATAGCAGTGCTTTAAATAATTGGATGTATATTTCTTTACTAATTTTTATTTTAAGTGGTTTTTATTATCAATATAAAAAACGCTTACTTACTAAAAAGCGATTTGAAGAATTACTTGATGAACAAAATACTACAGCAGCTTTAGACAATATTACTATAAAAAAAGAAAAAACCTCCCCCATCCCTAAACATATTGCACATCCAATATTAGAACAACTTGAATTATTTGAAAAAGAACAAAGATTTACTGCCTTAGGGTTGACTTCTCAAATTTTGGCAAAAAACTTAGATACCAATACACATTATTTGTCTAATGTTATTAATCACTATAAAGAACAAAGCTTTGCAAATTATTTGAATAATTTACGAGTTGCGTATGCTATAGAACGTATAAAAAAAGATCTTGTATTTAGAAAATATACCATTGATGCCATTGCTAATGAAGTAGGATTTCAAAATACAGGCACTTTTTATAAGGCATTTTCTAAAAAAACAGGAATTACACCCTCTTTTTTTATTAAAGAATTAAATAAAAAAGAAGGTGTAGGCGCTTAATATTTCTTCTTTTTTATCACTCATTTTTGAATAAATGTGAAGAACTAGAAAAAAACGAGAGAAAGCTGTATATTTAAAAATATTACTATTTTAGTATTAAAATCTAATAAAAAGTATTTTGGCTAAGCAACTTTTTTTTATCAGAAACATCTTTCTTATTATTCTTTTTACACTTCCTTTTTTAGGAATTGCCCAACAAGCGTCAGACTCTCTCCAAGCTTTTTCATATAATGAATTGTCTAAAAAATTTGAGCAGCATCCAGAAAATCAAAAAAAATATGCCAATGTATATCTAAACAGAGCAAAAAAAGAAAAGGATTCTTTACATATTATTGAAGGTTATAAATTAAAGATTAGAGTTAACAGCTTTGAAAATCATGTTTATTATTTTGATAGTATTATAGCTATTTCTACAAAAATTAAAAATTATGAGAATTCTTCTTTAGCATATTTGAGCAAAGGAATAATTATTCGTCGTACTAATAAAAACTTTAAAAAAGCATTAGATTATTTTTTGATAGCTCTTAGTAACGCTGAACGAATAAATAGTCAAAAAAATATAAATGTAATCCAATGGAATATAGCTCTTTTAAAAGATCGCATTGGTGATTATCAAGAAGCTTTAAAAATAGAAAAAGAAATTTTCAAAAATGAAAACACTTTGTCCAGTGAATTTTATATAAATCTAATATCATTATTATCAACCACTTATAGAAACTTAAACGTACTTGATTCTTCTTCTTATTATAATAAGTTGGGACTTCAACAAACTATAAAAACTAATAACAAAATCATGTACCCGTTCTTTTTATTAAATGAAGCCTTGGTAGATTATGAGAATATGCGCTATCAAAATGCTTTTGATAGTATTGCTAAGTCTATTCCTTTATTAGAAGAAACCAAAAACTTACCTAATTTAGCTATTGCTTGTAATTATTTAGGAAAACTCCATTTAAAAAAGAAAAAAGAAAAGCTCGCTATTATCAATTTTAAAAAAACCGATAGTATTTTTAATATCCTTAATGATCTACATCCGGAGGCTCGCAGTGCTTATGAAGATTTAATTAATTATTATAAAAAAGAAAAAAATACCGAACAACAACTTAAATATGTCAACCAACTTTTAAAGTTAGATAGCATATTAAGTAGTAATAGTATCTATATTAGTAAACGCATTACGAAAGAATATGACATCCCTAAACTAGAAGCCGAAAAAGATACCTTATTACAAGAGTTTAATAAGAGTAAAAAGAGCTACACTTCCATCATAATTATACTTTCTATTGCCATACTTTTAGTATTGTTTGGTTTGTATTATCAATTTAAAAAACGACAACTCTATAAGAGTAGATTTGAAAAATTAGTAACTGAAAAAACTCCTTCTCCCTCTATTTTGGATACTAAAAAATCTTTACCCAAAGCCATTAAAGAGAAAAAAGGAATTAGTGTACCCGAAAGCATTATAGAAAGTATTTTAAAGCAACTCTTGGTTTTTGAAGAAGAAAAAGGTTTTACCACACTGGGTTTAACCTCACAAATTTTGGCAAAGAAATTTAAAACCAATACCAAGTACTTATCCATGGTGGTCAATCATTTTAAAGAACAGAGTTTTATTAATTATTTAAACAATTTGCGTATTGACTATGCCGTAGAACGTTTAAAGACAGATATGGTATTTAGAAGATATACCGTACAAGCCATTTCTAAAGAAGTTGGTTTTAATAATACAGAATCTTTCTCCAAATCTTTTTATAAAAAAACAGGAATCAAGCCTTCCTTTTTTGTAAAAGAATTAAATAAACAAGAAAAAAATTCATAAAGTTTCATTCATTAACAGTTTACTTCTTACAAATAAAGTCTAGATTCCAGAATGCTGAGTCCATATTCTAGAATATGGACTAGCTAAGGGTATGAATCGTTGATTTACAGTCTTTTTCCATATATATTTGGATAAACAATAAAACATCAACGATTATGAAAAACAGCAAAAAAAACAAATTATCGTTATCTAAAATTAAGGTAGCAGCATTAAAGAATATGAATTCTATTAAAGCAGGTGGTACAGACGAACGTACTGATACTACTAATAACACTGATAGTTTAACATATTGGTACTGTGATGATAATAATAAATTTATCGTGTAAATAATTTCACATCAACTACAGCACAAAAAAGACCCTTATAAGGGTCTTTTTTAGTTTATATATCTATCCATATATTCTTTTTAAATGTTTACTCTTTCTTCTTTTTTAAAAACACCTATTGATAAGTATACTATATAGCACGCTTTCATTATAAACTAATTTTGATTTTTAGTTATTAAATAATTATTTGCTAATCAAAGTCCTTAGAAACCTTAGCTTATTCTTACTAGATACATTTAATTTACGTTAAGACTAACAAACAAATTGAGTACTATTGACTTATTCAAAGTCATTTTTTATCTATTTCAAACAAATCTTTAGATGCTGATTCATTTTCTTTATTACTTTCTCTTTCTCTCTATTTAAGCATTATAATTAGCCTCCTTTTTGTTTTTATATTAAATAAAAAAGAGACTTATTTAAAGATTACCCAACATTCATGAATATAGAGTCCATATTCACGAATGCATATTTACTTTGTTTGTATACTACCTTTTGCTGCCTTTATCTTTGAGTAATTACTAACAACATTATTTAAAACATTTTATATCATGAAAAAAAGTAAAAACACATTCGCATTAAACAAACAAAAGATTGCTTCTTTAGATAAAGAACTAAAAAACAATCTTAAAGGAGGAACTAATACTACACAATTAGATCCTACAACAACAATAGAAACTTTATTAGGGTTTTCATGTGCTAATGATTGTACAGCTTCTCCATTTACAAAAGGAAACGGCATTACTTTCTAGATCTAAATTTATTAACAACTAAAAATAGTATGATGAAAAAAAGTAAAAACACATTCGCATTAAACAAACAAAAGATTGCTTCTCTAGATAAAGAGTTAAAGAACAATATTAAAGGAGGGACAATTATTCAACAAACTATTTTTACTCAAGATCCTATCACACAAGGTACAAATTGTTATTACTGCCCATCTGACAGTCAAGTAGAGAGTTGTTTTACTTTTTAATTAAAGGAAAATAACATTTGAATTTTTAATCATTTAAAACATAAATTATGAAAAAGAACAAAAAAACGTTCGCATTAAACAAACAAAAAGTAGCTTCTTTAGACAAAGCACTAAAGAACAGTGTAAAAGGAGGAACTATTTTCCAACAACCTGGTTTTCCAACTCAAGATCCTACAGCAGAAACACGCTGTTATTACTGCCCTCCAACCACTTTTCAGGGACCAGGGCTTTAAAATTTTAAGAACTATAATTAACATTTAATATTATGAAAAAGAATAAAAATACATTCAAATTAAACAAGCAAAAAGTGGCTTCTTTAGACAAAGAGTTAAAAAACAATGTAAAAGGTGGTAGCCGTGGTGCTAGTATACTACGCCCAACAACTACAATTACAGATCCTACAGCAGGAACTTTCTGCTTTGTATGTGATGACTTTGAATTTTAAGATAGTTTCCTTTAATTAGGAAGTAGTTGATGTGCCGGATCCGAGGATTTGCTGCCAAGGATCCGGTTAACATCAAACTCAATTTACGGTTAACACTAACCATTAACACAATAGCACTATCCTTTATTATATAAAGAATAGTGCTATTTTATTTCATTATCAACGTTATACTACAAAAAAAGAAACGATTTTATATTCTGAATACTTTTTTAGTGTTCATCAATATGGTTACATTACTATCTATTCTTTTACTTTTATCCATTCTACTATATCTCCTTTTTGCTTTACAATAACCTTAATTATTTTTCCGTTTTGATCTTTAATAAATTGTAAGGTAGCCTTGGGTGAAATATTTTTAGTGATAGCAAATAGACTTGATTTAAAGTCTATTTTTGTTTTCCATTTTTTCTTCTCACCAACTGTAAATATTCCTTCTTCTTCTTCTTCTTCTTTTATTGTAATTTTTCTTGAAGTATTTCCTTTCAACTTATACACACCTGAATACGCTTCAGATTTTCTTTTATTAATTACTTCTCCATAATCTATCGCTACATAAAACTCATCCATGTCAATATTTAAATCTAAAATATCCATTGAAGGCAATTCCATTTCTTTCCAAACAGGTGAGGGATAAATAAACTCTGAGTTTTCTTTTTCAAAAAACATCTTTACAGGCATTTTAAAATCAACTACATCAGCTTTCCATCTATATTTGAGTATTTGTTTTCCATTATCATTATTCACCTCCATTTCTAACTTAGGAAGTGTTGTATATTTTAAATATTGATCAAAAAAGTACGTATAATCTTCTTGAGTGCATTCATTAATATGATTAATTAGATTTTCTGTCGTCATCGATTGATGCTTAAATTTTTGTTGAATTCCTTTCAAAATATCAAACCATAATACATCATTATTAATAACATTACGAAGTGTATGGAGCATTAATCGTCCTTTACTATAAATATCTTCTAAATCATAATGTACATGATTTACACCAAACTCACCCAGAAGAGGGTGTTTTTTCATTACTTCATTACGTGCATTATAAAAAGATCTATTTGAGTGTTTAACTCCATAATGTTTCTCTATAAAGAGGTTTACGGAGTAGCTAGCAAAAGCTTCATGCAGCCAAAATTCTGCCATATCTGTACAACTCACACTATTCCCCCACCATTCGTGAGCAACTTCATGTAAAATAAGACTTTCATCAAAATCATTTCCTAAAGCAACTGCACTTTGATGTTCCATAGGATATGGTGTTTGTATCAATTTAAACCCATCATCTGGAAAAGGGTATGGACCAAAAAGTTCTTCATATATTTTTAACATCGGTTTTACAATTTCAAAAGTTTTTTTGGCTTTAAGAAAATCTGAGGGAAGTATATAATAGTCTAATGTAATAGTGTTTATTCCTTCAAAATCATCTTGTATATGTTTATAATTACCAATATTTAATGTGATATTATAATTATTAATAGGGTAGCTTGTTTTCCATTCATATTTGGTTTTTCCATTCTTAAGAACAGTTTTATTTTTTAATCGTCCGTTAGAAATTGCTGCTAATTTTGACGGTACCGTGATGCTTACAGCAGAACTATCTGGCTTATCTGAAAGATGATCTTTATTTGGCCACCACCCATGTGCTCCATTACCTTGGCAAATAGCTTGTGCATAATACTTCTTATTTTTATCCTTATCCCAAACAAAGGCTGCATAATACGGAATCTCTAAATCAGGATCTAAAGGATGTCCTGAATAAAATACTTTTATTTTATGCGAGCTGTTTTTATCTAATTTCTCTGGAAAATCTATATAAACAGCACTGTGTTTTCTTTGGTAATTTAAGTTAGAATCATTCCATACGATCTTCTCTATAACTAACTCTTTATATAAATCAATTTGAATTTTTTGAGTTGGATGCACCACATTAAAACTAATAGATGATACTCCATCAAGAATTTCCTTTTTAGGGTTTATATCTATATCTAAATGATAATAAATTACATCGTAACTAGTACGCAATGGCGTCAATTGCCCTTTAATTGAATCTATTTCATTAAAACTTCCTGTAGTAGCTCTTTGATAGATTGGTTTCTTTTTATTTGATCTTTTTTGAGTGTATGACTCATTAGAAAAAATTATTGTTAGAAAAAAAATACTTAATAGTTTATATCGCATATTCATAGTTTTCATTTATTATTTTCTACAAATGAAACTATCTGAAACATCTTAGTCTATTCAAATCTAGATTTGAATACTATTTGATCAGTTTTTTTTCAAATTGGCTTGCCTGAATTCGCGTGGAGATTTTTTCGTAATTGCTTTAAATGTGCGTTGAAAAGTTGCTTGCGAATTAAAGCCGCATTCAAATGCAATACTTGTAATGGTTAAATGTTGATATTCCGGATTTAATAACCGAGTTTTAAATTCATTCACTCTGAATTCATTTACATATTCATTAAAACTTTTTCTTAAATGTTGATTTAGCACTGCCGAAATCACTTTCTGAGAACTTCCTGTTTTTTTGACTATATGATCTAGTTTAAGTGATGCGTCCAAGAAAAGACGTTCATTATTCATTATCATTTGTAAAGATTCAATAGTTGAATCTATAATCTCTGGAGTTAATAATGAATTTTGTTGTGATTTTTTTAAAGTTTTTACCCCTATTAAATATCCATTGATTCCCAACCAATATATTAATATGATGAGTGGAATATAAACAGGATACCAACCAACTGCATTCAGTAGTATATTAGATGTAGCCGGAATAATATATAGAACCAAATGAACTAACCATATGATAAGAAAAATGGTAAAGACTAAAATAAATCGTCTAGCCCATTGAAATCGTTCTGCATTTTTTCTCACAGACGTATTGCTATTAATTACCTTATAAGCCATACGCAAATAAATAGCTAAAAAAATCCATCGAGGAATATCTACATACATATTATAAACTCCTATAAAATCCCCCCATGTTTCATTGTTCTCAGGGTTAATTATTTTTATCAATACACCTAATATATAAGTTAATGCAAGTAAATTAGGTATCAAATCAAGCAATACCGAATAAAAATGAAATCGATTTTTACGATTAAATGAAAACTCATTATCCAATAATGATTTTATATAAAAATAGATAAGTGGGCCTATTGGCATAATGATAACCATAGGAAACAAAGCTTCTATGATACTCCAAAAAACAGAATAATTACCTTCCAGAGTTTCTAACAAAAAGATATTTAAACTTGCCAAAGAAATTAATAAAACAATCCAGGCTAATAGTCTATTTGTAGTCTTATTGTACTTTATTCTATAAAGTAATAATACTGTTATAAAACCTTGAACTACTCCCAATAAAATAATGACATTCCAAAGATTTAAAATCATGATTCTGTATTAGGTTTAGGTATTCAATTTTTATATCAGATATTATTTTTTAGATAGATACAAGGCAATTTGTTCTACCTCATTCATTAACTTTTCAATATGGACCTGCTTGGTTTGTTTATTCATTACAGATAATCTTAAATACCGCTCTCCATTTACAACCGCCGTAGTTGTATAAAAGTTTCCTCTTTTAATAAGTTCATTTCTAATAGCTAATTGGAATCCATTATCATTTCCATATTTTGTATATCGAAAGCACAAAATATTTGACTCTGGTTTGCATGGGCATTCAAAATGAGGGTGTTTATTAAAAAGAATATAAAACTCTTTCGTAATTTGATATTGGTTTTCTATAAAATCACTAAACCCTCTTTCTCCTTCTGCGGCAAGTGCCCAAAAAAGTTTAGTTCCTAATCCAGATTTTGTACACTCTATTGTATTAGCGATAGCATCATATCCTATTTGTTCTTTATCAAAGAAAATATAACTCCCTTTTTGACGAAACGTTTGATCTAAATTTTTATGATCTTTCACTAAAACAGCTGCACACAATGCAGATGTTTGCATCATTTTATGTGCATCCCAAGTTAAAGAATCTGCAAATTCTACTCCTTTTAATAAATGTTTTTCTTTATCTGATAATAAAGCTACTGCTCCATGAGCTCCGTCTACATGATACCAAAGGTTATTTTCTTTACAAAATGCACCTACTTCTGCTATAGGGTCGTATAAACCTGTGGATGTAGCACATGCGTTTGCTATAACTGTCATAACTCTTTTTCCTTCTTCTTTAAGGCGCCTGTAAACAGGATATAAGTTATCTGGATCTAATACTTCTTTTTCAGTAACTTTTACAGGAATCATAGCGTTAGAACCCATTCCCATAATTGAAATGGCTCTGGAAATTGAATAATGAGATACTTCGGGTCCCATTACTACTAAATCTTTTGATGTTCCTTCTGTCCAGGCTTCAGGGTCTATTTTAGCTCGTGCAGCCAACATCGCTGTTAAATTGGCCATAGATCCTCCATGTGTAAGAATACCGTTACCACCTGTTTTAGTTGGGTCAATTTCGCTTAATCGATCTCCATAAAACCAGCCTACTTTTTCAAGCATCCAATTGATAACTACTTTCTCCATAGTGGCAGCTGCAGGTCCCATCTCATAGATAGCCATTGGGTTATTAACCACACCGTGTATAAAATCTGAAATACTTGAAGCTACATGTGGAGCTGCAGCTTGATGCCCTATAAATTGCGGATGGTGTAAATGCTGTGTATTATCTAAATATTTATCTAACAGATGCTCAACAGTATCTATATTTAAAGACCCTTTTCTAATAAAACTTTCTAATTCAAGAACGTCTGAAATTTCTGTTGGATTGCGTTGTATTAGCACTTTAGAAACCCCAGATTGACTCTCTTCTAAATAAGTGCTTAGCTTTTCTAAAACTACCTTTCCTAATGCTCTTAATTCTAAAGCTGTGCTCTTCATATATTTACGATAGGTCTTATAAACGCATAAAGGTATTTATTTTTAAGAATATGTACTGCTAATTAATATAGGTTTTCTACATATTTATATGCACTCCCTGTATTAATAAGTACTACAGACTCATTATCTTTTATCCATTTTTCTTTCTTTAGTTTTTTATATCCCATCCATACTGCTGCACCTTCTGGAGAAAGAAAAACCCCTTCTTCTGTAGCAAATTCAGACAATCCTTCTTTCATTTCATCATCAGTTATCGAAACGGCTGTACCTTTACTATTATATAAAGTTTTCATGATTAATTTATCTCCAAAAGCTTTGGGTACTCTTAATCCATTTGCTATAGTCTCAGATGGATTTTCATACTTAGGTGTATGATCCATTCCTTTATTAAAAGATTGAACTACTGGATCACAACCACTACCTTGTACAGCTACCATTCTTGTTGGTATGGTATCAATCCATCCCATGGCTTTTAGTTCTTGAAATGCTTTCCATATTCCAATAAGGCCTGTTCCTCCTCCTGTAGGATATACAACTACATCTGGCAATTGCCAATTTAGTTGTTCTGCAATTTCATATCCCATTGTTTTCTTACCTTCCAGTCTAAAAGGTTCTTTTAAGGTAGTAATATCGAACCAAGAGCCATCATTTTCTTTTTGCATTAGTGCAGCAGCATCAGAAATATCACCAGCTACTTTAGTAACTTTTGCTCCCATAATTTCACAATCTAATTGAAAAACTTTAGGTGTTGTTTCTGGCATAAAAATATGAGCTTCTATCCCAGCTTTAGCACAATATGCACTGAGTGCACTTCCTGCATTCCCTGCCGTTGGTATACACATTGCTTTTACACCTAGTTCTTTAGCTTTACTAACAGCCATCCCTATTCCTCTTGCTTTAAAAGAACCTGTAGGATTTCCCGATTCATCTTTTAAAAGCAAACTTGTTTGTCTATTTTTTTTACCTAGTTTGTCAAGTGTTAACATCGGAGTAAACCCTTCACCCAAACACACTATGTTTTCTTTATTTTCTACAGGTAACATTTCCCGATAACGCCACATATTAGCAGGCCTTCCTTCTAGGCTTTCTTTAGCCCATGTATTATCTGTATTATAAACAGCTACTAAAGGTTGGTGGTCTTTTAGACAAAACGTGTTTTTATCGTTTTTGTCATATACAGTTTCGCATTCGTGACACTCTAAATGAGTATAATAATTCTTAGACATTGTAATTATTTTAAGCCTAGCTTGTTTAGATGTAAAAGTACATTAATAGGCTAAAATAAGGTCGCTAATAAAGTCGCTTCATTGCGTATCGTATTCCTATTACACATTTTTATAAAAAGATGTTAAAAAACACTATCAAAAGCTTGTCTTAAAGAGTTTTTAAAATGAAAAAAGGCTGTCTAATGACAACCCTTTCATTTTTCACAACAATTTCTCGTATGCAAATTCCCTCTCTAAAAAAGAGAAGCTCTTTAAGATCCTACAAAACCTACTGCACAAGTATTATTTGTTTGTGGATCTATTAAAACAAATGCGCCATTTGCTTTATTAAGTTGATAGTTATCTAAATATAGTGGTTGTGCTAAACGTAATTCAATTTTTGCTATATCATTAAGTTCTAACTTAGAACTCTGTAATTTTAATGTTGGGGTTTCTGGCGGAATCAAATAATCAATTTGCTGTAACTTTGCTTGATTTTGTCTACTTCCTGCTTGTACTAAATATTTACCCCCTAAATGCGCCGCATCTTCATTTAACCAAACTAAAGTAGCTTTAAGGCTTTTTTCAGAATTAGGTTGTTCATTTGTTTTTACTAACAAAGACCCTCTACTAGCGTCTACTTCGCAATCTAAGCTTATAATCACAGAGTCTCCTGCATTGGCTTCATCTAAAGTAGCTTCAAATTGTCTGATCTCTTTTACAGCTGCTGTTTTCCCAGAGGGTAAAACAGTTAATTCTTCTCCTAGTTTTATTTGGCCACTTGCTATTCTTCCTGAGAAACCTCTAAAATCTACAAATTCGTCATTCTGCACATGCAGTACTTGCTGCACATCCATTCTAAAAGCTTGTTTTTCTTCCTTATCTGATGAAATATTATGCAAAATTTTATTCAATGAAGGACCTTGATACCAAGGTGTATTTCCAAAATCATGTACTACATTATCTCCTTTTAGAGAGCTTATTGGAATGATTTCTATTTCAGGTTGGTAATTCTGGTAAGAATTTACCATTTCTTTTACCTCAGCTGCTATTTTTAAAAACACATCTTCGCTATAGTCTACTAAATCCATTTTATTAATACAAAAAACAACGGTGTTTAATCGTAATAATTGACTAATGAAAAAGTGTCTATAACTTTGTTCTAATAATCCTTTTCTAGCATCAATAAGAATAATAGAAACTTCGGCATTAGATGCTCCTGTTACCATATTTCTCGTATACTCTACATGTCCTGGACTATCAGCTATAATAAATTTTCTGCTCTTAGTAGAGAAATAAATATGTGCAACATCTATAGTAATACCCTGCTCTCTCTCTGCTATTAAACCGTCTGTAATTACTGAGAAGTCTAGGTCTTTTAATCCTTTTTCAGCTGTTTTCTTCTCAATTAACTGTTCTTGTTCTTTTGTTAATGCATTGGTGTCATATAATAATCTACCAATAAGTGTACTCTTCCCATCATCTACACTCCCCGCTGTACTTATTCTAAGTAAATCCATTTTATTCTTTACAATTTTTGTACTTCTTACTTTTAAAAATATCCGCCTTTTTTTCTTTGTTCTAATGCAGATTCGCTCCTTTGATCATCTATTCTAGCGCCTCGTTCTGAATGCTTGGATGCTTTGTTTTCATTCAATACTTTTTCTACAGTATTTGCATTTGAAACCAATGCCGCAGTACAGGTCATATCTCCAACAGTACGAAAACGTACCTCATCTTCAACAATCTCATCTGAATCAACTAAGTTCAAATAATCTGAATAAGCCAAATAAGTCCCATCTCGTTTTACCAGTTTGCGACGGTGTGCAAAATAAATACTTGGTAATTTCAAATCTTCTTGAAGAATATAAGTCCAAACGTCTTCTTCTGTCCAATTACTAATTGGAAACGCTCTTACATTTTCTCCAAAATTTATTTTTCCATTCAATACTTGAAATAATTCTGGGCGTTGTTTTTTAGCATCCCATTGTCCAAAGTCATCTCTAACAGAAAAAATACGTTCTTTGGCTCTACTTTTTTCTTCATCTCTTCGTGCTCCTCCAAGACAAGCATCAAACCCAAACTCTTCAATAGCATCTAACAATGTGGTTGTTTGAAGAGAATTACGACTCGCATATTTACCTGTTTCTTCTTTTACTTTATTTTCATCTATAGAATCTTGAACATAACGTACAATTAGCTCTACTCCTAACTCTTCAATTAACTCATCTCTAAAATCTATAGTTTCTTGAAAATTATGCCCTGTATCTATATGCATAAAAACAAAAGGAATTTTAGCTGGGTAAAATGCTTTTTTTGCCAAATGAGCAAGTGTAATAGAGTCTTTCCCACCTGAAAATAACAACACAGGTTTATCAAACTGTGCTGCTACTTCTCTCATTATAAAAATACTCTCGTCTTCTAGTGTTTTTATGTGATTTTTTACTTCCATGTTAACATCATTTTTGAGGGCTTGTTGCTATGTGCAACCCACATTCTCTATTACCAAATACTTTGGTTGGATCAAAGTATCTGGTTTCATTTTCCAATTTATATGTTTTTAAATAATCATCTAATTCTTCATCTGTCCAATGATAAAAAGGGCTTACTTTTAATACACCGCCTGCCCCCATTGAAATAACATCTAATGAATCTCTTAATGCAGTTTGACCTTGCCTAAGGTTAGTAAACCAAATATCTGGTTGGTGTTCTTCCATTGCTCTCCTAAAAGGTTCTAGTTTTACCTGTTCTGTAAATTCTGCATGCAAAGGCGAATCTACCTGAGGTATTTCTGAAGAAGGATCTTTATAAGTAGCTGTTTGGAGTGGGATATATAAATGTATATCTAGTTCTAATTCTTTGATTAACCTTTCTGCATAACTATAGGTATACGTTGTATTATACCCTGTATCACACCAAATGACAGGAATATCTTTATTTACAGAAATACAGGCATGAAGTATATTAGCTTCATAAGGGCGAAAATTAGTAGTCACTACAGGTTTTTTACCTTGTTGCAGTGCCCAATCAATAATTTCACGTGGTGTCTTACTCCTCAATGCTTCATTTACTTTCTGTATGTCCATTATTTTGTTTTTGTAATCTTAGTCCAAGCTCTTTCATGAAAATAGTATAGCAACATTTTAGATACTACTTCTATACTTCCTATGCTAAAAGCAACTTTTAAATTCCCTGTCAGGATGTAAGAAATAATCATGGTATCTATAGTGCCTATAACTCGCCATGATATCGCTTTAAGCACAGAAACCTTACGACTATCTGCCTTAGGTTTTGTATTCTGTGAACGAAATAAATCAATAATCATGAACTCTAATTTTATGTTTAGAATTCAAATATACTATTAGTCTATCGAATAAGTAGAACATTTTAGAAAATTTTTTGATTTTTTTAAATTAAATCGACCAATGACTTGTTTTCGTATACATTTAAGGTATTATCTCTTACCTCAATCATAATTTTGTGTAGTGTACACTCTTCTTCGCTTTTACAATCTTCACATTTTTCATAGTAGTTTAAACTTACACAAGGAAGCATCGCAATAGGGCCTTCTAAAATTCTGTATACTGAAGCTACTGTAACCTCTTCTGGGTCTTTAATTAAATAATATCCTCCTCCTTTTCCCATTTTAGAAGATAAAAAACCATTCCTTTTTAGCTGTAAGAGAATAGCCTCTAAAAATTTTTTAGAAATATTTTCCTCTTCAGAGATATGAGAAATAAGCACAGGAACATTTTTCCCTTTTTTGGCTAAGTGAATAAGTGCTTTTAAACCGTATTTAGTTCTTTTTGAGAGCATTATTTTTTAGATAAAAAGACTTCTGCCATCATACAACGTGCACTACCACCCCCACATGTTTCAATAAGATTTAATTCATTGTGAAGTAAATCTCCATGCTTTTCTAGTGTTTCAATTTGAGTTGTTGTTAGGCTTTTATATGCTGCAGAACTCATCACAATATACTTCTTATTCTCATTATTTACAAGCTGTAGCATATTCCCCGCAAAATGTGAAACTTGACTTTCAGTTATAGCTATAATTTCTTTCTTATCTTCTTTTAGATGAGTGATTACATTTTTACGTTCTTTTTTATTGTCTATAGCCTCTAAACAAATAACCGCGAAATCTTCTCCCAAACACATTATTACATTGGTGTGATAAATAGGAACACGTTGGTTATCTACGGTTTGATTTGCTTTAAAAATTACAGGAGTATATTCAAAATCTTCGCAAAATTCTATAAACACTTCTTCATCTGCTCGAGGAGACAAAGCACAATATGCTTTTCTATTTACTCGATCTAACAATAAGCTTCCTGTACCCTCTAAGAAAAAGTTCTCTTCTTCTGCTGAAGAGTAATCAATTACATTATTAATTGTAAACCCTTTTTGTTCTAATATATCTAATACATCTTCACGTCTTTCTAAGCGTCTGTTTTTTGCAAACATTGGATATAAAGCAACGGTACCATCTTCATGAAAAGATATCCAGTTATTGGGAAAATGTGCATCTGGCGTATCAGATTCTTGAACTCCATCAATAACAATTACTTCAATACCCACTCCTCTTAATTTATCTACAAAAGAATCAAACTCCCTTTGCGCATTTAAAAGCAATGCTTCTGGCAACATATTATCAATCGATTTTTGATAATAGTTATTTACTGCAGTTTGTTCATTCGCCCTAAAATTAGCTGGGCGAATCATCATAATTGTATTGGTAATTTGATTCATTTAGATGATCTTATTTAAAAAAAAGTAAAATTAACTATAAACAATGAAATTATGATACGAAAAATAGTATTCATTATCGGATATATTAGTGTATTTCAAATGATAACAGCTTTTGCACTTTATCTATCTGGCTTTCTAGACCAACAAACATCAGCTATGATAGCAATGGGAGGTGTTTTTACTTTTTCATTAAGTGTTGTACCTTTTTATTGCTATCAACTGTATAAAAGATCACTTTATAAGCTTCAGAATTCATAACTCATATGAGAATTCAAAGGAATTATTAACGCATTCTTTTGAATTTCCACCCGGTCAAAAGAATTTGTATCTTTAGTTATCAATATAGATTATGTATGAAATTTAAAATACTTATTTCTTTCCTAATAATTAATTATGGATATTCTCAAGATTATACACATGTTGATAATTTAGTAAAAAGATATCCGAATTCTTTAAATTCTATAGATGCTATTGGTAAGCAAATCCTAAAAGATTTTACTACTGACGAAGATAAAGTAAAAGCTGCTTTTACTTGGACGGCTATAAATATAGAATATAATGTCTATGAAACTAATCCTTTTAGAACTAGTTCTGAAATAATTACATATTATTCTGAATATGACCTCAAGAGGGTTTTACAAAAAAAGTTCGTAAGAAAATAGAAAAAATCTTTGAATCTAAAAAAGGAGTTTGCCAAGATTACTCATTAATTTTCAACAAACTATGTGAAAGAATAGGCATCTCCGTTCAATCTATTATAGGTTTTTCCAGAAATGGCATTAATGATATAGGAAATAAACAATCTTTTAAAGATCATGTATGGAATGTAGTATATGTTAACAACAAATGGAAATTAATAGATGTTACATGGGCAGCAGGTCACTACAACTTAGAAACGAAAAAATATGTTTCCAGTTTTAATGATTATTATTTCTTTCCTCCTCCAAATGAGTTTATTACACATCATTTCCCCGAAAACCCTATATGGCAATTATTAAAAGAAAAAGTTACTGTTGATCGTTTTTTTTCAAGCCCTCTTTTTTATCATAATTATTTTAGCGAAAAATTTAAACTTTCCAATACTAAACAAGGAATATTTAATTTAAATGATAAACAAAAAAAGATTATAATTTCTTTTGATAAAATCCCGGAGAATGAAAGAGAAATTAATTATGCTTTTTTTAATGACGATGAACTATATTCTATATACTTAACTAAAACTAAGGATGGTAAATATGAAGGTAAAATTCGAATAAGAGAAAAAGATAGTTCTCAATCACTTACACTATTTTCAAAAGGAAAACCCATTGTTGCTTTTAAAATAGAAGCAAGCAAACAATAAATTATTTAGATTCTAATCAAAGGCATTGTAGAACAACGCAATAAACCTTCTTGCTTGGCAATTTCTGCATATGGAATTTCTTCAACAGTAAAGTCATTATTCCGAAGCCAAGTATTAAGTCTAGTAAAATTACGTTCTGAGACTACTATATTTTCATCAATAGAAAACACATTGGAACACATTTGATACATCTCATCTTTCGTTATTTCAAAAATATTTTCTTTTCCAAAAAGATCACGCAACCAATCGTATTGTTCTTCTATCAAAAAACCATTTTTATGTAAAATCGCTTTCCCTTTTCCTAAAGGTTGAAAACAACAATCTAAATGCAATGCATTGTCTTTTGCTATCGTATTTGATTTTCTTAATTCAAATGCTTTAACTTTTTTATTTGGAAACAATTTTTGTAGAAATGAGATCGCCTCTTTATTGGTTCTAGCTGTTATATAATCTGGGTAATCATCTCCTGTATAAGTACCTACAAAAATATAATCATTCCAAGGCATTACATCTCCACCCTCAATATGAACTTCCTCTGGTGGTTTCACTACTTTAGCTGGATCGATCTGGTCTATAACATACTGAATGGCATCTAATTCTTGTTCTCTATCAGGCAATATATTAGATTTAATAAAAATATCTTCAATTACGAAAGCAATGTCTCTAGCAAAAATTTGATTGCAATCCTCAATGATATTAGGTCGAAATACTTTCACATCATATTTTTTAAAAACAGCATTAAAAGCTTCCATTTCATAAATCATATCTTTTTCTTTTGGGTAAGTACCTGCCAAGATATGTTCTAAAGATTTTGGATCGTATGCTTCTTCAGGTAAAGGAGTCTGCCCATTATTGACAGCCGTACCTAATACAACAGATTTTAATCTGGAAATTTCATTTTTAATGTGAAGTTGTATCATAAAAAATATATTGCGCAAATATAAAAAAACCACTGTGTAGAATCTTTAGATTCATCAAAAAAAATAATTTTATAAAAGCCTTAAATTGTATAGAGTTAGAATGAAATATTTTCTTTTTTGTGATTTTTCAGAAAAAGGAATACTAATAAGTCAAACAACTATGCTTCAATGCGCAAAGAAGATGCTTTTACTAAACTAATAAAAGAAAATCAAGGGATGGTTTTTAAAATTTCCCGTGTATATACTAACATATTAGAAGACCAGAAAGATCTTTATCAAGAAATTGTATTTCAATTATGGAAAGGATTTGACAGTTTTCGAGGAGAGGCTAAAGCAAGTACTTGGATGTATCGGGTAGCTCTTAATACAGCTTTTACTCATATAAAAAAAGATAAAAAAAGAGGGCATTCTATCGCACTCGATCATATCGATTTAAAATATGAACCTGATGATCCTATACTCGAAGAACGTCTAAAAGAAATGTATACGCAAATTAAGTTGTTAAACCATCTAGAAAAAGGATTGATTTTACTTTTATTAGAAGGAAAAAAATATGAAGAGATTGCTCAAATTACCGGATTAACGGCTAGTAATGTAGGTACTCGTATTTCCAGAATCAAGCAAAAATTAAAACAACAACTTGTAAACAAATAATAGCTATGGAGTTGGAAGAAATGCAAAAAACTTGGTCACAAATGAGTGATCAATTAGAAAAACAAAAAAAATTAACGAACGAAATCATTCTTAAAATGACACAAAATAGATATAAAAAAAAGATTAATAAAATAATGTATTCAGAGTTTTTGGGCGGTATAATATGTTTACTTGCCTTTATTTATATTCTTATAAACTTTCATAAACTAGATCATTGGTTTACCATGGCATGTGGTGTTTTTACATTGACACTTCTCTTTGTTGCTCCAATAGTTTCTTTGGGATGGTTAAAAAAAATGAATAGAATTAATATTATTGAAAACAGTTATAAGCAAACACTAATAGATTTTGCCAAATTAAAAGAAAAGGCATTTAAATTTAGAAAATACAGTTATCCTCTTGCATTAGGTTCTATGTTATTAACTACTCCTGTTTTTGCAAAAATAATGAATGGAAAAGATATTTTTACGGATGACGCTAAAGGTATTTGGTTTGGTTTGATTTTGGGCGGATTATTTGTAATTGTTTTTATTTATTTCGTTATGAAGTTTTATGGAAAAACTATCAAAGGAGCTGAAAACGTATTAAAAGAATATGATATTGAAAATGAATAAGCTTTCTACTTTTCAACTAGCATAATAAATTTAACAACAGCTAATTTTTATCATTTTTAAAACAACTGAATGTTTCAGTAAGGAGATTCCTATGCCTAAACATTCCTATAAAATCATATAACCATGCGAACATTATTTTTCATATTCATTTTAATCTTCACCAGTTCACTTTTTGCACAAGACATAACAGGTACATGGAACGGTGAAATTCAAGTCGGAAGTAAAAAAATAAGCTTCATTTTTAACATTAGTAAAGAATCAAAATATAATACTATTATTGATATTCCTACTCAAAGAATTAATGGGATTACCGCTAAAACAACAACTTTTACAAATGGAAAACTTATAGTAGACATGTCTAATGTGGGCATGGTCTATGAAGGTTTATTTAACAGTAATACTAACCTAATCGAAGGTAAAGTAGTGGAAGGTTCTAATTCTTTCTCTTTAAAATTAACGAAAGAAAAAATAGAGATAGAAAAAGCAAAAAAGCGTCCACAAGAGCCTATAAAACCTTACCCATACCTGGAAGAAGAGGTTATCTTTAAAAATACAAAAGCAGGAGTAACATTGGCTGGAACCTTAACACTTCCAAAAACTAAAGAATTACATCCGGTAGTTATTTTAATAAGCGGTAGCGGCCCCCAAGACAGAGATGAAACAATTTTTGGACATAAACCTTTCTTAGTTCTGGCAGATCATTTGACAAAAAAAGGGATCGCAGTATTACGCTATGACGACAGAGGTTTTGGTAAATCAACTGGTAATCATAGTGAAGCAACCACACATGATTTTGCTAAAGATGTATTAAGTGCTATTACATATTTAAAATCCAGAACTGACATAGATATTAAAAATATTGGATTGATTGGTCATAGTGAAGGAGGTATTATAGCTCCTCTAGTAGTTAACCAATCTAAAGGCATTTCTTTTATGATATCTTTGGCTGGCACTGGGATTTCAGGAATAGAGCTATCTGTGATTCAATCTAAAACATTACGCGCTTTTCCTGTACCAGATGAAGAAGCATATGAGAGAACTATACGGAAAGCTATTGAAATAGCTAGCTCAAATAAAGATATTGCTATTATAAAAAAAGAATTGCGAACTCATTATAATACTACTACAGTACCTATTATTAAAAATCTTGGAGTTCCAGATACACAAATAAATCAAATAATCAATGGAATTATAGATACACGAACTTCAATCTGGGCACGTAATTTCTACAGTTATAATCCCGCTGATGAATATGAAAAAATCTCTTGCCCAGTGTTATCATTAAATGGCAGCAAAGATGTACAAGTTGAAGCTAAAATTAACCAAGATGGGATACGGAATGCCCTAATCAAAGCAGGAAATCAAGATTTTAAAATTCTTGAATTGCCAAATCTAAATCATTTTTTTCAGGAGTGTGAAACTGGTGCAATAAGTGAGTATGCTACCATAAAACAAACTTTCTCGCCTATTGCATTAAGAGAAATTTCAAGTTGGATTCTAAAACATATTTAAATAAAAATGCACAAATCTGTAACATTTTTAATATTTAATTAACCAATAGAAAGAATATTTCATACTAACTAAATACTACTAACTATATGATTGAAGTTGAAAACATCAACAAGCAATATGTACTAAACAAGAAACAACAAAAAGAACTGCAAAGTAAAAGCAATACTATTTCTGCAGTAAATAATGTGAGCCTTCATTGTAAACCTGGACGTGTTTTTTCTTTGCTTGGACCTAACGGAGCTGGTAAAACTACATTATTGAGAATGATTGCTACTATTTTAATACCGAGTTCAGGTATTATTAAAGTAAATGGTTCTGATACTGTAAATGACTCTCAAGAAGTTCGCAAAAAAATAGGTTTCTTAACAGGATCTACTAATTTATATGATCGTTTAACACCTACCGAGATTGTAAAATATTTTGCAGATTTACACGGAATTGAAAAAAGTGAATTTAATACTAGAAAAGATGAATTATTTACACGTTTAGGCATCAATGATTTTTTGAAGAAACGTATTGGACAATTATCTACTGGAATGAAACAAAAAGTTTCTATTGCAAGAAGTATGATTCACAATCCTGAAGTTGTCATTTTTGATGAGCCAACTTCCGGTTTAGATGTGATTACAGCCAATAATATTATACAGCTTATTACAGATTGTAAAAAAGAGGGTAAAACAGTGATTTTTTCTTCTCACATAATGAGTGAAGTTGATCTTTTATGTGATGATCTAGCAATCATCTCTAAAGGAGGTCTTATTTATAATGATAGTATGGAAGCTTTTCGAAAAGAGGCAGCCAATCAATCATTAACTGCAGCTTTTATTGATATTGTTGCTAAAAATCAACCACAACTAAACTAAGAAAAAAGAATATGAAAATTATACTCACCGTCATAAAAAAAGAGCTTGTCGACTTATTTAGAGACAAAAGAACTTTAATAACTACCATTTTAGTACCCGCAATAGCAATTCCTTTATTATTATTAGGAGTTACAAAATTAACAGAAGCCCTTACAGAAAGAGAACAAGCTAAGCAATTAAAAGTTGCTTTTATTGGAGCTCCTGATGCATTTAAAGCTAAGTTTAATTCTGATGATTACAAAGATTTAAAATACGATCTTGAAACTGGAAAAACCGCTATCATAAACGATAGTTTAGATGCTGTTTTAGCTTTTGATTCTAATTTTTCAAATACAATTCAGGAAATGAAATCAGGGACTGTAAACATTTACTATAAATCTACAGATGAATTTGCCTATCGCAGAATTTCTAAAGAAATTAAAGCTTATGAAGCCGACCTTTTAAAAGAACGAATAAAAGCGTTAAATATAGAATCGAGTGCTATTAAGCCCTTAGTCATTTCTGAAATAGATATCACACCTCCTAAAGAACAAATTGGAAGTACTATCGGTGGTTTTATTCCTTATATTTTTATTCTCTTTTGTTTTATGGGATGTGTAGTGCCTGCAACTAGTTTAATTACCGGAGAAAAAGAATCTGGTACTATTGAAACTTTATTAACAGTACCTGCTTCTCGTTTCAAAATACTTTTAGGAAAAATGATTACCATTGCCTTTGTAGGCTTATCTGCCTCTTTGATTACTATGTTAGGGATGGTTATTAGTTTAAAATTTCTTCCAAATATTCCAGAGAATTTTTTAGAAGTTATCAATGATTTAATAGGCGCTAAATTTCTAATTATGCTAATCGCAATGCTTATTCCATTAAGTCTGTTTTTTGCAGGAGCTTTATCTGCTTTAGTTGTACGAGCAAAAAGCTTTAAAGAAGCGCAAAGTTATGTAAGTCCTTTAACCTTCATTGTTATTATTCCTGCTATGCTTGCTTTAATTCCAGGGGTAACGCTTAACTGGCAGACGGTATGGATTCCTATTTTAAATATTGCATTGGCAACTAAAGAAATTATAGCAGGCACCATTTCTATTCCAATGTATATTACTATTGTTTTATCATTAATTGTTCTGGCAATTATTGCGCTTTACACCAGTATTAAACAATTTACTAAAGAAGGCATGGTGCTTAAATAAAGAATAGTAGTTTTAATATTCAATAAAAAAAGCCTTAGGTATACCTAAGGCTTTTTTTATTCTTCAATTGTCTCGTCCTGAAATAGCGTTACACTAAATTATAAGTGTAATGAAAAGTAA
>CAYMDH010000030.1:0-43208 GCA_964389205.1 uncultured Flavobacteriaceae bacterium
GGGTTTTAAAACCCGCCTTGTTTTCTATTTACACAGTTTTTTGGACACTACCAATTAAAAAGGCTTTAAATTATTCAAAGCCTTTTTAATTTAATATTCTTATCGTTATCTATCTTCCACTACTATTCCCTGGAGGATATTGTGCTAATATTTCACTTACAAACTCATTAATACGAGCTTCTTTCTTTTCAACACTGGTGTTGGTTAAAAACCCAGTTCCTTTACCTTGCCATACTAATTCTTTAGTTTTAGCATCAATAATATCTATATATAAAGAGCCTTCAGTTCTAGTAGATACAGTATTGTTAAACCCACCAAAACCACCATAATATGGAAAGAATCCAAAACCTCCGAAACCTCCGAAGCCACCAAAGCCGTTGTTGAATACATCTACACGTTCATTTTCTTTTGTGAAAATGCTAATAAGTAGATCTGGAGATTCAGATTTTGAAAAACCTTTATCAATTAATTCGTTATTGATTGCTCTTAAAATCCGTTTTTTGTCTAAGTCAGATATTTCTGCTTTATCAATTCCAGGTTTAAAAAATGCAAACGATTTGTAGACGCCAAAACTTGCTTTGTTGTCATAATCGGCTACTACCCTAACAGAGATACAAGAGCTTACAAAAACAGCGATTAAGGAAAAGAGTAAAATTGATTTCATTGCTTTCATAAAAGTTGTTTTTTAAGTTAATATTATATGGGTAACCGTATTTTAAATTTACGAAAAATAACGGCTGTATTTCTTTTTTTAACTTTTAACTAGTCACTCAAGATTCTTTTTATAAAAAGAAAAGACAAAAAAGTATAGTTAAAGAACTTTCAGTAAACATCAATAATCATACCAAAAAAAAGAAACTTTTCGTTCAAAATACCATGAAAAAAGGTACTTAAGGCAAGATTGGAAAAAAAATAGAAGATAAAATGTAGTTTTTTATAATGAATCTTTCTTTTTGTCAAATCCATATGGACAATGTTTACATCCGCATTTACAACAATACCCTCTTTTTAGATGGTATTTTTCCGTAAAAACCCTGTAACCTTCCGATGAAAAGTAAAAATCACCCTCTTCAACGGGAATAATCTCTTTCATAAACAAATTCTTATATATTTACAAAGATAGTCGAATTTAATATGGTAAACATAAAACCATGAAGTATGATTTTCACCTTTAAACATATTTTACCCAAACAATATGCGGCATTAACTTTATGGCCAATTATTATTGTTAGAGATAATGAGCTTCGAGATGATTTAATACTTTTAAATCATGAACGTATTCACTTAAAACAACAAAGAGAGTTGTTTATCATTCCTTTTTATTTTCTTTATCTAAGCGAGTGGTTTTTACGATTATGTATTTACGGGAATTGGTACAAAGCTTATAAAAACATCAGTTTTGAACGAGAGGCCTATCTTCACGAAAAAGACCTCTTTTACCTGGATAATAGACAAAAATGGAGCTTTTTGAGGTATCTTTGTATACATGTTTGAACCTCTTTTGGAAAAAATTAGAACTTCTAATTTAGAAATTGAATTACCAGAACTTAGTGAAAAGCAAATAAGGCTTTTTATTAAGGAAGAATATTTAATTCATCCTGTAATTTCAGGAAACAAATATCGAAAATTAAAGTATAACCTAATTGATGCCAAAAAAAAAGGATTCAAAACAATAGTTACTTTTGGAGGCGCTTTTTCAAATCATATAGCAGCTGTTGCAGCGGCTGGCAAAACATTTGATTTTGAGACAATAGGAATTATAAGAGGAGAAGAATTAATAGATAAAATTGATGCTAATGATACGCTTCAATACGCAGTTTCATGCGGTATGCAATTGAAATTTATTTCAAGAGCAGATTATAAAGAAAAGGATTCACTTTTATATAAAGAAAAACTCAAAAGAGAGATAGGTGCTTTTTATTTAATTCCAGAAGGAGGTACAAATGCATTAGCAATAAAAGGATGCGAAGAAATTTTAAATGATCAAGATGATGCATTTGATTTTATTTGTGCTAGTATTGGTACTGGAGGAACAATATCTGGTTTAATAAATTGTTCAAAACTCAGTCAACAAGTTTTGGGTTTTCCAGCCTTAAAAGGAGCGTTTTTAAAAGATGATATTCGTAAATTTGTTAGTAAGGATAATTGGAAACTCATTGAAGATTATCATTTTGGTGGTTACGCTAAAGTTTCATTAGAGTTAATAACATTTATAAATGATTTTAAGCGACAAACAAAAGTTCCTTTAGACCCTGTTTACACTGGTAAAATGTTATTTGGGATACTAGATTTAGTAAAAAAAGGTTATTTTAAAAGAGGAACTTCTGTTTTAGCAATCCATACAGGAGGGTTACAAGGAATTTCGGGAATGAACAAAAGACTAAAAAAAAGAAGATCACCTTTATTAGAAATATGAAATATAACCACTTTTATTTGCTTATAATTGTTTTATTTCTTGTTGGATGCGGGGCAAAGAAAAGAGCTCTTAAAAGAGAAACTGCAAAAAAAAATCAAGTAGAATTGTCTTCTAAAGATGATAATAAAGCTATTCCTAAAGACGAGTTTATTGTTTTTACTATTGAATCTACTCAAGAGTATATAGATACTTTTAAAGATATTGCTAAAAAAAACATGATTACTTATGGTATTCCTGCTAGTATTATTTTAGCGCAAGGAATTTTAGAAAGCGGTTCTGGACGTGGTCAATTAACTCGAAAAACCAATAATCATTTTGGCATAAAATGCCATAAAGGCTGGGAAGGAGATCGCGATTATTTTGATGATGATGAGAAGGGAGAATGTTTTCGTAAATACAATCATCCCATGTTTTCTTATAGAGATCATTCTTTGTTTTTAACAGGGAGAAGCCGTTATGATTTTCTCTTTGACTTAAGAAAAAACAACTACAAAGCATGGGCTAAAGGCCTTAAAAAAGCTGGATATGCAACTGATAGAAAATACCCTGGAAAATTAATTTCTATTATTGAACGCTATGAACTTTATAAATACGATAAAGAAGTATTAAAAGATAAATGGCAGCCTATTAAAGAAGACATACCTGTTATCTCTTCTAGTTCTAAAAAGACTCATACAGTAATTAAAGGAGATACTTTATATTCTATTTCTAGGCGATATGGATTAACAGTAGAAAAATTAATGTCTATAAATAATTTAGACACTATAAATATCTCTATAGGACAAAAACTTGTAATAAAGCCTTCAAAATAAATGATATATAAAAGAAGTAGTGCATTGTTTACGCAAGCCTCAGAGGTAATTCCTGGTGGTGTAAATTCACCAGTACGTGCATTTAAAGCAGTAGGAGGAGATCCTATTTTTGTAAAAAAAGCTAAAGGTGCTTATCTCTACGATGAAGATGGGAATGAATTGATTGATTATATAGCTTCGTGGGGTCCTATGATTTTAGGGCATGCTTATGAACCTGTTGTTAATGCAGTTATTGAGAAAGCTAAAAAAGGAACTTCTTTTGGAATGCCTACTGAAATAGAAACCGAAATTGCAAAATTGGCAATTTCTATGGTGCCAAATATAGATAAAATACGTTTTGTAAATAGTGGTACCGAGGCTTGTATGAGTGCTATTCGTTTGGCTAGAGGATATACAGGAAAAGATAAGATAATTAAATTTGCAGGTTGTTATCATGGGCATTCAGATTCTTTTTTAATTCAAGCGGGTAGTGGTGCGGTAACTTTTGGTAGTCCAAACAGTCCCGGAGTAACATCAGGAACCGCGAAAGATACCTTATTGGCTAATTTTAATGATTTAAAGAATGTAAAACAAATAGCAGCTGCTAATCAAGGAGAAATTGCTGCAATTATTATAGAACCAGTTGCGGGAAATATGGGATGTATTATCCCTCAGAAAGGCTTTTTAGAGGGATTGAGAACATTGTGTGATCAAGAAGGTATATTGCTTGTTTTTGATGAAGTCATGACTGGGTTTCGACTGGCAAAGGGCGGAGCTCAAGAATTATTAGGAATACGGGCGGATATAGTAACTTTTGGTAAAGTAATTGGAGGAGGACTACCAGTAGGAGCATTTGCTGCATCTAATGAAATTATGAATTCTCTAGCTCCCTTAGGGCCTGTATATCAAGCAGGAACATTAAGTGGAAATCCATTGGCAATGGCGGCTGGTTTGGCAATGTTAACTACATTGAATGATACTCCTGAAATTTTTAAGAGCCTAACAGAGAAAACGGCATATTTACATAAAGGAATTGAAGATAAATTGAAAGAAACATCAATTGCTTATCAAATTAATCGTTTAGGATCAATGATTTCAGTTCATTTTACAGATACTAAAGTGATAGATTTTACTACTTCAGCAAAGGGGAATAATGATACCTTTAAAAAATTCTTTCATGGAATGTTAAATGAAGGTATTTATTTGCCTCCTAGTGCTTTTGAAAGTTGGTTTTTAAATGATGCACTGAGTTATGATGATTTGGACAAAACTATTACTGCTTTCGCCAAGGTAATTAAAACTTTATAAAACTACTGTATGCCTAGGGATTCGTCTGTTCTAATAAGTTTTTTTAATTGAGTTTCATTTAATATTTTTTGTAAATTATTGATAAACTCAATATCTATTTCGGCAATTTTAGAACCTAGCTCTTTTTTACTAAGATTGGCATTTTTTAAAGACTTCATTTTCTTCTCTCTGGTTAGAAAAGTGGTGTACATTTTAGATTCCTGATCTTGGCTTAAATTTAATTTACTTTGAGTATTCAATTTAACAATTCTTTCTTTAGCAATAGTCTCTAAATTAGATTCTTGTGCTATAGAAAGTTGGCATCCTAAAAACATACATCCAATAAATAAAAATAGTTTAATGATCTTCATAATCTTATGGGGGTAAATGGTTATGTACTTTAATATCAACTAAAAATATAGCTAGATATCTAGATTATAACGTAATAATGCCTTTTGTATTTTAATTTTTAATGACTTTTTGTAGGATTTACTATTCTTAAGAGAAGAGTTTAAGCATAATAAATACTAATTTTTCATTATAAGTAATTTGAAAAAAGCTTAAAATGTAGTGTTTTAGACAGAGTTTAATGATAAAAACGATTGGAATTTAATGATATCTCATCATAATTTTAAAAATTTAAATTTCCTGTATTTTTATTATTGTTTATAAGCTGAGAAATATCGATTTTTTTACTGGGAAGAAATTAAATTTTAATTCTTTTTCTTTTTACAACAATAGAAGTTTCTTAATTAGGATCGCTGTAAATGCTCATTCCTATCACTTTATCTCCTTTTCGTATACCAGCTTTGTATATATTGGATATTAGATCTTTTTTCTGAAATAATTATTTTGGAGTTTATTAAAAAACCTTTAAATCAAGATGATTTTCTTTTTTTGAACAATAAAAAGACATTATAAAAATGACGAGACTAATACTAGTAAATAATATTTTTTTATTTTAATTAATCTAGCTGTTTATTCAATAGTGTGATTGCTTTTGTCAATGCTTCTAGACCTTCATTTACTAAATACTCTGGAATAAAATCTTCTCTAGGAGTTCCATCTATGTGGAATAATTTTTCTATTGGAAAACAAGCCTTTATATGTGTTTCTGGAAATGAAAAACATTCTATGGGACCTAACAAGCCAGCCATTTTTGTTCCTATAATTCTCCCTCTTTTCATCCCGTCAAACCCTATAGCTATTCCTTCTCCCATACTTCCTGTCCAGCGGCCTACGAGAACAATTAAAGGCTTTGTATAAACAGAATCACTAGGTGATACATATTCTATCCAACTTCTTTTAACATTGTATTGTTTTTCTTCTGCAGGAAATGAGTGCTTTTGATAGGGGAGTTCAGAAGTTATAAATTTTCCCATAATTGCTCTCGCTATAGTAGTGTTTCCACCACCTGGCGTATTTCTTAAATCTAAAATCATAGATTTAGTATTAGATAACTCATCAACTGCTGTTCTAAACTTGAGAATTAAATCATTATCCCCTAATGAGTTATTAATTTTTATATACCCTATGCTTCCCTTTAAAACCGTTGATTCTAATATTGAATTAGTTTCTTTTTTCTGAATATTTTTCAGATCATCAGGATAGAAATGCAATGTATTATTTTTATACAGGAGAGTGATTTTTCTCTTTTTATTATGTGTTCCAGCCATAATCATATTAACTGCATAGTCATAAACCTTTTTATCATAATTTTTAAAAGATTTAGGAAGTATTCTTTTAATAGCATCTTTTATTGGAGTATCATTAAAATGAGTAATAATCATACCCGGTTTAATCCCAGTTAATGAAGCATTTCCGTTTTCCTTAATATCTGTAACAAGAAATTGATTATTTATAAACTCAACCCACATATCTGTACCAGATGGGATTAATTTATTAGAAGATGGTAAATAATGTTTAATGACAAATGCCCGTTGTATACTTCATAGAGTATCTTTTCTAATGTGATTATGAAACTTTGCTTACTGGTTGTTGTATCAATAATTGGTTGATATATTTCTTTCACCCTATTCCAATTTGTTTTTTGTGTATCAAAATAGGCGAAACCTTTATCCATTGTATTCCAGAAAAAAGTAAAATCTTTTTGATACTTAGTTTGTGAGAAACTAATGGAAAAAGCGAGCAAAAATAAAAGTATTAAGAATCGATTCTTCATGATTTTTGAGAATTTTAAAACTTAAATGAGCTTTTTTAAAAAGTCATTTTAAAATAAATACAGATTAGTGTTTTGAATGAAAAAGTAATGTTAATCTTTTCTTTTGTGTTTTTTATCTTTTGATTTATAGGATATTAAATCAAATATTTCCTCACTTAATTCTTCAAACATAACTATTGTTCGAGGAGAGACAACCTCTTTATCTACAGATATTTTCAGTCTTCCTTGTGAAAGTTTGACTCTATAAGCAATATCATTATTTTTAATACTTTCCCACAAGCCTTTAGTAGTAGTTAGATTTTTACCTCCTAATTCAAAATTTAATAAATCCAATACAACTTCTGTTTTTTCTTTATTAAATCGTGCAGACATTTTATAAGTGTTATTGTTTGAACTTATGGAAATAGAACTTGATGAAGAGCTACTGTTACTATTGGACACATTTACAGAAACAGATCTGCTTTTAGATTTTCCTTTATTTTTTTGTGCTTGTAATGAAAAAACACAAAGTATAAGTACGATTGATGTTAAAAAATTAATTTTCATGATGTTCGTTTTTTAATGTTTTGTTAATACTAAATTCTAAACCTATCCCTCGTATGCTTTTAATAGCAATTTCAGGATCGTTTTTAGAATATTTCCTCAGCCTGCTTATAAATACATCCGTGCTTCTTCCTGAGAAAAAATCATCATTACCCCAAACGTCTTTGAGAATATGATCGCGTTTTACCAATTGGTTATTTCTTTTATATAAATACTGGATTAAATGTGCTTCTTTTTCTGTGAGTCTTTGTAATTCATTGTCATGTTTTAAAGTATGATTGTTTACATCAAAAAGGTAGGTTCCAATATGAAGAATACTTTCTTTTGCAACAAAACGTTGTCCTCTCTTAATAATATTATTAATGAGTAATACAAGCTCATCTGCTTCAAAAGGTTTGATAATATAATCATCTGAACCTAGTTTTAATCCTTTTATTTTATCTTCTTTCATTTTTCGAACAGTTAAAAAAATAAAAGGTATTTCTGGTTTTTCTTCAATAACTCTTTCAGCCAAGGTGAAACCATCCATTTTGGGCATCATTACATCAAATACACATAAATCTATATCTGTTTTTTTTAATGTGTTTAAAGCTTCTTCTCCATTAGAGACCCATACAATATCAAAATGATGAAGCTCGAGGTACTGTTTTAAGATACTTCCAAAATCAAAATCATCTTCGGCTAATAATATTTTTATCATTTTGGTATGGTGATTTTTATTTGTGTTCCTTTACTTTCTTCAATATATAGTTCAATAGTACCCTCATGTGCTTCTACAATTAATTTTGAATAATAAAGGCCAAGTCCTAAACCTTTAACGTTGTGTAGATTTCCCTCAGAAGCTCTATAAAATTTTTCAAATACTAAATGTTGTTTGTCTTTAGGAATACCAGGACCATTATCCTTAATTATAACAGTAAGAATAGAACTAATAGCAGCAATGAGGAGTAAGCTCATACGCTTTAAAATGATAAGCTCCCAATTTCTTACTGAAACAAAAAAGGAATGTATAGTAAAATAATCTTTTAAACCATCACCTGTAACTTTTCCAGTATTTGTTCTGGTTTTAAAAGTATTATCTAGAGTATTTAATGTACCAAAGATTTTGTTTTCAACTATCGGGGCACGAGTATTTAAAATGGTATCTCCTATTTGATCTTCTCGACTAAATATGATAAACTGATCAATTGTTGATACAAAATCTATTGATAAATCATCAAAAGTTTCATCAAAAGTTTCTTTGAGATGTGGAGTGAGTATTTTTTGTAAAGAGTTGTTTTTTATAGAATCTAAAAAAGCTTCATTAACTCAATATTAACCCAAAAAACCATCTAGTGATAAACTAAATGGTTTTTTAAATTATGTTTTCCGTTATTTTACGAAAAAAACTATTTTTTCCTTCTTTTTAAATGATGCCCTTTTCTTCTTTTTTTATGTTTTCTCCACTCTTCAAACTGATCTTTATTCAGTATTTTTTTCATTTTTTGTAAAACCTCATATTGTTTGTCTAAACGCTCATTCGCATGTTCAAATCTTTCCTCTTTTGTAGGTTGCTCTCCATTCTCTCTTTTTTTCTTTAAAAGGTCTCTTCTTTCTTTTCGTTCAGAAGCCAATTCTTTATTTAATTTTAAAAGCTCTCTTTTTTGCCCTTCGTTTAAATCCAATGCTATAGCCATTTTTTTAGTGTGTAAAATAGCAATTTGATCTGCTGTTAAATCTTTTAAATGATTTTTCTTTTGTTCGATACGATCTTTTCGTTCTCTTTTTTCTCTATATTCTCGTTGCTGAGATATTGCAGGTAATGCAAATAATAAAACAATAAGTAAACTACATATTTTCTTCATGATAAATGGTTTTTAATATTCTATATATAAGACCATTATGGCTAATGAAGGTTTAATGAGTGAAACATTTTGTGATTATATTAACAGATGTTGATTGAAAACTTAAAAAAGAATTAAGACACAGGAATCAACCAATTGCGTTTATCTTCTATACGTCCAGACCGTAATCCATTTATTTCATTATAGAGCATTGTACTAATATTATGTTCATTTATTTCTGGTAAAATCATTTGCGTGTCACCATGGGTGATTTCGGCTATTTTTGATACTACAGCAGCTGTTCCAGAACCAAAAGCTTCTTTTAACTCACCCTTTTTGTAGGCTACTAAAACTTCTTCAATATAAACATCTCTAACTTCTACTTTAATATTCTTTTCTTTAAGGATGTCTAAAAAATAGTTTCGAGTAGTACCTTTTAAAACAGCTCCCGTTAATTTAGGGGTTAGTACAGTATCTCCAATTACAAAAAATAAATTCATCATCCCTGCTTCTTGAACTTTTCTAAAATCAGGGGCTTCCAACCATATAATTTGATCAAACCCTCTTTTTTTAGCAAGCTCACTAGCCATTAAAGAACCTGCATAATTCCCTCCCGTTTTTGCTTCTCCAGTACCTCCAGGGACAGCTCTTATAAGTTTTTCTTCTGTTACCAATTTAACAGGTGTTGAGAAGTAAGGTTGAACGGGGGCTGTATAAATATAAAAAGTGTAAGTACTAGAAGGAACAACAGATAAAGCACTTTCAGTGGCAAACATAGTGGGGCGTACATATAAAGCACTCCCTTCATCTTTTGGAATCCAGTTCGCATCCATAACTATCAATGATTTTAATGCTTTTAAAAAAACTTCGCTAGGAACAGATGGCATGCACATTCGTTCTGCAGATAGGTTAAAGCGTTCTATATTTAATTTAGGACGTAATAATTTTGGAACTCCATCTGCTCCTACAGTTGCTTTCATACCTTCAAAAATGCATTGACAATATTGTAAAGCTTTAGATTGTGGATCTACCGTAAAGCCTTGATAAGGAATAATTCTAAAATCACTCCATTCTCCATTAGCATAATCCATAACAAACATATGATCTGAAGTATGTTTACCAAAAGGAATATTATTAAAGTCTATATTTTTTAATTTAGAATTTTTAGTTTTTGTGATCTGGATATTCATCTGGCATTTATTTTAGAATATATTATATCCAAAAATAAATGAAAATGAATTGAAATCTGAACGATTACTTACAAATGTATCTACTACCTGTCTATTAAAACCGTATCTAATTTCAAAATTGAATTTGTTATTATAATCATATCCCAATCCTAAAACTAGATTTCCACCTTGGCCTCCTAAGTCTATATCTTGAGTAAGGCTACCTTGTTCATTGCTAAAGTCTATAGAGGAGTTTAGAGTAAGGTCTAAGGCAAAAGCTGCGTTTATAAAAAGCTTTGATTTATCATTTAGATATAAATAATGCCTTACTCCAACAGGTACCTCAATAGATTTATAATTAGCTGTAACATCAGATTCAATTGTTAAAATAGAAGACAATCTCACAAAAATACTCTGATCTCCACTATAAGCCTGATAAGTTGGTTCTATTATAAAAGACCATTTGTTTCTGTTAAAGGGTAAAATAAATTCGGCTTCGACACCTGCTCTAAAATTAATATTTCTGCCAAAGTCTACATCCATATCTAAGCCAGGAATAAAAAGACTTAAAGAAGAAAATGTTATGCCTGGACGTAATCTTAAATTAAAAAGATCGCGTTTTTCTTTTTTTACTGTGTTTGTATAAGTAGGGTTTACGCAACTATTATAGTTGATAAAATATGTGGTTAACTCATTTAAATCATAATCAATTTTTCTGACACCTTCTAAAGACAAATTTTCACACTTTAAATGATCCCATAACTGTTTTCTAAAGGCATTGTTTTCCAAAACTTGATCTGGTTTATTTGGAGAAGATTTTCTATATTTTTTATAAATAAGAGGTTCAATTTTTTCTTTTCTTAAACTGTAAAAGAAACGCTTTAAATCACCATCTTGATAATTATAGAGATTTGCATCTCCTTCTACTAAGGTTTTTAAAAAAAGAGTTTCTTCGTTAAAATCTGGAGCCTTGTTTTTACTTAGAAGCTGTATTTGTTTTTTAGATCGGTCAATATTAACAGCCGCTCTTACGTATTTAGATTTCCCAATTATTACAAACATATTAACAGATTTAATAGTTGCAATTTCTACTGGATCATCTGTGGTTCTTCTGTATTCAAATTGCGTTGGATTATTTCTCCAATCTAAATTTTTGATGAGACATGTTACTTTTTCACCATTATTTTTGATAAAATATCCTGGTTCAAGATTAATTTGTGAATGAATACTTAAGCTGATAAGAAATACAAAAAAGAAAATTGTTTGTTTCATTTTAAATATAGGTTTTAAATTGAAAACAAACATACGAAAAAACTTACATTAAGTAGTATTTTATTTATTTTTTTATATAAAAAAAGCTGCTAAAATAATTTTAACAGCCTTTCTTATATAAATTGTTTATTCTAAACTAATATTATTTTGGATCTAGAATATTGTTGACACGCTCTACAGCATCTTGTAAATGATATCTGCTTAACCTATCTGAAGTTCTTCCAATAGCCGCTCGTAAATTACTTCTTAAGTTCTTTAATTCTGCACGAACTATAGGACGTATATCAGATTGGCTTACATTTACATTAGTTCTAACAAAAAATCTTCTAAACGCAGGAGGAATTCTTTGTTGTTCGTTGTTCATCAAAAACTCCATACGATCTATATATGCTCTTTGAAGGTTTCTTCTATATGTGTCAATGGTTCTACCTGAATTTAACTCACTCCAAACTCCACGACGTAAGGCTACCATCATATCTACCAAAGCATAAGCATCACGCCCATTGATGGTTTCATTCTCAATCATTCTTGTCATTCTTCCAAAATCTAAAATGTTGTTCAAAGTTCGCACTTGCGTGTTTCTAAGGCGTTCTATGCTTCCAGCATGTTCAATTTTATTGAATATATTTTCATCAAGTAACCATTTAGGTGTTTTAAACAATTGATTTTGAATAAAATTCATTGCATTTCTCTGATGTGCTTTATCTACGTGAGTATAAACAGCGCCTTCTTGATCGTATGTTTTATAATACTCATATACACCTCCGATATTCGCAGAAACATGACCCATATACCTGTTATATTGACCTAATACTTGACCATATAAAGTCTGTAGATCACTATAGTTTTTACCATCTTCAGCAGTCCATTCTATTAAATTAGGGACAATTCTTTTTAAGTTAGCTATACCATAAGTACTAGCTTTTATAGCATCATCACCTAAATCTTCTGTTTGAGAGCTAGGATCAATAACACCAAACTGTTGTCTTCCAAATCTGTATAAAGGATCTCCAGCTGTCTTTAAAATCCACTCGTCTAATGTCTTCTTTTCATCTACTGCAGATTTGTCTAATATAGGGCGATATCCCCAATTGATAGAATGTTTATCATAAGGTCCAATATCTGGCATTAAGGCAACTCCTTTGTCTTCTGGTTGTGCAACATAATTGAAACGAGCATAATCCATAATAGAAGGTGCTGTTCCATATTTTTTAGTAAATGATGCAGAACGTAGTGAGTCTACAGGATATGCTACACTACTTCCCATATTATGAGGTAATCCTAATGTGTGGCCTACTTCATGAGCAGATACGAAACGAATTAAACGTCCCATTACTTCATCTTTAAAAGCTACACCACGAGCATCTGGATTGATAGCTGCAGTTTGTACAAAAAACCAGTTACGTAATAATGTCATTACATTATGATACCAGTTAATGTCAGATTCTAATATTTCTCCAGAACGAGGATCACTTACGTGAGGTCCATTAGCATTAGGAATAGGAGAAGCTAAGTAACGAACAACAGAATAGCGAACATCTTCAGGGCTCCATTCTGGATCTTCTTCTTTTGTTGGAGGATCTTTAGCTATAATTGCATTTTTAAATCCAGCAGCTTCAAAAGCAGTTTGCCAATCTTCAATTCCTTGCTTTAAATATTTACGCCATTTTTTTGGAGTAGCACGATCTATATAATAAACGATTTGCTTTTTTGGTTCAACAAGTTCTCCTCGTTTAAATTTTTCAATATCTTCATCTTTAACCTCTAATCTCCATCTATCTAGATATCTAATTACTTTACTTTCTTGAGCATCTTGTCCATAATCTACTTGACCTCTTGCAAACCAACCAACACGTTGATCGAAATAACGTCTTTTCATAGGTTCTTTAGGTAAAAGAATCATAGAGTTATTCATTTCTACAGAAATAGTACCTGTACTATTATTAGAAGGAGGTCTTCCTGATGAATATGTTTTTACGTGTCTAGCTTCAATATTTAGAGGATAACTTTTAACACTTTCAATAAAAGATTTTGAAGGATCTAAACGTGTAACTCTATATGCAGTACGCTGCCCTTGTGGTAATCCTAAAGCTTTTACATCTTTTTGATAAAATTCTGTTGCATCAATTACTGTAGCAGTACTATCTTTAAGAGCTTTAATTGGAAATGTATACAATACAGGTTCGAAATTTGAATTTACTACGGCTTCATGTATAGGAAGAGAATCTGCTGCAAAAACATTGTAAGAAACCACTCTTACTATCACTTTTTTATCTTTCTTTTGCCAACGAAGTACTTGTGTATTCGTTTTTCCACCTCCAAAACCATTTCCTGAAGCAGTTTTTGCAATACGAGTTACCATTAACATTTCTCTTTCAAAGAGAGAATCTGGAATTTCATAAAAGTATTTTGCATCAATTTTGTGAACGTCAAATAAACCTTTATCCGTTTTAGCTTTTTTTGTGATTACCTTGTTATAAGGTTGGATAGCTCCTTTTTTAGGTCTTGGCTTAGGAGCTGGTGCAGTAGAAGCTCCTTTCTTACCTTTTTTTCTCTTTTTTTGCGCTTCTATTGTTTGTGTTGCAGAAAATACAAACAATACAAGTAACAATTTTACTAGTATTTTTTTTGACATGAATGATATATTTAGTTTAAAATGCCACCAAATTACCGGAAATATTATGGTTTAGCATGTTAAGGTTTTCTTAAGGTTAGACCCCTCTTATTATATATATGTATAAATAACAAAAAAAGATCATAAACGTTAAAGATTTCACAAACAGCGTAACATTTTGATTTAATTATAGTCTTACTAGTATACAATTTAAATCAACAAAACAAAACAATATTACAATGAACAAACTATTAATTATTTGTGGATTTCTTTTCTTACAGGAAGGAACCACGCAGAAAGATGAACCAGAACCTATAAGTTTTCAAGAAGTTAATTATGTATTAGAATTAGAAGCAACAACACCAATTGTAGAAGACATTTACATTTTTTCTTTTTTAAACACAACAGATGAAATTCTGGACATTAACTCTATTGAATACGTAGAAGATGAAGAAGTAGAATTAGGTTTTCACCCAAAATTATATGTTCCTAGAGGTTTTGATCCAAATGTAGCTTATCTAGATATTAATTCTATTGAATATATCGAAGATGAAGAAAAAATAGACCTAGGGTTTGATACAAAAGAATATTTACCTGAAAATTTTGATCCATATGCATTCTATTTTGATATTAATACATTAGAATATATAGAGTATGACGAAGTAGATTTAGGATTTGATCATAAGCAGTATTTGCCAGAAGGATTTGATCCACACCTGCCAAACTATAATATGAATTCTATAGCATATGTGGAAGAAGAAGAGGAAATAGATTTAGGATTTGATACAAAAAAGTACTTACCAAAAGATTTTTATGCTTATCAAAAACCGTCTAATCTATAATAAAAGAATAGAATTTGATTACTAAAAACGTTGCTACATAAGCAACGTTTTTTTTATTAGGAATAATCTCAAGGTAAAATCCCCTAGATTCATTAGCATATATCCTTATTTAATAAATTGAATTGTACATATCTTTATAATGTAAACATAATGAAAGTTATTCTGTTTAAATTCAGTTAGTTAATTAGTAAAACGAGTCATTTTAAAGATGACTCGTTTTTTTTATTAAAAATCATGTAACATATTTTAAAAACCTGCATCAAAAGGGAAATTAAAAATAGAAATCATGAAAAAACGAATTTGTACTTTATTACTTTTATTATTTAGTGTAACAGTGTTATTTTCACAAGAAACACCTTTTAAAGTAAAGGTTGTTGGAAAAGGCACGCCTATATTATTATTGCCAGGATTTACTTGTACTGGAGAAGTTTGGGATGAAACAGTGGTAGTTCTTTCTAAAACATATGAATGTCATATTTTTACTTTAGCAGGTTTTGGTGGAACGCCAGCAATTGAAAAGCCTTGGTTACCTAAAATTAAGGACGGCCTTATAACATACGTAAAGAAAAACAAACTTGATAATTCTATTGTTATAGGGCATAGTTTAGGAGGAACTTTAGGGCTTTGGATGAGTAGTTTAGAACAAACACTTTTTCAAAAAGTAATTGTTGTCGATGCATTACCCTCTATAGGAGCATTAATGATACCTAATTTTAATGCAGAAAATATAGTATATGATAACCCATACAGTAAACAACAACTCTCAATGAATGATGAGGCATTTAAAGCAATGGCTATTCAAACAGCCTCTTTTATGAGTTTAAACAAAGAAAAACACCAACAATTAACAGATTGGATATTGCAGGCAGATAGAGAAACTTATGTGTATGGTTATACAGAACTTCTTAAATTGGACCTCAGAGAAATAATAGAAAATATAAAAATTCCTGTAGTCTTGTTGGCAGCTACTTATCCTGATAAGGAAATGGCTAAAATGAATTATGAAAAACAATATAAGCGTTTAAAAAACTTAGAAATTTTTTACGCAGATAATTCAGCACATTTTATTATGTATGACCAACCAGATTGGTTTATAAAACATATCACAGAGCGCCTTAATTAATAAGTAAGTGAAAGATCTAGAGTTTAAAGAATTATATGAAACACACCGCCAAAAAGTGTTTCGATTGTGTATGGGATATTTTAAAGGAAATGAAGAAATAGCTCAAGATATTACACAGGATGTTTTTATAAAAATATGGAAAAAACAAGCAAGTTTTAGAGGAGACGCTAAAATAACGACCTGGATTTATAGAATAACAGTAAATACATGTTTGATGTATTTAAGGACCCATAAAAAAAAGAAAGAAATAAAAGTGGATTTTATTTCTGATATGCCAGATAGTTCTGCTGCAGATTCAAAAAAAGAAGAGCAATTAAAAAAACTATATGCGTGTATTTATAAGCTAGATGAATTAAACAGAATAATAATACTCATGATTTTAGAAGGACTTTCATATGCTAAAATAGCAGAAGTATCTGGAGTATCAGAAGATACACTAAGAGTTCGTATTCACAGAATTAAGAAAAAACTAACAAACTGCGGAAAAAATGGATGAATTTGAAAATATAGAATCAATTTGGAATAAACAACAGGAAAAAGAGATGATTCCTGCTGAGGTATTGATTAAAAAAGCAAAAAAAATCACAAAAGAAATTAGAATAAAGCATCAATGGACACAAGCTATTCTTCTTGTAACTGTAAGCGTATTAATAGTGTTTTTTATAAAAGTTACTGCGTATAATTTTACACAAAGCTTTTTAGGAGCTTTTTTAATGGTTAGTTCTCTATTAGCAAGAATATCTCTAGAATATATAAGTGAACGAAGATTTAAAAAACTAGACGTTACAGTTATCTTTCAAAATTATGTAGCTAAAATGGAAAAATTTTATTACTGGCGTAAGCGAGTGCATAGTATCTATACGCCTTTAATATTAATAACATATGCAACAGGATTTATTTTATTGTTGCCTTATTTTAAGAAAGGATTATCGGAAGGATTTTATACCTATGTCTGGATTTCAGGAATTGTATTGTTATTTATATTCAGCTATTTTATCTATAAGCAGATTCAGCAAGAGCTGTCTAATTTGAATTTTTTAAAGAATTTAAATGAAAATAACTAATATTACATAATACTAACCTCTTTGAGCTTGTTTCGAGTATTCTTAATAAGCTCTTTTTTGTGCTTTAAATATTTATTAAGCTGAATATCTTTAAAAATAGCTGCTAAATACTGATCTCTTTTTTTATCGAGATTCTTAATTTTTTTTAGCTTGACTATTTTATTTTGACTCCCTTCAATGATTAATACAACATTAAAAGCATGTTCTAAGTTGATTTTGGAAATTTGCTCAAATTGTTGAGTGTTTATTGTTAATTTTTGAGAAATTTCTTTAGAGAACAATGAAGCTCTTTCTTGAGGGGTAGAATTTTGTAATTCTTTTAGAATTTGAGCTTGTATAAAACAAGTACTTAATAAAAATAGTAATAAAACAGCAATACGTTTCATATTAGTTGTTTTGAATGAAATTCACAGTGCAAATGGCATTATTATTACCAAACCATTTTATTCTATTTCTAGATGCAATATCATAAATAGCATCTCTGAAATCTTTAGGGATTAAACCAAAAAAAGTAGATAGAGTTTGCCATTTTGGCATTTTAGAAATAATTTTTAAAAACCCAGTAGATTTTGTATAAATACTTTCATTGTCAAATAAAATAACAGTATCTAATCGATCTGTTGGAAAATTATTTAATGTCAATAATTCTTGCCCTTTTTTAGATTGGAAAGGAATAAATACAAATCTGTTTTTAGGAGCATTTTTAAATATCCAACCAACAACACCATTACAAAGATTACAAATCCCGTCGTAAATAATAATATTTTGATTGTTAGTTATTTGCATATTTTTTCAATTCTCTTTTTTTAAAGTCGTAAAACGCCGTCAATCATTTCATAAGATTTGTTAGAATTATTATAAATTTTAGAATCATGTGTCGCTATAATAACTGCTGTATTTTTTTCTTTGCAAATTTTTTGCAGTAATTCGAATATCATTTTAGAGTTTTTTTGATCTAAATTTCCAGTAGGTTCATCAGCTATAATTAATTTAGGGTTATTTATTAACGCTCTGGCTATAGCAACTCGTTGTTGTTGACCGCCTGATAGCTTATAAATAGGGTAGTTAAGATAGTCGGACAATCCTAATTCATTTAATAATTCTATAGCTTTTTTCTTTATAGATTTTTGATTTTTTAATTTCAAAGCAGGAAGTAAAGTGTTGTGTAATACATCAAATTCTTGAAGTAAATAATGAGATTGATATACAAACCCAATAGTAGTATTTCTAAAAGCTGATAAAAAAGATTGCGTTTGTTTTTTTATGTCAACTCCATCTATAATTAATGACCCTTCAAAAGAAGTGTCTAATGTAGAAAGTATATATAGAAAAGTAGATTTGCCGCTACCAGATTCTCCATATATTGAAATAAGTTCGCCTTCCGCTATAGAAAAGCTATTATTTTTTAATACGTGATGTGGTTTTGGGTTAGAAAATTCTTTGCCAATATTTTTAGCAACTAATATGTTAGCAACAGTTTTCATAGGGATCTGATTATTTCTGTAGGATCAACTCTGGATGCTTTTTTAGCAGGGAAATAACCCGCCAACAGGGTGGTTATTATCCCAAAAAATCCGCCAAGCATATAATATATAGCCTTGAAGTTTACAGGATAAGTGTCAACAATAATGAAATCATTAGCTTGTAATGGTGTTACAGAAATTAAATAACTAACAATATAGCCAATTAATATTCCTAAAAGAGCTCCTATTAGTCCAATAAAAAGTGATTGAATAATAAAAATAAAAACAATATCATTTTCTTTATAACCTATAGTTTTAAGAACGGCTATATCTTTTCTTTTTTGAACGACTGTATTATTCATAATATTATAAATGCCAAAACCAGCAACCAGTAATAAGGCAAACGAAACAGACCAAGTAAGGATGTCTCTAACCTTATTTCCTGCTACAATAGTTTTATTATTATCTTTCCAATCTTCTACAGTAATGTTTTTGATTTTATTTAATAAGGTATCTTTTAGCTTTGTGTCATTTCGATCTTTTAATTTAATATGAATATTTGTTGTTAATTGGTTTTGATCTAATAAAGATTGAATAGTAGTAACAGGCGCATACGTACGGATGTTATCTATAGTTGTAATACCAAAACTGAAAATACCCCCAACTTCCATTGTTTGCTCATTGCCATTTGGAATAAGTATTCGTAAGGAATCACCAGTTTTTACCAATAACTTTTCTGCCAAACTTATACCTATTATAATTTTGTTTGGAGTTGTCAAACTTTTAAAGCCTTGTCCAGATATTATTCTTTTATCTAAGTCATATAGTTTTTTTTCTTTTTCAGGATTTATACCATTAATAGCGCCGGGTAATTGAACATATTTGCTAATAAAAATAGCTGGAGTGATCACTTGTTTAGCATACTGTTTGACGTTGTTAGAAGATGAAATAATTTGTTGGATTTTCTTTTCATTTTGTAAAGGATGTAGCATTAAGTCCAAATCAAAATCTTCTATTGTATTTTTTGTTTCTGGTTTAGCACTTATAACAATATCTGGGCTTCCTTCAAAAACGGCAATATCTAAAAAATCGTTGACCCCAGTCATAAAATTAATCATTACAATAAATGTAGCTACACCAAATAAAACACCTAGCATAGCTAGAAAGCTTTGCTTTTTTTTAGAAGTGAGATATTGTAGCCCGATAAATAGATTGGCTTTTATAGATTCTTTATCCATTAAGAATATTAATTTGATAACTAATAAGTCTTTATAATCTTTTAAAACTGACAAATCTGTTATAATAACAAAAAAAGGACAGCCCTAGAGTTGTCCTTTTTTCTAAACTATTATATTATAGTTTTATTTTGTACCCTTACCACAAGCGTCATAAGCTTCACAAAACTTAATTAAACTTTCTGGAGTGTTTTTAAATTCTTTATCCTTTGCTCTTGCTACCAATTCTGGACAATCTTCTACCATACCAGCAAGTTTCTTTTTAAACGCAAAAAGGAATCCAGTAGAAAGAGTAGATTTCCCTTTTTTGTCTCCGGGTTTTTTAATTACTAATTCTTTACCTGCAAACAAATACAATTCAATCTTCTCAGATTTGTGTAAAACCTTAGCAAATTTACCACTTGCTAATCCTATTGATTTGGCTAAATCCACAGCATCTTCTTTTAAAGAAGACTCTTTAAAATATACTACCTCGTAAACATCTCCATTAGTTAATGCTATTGCGCTTGCATTTTTTGCTTTATAAATAGTTTCACCTTCGTTGCCATCTTTGTCAGTAACTTTTAACTTAGCGCTATATGTTATGTTATTAATTTCACTAGCAGCAATTTTAGCGGCAATAGTATCATTGTCTTTTGTGATTAAAAAAGCTACAGTATCTTCTTCAGCTGGAGCTTCTTGCGTTATTTCTTCTTCATTAACAGCCTCGCTATTGGTAAGGTCTTCTGTAACTACTTCAAAATGTCTTGAGGTCATTTTATTTTTATCAAGACGTTCTCTTAGTCTATCTGCGCTTTTTATCATAGACTTACCATCACTTTTACTGTGATTATTATCAATGAGTTTTTGTGCATATTCTTTTGCTTTTTCAGGATTGTCTAGATACAAGTATATTTTCGCGATATTATAATAACTCGCATAACGTACTTTTCTTGACTTTCTATCTTTTCCAGGGTACCTAGTGATTACATCATTAAAATACTCAATTGCAGGAATTGCTTGCTTAGCAATATCATCTACAGGAAGATCATGCTTCATTTCTGCAAAAGCAGTTTTCAAAGTTTCAAAAGCTTCATGATGTTTTATTTTTTCAGGATGCTTTTTAGAAGCTAAAATCCAGAAATATTCGTTCCCACTTGTATAAGGTCGGTATCCATGAGATCTATTTAAATAATTATTCATCCCGTTAAGTGCATTTTTAAAGAACTCAGATCGAAATCTATTCTTTAAATTTCCACGGTTATTATTATAATGCTCTTTTGCTTTAGAATACGTATTATAAGAGTTACTCTTATAAGTTTCATTGCCTCCAAAAGTACGTGTTACAGAACTACCATCTACAGCATTCGAAATTTTCATGGAAGCATATGTTTTATAAGGTAGCAATACATAATAGGTTCTTGTTACAGAGGTTACTTTACCATCCTTATCTTTATTCTGTGTTTCAGTTTTCTCAATACTAACATCTCCAAATTCAACATCACTGATGTCTATATTAAGACCAAGTGTTCCGTTTGTATCAACTTTTGAAAAGCCAGAAATATTTATCTTATTTTTTGTGATTTTACCTCGAGATGAACTTCTCATGGCATTAATTACATTGATGTCATAGGTTCGAGCCTTATCATCCAAAATAGGATTTGATGGTAGGCTAACATAGGAAACATTAAATCTTTCACGATCTAGATTAGCACTCTGAGCATGCGTAAATGCATAAGGCAATACAGCTAGAATAATTAACAGTACTTTTTTCATAGGTGTTATAGGTTAAATTTTTAAGAGTCACGAAAATATTAAAATTCACCAAATAACAAAATTTTTGGTTGTAAATAGCTTGTATTTGTTGTGATTAGGTGGTTTTTTGATGTGTAACTATTTATTTTTATGGTTATTTCCTGTCCTTCTCAAGGAAAAACCCCCTTTTATTTACCTGAATTAACCTCTTTCATTTATATAATTACAGAAGTAATTTTGAATCATATTAAAATAATAATACGATGTCTAGTAAAACCTTTGTTGTTAAATCATTTAAAATAGATACTGATGAAAGCGAGATCTTTTGGGAAGGAAGCAAATTTACTAGTTACGGGCATTTACTATGCTTAGGAGATCATGAGCGTTTTATAGTTTATTTCTTAGATAAACAAAACAAAGCTCCTGAATCTTCATATATTCCTGAATATAATTTAGGAGCAATATTTGTTAATGCTGAAGAGAAAGATTCATATGTGTCATTGATGAGAACAACAGAGCCTGTTTATGTTCATATGAATAAAGAAAAACCAGAATGGAATTCTATAAGTGTTAGCGAACCAATTAGAGAAGAAATATATTAAGGCTATTAATCAATATATATACATTCCAATTATTAAATAAAAAACCCGCATTAGCGGGTTTTTTTACATTTTAAGAGTATATATTCTAATCTAAGAATTTTAAATTTCCAGGAGTATATGGAGCTCCAGCATTTTTTAGTTGCGCTCTTAAGTTCTGAACTTTTGTTTCTAACAAAGCTTTTGTTTTGTTGTACAATGGTTCAAACTCATCTTTAGCAATTTTATAACTATCAATATGTGTTTGAGTAGGCTTTGATGTAGAATGTAACTGTTCAAAAACAAGGAAACCTAATCGTTGACTTATAGATGGAGTTTTTCCAATGTCTAATCTCGTAGCTACACGATCTCCATTTAATAATTCTTCAATACTATAAATATCTCCTTGAATTTCATTGTATAATTTTAATAACTCAAATTGCGCTTTAGGTGCATTATCAATGGCTGCTTTTATATATTTCATTTCAGATTTTAATTCTCCTAGTGAATTTTGCACACTACCAACCCTTCCGCTTAGTGTATTAATTTCTTGCTGAAAGATGGTCAATGCTTCTCTATTGGATGCCGGTAAAACAGTATTGTTAAGCGCTTTTAATTTGAAGTTTACACTGCCTAATTGTGTTTCTTCTCCATTTACTATTTTAGATAAACTTACAGAATAATCACCTGGTGGGACTAAACTTCCTTCACTTCCACCGCCAAAAGGATTGTAAAAAGAAGGTTTGGATAAATCTATGGGATCTTTAGGAGCATATCTTAAGTCCCAATGCATGCGATGCAGTCCTTTAGAAGGTGTTGAAAACAACTTTCTTACAATATCATTTGCACTGTTTTTAATAGTAAAGAGTAAGGTAGGTTCAGTTTCAGTTCTTTCTTTCTTTAACTGATTATAGGTTGGATATGTATTATTCCCACCAGTTTTTCGTACTTCTTTCTCTTTTTCTTTTCGCTTTGCTGATTCTGATTTTATATCATCTTTTAGATACCAAGTAAAGATTACTTCAGCTCCTAAATTTTCACCTATGTAAAAATCATCTCCCATAAATGCTTTTCCTGGTAATCCTAGAGGATAAGAAGGTTCATATAACAAGCCATTTCTAACATTGAATAAGACTGCGTTGTCTCCTAGTTTTGATTTTATGTTTCTCAGAGGAGAATAATCATCCATAATATAAAATCCACGGCCAAAAGTTCCTAAAATTAAATCATTATGATCTTCTTGAATAGCGATATCTCGAACAGCTATTGTTGGAAGACCAGCTTTTAATTGTTTCCATTCAGATCCTTTATTATCAGTGAAGAAAGCACCAAATTCTGTTCCTACAAAAAGAAGATTAGCATCAATGAAATCTTCCTCAATAGTATAAGATGAACCTCTTTCAGGGAGGTTACTCGTAATAGAAGACCAAGTTTTTCCTTTATCATTACTTCTGTATACATAAGGTTTAAAATTACCGTATTTATGATGATTAAAACAAGCGTAAATAACATTTTCATCATGTTTTGAGGCTAATACAGCATTGACATATGTACGATCTGGTACCCCAGGAAAGTTTGATGCTTTTTTCCAAGTTTTTCCTCCATCTTCTGTGATTTGAATTAAACCATCGTCAGTACCTACAATAAGTAAATTTTCATTAAGAGCAGATTCAGAGAAAGCAACAATGGTTCCATAAGGAGATGTCGATCCATTTTTAGCCACCGCATCTACACTCCAGATTCTTCCCATGATTTGAAGTTTGTTTCGATCAATATTTTGAGTTAAATCATCACTTATAACTTGCCAACTATCTCCTCTGTCATCACTTTTAAAAAGTTTATTCGCAGCAAAATATACTCTTTTAGGATTGTGCCTGCTTACAGATAATGGTGCATCCCAATTCCATCTATATGCGTTTTCTCCTTTACGTTCTTTAGGTTGAATTCCTTTTTCTTCTCCACTTCTTTTATCGTATCTGGCGAGAACACCATATTGCGATTGTGTGTATATAATATCAGGATTGTCTGGAGCTACTTGTGATTCAAAACCATCTCCTCCGTGGGTGATAAACCAATCAAAATTATTAGGCCCATTATGACTCGTTGTTCTGGAAGGACCTCCTAAACTAAAATTATCTTGAGTTCCTCCGTAAATATTATAGAAAGGTTTTGCGTTGTCAACAGCTACTTTATAAAATTGAGTAACCGGCAAATTTCCTTTGAAACTCCAGTTTTTACCTGAATCCCATGACTCATATATACCTCCATCATTTCCGTTAAGTAAATGATTCGTGTCTGTTGGGTCTATCCACATAGTGTGATTGTCAACATGCTTATAATCTTCACCAACATTTCTAAACGTTTTACCCCCATCTGTAGTAATCTTCATCCAAGTATCCATAGCATATACCTTATCCGGGTTTACAGGGTCTGCAATAATCTCTTGATAATAATTCCCGCTTGTAGAAAAACCACTTCTTTTTTTCCAAGATGCTCCTCTATTAGTAGAAATATAAAAACCTCCTTTGCCTAAAGCAGCTTCTACTATAGCATATATATTTTCAGGATTGGCAGGTGAAATAGCAAGGCCTATTCTGCCTAAATCTACACTAGGTAAGCCTTTGTTAATTTTTACCCATGTTTTACCACCATCTTCAGATTTGTGAAGACCAGAGCCAGGACCACCACCTAAATACGTAAAAACATGTCTGCGTCTTTGATGAGATGCAGCATATAATATATCAGGATTACGAGGGTCCATATGAACTTCATTAATACCAGTATGGTCATCTATATTTAGAATATTAGCCCATGTTTTACCACCATCTTCAGATTTGTATAAACCTCTATCCCCTCCTTTGCTCCAAAGAGGACCAATAACAGCTACATAAACAATATTAGAATTCCTTGGATCAACAATAATATTTCCTATATGCTCAGAATTTTTAAGCCCCATATGAGCCCAACTACTTCCGCCATCCTCAGATTTATAAACCCCATCTCCGTAAGCAACACTTCGTTGATTATTATTTTCTCCAGTACCTACCCAAATGATGTTATGATTATTAGGATCCATGGTAACGCATCCAATAGAGTAACTTCCTTGACTATCAAAAATAGGTTGGAAAGTATTTCCCGAATTATTAGTTTTCCATACGCCTCCAGAAGCAGTAGCTACATAGTATTCGCTGTTTTTTTTAGGATTAACAGCAATATCTGCAATTCTTCCAGATGTTAATGCAGGTCCAATACTTCTAAATTTTAAGCCAGAAAGTGAAGTTTTCTCTAAAATACTTTTTTGAGAAGTTGTTTTGTTTCTTTTTTGCGAAAAAGAAACAAAAGAAATACAACTAATTAAGAATAGTGTAATTAATTTTTTCATAATAGAAAATGATGTATTAAAAAATAAAATTAAGGCGGAGGATATTTATAGTTCAAATATACTAAAAATGAAATGTGATAAAGGGTTAAAAATATAACTATATCGAACTCTTAACAAAGTTTTTAATAATGGTTATTATTTATCATTTCTAGTGTGATTTTTGAAAGAGGTTTTTCTAGTGTTTTAGCTTTAATCCAAGCATAAAAACTAATGATAAAAATATCTTTAAACTCTGAAAACTCATTATTGTAAGCATTAGCTATTACCTTGTTAAAAGAAGAATCATTAATTAATTCAGGAGTATTGATATAACGTTCAACAAATTTCAAATAATTAATGAATGCTAAATGTTTTTGTAAATAGTTTGAATATCTCCTTTTAAAGCTAATGATCCTAGAAAGCGCGTATTCAATATTTTGTAATTCTATATGTAATAATATTTCTATAAGATTTTTTTTAATACACCAATCTATACCTAGTCTTTTTTCATACCAAGCATCGGTATGATTAAACTTTTTAAAAATAGCCATTGTAGCTTTAAAATCGTGTATCTGGAAATGAAAAATAGCTAAACATAAAATTAGATTACTTCTTTCATTAAGGTTTTGTGTTTGACTAACCCCAAGAGCTTCGTTTGCTATCTTAATAGCATATATATGATTTCCGGAATAGTTTTCGTTTAAACTCTTCAATAAAATATATTTGAGAAAAAACCTATTGTAATATTTAGCTTTGCGAAGCTGCATTAGCGTATGCATTTTTTCTAAATAAAATATAGAAGATTTAAAATCTCTATTTCTAAAAAACACATTTGCCATAAAATATAAAATTTGAATATGGTAATAAATGTTTTTATCTGATAGCTCTTCTTTTTTTAAAACTTCTTTGTAGCTCTTTAGCATATATGCTTCTACAGAATAATGGTTATTATTTAAATGAGCATATTCATTTGTAATAAACATAATTTGATATAAAGATTTAAAAGTGAACGTATCTTTAAAAGAAATACCAAATTTTTCAATTGTTTCTTTAACAAGATTCTGGAAATCTGTAATTTCTCCTTGGCTATGAATGACCCCTAATTCTTTTCTTAAGTAAGCATATCCGAGGTTCAATAGTTCTTCTTGTTTTAGTTTTTTTGAATTTTGCTGATATGCATTAATTATTTCTGCTAATGGGGTGGTTGTATTTAAATATGCATATTGAATTTTAAGTTGATATATTTCATTTAAAATATGAAAACTATCATTTTTTAATGCGTTGTTTTCTGCTTTGTTTAAAATTTTAAAAGCAATATCGGGCAATTCTTTTTCTAAAAAGTTTTGGCATGCCCATACCAATTTCAAAATAATTCGTTCTGTTGAAGAATCTGATTCGAACTCGCGATTTGCAATAAATTCAATTAAATTATCATACAGTCTTTTTCGCAAAGCATTATAAGCCTTACTGTTTTCATTGTTGTATAATTTTTTATTTGCATTTTTTGTATTGCCAGCATCTAAAAGTTTAAAAAGAGCAATATTTTTAGTATCGCTTCTTTTGTTTTTTTCTTTTAAGTGATTGATGAAAGCGCCTTTTTCTTCTATAGATAATGAGTGAATTATCTTTTTAATATCATTCATATATCATTATTTATTAAATACTTAAAATATTGATAATTAGATTCATATGTTAAATTATGATATAAATATATCATAATTTTCTTTCTTTTTTATGTTTTTATATTACATTCTGTTTAAAGAATATTTGCCGTAGATATTAACCTTAAAAATTTAATGATTATGGATTCTCAAAAATCAGAAGAGTTAAAAGAACCTCAAATGAAGGAATTGGTTAAAAACTCTAAAAAACGAGATGAATTATTAAAACAGCAAAAACCTACAGCGGCTTTTATAGCTGCATCATGGACAGCTTTATTTACTGGGATGATTTCTTTTTGTGTAGGCCTATGGAATGCTAATATGTATTTAAATGAAAAAGGCTATTATTTTACAATTTTGTTGTTTGGATTATTTTCTGCGGTATCTGTTCAAAAAAGTGTAAGGGACCGTTTAGAAAACCTTCCGGTAACTGATATTTATTACAGTATTAGTTGGTTCGCAACTGTAGCAGCAATTTTATTATTGATTATAGGGTTATGGAATGCAGATTTAGATCTAAGTGAAAAAGGATTTTATGGAATGGCTTTTACATTAAGTCTTTTTGCAGCTATTGCAGTGCAAAAGAATACTAGAGATATGCAATTTATTGAACGAAAAGAAAACACTTCATCGTGTTAAGATATAAGCAACCTTGCTTTGTTATAAGGCAAGGTTGTTTTATTGATTTATGATCGTACATTTACAATATTAATTATAATAATTTAGCTATGAAATACCTGTTTAAAATACAATTACTTTTTTGTGCCTTTTGTTTTTTTTCGTGTGAAATAAAACAAAAGGAAAAGGTTAGCGGCCACATAAATGAGGGAGTCCTTCAAAAAGCAATCTTAAAAAAGCACACAGTATTATCTGAAAATCACCCAATAGCTGTTTGGGAAAAGGAAGCTTTTAACCCTAAAGGAGTTATATTATTTGTACATGGTAGAACTTGGAGTGGTGTTCCAGATTTTGATTTACAAGTAGAAGGAGAAGACCTTTCTTTAATGGATGGAATGGTGGAAAAAGGATATTCAACCTATGCAATTGATTTAAGAGGCTATGGGGGTACTCCCAGAGATAAATCTGAGTGGTTAACTCCAAATAAAGCAGCTGGAGATGTAAATGCGGTAATACAATGGTTAATTGAACAGGATAATACAAATATTCATTTGTTTGGATGGTCTATGGGATCTACAGTTTCCTTGCTTGCGACACAGCAAAATCCAAATCATATAACAAGCTTAACGTTATTTGGTTTTTGGATGGATTTAGATACAGAAATCCCTGAAGATCCAAAAGATAGAACTTTAGACAAAACAGTAAATACAGCCGCGGCAGCGGCAAGTGATTTTATAAGCCCGGAGAGTATTAGTCAAAAGGCAATTGACAGCTATGTAAAGGCAGCTCTTAAAGCAGATCCTATTCGAGTAGATTGGAGGGATATGAATGAGTTTAAAGCGATTGATCCTTCAAAAATTGAACTACCTGTGTTAATTATGCAAGGAGAACTAGACCCTATTGCACCAACAGAAAGACAATCTAAATTATTTACACAATTAAAAACAGCTGATAAAAGTTGGGCTGTTATTTCTGGAGGTGATCATGCGGCTTTTATGGAAACTCCAAGACCACAATTTATTAAAGTATTTACTGGGTTTATTGATCGGTTTAATGAATAAATAAGCATTATTCTTTCCCTATGGCATCAATTTCATCGGTATAGCCTTCGTTCTTTGGATCTGTGCCATATTGATTAGCTCCTTTGTCTCCTTCTATACAATAGAAAATGAACAATACCAACCCTCCAAAGGGAACGAAATTTAAAAGATATAACCATCCGGTTTTGTTAGTATCGTGTAATCGCCTCACCGCGACAGCAATGCTTGGGATTAGAACGATTAATGTATATAAAATGAATATTATATAACCAACAATGGCAATTTCAAATATGTCGGTAATCACTCCTATTATTACAAAAAAAAGGATTGATGAAAATCCTAATATAATATTCATTAAAATATAATACCAATACTCTGCACGCCTAGCTCTTCCTTCAAAATTAGCATAGTTTTCTATTAGTACTTTTTTCCACCAGTCTAGCATTGTAAAATGCTGCTCATCTTTTTTAGTGTCCATAAAATTAGTTGACTATTTGAATAAAGAGATCATCGTTGTTTTTTTCAACCACAGCTAGTTTATTTTTAGTCAATTCTTTGACAGCCTTATCCCATTTTTTATTAGAAAGTTCTGCTTGTATTTTTAAATCATTTAGAGGTAATTTTTCTGCTTTTTTTAATAAATTCAAAATGATTTTTGCTTCATCACTCACTGCAATTGCTTTTTTCTCTGGGCGCATCTGAGGGAAAAATAAAACTTCTTGAATCGAAGAATTATTTGTCATAAGCATTACTAAACGATCAATACCAATACCAATTCCTGAAGTAGGAGGCATTCCATATTCTAGAGACCTGATAAAATCCTGATCAATAAACATAGCTTCATCATCTCCTTTTTCAGAAAGACGGAGTTGCTCTTCAAAACGTTCTCTTTGATCTATAGGGTCATTTAATTCTGAGTAACAATTAGCCAGTTCTTTTCCATTAACCATAAGCTCAAAGCGTTCTGTCAAATCAGAATTTTCACGATGCTCTTTAGTAAGCGGGCTCATTTCTTTAGGGTAATCTGTAATAAATGTTGGTTGCACATATAAGTGCTCACATTTTTCTCCAAAAATTTCATCGATAAGCTTCCCTTTGCCCATAGTTTCATCAACATCTATACTTAGCTCCTTAGCAGTATTACGAATTTGATCTTCGCTCATTTTAGAAAGATCAAAACCAGTATGTTTTTTTATAGCTTCTAAAATAGGGATTCTAGGGTAAGGAGCTTTAAAATCAATTTCATTTTCGCCAACCTTTACTTTAGATGAGCCTGTTGCATTAAGAGCTACTTTTTCTAACAGAGCTTCTGTTGTCTCCATCATCCATAAGTAATCTTTATAGGCTACATATAATTCCATTACTGTGAACTCAGGATTATGAGTACGATCCATACCTTCATTCCTGAAATCTTTTGAAAACTCGTAAACACCATCAAATCCACCAACGATTAATCTTTTTAAATATAATTCGTTGGCAATTCTTAAATAAAGAGGAATATTCAGCGCATTGTGATGAGTAACAAAGGGTCTTGCAGATGCACCACCTGGGATAGGCTGTAAAATAGGGGTTTCTACTTCTAAATATCCTTTGTCATTAAAAAATTGACGAATGCTATTTGTTATTTTAGTACGTTTTATAAAAGTGTCTTTTACCTGTGGATTAACTACCAAATCGATATAACGTTGTCTATATCTTAATTCTGGATCATTAAATTCGTCATATATATTCCCATCTGCATCTACCTTTGGAAGAGGTAAAGGTTTAAGAGATTTACTTAAAAGGATAAAATCTTTAACCATTACTGTTTTTTCCCCAACTTGTGTGGTAAATAAAACACCTTCAATACCAATGAAATCTCCTATATCTAATAGTTTTTTGTAAACTTCATTGTATTTGGTTTTGTCATCATCAATACATATTTCATCACGATTGAAATATATTTGAATACGTCCTTCGCTGTCTTGGAGTTCTGCAAAGGATGCCTTTCCTTGAATACGACGGCTCATAAGTCTACCCGCGATCACTACTTTTTTTGCTTCTTTAAAAGATTCTTTAATCTGTTTAGAAGTGTGATCTACTGGATAAAGATTTGCTGGATATGGATTGATACCTAGCTCGCGCAATTTGTCGAGTTTTTCTCGTCGTATGATTTCTTGTTCTGAAAGTTGCATTCGTAATGAGGTTAAAAGCTAATTGTTAACTATTTTAAGCGAGCAAAGATAGGTACTATTGTACAATGTTTCAATTTGATATGCAGAAAAAATCAAGTTCAGAATATATCTTAAAAACTTACGTTTATTAAGTGTAACATTTAAATTATATTGCGTCATATAGATACATCAATCATCATAAAACAAACCAATAATGAGTATCTGGAGAGTTCTGTTAGCAATTGTGTTTCCTCCCTTATCTGTCTTATATCTGTCTTAGATAAAGGATGCGGATCAATAATAATAGTATTTTTGTTATGGCTTTGCGGATGGATTCCCGGAGTTATAGCAGCTTTAATTATTTTAAATAATCCCAATAAATAGATGATTATGAAAAGAAATATCTTTTTTGTTTTAGTTGTAATTGTTTCGTTTTTAACCAGTTGTAATTTTTCTGAAGATCTTTATATAAACGAAGATGGCAGTGGCAGAATATCTATAAACTTTGATGGTTCTGAGCTTATGAAAGTGGGAGGTGAAGAACTTAATTTAAGTGAAGAAACAATAGATTCAGTTATTTCTTTTAAACAGCTTCTAGAAGAAAAAAAAGATAGTATTTCGCATTTATCTGCTGAAGAACAAGCACGATTGAAAAAATTAGAAAAATTCAATTTGCATATGGTCATAGATCCACAGACAAATGATATGAAAGTTGATATGTATACAGATTTCAAGAAAATATCTGAACTTTCAGATGTTTTTAGTGCATTTCAAAATGCAGGGGCTTTTAGTTCAAATGGAGGAGGAGCTACAGGAAATTCTATGACATTAGGTACGGAAGCAACTGAAGTTAAATATTCTCTTGAAAAAAACACATTTAAACGTATAGGCACAGTAAAAAATCAAGAATTGCTTCAGCAGAGCGTAGACAGTTTAGGCTCTGTAGAAATGTTTTTAAGCAGCTCTACATATACATTAAATTATCATTTCCCTAGAAAAGTGAAGTCAGTATCTGTAAAAGGAGCATTGTTTAGTGAAGATAGAAAAACAGTAATATTTAAAGTGCCTTTTATGGATTATATGCAAGATCCAGAATCGCTTAATATTGAAGTTATACTGGAGAACAAGTAAATAGTCAACACTAATTTTTTTTACATATATCTTTGCTGTTATGAAAAGAGAAGTCATTGTAAGCGACTTGGGTTTAAAAGATTATAAAGAAAGCTGGGATTATCAAGAGCTTTTATTTAAAAAAATTCTAGATCTTAAAATTAAAAATAGAAGGGAAAACACCAACCTCCCTACTCCAAACTATTTTTTATATGTAGAACACCCTCATGTATATACTTTAGGTAAAAGCGGTGATAAGGAAAACTTGTTAGTTAATGAAGCTCAATTAGCAGCAAAAGAAGCTGTTTTTTATAAAATAAATAGAGGAGGTGATATTACCTACCATGGGCCTGGGCAAATTGTGGGCTATCCAATTTTAGATTTAGATAATTTTTTTACTGATATCCATAAATATTTACGTTTTCTGGAAGAAGTGATTATTTTGACGCTTAGTGAATATGGAATAAAAGGAGAACGATCTGAAGGAGAAACAGGAGTGTGGTTAGATGTTGGAACTCCATTTGCCAGAAAAATATGCGCTATGGGAGTTAGAGCTTCCAGGTGGGTTACCATGCACGGGTTTGCATTTAATATTAATACAAATCTTGGATATTTTGATCATATTATACCCTGTGGAATTCAAGATAAATCAGTTACTTCCCTGAATGTGGAATTAGGCGTAAAAGAAGTCTCTTTGGAAGAAGTGAAAATTAAAATATTAAATCATTTTGCTCAATTATTTGAAGCACAGATAAAAAAGGAGGATTTAATAGCTATTTAATTTTGTGTGCCCTTTGCTAATTTAGGGTGTATACTAAAAGCGATTTCTTCTCTCCTTGTACTACCAATTCTAATTTACCATCATTATTAAGATCCCCTATATCTATAGCAGATATACCATATACAGGAAAATTAGGAATAGAAATAGCATTGCTATCAAAAAGATAGACCTTATTGGTTTGAGTATCTGTAATAGTCACATAAATTTTGTCGTTGATATAGAATATTTTAGGAGATGAATAAAACCCAAAATCCAATTCGATTTTTTTATCTTTAATACTTAATATATTGTCAGAAATACTAGCTAGTGTTTTGGAAGTAGCATCAATCTTATGATTATCTTTCAATTGCAATGGTTGTTCACTAACAGCTCCTTTCTTATCAACTTGTATTAATGAGCCATTTGTATTGGTGGTAGAAAATTTATTTTTATAGATAAAAATATCGTTCCCAGAAAAATTAATTTTTTCATTTACACGAACTCTAGTTTGCCCTCTTCTGTTCAAAATATGAAGTTTTCCGTTTTCTTGGGCAATTACAATATAATCTTTGCCATTTTCTCTAAAATGTTTTGGCGCCATTATGATTTGATCAGAATTTTTAGAAAAAGTAAAACCTGTCACTTCATTCCCGGTTGCATTATACATTTTTAATTCTTTGCCAAATGACATTAAAAATCGATAGTCTTTGTTTTTATCATAATCAAAGATCGCTAAAGGCTGCGTTATATTTTTTACAAATTTTAAAGGAAAAGGAGTTACTTCATTGCCATTTCTGTCTATAATATGAAATTCATGATTTGTAGCAAACGCCAATTGTAATCGTCCATTTTTATATAGATCTACTTGCTCAATGGTTCCAAGAATTTGCCCTCTTAATTTCTTTTTCCAAAGAACTTTCCCTTTATTAGAAATAAGATAGAGTTGATTTTCAATATCCTGAACAACAATTTCTTTTTGCTTATTACGATGATTCACAACAAATTGAGGTTGAGAAATGATTTCTGCATCCAGAGTAATACTTAATGATTGTGATACAATACCAGATTTAGGGTGCTTTTTAATTTCTTTTATAGCAAGGTTAAAATGAGAAAAGTTGCCTTCAGATACAAATTGCACCACAAAATGTGGAAACTCTTTTAACTGTAATGTTTTAAAATCTTTTTGATAAGAATTTTTAATATTCTTGGCAAGAAACTCTTTAGATTTTAAGTTGTTACTTACCATTAATAATGAAGAAGCATCATTCAAGCTAGATATTGTTTCTTTATATGCACTCGTATTTTCTATAGTAGACTTGTTTTGATAATTAGAAATTATAGTATGTAAACTTGCTACTTGGTCTGAAAATATTAAGAAGTTATCTAAAACTGTATAGAAATTAGCAGCAGAATTAGAAATTAGAGGCGAAAATGTGTCTACTAATATTTTAAAATCATTGTATTTATAGATAGGAATACTTCGAAATTCTTCAACAATGGTTTTAGTATTTTCAAGTTCAATTAAGGCTGTTTCTATATTCACATAATGAATAGCTACGCATTCTTTTGATTCGTTATAAATAATTCCTATTTCATTTGAGGTGTCAAAAAGAGTTGTTTTAGAAGTGTCGTTTTGTGTTTTTCCGTTATAATTAGCAATATTCTTTTTTAAAAGCTCCCAATCTGTATAAGTATATGAGATAAAACCATCAGCATTAATAGGAGTTATTGCGGCAAGTTTGTTTACCTCAGGATCGTTTTCATATAAAATAGATAAAATATCAGAAGTATTATTTTTTGATAATGCCACACCATTGAATACTATTTGATCATATTCAAAATTTATATCAGCAGAAAGCCAATTAGATATATTCTTTAGGTTCTTTGATGTATTATTAGGAAAAAGATCCTTGAATAAGGAAAAGAAATTTGAATTGTGAATTAAAACAGAGGCAATATTTTCGTCATTAGAAGTTTCAAATGCTTTTTTTAGGACGTCATCAGTTTTAAAGTTTTTTGTTTTATGACTTCTAATACTATTCTCTATTAATAATTGAGATGAAGAGTTTATAACTAAATGATCTAGAAGTGTTGTATAAGATGTAGAATTATGTAATGTTGTTTTTTGAATTTCAACGTTTTCATAAGATAATGTCTCTATTTTTTTATCTGAAATACCATCTAACTTAAATGAGAGGTTAGAATCTTCAGATAAAATAGCGTATTCATAGTTTCCAATTCCTACTTCTGTAATGCAAACAAGAATAGGTTTAGAAGTATTGATATATTCTAATTGTTTTGAATATTCTTTTAAATCTTCATGAATTTTAGTGTTTTCTATCTTTTTTAAAAAAGAATTATTTTTAAGATTACTCAAAAAAACTTCCAGCTTATTAATCTTTAATACTAAAGAAGCATCTTTTGGAACATAATCCAATAACTGAAAAGATCTATTAACAGTAGGTTGACAGTTTGTGAATAAGAATAGTATACATATAGAAGCAACAACTATTTTTTTCATGAATCTATTTATTTGATACAAAAATAATAGAAGTGGTTTAAATTTTTTGAATTGAAATGAAAATAGATGGTTTTAAATTAGGCGAAAACTTTTTTTATTCCTTAATTATGAGTTATAGAATAATAAGGAATAGTGAACAAAGCCTATTTGTTTGATCAATAGGATGAGTTTTCAAATTAATTCTTGAACTTATAACTTTAGAGATAATCGTTCAGGAAGTAGCCTAAAGCTTTTTCTATGGTATTTAGTAATTCCATACTTTCTTATGGCTTCTCTGTGTTCTATTGTTGGATACCCTTTGTTCTTTTGCCAATTATACATTGGAAACTCTTTATGTATTTCTTCCATATAATTATCTCTAGATGTTTTTGCTAACACAGATGCAGCTGCAATACTCATATATTTACTATCCCCTTTAATAATACATTTATAAGGAATGTTATTATAGTCTTTAAATTTATTTCCATCTATTATAATAAAATCTGGAATAGAAACTAATTTATCCAATGCTTTGTGCATTCCTAGTATGGATGCATTTAATATATTTATCTTATCTATTTCATCAGGATAAATATGAGCAACTGCAAATGATATAGCATTACTTTCTATAATGGGTTTTAATAGATTTCTCTTTTTTTCTGATAGCTGTTTTGAGTCATTTAGGATAGAATTCTCAAATTTTTTTGGTAAAATAACAGCAGCAGCAGTAACTGGACCTGCTAAACAACCTCTACCTGCTTCATCGGTTCCAGCTTCGAAAACATTTTCGTGGGAATATTCTTGCAATAACATTGTTAAAAACTTTCTTTTTTTAAGATTAAGTAAATTATATGTTAATAAAAACTTAAGTTTTAAGCTCTATTTGCGAAATTTAACAACAAAATTTTCATTTGGGCTTGATTTATTAAGAATTTATTAAGAAGTTTACGTCGACAATTAAAACTAAATTTAATATGAGATCGAAGTTTACATGGATTCTAACGCTATGTTTAGCGTTTACAATGCAATTCTCCTTTGCTCAGGAGAAAACGATTACCGGTACGGTCACAGATCAAAATGGTCTTCCGTTACCAGGTGTGAATGTTGTAGTTAAGGGAACGATAACCGGAACTCAAACTGACTTTGATGGTAATTATGCCATTAAAGCAAGTCAGGGACAGGTGCTCGTTTTTACTTATGTGGGACAAAAAGCAACAGAGCGAACAGTAGGAACTGCTAACGCGATTAATGTCCAAATGGAAGAAGATGCTCAAGCTCTTGAGGAAGTAGTAGTAACTGCTTTAGGTATTGAGCGAACAGCACGAACCATTGGATATGGAGTTTCAACAATCAAGTCTGAAGATTTAAATGAGGTAAGGCAAACGAATGTTTTAGGAGCCTTACAAGGAAAAACTTCAGGACTTGTAATTTCAAATCAGAGTGGTAACGTAGGGGGTTCACAAAGAATACTTATACGTGGTAACTCAAGTTTGTCAGGAACTGTACAGCCACTATTTGTGGTAGACGGTGTTCCAATCTCTAACCAAAACGTAGCTACCGGTTCAAGAATTACTGGTGGATTTGACTTTGGTAACAGAGCTCAGGATATTAACCCTGATGATATTGATACCATTACGATATTAAAAGGTGCTTCTGCAGCGGCTCTTTATGGGTCTAGAGCAGCGGGTGGTGTAATTATCATTACCACTAAAAAAGGTAAATCAGGACAAAGAGCGAGTGTTTCTTTAAGCTCTAACTACAGATTTGATGAGCCTTTAAGATTACCTGATTTTCAAAATGAATTTGCTCCAGGTAACTTAGGAGTATTTGATGGAACATTAGGAGCTGGAGGAGCTGGACCTAGTAACCTTCAGACAACTGCTGGTTTTGGGCCAAGTATTGCTTCTTTATCAGGGCAAACATTTCAGGACATAGGGGGGAACACAGTTCCTTTCCAGGCATTCCCAAACAATGTTGAGGATTTTTACGAGACAGGATCTACTGCAATTAACAGTATCAATGTTTCGGGAGCTAATGAAGCAGGAGACAGCTATAGATTGAGTTTGTCATATACTGATCAGCAAGGTTTGGTTCCTAATTCAAATTTAAACAGAACTAACATTGGGTTTAATGCTTCTAAAACATTTAGCGAAAAGCTGAAGTCAAATTTTAGTATTAATTATGTTAGAACAAATACGGTAGGTACAGCAGCAGGTGGTGCAAATGATCCTAACGTACTTACTAATATTGTAAATGGTCTTTCAAGAATCACAGATATTGATTTATTTAGAGAAGATGTAGATGATCAAGGAAATCAAATCAACACCCCAGGAGGTTTAACTAACAACCCATTTTTTATTGCACGTCAAAATGCGCCAGAGATTGCAGTAGAGCGTTTCTTTGGTAATGCAAGTGTTCAGTATTTGCCATTTGAAGGATTTGATATTTTAGCAAGAGCTGGTTATGATACTTTTCAAGATCAACGTTTGTTACAAAACAGTATTGGTACTTTAGGTAGAGCCACTGGTAGTTTTATTGATGATTTTATTAATAACAGAGAGCTTACCTTAGATTTAATAGCTACTTATAATAGAGATATCTATAAAGATTTAAATCTTACAGCTAGAGCAGGTACACAATGGAATGAGCGTGTATTTAACAGGCTTCAAAACAGTGCGCAGGATTTAACAGTACCGGAATTATTTTCTCCAGGTAATGCTGCTGTGAACAATGTTGCACGTGCTTTCAGTGTTCGAAGAATCTTAGGAGTATTTGGAGATGTTACCTTAAACTATAAAAACTGGTTGACATTAAATGCAACAGGTAGAAATGACTGGTCTTCAACATTGCCAGCAGACAACAACAGTTTCTTTTACCCATCAGTATCGTTGAGTTTTGTATTTACCGATGCACTTAATATTAAAAACAATATTTTAAGTTATGGTAAATTAAGAGGTTCATATGCAGAAGTGGGAGGAGATACAAATCCTTTTCTATTGGATTTCCAGTTTAACCCAGACACGGCTTTCTTTGGACAGTTTGGAACTGGAGGAACGTTCCCATTCGACGGTCAATTAGCATTTGACTCTCAAGGATTTCTAACAGATCCAAACTTAGGACCAGAGCAACAAGAAAACTTTGAAGTAGGTATAGAATTAGGGCTGTTTAATAATAGAGTAAATATTGATTTTACATACTATGATAATGAAACAACAGATAACATAATTAACTTACCTACGCCAAATTCAACAGGTTTTGGTACTTTCTTAACTAATATTGGAGGAATTGGAAACGAAGGTTTCGAATTAGAGGTAAATGCTAAGGTATTACAGTTAGGAGATTTCTCTTGGGATATCGATTATAACTTCTCTACCAATGATAATGAAGTGACAGATTTAGGAGGTCTTGAGTTCTTAACATTAGCTACTGGATTTAACGGTATTGGAGTACGAGCAGAAGAAGGGCAACCTCTTCAGTTATTTGGACCCCGTTTTGCAAGAGGAGTTGATGCAAATGGTAATGAAATTGAAGATGGTATTTTAGTAGACCCTACAACAGGACTTAGACAAGTAGGTCAAGTTGGAAATTTAGGGCAAACTCAGCCAGACTTTACTATGGGTCTTACTTCTACTTTCAACTGGAAAGGCTTTAGATTGTCTACTACTTTTGACTGGAGAGAAGGCGGTGTAATTTTCTCAAACACTACTGGAGCACTTAGAAGAGCTGGTTTGGCAGAAGAAACTGTTGTTAATAATCGTGAGGTATTTGTAGATCCTAATACATTTACACAACCAGGAGGGCCAGGAACAGCATTGGTTCCAAACACAACTCCAGTTATGAGTGTTCAACAATTCTACCAGCAATTTTCTAACGCAGCTATTGTTGAAGGAAATGTATTTGACGCAACTTTCATTAAGTGGAGAGAGCTTAGTTTAACGTATACTTTCCCATCTAAACTTTTAGATAGAACACCTATCAAAGCATTACAAATTGGGGTTCAAGGGCGTAACTTAGCACTTTTCAACACAGATGTTCCTCATATTGATCCAGAATCTGGCCTTGGAGGAGCAGCAAGTCAATTAGACGGTATTGAAAGAGGTGGTGTTCCTACTACAAGAAGTATAGGTTTTAATTTAACAGCTAATTTTTAGTATGATGAAAATAAATAAAAAGTATTTAAAAAGCGTATTTGCAGTTCTTGCAGCTCTGGTTATTTTTACAGGGTGTGAGGATTCAATAGAGGGGGATGTAAATACCAACCCTTTCTCTGCAACAGTAATTGATCCTAACCTGTTATTTCCGCAGGTTATCGTAGCAGGTATTTCTGCTCAACGAACTATAGAGTTGAATGCTATTAACATTCAATGTCAACATTGGACATCTACCATTGCAGGTGTTGGAGTATTTACCAATCCTGAATTGTATATCATTAGTACAAACACAACAAACAACTCATGGAACGGATGGTTTCAGAATAGTTTGAGAAATGTGGCTCAGATCATATCATTAACAGAGGCTAACAATCCAACGGCGCTTAGTACCATTGGACAGGCTCAAGTATTACGAGCGATGACCTCTCTATCTTTAACTCAAGTTTTTGGAGATATTCCTTTTTCTGAAGGATCTGACCCTATAAATTTTCCTAATCCAAATTTTGACAGTCAAGAAGATGTATTAAGAGGAATTGCGGTACTTTGTGCAGAGGCAGTTACTAACTTAGAGACTAATACAGCTGTAGCAGATGATTTGTTATACGGAGGAGATATAGAAAGCTGGGTTCGTTTTGCTAATTCATTACGTTTAAAGGCACTTATGTTAATTGCTAATGTAGACCCTGCATCTGTACAAGCAGAAATAGCAACAGTAGCAGCATTGCCATTAATTCTAGATTCATCACAAGATGCACAGCTTAACTATCTTAATACTCCTGGGAATGAAAACCCTATTTGGGAGACTTTGAATAACTTTGCGGGTGGAAATAATGCTTTCTGGTCTTCATCTCAGGTATTGGTAGATCTTATGAATTCTACTAATGACCCAAGAAGACCTGCATATTTTGACCTTGACGGTGCTGGCCTTTTCTCAGGACAGCCACAAGGAAACGGTAATGGAGGTCCTTTCTCTCAGGTTAGTTTAAATACTATTCGTCCAGAGATGCCGGATCGTTATGCAACAGCTCCAGAGACTAACTTTTACTTAGCAGAAGCTGCTTTGTTAGGGTTTATAGCTGGAGATGCAAATGCATTTTATCAAGCAGGTATTCAAGAATCATTAGATTTCTATGATGGACAGCCAGGAGCTATTGCTGAGGCAGATAAAGATGCATTTTTAGCTTCTCCTAGAGGATCTATAAGTGGTCTTGCAGAAGCAGATGCATTAAGAATGATTCATGAAGAATCGTATGTAGCTAACTTTACCAGAGGTATTGAAGCTTGGACAGACTGGAGAAGAAATAGAGTTCCAGAATTCCAATTACCAATTGGAGCTGTACTTACAGATGTTATTAGAAGATACCAACCACCATTAAGTGAGTTGAATTCAAATCCTAATGCACCTCCAGTAGTACCTTTACTTACTCCTATGTTTTTTGAAAACCCAGGAGCACCATCGGGATTACAATAGAGAATAATGAATTTATAAAACAAAGGCTACCATACGGTAGCCTTTGTTGTTTGTAAAATATTCAACATTTTGATTTAACAAATAATAAGATATTAATTCATCTAAAAAAACATATTTTTGCTATAAATATTATTATTTAATGAATTTTAAACTTTTTTTGTTTTTTGTTCTCTTAGTTAGTAGCTATGGTGTTGCTCAAGATTTAAAAATAGAAGATTCTACCTTGGTTAATGAAAAGATAAAACAATTTAAACGAGGCGAAAATGGACCTACATCATTAACAATAAAAGATTATAAAATTATTTCTTATAAAAATGATGCTACGTCTATAGACACTGCGCTTAGTGTATTAAAAGAATATAAGTATAATTACCTTAGAAAAGACGATTTTGAACTATTGCCGTTTTCTAATGTTGGTCAAGGATATAACAAACTTGCCTATAATTTTAGTAAAAATAGTTTGTATCCTGAACTAGGAGCTCGGTCTAAAAACTATAATTATTTAGAATTAGAAGATATTTCTTATTATAATGTGCCTACACCAACAACTGAACTTTTTTTTAAAACAGTATTAGAACAAGGCCAAGCATTTGATGGTTTTTTTACAGCAAACACCTCAGAAAGGTTTAATTTTTCGATAGCTAATAAAGGCTTGAGATCTTTAGGGAAGTTTCAAAATATAAGATCTAGTATAGGTAATTTTAGATTGACTGCTAATTACACTACAAAAGATGGCAGATATGGAATTAAAGGTCACATAGTATCACAAGATGTAGAAAATCAAGAAAATGGAGGTATTGTTAATAGAGATCAATTTGAGTCGGGAGATGAAGAATTTAGAGATCGCTCTCGTATTGATGTAGCATTTCAAGATGCAATAAGTGTTTTAAATGGAAAGCGATATTATTTTGAGCACTATTATAAAATAAGAAAACAGAATGATTCAATTCCTGGATCAGAATTAAATATAGAACATCAGTTTAATTATGAAACTAAATTTTATAGATTTAACCAAGATAATGCAAATACTTTTTTTGGAGATTCTTTTCAATCTAGTGATTTAATAGATAGAGCTCAATTAAGAACCCTATTTAACCAAATTAACATACGATACAAGAATAATATTATAGGAGATTTAAGAGGTAAGGCGATAGCGTATAATTATAATTATTTCTTTAGAAGTGTTCTTTTTACTGAAGATGGTGTAATTCCAAGTAGCATTAACGGAGATGAGTTTGCTGTTGGAGCAGAATGGACCAAAAAAATTAATAAACTCAGTCTTTATGGAGATTTTACTACAAATATTTCAGGAGATTTAGGAGGAACGTCAATCAATGCATCTGCTTTATATGATCTAGGTAAAGGAAATTATTTTAAAGCGCATGTTTTTTCATCATCCAGAAGCCCTAATTTTAATTTCTTGTTAAATCAAAGTAATTATGTACTCTATAATTGGAATAACACCAATACTTTTGTTGAAGAACAACGAAGAGGAATAGGAATTGATGTGAATATTAATAAATGGTTTCGTTTAGAAGCAGATTATAGTATGATTGATGATTATACGTATTTTGGTGAAAACCCATTATCTGCTACTGATGAAAACCCACAAATAGCACCTTTTCAGAGTTCTGAAACAATAAATTACTTAAAAGTAAAATTGACTAATGAGTTTAAGCTAGGTAAATTTGCACTCAATAATACTATTTCTTATCAAAATGTAGAACAGGATGAAAATATTTTAAATGTTCCTGAATTTATAACACGTAATACTCTATATTTTTCAGATCATCTTTTTGATAAAGCGCTCTATATTCAAACTGGTATTACTCTAAAATATTTTACAAGCTATTTTACGGATGGCTTTAATCCATTATTGGCAGAATTTTTCACTCAAGATGAAGAAGAATTTGGAGGATTCCCTCTGATTGATTTTTTTATTAATGTTAAAGTGAGAAGAACAAGAATATATTTAAAAGCAGAACACTTTAATTCTTCGTTTACAGGAAATGATTTTTATTCTGCACCAGACTATCCTTATCGTGACTTTATCGTTCGATTCGGTTTAGTTTGGAATTTCTTTATTTAGATTATGCATTTCATTGTTCTGAATTCATATAATTCAATTGTATTTCTTTTTTCAAAAAAACCTTGTATAATGGGCTGTAATAGAGGGTCTTGAATTTTAATGAAAATTTTTTCAAAAAATTTTAAAAAAAGTTTTGTTGGGGGTAAAAAGGTTTTATA
>CAYMDH010000031.1:0-40997 GCA_964389205.1 uncultured Flavobacteriaceae bacterium
TCTATCTTTTTTACTCATAAAATCTACTTAAATATTAATCGAACTCAGGTTATTACTATTGGATATTTATTCTTTCTATTCTTTGTATTTGCTATTTATTTTATTGGGAGGTTAAAAAAGCGTAGAAATCAGAGATTGAGTTAAAATTTCGTCATTATTAAACCTGATCTTGATAAATAGTTTTCCTAGTATACTTAAAACGAAAAGTAGATAGCTGTCTTGGCTATAATTTTGCGATGTGTAAAGTTTTCTATTATGCAAATATGTGCCAAAAAATGAGTTTTTTTAATCAAAAAAGCATAAAAAAGCTCAATAATTGGGTAGTCAATTTAGAATTTAGATTTTTTTTATTAGGGCAATATCATTTTTCAGGAATGAAAAAATTCCAAGAATTGAAGAAATAATCCCTATGACTGCCCAAAAATTCATAATCAAATATATGAAATATTAGATTATAGGTTTTCCTTAGATTAAGTTTAGCTCACTTGCTAAGTGATAAGCTGTTTCTTCAAAAGCAAACCAAGCTAATGTATTTTTAAGATCATCTTTGAGTTGCATAGGTTCTCCCATACTATCTTCAAGATCATATCTTAATGTTTCGATTTCATCATAGTAATCGTCAAAGAATTTATGTGTATCGTGATAATAAATAAGAGAACCAACCATGCCATTTGCGCACTCATATTGCTGTAAATCAGAAAAGAAGATTTTAATATCCTCTTGCTCTAAAGCTTCTTGGGCTACATAAGCTCTTAAAGTATCAACTTCATTTTCAATAATGTATTGTAATTGTTTTCTAATTTTCTTTTTCTTCATGACAAAACTCCTTTAATAATTTTGCCATGCACCATTGTAGAACCTTAAAAAAGCAAGGAGGAATTGAACCGAGAAAATCCTTGTCTTTTTAATAAGGTTAGGAAATAGCTTTGCTAAATTTTTAAAAGTTTTGAAGAAAGGGAATCAGAAAAGGATTCACATTGCTAACAAACTATGATACCGTAGCCAGAACCGTAGCCAGAGAGCATTTATGGGAAGAACGATTATAACTGATTTTATGAAGCCATTGAAAAACAATGGAAAAAATGGTGACCGCGCAGAGATTCGAACTCTGGACCTACTGATTAAAAGTCGAATAACGGTGCGTTTTATAAAATCATATGATCGCCTAAAAGCTCTCCAAGCTACTGAAATTTAAACATTTTTCAGAAATGGAGATATCATGAGAATGCATAAAAACTCACAAAGCACACCCGAAAACCGTAGCCAGAACCGTAGCCAAGAATCGGATAAAACACTGCCAACCAATCAAAGCGATAAACTAAAATTTACTGACCTAACTATTAAACATCTTAAACGACCATCAAAACGAACCTTTTGTTGGAGTAAAGAGTTAAATCGTTTTGGTATACGAGTATCTCCAAAAGGCACTAAGAGTTGGGTATTTATGTATGAGTTTAAAGGTAGGTCACGCATGATGACTTTAGGACGATATCCTCGAATGAGTTTAAGGCAAGCACATATAGTTTATGCAGAATGTTCCCACAAAGTAAAACTAGGCATAGACCCTGCAAAAGAAGCTCTTTCACAAAATGAAGTGATAAACCAAAGTCCGACTATTTCTCAATTAATCGAAAAATACATAGATTATTGTATTGTGAAAAAAGAGGTTTCTTGGAAAGAAAAGAAACGCGCTCTCAACAAAGAACTATCATTTATAAAGGATGAAAAAGCTGTTGATATTACCTTTAGAGATATTGCAAAGATTATCAATGAGGTTTATGTGATAAGGCAAAAACCGACCCAAGCTAGACGGCTTTTATCGCATATAAAATGCATGTTCAAATATGCAAAGAATTTCTTAGGAATTATCGAGATTAACCCTTGCGCAGATTTAGAAGTACCAAAAATACTAAGTAAACCAAAACGTAATTTAGACGCACAAGAGATATACTTATTTTGGAATAACATAGATTATACTCTAATGACCCCAGTTGTGCGATTAGGTTTAAAGTTTATGTTATGCACGCTTGCTAGAGGTGTTGAAGTGCGTAAGATGAAATGGCGTGATGTTAATTTGGAAGAAAAAACATGGTTTATTCCATCTGAAAACGCAAAAAATGGTAGACAAATACTACTCCCGTTAAACACATTTGCAATCAACATATTAAATGAAATCAAGGAATATACAGATCATTCAGAGTTTGTTTTTGGTCATCATGTTACGATGAACTATGGGGAACTTAAAAAAAAATATTCTTTATCTATAATGGCAAAAGATGCCTTTAGCCATGCTATGCGTGATAATTTTGAATTATTGAATATTGAAGATAAATTTACACCTCATGATTTAAGACGTACATCTGCCACTTGTCTAACTACTATTGGTTATCCAAGAGAATGGGTTAGTAAACTTCTAAATCATGCACCTAATAACGTTACTTCTAAAGTTTATGATGTCTTTGATTATTTTGAAGAGAAAAGAGCAGGAATGGAAGCTTTACAATACATTCTATACAGAATTTTGTCTGCTAAAAATATAGAGTGCGTTCCATCCCTGCGGAGTTTGAGAAAAGAGTTTTTATCTAAAAAGCTTATTTATCACTTTCTTGATGAAGATCATTATCATGACCAACAGAATATGCGGACGGATTTTCAAGCCAATTCTTTAAATCCTTCAACCGATAAGCTTTTCTACGCTCATGATGGTTTAATGAAATTAAATTAGGGAATTGACCTTCTTTGCGCATTCTGTATTGGGTGTTTTTATCTAAGGTTGTTGCTAATTCTGCTGTTTTGATGGATGCAAAAGCATTCATTTGAAGAAGCAGTTGAGCAATAACCTCTGTTTCTTGATCGGGGTCGATAAGAACAACAGAGTTATTATTTATAGTTTTAAGCATATGGTTTCCTTTGCTTGGTTTAAGTTAAGCAAGGGGTGTAAAGTTTTGCCTTCTAACACTCTACGCACCATACGCACCATCTACAGCTATATAAGTATGTTTAAAATACAATCGCATCTATCTGATATGGTGCGTAAACAAACGCGACTTCATATAGTAACTATAAAACTACGCATACGAAGCGTTATCCATAACCAAAACTACTTATTCATGAGGAGAAAAAAATGAATAATAAAAATGTTATCCACTTTCCTAAAACACGCAATGATTTCTTAAAAGATCTTGTGCATTCTCTTGTAAAGCGCAGGCATTATTTAGGAATGACCCAAGATGTCCTGAATTATGATATTGGTGTTGCAGAGCGTTTGGTTAGTAAATGGGAATGTGGTACAAAATCACCAACTGCATTTAATCTCTATTGTTGGGCGGATGCCTTAAAAGGACGGATTATATTTACGCCAAATGACCCCGAACCGTTGCCAATTATGGAGCAATTAATTGCAGATGTAGCAAATGATAACATTAAAGACTTAGATTGTGTTAATAGTAGTGATTTTTAACTTTAAATAATAAAAAAGAGAATATGTTTTATACAATGATATTCTCTTTTTTAAATCACTATATGATTTTTTTAATCTTTATATATCTCAGTTTCATTTATTAATTGTTTGTAAAGTTTAGACTGCCCTCCCGAGCCAGGAAGAAAATTACTTCTATTAAAGTCTCCTTCTTTTAAAGAAGTCTTATTAAAGAGAGATAAATAGTAATTTTTTTCAACTATTGATCCTATTAAGCCTTTATTTACATATGCATCTCTGAAGAATCTCATAAAAGCTAAAAAACCTGTTGATTTATTTAAAATCATTTCTTGTTCTACATTCCACCATGCATTAGGCCATTTTTCTTGAACAGCATCGAAAAACTCCCAAATAATCTTTGCTATTTTTGCATCTTCTTCGTCTATAAATAAATTTCGTAAAGGTTTCACTAAAAGTTCTTTCCTCTCAATTTTTTTTGGCTTCCCTCCTTTTTTATATATATTCCTATCATGCATTGGGTTTTTAGATATAAAACTTATTAATTTTTCAGAGAAAGTAGCCTGAGTAATAGTCTCCTTTTCTTTATCATTGGCTGTTCCTAATATTTTAATTTTATTTTTGAAAGGACTTCCTTCTTTTTGGTTTAAAGCTCTTACAATATTGTGACAAGTTTTTTGAGGGCTTCGAAATTTTGCGAAAGCGAATAGATCAGCAACTAGAGATTTATTTACTTTTGTCTGCGTCTTATTAATAGTTGCGAAGACAATTGCTTGATCTTCTAATTCCATATCAATGAAAATGGTTACGTTTATATCAAAATCATCTTGTTTGCCATTAAAATTTTCTAACCCTGCTATTCTGTGCTGACCGTCCAATACTTTAGCAACGTTATCTCGAAAAGGCAGATACATAACTCTGTTTTTACTGTCGTATTCAACATCCTCTTCGTTTAAATGGAGTATTACAGATGATGGAAAAGTAGCATCAATTAAATTAACATAATCACCTATTTCTTTTACTCTATTTTTTGATAATTGTCTCTGTATTCCAGAATATATTTCTACTTCCCTCTTTTCATCTCCTGTTTCTAATCTTCTGATATCTGCATAAGAAATTTTAACTAGATCATCATGCTTCATCACTCCAACATAATATTTTCCAATGGGTTGATTAACTTCCAAGCATTCTATTTTAATTTTTTGATCTTCTGCTGATAACATAACCTCTATAATTTATTTAATATATCCTGAACAGCTTTTTTTTGTGCTCCAATTACATCTATTTTTTTATTATTTAATAAATTAGAATAATAATAAAGAATTAAAGTGATAACAAATGCAATTATAGAAGAATATTTAATAAACACTAATTCATTAATGGAATTGCTAATCTTCCATCCATAAAGAACAGAAACAATAAAAATAGATAATCCAGATATTAATAGAAGAATTGAATTTAAATCAGTATTTTTTACTTTATATGTATAAAATATATATGCACTGGAAGTTAATAAGCTAGCACTATATAAGTAGAACTGTCCATAACGATAAAATATATTCCATCCCGCCCATTCTTCTGAATTCCCCGAATAATATAATAATCCTAATAAGAGGGGGAGTAGATTTCCTATTAGGGTTACAATACAAAATACTATAGTCTCTTTATGCTCCTTCATATTTAAAAATTCTTTATGATCAACTCTTTAACTTTAATTCTTTCCTTTTTGCATGAGATATATCTGTAGGTACTACACTCAATGATTTTCCATTTTTTATATAATTCTCTTATTTCTATTAAATCTGCATTTGAAATTATGACACTCGCCCCCTTTTTATTCATTCTATCAGCAAATTCAGCTACTTTAATTTGTTCATCGTGACCAAATTTATCTAGGGTATAATGATTGAAATACGCAGTATCAGAAAGTTTTGGGTAAGGAGGGTCAAGATATATTAAATCGTTTTTTACAACTAAACTTTCAATTTCGTCATAATAACCATTAAAAATAGAAGCTTTTTGAAGTTTCTCACTAATTTTAATTAAATGATTTAAACTTGAAAATGACGGATTAGGTTTTCCATAAGGAACATTGTATAGTCCAGATCTATTTACTCTATAAATACCATTAAATGATGTCTTATTAAGAAAAATAAAGCGTATTGCTTGATCTAGTGTTTGCTCTCCATTGTGTTTATTAAATTTATCTCTTACTTCGTAGTAAGTTTCTGATTTTACAGGTGTTTTAAATTGTTTAAGTCCCTTGTGCACAGATATAGGATCCCTTTTAATTTGTTCATAACAATTAGTAAGATTTGGATTCAAATCTGACAAAAACGATCGTTTAAAACTACCATTTAAAAAAAAGGAAGCTCCTCCAAGAAATGGCTCAAAAAATGTATTAATTTTTTGAAGACTAATATGGCTATAAATTTCTTTAATTAAGTTTTGCTTTCCTCCAGCCCATCTAATGAATGGTTTCAATCTTTCTTCTTTTGGAATGATATCATTAATTGCTTGTGATTTCTTCTCCATGTAAAATAAGTTGATTTAAGCCTCAATAAGTGCATATCTTAAATCCACCGTTAATTTAATCAAACTAAACATAAAACAAGAATAATGGTTAAATTTTAATTTTTTCAGGGGAAAAATCCCCTTTTTTAGTTTAAAGTAGTAGAATAATAGAAAAATTAATTTGTTGTACAATAGTTGTACAGTAATAAAAAAGCCGAGATTTTATATCTCGGCTTTTCTTTGTTATTTCTAGTAGCGGGAACTGGACTCGAACCAGTGACCTTCGGGTTATGAGCCCGACGAGCTACCTACTGCTCTATCCCGCGATGTATCCATCAAATCACTTAGCTTTTAACTTTCGGTTCATAATGCCGACAGATTTATTTAGGACTGCAAATATACATTCCTTTTTAAATATAACAAGGATTTTATACTATTTTTATTTTAAAAAAGCCAGAAACATTCCGTAGAACATTTATGGCTTTTTTTAATGTATTGTTAGTATGCTTATTAAGCGTGATAATAACGTTCGTTGATTATCTTTCCATCTTTCCATTGCGTTCTAACTACTTGCTCAAAGCGGTGTTTTGTACCATCATTAGTGTCAAACTCCATAACAGCTTCGTAAAAAGTAGTATCTCCATTTACAGCAGGTCCGCTAGTTACATTATATCCATGAAATGCAGTTACAGTAGAAAGTAATTTTTCTTCTTCAGCTAGGCAAAATGCTTTTCCTACTTTTGCAGGGTTGTTACCTTCAAACAACTGAACATCATCTGCAAGGTATGTTTCCATTGCGTTTATAAATTGACCTTCACCTAAAAGTGAAACTACTTCATTTGCTTTTGCTAATAATTCTGATTCTTGTTGTGTGATTTCCATAATTAATTTTTTAGAATATTTATAATGTATTTTTTATTCATGGACAAAATTAAAGAACACTAACTTCCTACAATTGTATATTTTTCCCGATTACTATTACAAATTTCCCAATTAATACTAAAATAACTTTTTACCACTTTGTTTTTTCAGAACATTTGAATTGGTTACATTCGATTTATGGAAGCTATTAATGATTTTATCTCTTCAATATTACCCTATACAGAATGGCCTATGTTTCTTTTATTAATTGGAGGAGGATTATTCTTAGTCTTTTACTCTAAGTTTATACCCTTTCGTTTTTTTAGGCATGCTATAGCGATAACAAGAGGGAAGTATGAAAATAAAGATACTGTTGGAGATGTTAGTTCTTTTCAAGCACTTTCTGCAGCTGTAGCGGCAACAGTAGGCTTAGGGAATATTTCTGGTGTTGCTATCGCTATTCATGATGGAGGGCCTGGCGTAGTTTTTTGGATTTGGATTACGGCACTTTTAGGAATGGGTATTAAATTCTATTCATGTAGCCTTTCAGTTATGTTTCGCGGTACAGATTCTAATGGAAAACTACAAGGAGGGCCTATGCATTATATTACTCAAGGTCTAGGAAAAAAAGGGAAACCTTTGGCTATTTTCTTTTGTATTTGCGGGTTATTTGGTTTTTTAGGCGTTTTTACAACTAATCAATTTACCGAGCGTTTATGAGTGTTATACAGCCATCAGAAACTTTATTTGTAATGGAAGAGGAAAAGTGGAAATGGACAATTGGTTTTGTTTTGGCTATTATTACTTCATTTGTGATTTTTGGTGGCCTCACGAAGATAGTTAGAGTAACTTCTGCTATCGTGCCTTTTATGGTGTTAATTTATCTTGTTGCGGTAATTGTGGTTATTGTTCTTAATATAGAGCAAGTACTTCCTTCATTAAAATTGATTTTTACAGAAGCTTGGAATTTTAAAACAATAGTAACCGGAGGTTTTTGGGGATTGGTAATTATTGGAGTACGTAGAGCAATGTTTTCTAATGAAGCAGGCTTGGGGAGTGCACCTATGTATCATGGACAATCAAAAACTGATAACCCAATAAAAGAAGGTTTAGTGGCTATGTTAGGCCCCTTTATAGATACTATACTAGTGTGTACATTTACTGCAATTGTTATTATTTTAAGCGGAGCTTATTTAGAAGATAAGAGTGGTATTGTAATGACATTAGAAGCTTTTGAAAGAACACTTTTTGGTTTTGGAGATTATTTATTAATGATTATAGTTACAGCATTCGCGTTATCAACCTTGTTTACCTATTCGTATTACGGTGTAAAATGTCTTTCCTACTTAACAAATGCCCGAATTGGGAAATTATATAATGTATACTTTGTTATTATGATTATTTTTGCGACTGTAGCATCTTTAGAATTGGTTAAAAATTTGATCGATCTCTCTTATGCATTAATGGTCATTCCTAATATGATAGCAGTATTACTATTAGCACCTAAAGTAAATAGCGCAGCAGCTACCTATTTTAAAAAACTGAAAAATGCAAAAACATAAAGCAGGATTTGTAAATATAATTGGAAATCCTAATGTAGGGAAATCAACACTGATGAATGCTTTTGTTGGAGAGAAACTTTCTATTATAACCTCTAAAGCGCAAACTACGCGCCATCGTATTTTAGGAATTGTTAATGGCGATGATTTTCAATTAATTCTATCTGATACTCCGGGAATTATAAAACCAGCCTATGAGCTTCAGGCTTCTATGATGGATTTTGTGAAATCTGCTTTTGAAGATGCAGATTTGCTTATTTATATGGTAGAAATAGGAGAGAAAGAATTAAAAGACGAAGCCTTCTTTAATAAGATTAAAAATTCTAAGATTCCTGTTCTTCTATTGCTAAATAAAATAGATACCTCATCTCAAGAAGTCTTGGAAGCACAAATTCAATTATGGGCAAGTAAATTACCCGAAGTTGAAATACATGCGATCTCTGCATTGACAAATTTTAATGTAAAAGAAGTATTTAATCGTATCATTGAACTGCTTCCTGAATCGCCTGCTTTTTACCCAAAAGATCAATTGACAGATAAACCAGAGCGCTTTTTTGTTAATGAAACCATTAGAGAAAAAATACTTCTTAATTACAAAAAAGAAATCCCATATGCTGTAGAGGTAGAAACAGAAGAATTTTTTGAAGAAGAGAAAATTATTCGAATTCGCTCTGTAATTATGGTAGAACGAGAAACCCAAAAAGGAATTATCATTGGGCATAAGGGAGCGCCGTTAAAAAAAGTTGGAATACAATCTAGAGCAGACCTTGAAAAGTTTTTCGGGAAACAAATTCATATTGAATTATATGTGAAGGTTAATAAAAATTGGCGTAGTAATGCAAATCAATTAAAGCGATTTGGCTATAACCAAAAATGATTTCTTTTTCTTAACACATTTAACTTAGTCATAAAGATAATTTTTATTTCAAATAACTTTTTGTTTACTTCTGAGAAGCATCTTTGTTGAAATTTTAAAACAATAAAATAATAAACAATGATGACTCAAAGGCTTAAGTATTGCGTATTCTTTACATTTCTTCTATTAATAGTATCATGTGCCAGTGATGATGAAAGTACAGGTTTATTACCACCAGATGAAGTAAATACCGAAGTAAACTTTCAATTTGTAAATAGTATTAATGTGGGGGGAGAAGCATCTGCAGAGATTACAGCTTTTGATCCTTTGACCAATAAAATATTTATCGTAAACAATGATGATGGATTAGGGTTAAATGAAATTTCGGTTTACGATATCTCAAATATTAACACTCCTGTTGAAGGAATTTCTATAGATGTAAGCGCTACAGGAGCTCCAAACAGTGTAGCAGTAAGTGATGGACTGTTGGCAGTGGCAGTGGCAGCACCTGTAGAGCAAAACGCAGGAAGTGTTTTGGTTTTTGATACCGATACTCAATCATTACAAGCTACATATATTGTTGGTTCCTTACCAGATATGGTAACCTTCACACCAGATGGGACTTCTATATTAGTAGCTAATGAAGGAGAACCTAATGATGATTATACTGTAGATCCTATTGGTTCTATAAGTATTATTAATGTCGCTTCAGGTAATGTAACGACTTTAGATTTTACAGCTTTTAATAATCAAGAAGCATCTCTGGAAAATCAAGGATTTCGTGTTTTTGGACCTGGAGCTACATTAGCAGAAGATGTAGAGCCAGAGTTTATTGCGGTATCATACGATTCTCAAAATGCTTATGTTGTTCTACAAGAAAATAATGGAGTTGCTGTGGTAGATTTAATTGCTAATCAAATTACAGCTATTTTACCTTTAGGATTAAAAGATTTTTCTCTTGAGGGGAATGAAATTGATCCTAGTAATGAAGATGGAGTTACGGCATTGAGAAGTGTTCCAGTTTCTGCATTTTTTCAACCAGATGCTATTGCATTTGCTTCTATAAATAGCGCAGAATTTATAATTACTGCAAATGAAGGAGATTCAAGAGACTATGATGGTTTTAGTGAAGAAGAACGCGTGGCAGATTTAACTTTAGATCCAACAGTTTTTCCTGATGCAGCTACCTTACAAGAAGATATAAACTTAGGAAGATTACGTACTACTAACGTAGACGGAGATACAGATAACGATGGAGACGTTGATCAAATTTTTGCTTTTGGTGCACGTTCCTTTACTATTTGGGATACCTCTGGAAATATAGTTTTTGACAGTGGGAATGACATTGCGCAACGTACTATTAACACACCAAATTTTAATGGTGGGGATAATAGAAGTGATGATAGAGGTGCAGAACCAGAAGCTGTTTCTGTATTAAATCTTGGTGATGAGCGATTTATTTTATTTGTGGGTCTAGAACGTAATGATCAAGTATTAGTATACGATATCACTAACCCTGCAGCACCAGAATTTTTACAAATTATTTCCAGATCAGAAGATGAAGCACCAGAAGGCTTACTAGTAATACCAGCAATAGACAGTCCAACTGAAAACGACCTTCTCATTATTAGTAATGAAGATAGTGGTACGGTAGCTATTTATGAGAACCAATAAATAAACAAACCATAAATTTAATTTGAAAAATGCAGTTATTTAACTGCATTTTTTGTTTTATATAGATACATAGAAAAAAATGTATCTGTAATAAAATTACGTACATTTGCGGCAAAATTAGAACCCTATGAGTGCCATTGTAGCTATAGTTGGAAGACCTAATGTTGGAAAATCAACGTTGTTTAATAGATTAATACAACGTAGAGAGGCTATTGTAGATGCTGTTAGTGGTGTTACTCGTGACAGGCATTATGGCAAAAGTGATTGGAATGGAAAGGAATTTTCTATTATTGATACAGGAGGATATGTAGTAGGGAGTGATGATATTTTTGAACAAGAAATAGATAAACAAGTCGAATTAGCTATAGATGAAGCAGATGCCATTATACTTATGGTAGATGTGGAAGCAGGTGTGACAGGAATGGATGAAGATGTAGCTCAATTACTAAGACAATCAAATAAACCAACATTATTAGCTGTAAACAAAGTAGATAATAGCCAACGAGAAACAGATGCAGTAGAGTTTTACTCATTAGGACTAGGTAATTATTATACGTTATCGAGTATGAATGGAAGTGGTACAGGCGAATTGTTGGATGCGCTTATTAAAATACTTCCTGAGAAACCTGAACAAAAAGAAAGTAACCTCCCAAGATTTGCAGTAGTAGGAAGACCAAACGCTGGAAAATCTTCTTTTATCAACGCACTTATTGGAGAAGATAGATACATAGTAACAGATATTGCAGGAACCACAAGAGATAGTATTGACACAAAATACAATCGTTTTGGATTTGATTTTAATCTAGTAGATACAGCTGGAATACGTAGAAAAGCAAAGGTAAAAGAAGATTTAGAGTTTTATTCTGTAATGCGTTCTGTAAGAGCTATAGAACACAGTGATGTGTGTTTATTACTTGTAGATGCTACTAGAGGTTTTGAAGGGCAAGATCTAAATATATTTTGGTTGGCAGAGCGCAATCGAAAAGGTATCGTGATTTTGGTGAATAAATGGGATCTAGTAGAAAAAGAAACCAGCACTACTAAAGAATTTGAGCAACGTATTCGCAAACAAATAGAACCTTTTACAGACGTTTCCATTATTTTTATATCTGCATTAACCAAGCAACGTGTTTTTAAAGCAATAGAGACAGCTGTAGCGATTTATGAAAGTAGATCTAAACGTATTCCTACAAGTCAATTAAATGATATTATGTTGCCCATTATAGAACACACGCCACCGCCAGCGATAAAAGGGAAATATGTGAAAATTAAATTTTGTACACAACTTCCTACGCCTACGCCTCAATTCGCATTTTTTGCAAACCTACCTCAATACGTTAAAGAACCCTATAGACGTTTTGTTGAAAATAGATTGCGACAAAATTTTGATTTTCAAGGGGTTCCTATTCAAATTTATTTTAGGAAAAAATAAGAGTGTCGTTTTAAAGTTTTGTAAATAATAAACTACCAACCACCACTAGCACCGCCGCCGCCGAAACCACCACTAAAGCCGCCACCAAAACTTCCTCCGCTACCAAAGCCTCCACTTGACGATTTACCATAACTACCACGTCCCATATTGCTTAAGATGATAACATCCCATATACTGGCGCCTGCAGATTTTCCTTTTCCTCCACCTTTGTTAGAGCCTCCACTTACTTTAGTCACAATGACAATAATAATAATGAATAAAATAAAAATAATAAGCCCTAGAATGCCCATAACTATTCCAGAAGAAATTTTTTCAGACCTAGGATTGGTATTTGCATAAGTTCCGGTAAGTACTTCAAAAATAGCATCAACCCCGCTGTCTAATCCTCGGAGATAGTTATTATTTTTAAACTCAGGAATAATTTCATTTTCAATAATTCTTTTAGACAAGGCATCTGTTAATACAGATTCTATACCGTAACCTGTAGAAATTGCTATTTTTCTATCGTCTTTGGCTAGTAAAACAAGAATTCCATTATCTTCTTTTTCCTGTCCTATTCCCCATTTTTGCCCCCATTGTGCTCCTAAATAATTAATGTTTTCTCCTTTTGTAGAAGAAATAATAGCGATGACTATTTGCGTAGATGTGGTATCAGAATATTTAATAAGCTTTGCTTCAAGTGCATTTTTTTCATTGTTACTTAATAAATTGATATAATCATAAACGCTGGTTTGTAAACTTGGTTTTTGGGGAATATCAAATTGCCCAAATGAAAAATACCCTGTACATAGCACTATAATGAATAGTTCAAAACGAAGTTTGTTTTTTATTTTTGAGCGCATTTATCTTTTTGAGATTTCGTTAGATAATTCATTTACATCTCCATGATTCCATGGGAAATATTTCTGCAATTGTTCTCCAGCTTTTAAAACACCTTCAATGAGCCCTTCTTTAAAATTGCCTTTAATAAAATGATTTTGAATACTATCTTTTGTGCTATCCCAAAAATTATCTGAAACAACTGTATTTATTCCTCTATCTCCATAAATGGCGAAAGATCTACTATTTACAGCCACATAAATAAGCACCCCGTTTTCTTCTTTGGTATTATCCATTTTTAACCAATGAAAAACTTCTTTTGCATGCGTTAATGCATCTATTTCTGTGCTTTTTTCAATATGAACGCGTATTTCTCCAGAAGTTTTACTTTCTGCGATGCGAATAGCTTCAATTATATCTTGTTCTTCGTTTGTGGTAAGAAAATCTTCTACTTTAGACATTATTAATCAAAATTAAAATCTACGTCAGGTACGTTTTCAGAACCAGGATCGGCTTTATAGCGTGCCATTTCTTCAAACCCAAACCATCCGGCAAACAAACTATTTGGAAAAATTTTTATATGCTTATTAAATATATTAACAGCTTCATTAAATCGATCTCTTGCTACATTTATTCTATTTTCTGTACCCTCTAATTGCGATTGTAATTCTAAGAAGTTTTGATTAGCTTTTAAATCTGGATAGCGTTCTACAGTTACCAATAACCTAGATAGTGCAGATGATAAACCAGCCTGTGCCTCTTGAAATTTTGCAATTTGATCGGGTGTGATATTGGAAGAATCTATAGTAGTTGAAGTGGCTTTAGCTCTTGCCTCAATAACAGAAGTTAAGGTGCTTTTTTCAAAATCTGCAGCTCCTTGCACTGTTTTTACAAGATTTCCTATAAGGTCGTTTCTCCTTTGATAAGAACTCTCTACATTAGACCAAGTAGTTATAGCATCTTCTTCATAAACAACAGCAGTGTTATTAAACCCAACGGTTGTTTTATAAATTAACCCACCTACGATAACTATAACGATCGCTACGATTATCCATTTTTTCATATCTATATAATTGTTTTGGTTGTTTAAAGTTGATCTTTAATCTTAAGTAATTCTACTTTTATCCCTTCTAATTTACTAATAATTTCAAGATTAGATAAGGGTTTCTTTTTTTCTTCTTTGAGATATGTTTTAGCACCTTCTAATGTAAACCCACGCTCTTTTACCAAATGATAAATGAGTTGAAGGTTTTTAATGTCATTTGGGGTAAATTTTCTATTGCCTTTTGCGTTCTTTTTTGGTTTTAAAACGTCAAATTCTTTTTCCCAAAATCGAATAAGCGAAGTGTTTACTCTAAAAGCTTTAGCAACTTCACCTATGCCATAATATCTTTTTTCGGGGAGTTCTACATACATTAATCTAAAGATTGATTTTCTTGAGTGGCTATTTGAAGCATGGCTTTAAACTCTTCAGGAGTTAAACTTCCGTAGTAGTAATTAATAGGATTTACATGTTCTCCATCTTTATACACTTCGTAGTGAAGATGAGGAGCTTCAGATCTTCCTGTACTACCAACAAAACCAATAAGATCTCCTCTTTTTACTTTTTGACCTTTTTTTACATTGTATTTGCTCAAATGGGCATAGAGTGTTAAATAACCGTATTCATGATCAATACGAATATGTTTTCCATACCCCGTAGATCTGCTATCGGCTCTTTTTACTACACCATCTCCTGATGCATAAATGGGCGTACCTCTAGGAGCTGTAAAATCCATCCCTTTATGTAATTTTCTGGCTTTTGTAAACGGATCGCTTCTCCATCCATATCCCGAAGCCATTCTTGTTAAATCTTCATTATTAAGAGGTTGTATAGCTGGTATGGCAGCTAAAAGCAATTCTTTTTCGGTTCCTAATTTTTTAATTTCGTCAAGCGATTTAGATTGTATCACCATTCGTTTTTTAAGTTCTTCTAATTTTTTAGTAGTGCTTATAACAATATCGGAGTTATTATAACCTTCTAATGTTTTATATCTATTAACACCCCCAAAACCTGCTTTTCGTTGCTCTTCAGGGATAGGATTGGCTTCAAAATAAATTCGATAAATGTTATTATCTCGATCTTCAATATTTTCCAATACTGTAGCCATTTGTTCCATTTTCTTATTTAGAATATCAAATTGGAATTCATAATTTTTTAAATCTCTTTGTTGTGATAATTCTTTGGGAGTAGTAACAAAATTAAAATTCATTAATGCTAAGGTGAAGAGAATACCAAAAATAGCAGCAGCTGTAAGAAATAAAGATATATTTCTTGCTTTTCTCCCTTTTTTAGGTTCGATTTTTCGATAAGAAAGGGTTTCAGAATCGTAATAATATTTTACCTTCGACATAACTTAAAAATATTCTATTTTTGCAAACTTATACGGCATTTTAGGATGGTTAGTTATTCGGGTAACGAACAAATATAGAAATTGTTTTTTTAGTTACCATATTTTTTAGGCATGTTAAGGTAATATTTATGAAATCTACTGAAGTAAGAAAGCAGTTTTTAGCTTTTTTTAAAAATAAGCAACACAAGATTGTAGCATCGGCTCCTATGGTCATGAAAGATGACCCTACATTGATGTTTACAAATGCAGGAATGAATCAATTTAAAGAGTTTTTCCTAGGAAATGGAACTCCTAAGAAAAACAGAATAGCAGATACACAAAAATGCTTACGAGTTTCTGGAAAACACAATGACCTTGAAGAAGTAGGAAAGGATACGTATCACCATACGATGTTTGAAATGTTAGGGAACTGGAGTTTTGGTGATTATTTTAAGAAAGAAGCAATAACATGGGCTTGGGAATTATTAACAGAGGTTTATGGTATAGACAAAGATATATTGTACATAACAATTTTTGAAGGTAGTGATGATGCTGATAATCTATCAATAGATCAAGAAGCATATGATTTTTGGAAAAAAATAATTCCAGAAGATAGTATCATTATGGGCGATAAGAAAGATAATTTTTGGGAAATGGGAGATCAAGGACCTTGCGGGCCATGCTCAGAAATTCATGTAGATATCCGTTCTCAAGAAGAAAAAAATAGAACTCCAGGAAAAGATTTAGTAAATAAAGATCACCCTGAAGTAGTAGAAATCTGGAATTTGGTTTTTATGCAATATAATAGAAAAGCAAATGGTTCTCTTGAAGATTTGCCTTCTAAACATATTGATACAGGAATGGGCTTTGAGCGTCTTTGTATGGTATTACAGGATGTGAAAAGTAATTATGATACTGATGTCTTCACACCGCTTATTAGAGAGATAGAAACGATCACAAATTCTAAATATGGTGTAAACCAAGAAATAGATATAGCAATTCGAGTGATAGCAGATCATTTAAGAGCTGTTTCGTTTTCAATTACAGATGGACAATTGCCTAGTAATACGGGAGCGGGATATGTAATTAGAAGGATTTTAAGAAGAGCTATTCGGTATGGTTTTACATTTCTTAATCAAAAAGAACCATTTATTTATAGAATGGTAGCTATTTTGAATGAGAAAATGAGTGATGCTTTTCCAGAATTGAAAGAGCAAAAGCAACTTATTCAAAATGTGATTAAAGAAGAAGAGCTTTCTTTTTTAAGAACTTTAGAACAAGGACTTGTATTATTAAATAGATTAATTGAAAAATCAAATGATAAAAAAATATCTGGAGCAAAAGTATTTGAATTAAAAGATACCTATGGTTTTCCAGAAGATTTAACAGGCTTAATATTAAGTGAACGAGGATTGTTTTATGATGAAAAAGAGTTTGATGAATATTTGCAGAAGCAAAAAAATAGCGGAAGGCAAGCAACGGCTATACAGGCAGATGATTGGGTGACTTTGCTAGAAGATAAAGAAGAAGAATTTGTAGGATATGACACTTTAGAGATTGATGTTAAATTAAGTAGATACAGAAAAATAAAAACTAAAAAAGATGGATTACAATATCAATTAGTTTTTAATGTAACTCCTTTTTATCCAGAAGGTGGAGGGCAAGTAGGAGATAAGGGATATTTAGAAGTTCCTAATGGAGACGTGGTTTATATTCTTGATACTAAAAAAGAAAATAATCTTATTATTCATATTGCTAAAAACCTTCCAAAACACCTTAATGAAACTTTTAAAGCAGTAGTTGATAAAAAACAACGTCACAGAACTGCAGCAAATCATACTGCAACCCATTTACTACATCAAGCACTTCGAGAAGTATTAGGAAAACATGTAGAGCAAAAAGGATCGGCAGTTCATTCTAAATATTTACGCTTTGATTTCTCTCATTTTTCTAAAATGACAGTAGAAGAATTACGAGATGTAGAAAATTTTGTCAACGCAAGAATAGAAGGGAAGTTGCCTTTACAAGAAAAAAGAAATACTCCAGTAAAGGAAGCTATGGAAGAAGGCGCCATGGCACTGTTTGGTGAAAAATATGGAGATACAGTACGAAGCATACGTTTTGGAAACTCTATAGAGTTGTGTGGTGGAACTCATGTTCAAAACACAGCAGACATTTGGCATTTTAAAATAAAATCGGAAGGAGCGGTAGCAGCAGGAATTAGAAGAATTGAAGCTATTACGGCCGATGCTACTAAAGAGTTTTATTTTGAAAATAACCGAGCTTATTATGAGATGCGAGATGTGCTTAAAAACCCAAAAGACCCTATAAAAGCAATCCAATCTTTACAACAAGAAAATGATGCCTTGCGAAAGCAAATGGATACATTATTAAAGGAAAAAGCTAAAGGATTAAAAAGTGTTCTGAAAAAAGAGCTTAAAGAAATTAATGGGACTCAATTTCTAGCGGCCAAAGTTGATTTAAATGCCTCAGGAATTAAAGACTTAGCCTTTGAATTAGGAAGAGAACAAAACAATTTGTTCATGGTTTTTGCTTCTGAAGATAACGGCAAAGCATTGCTTGCATGCTATATTTCAAAGGGATTAGTGGAAGATCGAAAATATAATGCTGGAACTGTAGTTCGTGAGTTAGGGAAATTAATTCAAGGAGGCGGTGGAGGTCAAGCCTTCTTTGCAACAGCAGGGGGTAAAAATCCAGATGGAATACCAGCAGTATTAGAAAAAGCAAAATCATATGTTTTATAATTAACAATGATTTAACGCATTGATTTTGAGGTATTTTGTAATTTAATAAAGTATTTATAGACTGTTATTATATAACAATTAATTAAATACTTATGAAAACAAATTACTTTATTTTAATACAATTACTCTTTTTAAGTGCAGTTTCTGCACAGCAAATATCTAATGAAGTAATTGAAGAAGTTGAAAATAATGAGAATTTGATTTCTTTTGTGAATTCATTTCCAAATCCCTCAGATGATTTTGTTAGAATTAATGTTGATGCAAATTTTAATAGAGTTGTTTTAAAAGCAAAAACACATGAACTGTATACATTAGAGGCAGATAATAATATTATTGATATTTCTGAACTACCTAAAGGAATATATACGGTTAGAATAGATACTATAGATCGAATTTATTTTTCAAAACTTTTTAAGAAATAAGATAAAAATTCATCATTTTTGTTTTATGATGAACTTTAGTACAATTGTTCCTTTAAAAGAAGAAAGAAACCAAATAAACTATGATTCTAATATATTCTTAATAGGATCTTGCTTTTCAGAACATATAGGAGATAAATTTCAATATTATAAGTTTAATACAGAACAAAACCCTTTTGGCATTATTTTTCACCCTAAAGCTATTGAGAAATTATTGTTAAAAGCTATAAATAATGATGCTTACACAGAAAAAGATATTTTTCAATTAAATGAAAAATGGTATTCATTTGATGCACATTCTAAAATAAGTAGCCTCTCTGGTAAAGAACTTATCAAAAAGCTTAATAACGCTGTTTTATTAGCCAAAAAGCAAATAAATACGGCTTCACATATAATAATTACTCTTGGAACTGCATGGGTGTATCGTTACATAGAGACAGATGCTATTGTAGCAAATTGCCATAAAGTACCTCAAAAAAACTTTTTAAAAGAATTACTTTCTGTTGAAGAGCTTATAGAAAGCTTAGAAGCCATAATAGTATTGATTGAATCTGTTAATCCTAAAGTCAAGATTTTATTTACGGTGTCTCCTGTGCGTCATTTAAAAGATGGTTTTATTGAAAATCAACGTAGTAAATCACACTTAATAACAGCTGTTCATGAAGTTGTTTTAAAAAATGATACATTGTCAAGTTATTTCCCTTCTTACGAAATTATGACTGACGAACTTAGGGATTATCGTTTTTATAAAGAAGATATGATACATCCTAGTGCGCTAGCTGTAAATTATATTTGGGAAAGGTTTCAATACAGTTGGATAGAAAAAGAGTCAAATACATTGATGCTTGAGGTTGATACCATACAGAAAGGAATGGCACACATCCCATTTAATCCTACTTCAAAAAAACACCTAGCGTTTTTAAAAAAACTAGAAGACATGAAAAGTGATATCGAAAAGAAATATTCGCATATTAAATTCTAATTGTCTCCGGATCCAAAAAACAGATTAGAACTGCTATATGTTTTTCCAAAATTATTAGCAGAATGATATACTTGAGAAATTGCATCAATAAACATCTCTTTGGTAAGCTCGTTTAGGTAATGAGTGTAAACAGACCAAACCCTTTCATCATAAATCGCGTATTTGGTATCTAGAGCTTTGTTAAAATGCGCCTGCATTGCTTCTTTTAGCTGGTGTTTTTTTATTGATTTAACATCAATAATAGGCGAAATTATACGCATGCGATTTGCTTTTTCATCAGTGATAATATGCAATTGATATTTATCTAATAAAACAACCCAATTGCCAGGATGATTATCTATTAATTGAATATTATTAAGTTTAGATAGAAGAGCTTCTATTTTTTTATTATTCATTGTTGGGGGCTTTTAACGCATCAAATATATGATCTATTCTAAAAAGTATTAACTTTCCTTCAAAGTTTTTTATATGCGTAAAGTTTTCTTTGGTGTTATTATTACTCTATTTGTTCTATTGGTTTTTCAATATTGGATGTATAATAGGAATGAAAATAAAACAACTTTTGAGAGTACACAGCTCATTCAAGAGCAAATAAAAAATGTTGGAAAGCTTATAGTTACACAAGGGCATTTTTCTGAAGTATACAATTATAAAGATCAACAAAATTATTTAGGAGATTATATACGCTTTGAAAAAAAAGCACTAGTTGTTATTAATGCTGAAGTTACAATTTCATATGATTTAGAAAAAGTTGAATATAAAATAGATAGAAAGAATAAAGTTTTACGAATTCTTAAAATTCCAAAAGAAGAGATAAAAATTAACCCAACGCTTACTTTTTATGATATAGATCAAAGTATTTTTAATCCATTTACCGGTGAAGATTATAATAAAATACAAACAAAGGTCAAAGAGCAATTAAAGAAAAAAATAAAACAATCTTCAATAAAATTAAACGCACAAAACAGATTGTTAAGCGAATTATCTAAATTTTATATTTTGACAAACTCTTTAGGATGGGCATTAGAAATGAACACAGAAACGGCTATAGAAATAGATCATATAATAAAACCTGCTGACACGCTGGTAAATTAACTTTTGATAAGTTCGTGTTCTAAAATAGCTATACCATCATCTATTAAATGCCCAATCTTTGGTCTGTTTGTTTTTACAGCATCTAAATGATTTATAATTCCTGTTTTTAAAGAAACATCAGGATAGGTATTTAATAATTCATATATCTCTATAGATAAAAGCCAATCATTAGGATGATCTGTTTTTAATGTAGAAAAGATAGTAGCTAGTATTTCTATATTGATAGATTTTTTTGTGCGCATGTCTCTAACGCTTTGATATAGATTTTCTAACGCTACTTGTCTCGAATCTTTTTCAATTTTGATGGTCGTGGTAGAAGAAACATGATTAACTAAATTAAAAGAAGTATAATCTGCAGCACCTGAAAAAGCTGAGATAATTTCTTTTCCTACTGCCAAATCAAAAGTACCCCATTCCGGTTTAAATAAAAACTCATCTTTATATTTTACAGTACAATCTTTAAATTGAATAAGCATGAGTTCTCCCGAAATACTACGCATTCCAGTTACATTAAGCCCCTCTACAGTGATGCCACTTTCAAACTCAAATTCAATTCGTTTGCCATCATAAAAATTATAGGCTTTTAAATCTCTGGGGCCCATATTTTCAATAGCTAGATTAATACCTTTTAACTTGCCTATTGGAGAACTAAAACCATCTTTATGAGTTTTAATACCGTGGCCTATAATTTCTTTTTCTCGATACGATAATGCAGTAGGCCCTTCTGTTTTAAAGAAGATTACCTCATTGTCTTCATTTTTAATCATTCTTGAAAAAACACCAGATACTTGAAGACCAGTACTAAGTTCGATCGTTCCAAGGTTTTTAGATTCAATAAGTTTACCAAGCCCTTTGTGACCTCCTTTTCTAAGTGCCATTGTATTGGCAAATTCTTCTAATACTTGACTTAAATATGCAAAATCTGGAGTAACATATAATTGCGGCTGTGGTTTGGTAATGTCAAAATCTTTAAAAGCAGTATCTGCAGAATAAGGTAATTTTTTTACCTGATCTGTCATACACCATTCACTTTCACCTATAGAAGAAAGCAATCCGGCTCCATAAATTTTAGGATCTTCAACACTGCCAATCAAACCGTATTCTACAGTCCACCAATGTAAATTTCTAATTTGAGCCATTTCAGACAGCTCTCCCCCGATATTTTGTAATTCTTCTACTTTTTTTTCAGCTTCGTCAATTTGACTCTGAAGTGTTCCGGGAGCTTCTTTTAAAATAGAAAGCGCTCTAACTGCTTCATACATATCATAGTCTTTTTTGGAAGAAATAGCTTTGCAGCCAATCTTACCAAAACGCCTTAAATATTCTGCATAATCAGGATTTGCAATAATAGGAGCATGACCTGCACCTTCATGAATAATATCTGGAGCAGATGTATATTCAATATTTTCTAATTGTCTAATATCAGAAGCAATTACTAAAATATTATACGCCTGAAATTCCATAAAAGCATTGGGAGGGATAAAGCCATCTACAGCAACAGCTGCCCAACCTATTTCTTTCAGAATTCTATTCATACCATACATACTAGGGATGGCATCAATAGAAATTCCAGTTTTTTTAATTCCATTTAAGTAGGAAGAATGAGCTACCTTGCTTAAATAAGTTATATTTTTTCGCATAACATAACGCCATACAGCATGATTTATGGAAGTGTAATCATCATAATTTTGCGGCTTAATAAATTGCCGTAAATGCGCTGGTAACTTTTCCAGTAATTCATTAGATTCTATTTCTTGAGTCATCCAGTAATTTTTAGCAAAAGTATAAAAATATAATAGCTATACACATGGGTATAAATCAATAAAAACTATAGAATTATATCTTTTTTCTTATATTAAAATTTATTTTTGATCTTACGAAGCGCATAATTGTATTAAATGAAGGTAAAAGTTGAAAACCGAAAAGAAGAAATAGTAACTATGGCTTCTAAGCTATTTAAAGAAAAAGGCTTCAGTGCTGTATCCATGCGAGACATTGCTCAATCTCTAGGAATTAAGGCCGCTAGCTTATATAACCATATCACTTCTAAGCAAGAAATATTGTCAATAATAATTATTGGTGTCGCTGAAAAATTTACCAGCGGAATGGATGAAGTTGTAAACTCAGATGATGATACCATCTCTAAATTAGAACGAATTATAGAATTACAAGTTAATATAACAGTAAATAATTCAGATGCGTTGGGATCTTTAAATAACGATTGGATGCACTTATCAGAACCTCAATTGTCTTATTTTTTAGAATTAAGAAACCAATATGAAGAAAGTTTTAGACAAGTAATTAAATCAGGAGTTCAAAAAGGAGCGTTGGAGCCTCTCAATATAGAAGTAATGCTATTCTCGATATTATCAACGTTAAGAACGTTGTATTTGTGGTATGCTAAAAAGGAAGGAGTAGATACCAAAGAGTTGGTTGTGCAAATGAAAAAAGTACTTTTGAGAGGTGTTGTTTTAAAATCTTAAATAAAAATTAAGAGTATTTTTTTTGGATAGTAAACTAACGATTGTTAGTTTTGTAAATCAGCTAATTAGAATAACAGAACGTAAAAGATGTCGAAATTTCACGAAATAAAAGTTTCAGAAGTTTATAAAGAAACCAGTGATTGTAGTGTATTAACCTTTGATATTCCTAAAGATTTGGAAGAGCGTTTTAGCTATAAACAAGGGCAATATCTTACATTAAAAACAACTATAAATGGTGAAGAAGTCAGGCGTTCATATTCATTATGCTCTAGCCCAGTTGAAAATAAATGGAAGGTAGCGGTTAAGAAAATTGAAGGCGGGCTTTTTTCCACTTTTGCAAATGATGTTTTAAAAAGCGGAGACTATCTAGACGTTATGGAACCAAATGGTAGTTTCTTTACGGAAGTTGTAGAAGAAAAAGCTAAAAATTATATTGTTTTTGCTGCTGGAAGTGGTATTACACCAATACTCTCTATTATAAAAACGCATTTAGCATTAGAACCAGAAAGTACCTTCAAATTGTTTTACTTGAATCGTACAGCAAAATCAATTATCTTTAAAGAAGAAATAGAGGGATTGAGGAATGCATATTTTGGGCGTTTTGAAATTTTTTACTTTTTAACAAAAGAACATAGAGATATCCCGTTATTAAATGGACGTTTTACCTCAGAAAAATTACAAAAACTAACATCGAAGATTATAGATGTTACTGCTGTAGATGAATGTTTTATTTGCGGTCCAGAAGAAATGATATTTCTTATTCGGGATGAGCTAAAAATAGCAGGCCTTCAAGAAGAGAAAGTTCATTTTGAATTATTTAACACAGGAAATAGTAAAGAAAATAAAAAACATATAACTAAAGTACTTGAAAAACAAGTAGCGAGTACAAAGGTTACTATTATAGATGGAGGAAGAGAATTTCATTTTCCTATGGAAGACCATTATGATAATATTTTAGACGGTGCTTTGGCTGCTGGAGCAGACCTGCCTTATGCTTGTAAAGGAGGTGTTTGTAGCACTTGTAAGTGTAGAGTAGTAGATGGTAGCGTAGAAATGAAAATTAACTATGCACTGGAAAAAGATGAGGTCTCAAATGGGTATGTACTCTCTTGCCAAGCAGTCCCAACAAGTGAAAAAGTAGTAGTCGATTTTGATGTTTAATGACATATAAAATGTAAAAATGTAAAATGTAAAATTGAAAAATAAGTTTAGTAATATGTCATTTATTTTAAACTTTTATATTTAAAATTTAGCATTATTCATTTAAAAATTTAATTGATATGAGTGAAGCACAAATCAAAGATCTAGAAGAAATGTTCGAACAACGCATCGCCAATGATGAAAAAATCGAACCAAAAGATTGGATGCCAGAAAAATACAGAAAAACACATATCAGACAGATATCTCAGCATGCGCATTCAGAAATAATTGGAATGTTGCCTGAAGGAAATTGGATATCTAGAGCACCTTCTCTTAGACGTAAAGTTGCATTATTAGCTAAAGTACAAGATGAAGCAGGTCATGGATTGTACCTCTATAGCGCTTGTGAAACTCTAGGGATTTCTAGAGAAGAGTTATATGAGCAATTGCATTCTGGAAAAGCTAAGTATTCAAGTATTTTTAATTACCCAACCATTACTTGGGCAGATATGGGCGCCATAGGTTGGTTGGTTGATGGCGCAGCTATAATTAATCAAGTACCGCTTTGCAATACGTCTTATGGACCTTATGCAAGAGCAATGATTCGGGTATGTAAAGAAGAAAGCTTTCATCAACGACAAGGGTATGAGATTATGATGACCTTGGCCAATGGAACACCAGAACAAAAAGAAATGGCACAAGATGCTTTAAATCGCTGGTGGTGGCCATCTATGATGATGTTAGGTCCTACAGATGATATGTCTACTCATACTGAACAGTCAATGAAATGGAAGCTTAAACGAAAAACAAATGATGAGTTACGTCAGCAATTTGTAGATCAAACAGTACCTCAAGCAGATTTATTAGGTTTAAAAATGCCAGATCCAGATCTAAAATGGAATGAAGAAAAAGGACACTATGATTTTGGAGAAATTGATTGGGATGAATTTTGGCAAGTAGTAAAAGGACATGGACCCTGTAACAAAGAAAGACTTTCAGCAAGAGTAAATGCATGGGAAGAAGGAGAATGGGTTCGTGATGCGGCCATGGAATATGCAAAGAAACAAGAAGTAAAGAAATTAAATAAAGCAGTTTAAAGTTTAATTAAAAATATACTCGTTAACGCGAGCAATGATTATGGAAAAAAATTGGCCACTTTGGGAAGTATTCGTTAGAAGTAAAAATGGACTAGAACATAGGCACTTTGGAAGCTTACATGCTGCAGATGAAGAAATGGCTTTGGAAAATGCCCGAGATGTATACACCCGTAGAAGTGAAGGGGTGAGTATTTGGGTGGTTGAATCTAAACATATTACAGCCTCCAATCCAGAAAATAATGGAGAACTTTTTGAACCTGCTCAAGATAAAGTATATCGTCACCCTACATTCTATACATTACCAGACGATGTAAAGCATATGTAATTTAACCTAGGTTAAATTATAATTTCTGTAAAAGGGAAGCTCCATAAATAATAGAAAATAAGTATAATTAATAAGTTACTCGCCTAGTATGGGCACTACGATGGAAAATAAAGACTTAGTTCAATACATATACGGTATAGCAGATAATACACTTATTTTAGGGCAACGCTTGTCAGAACTTTGTGGGCATGGTCCTAATCTAGAAACAGATATAGCATTAACGAATATCTCTTTAGATTTATTAGGGCAAACCAGAAGTTATTATCAATATGCAGCACAGCTTTTAGGAGGAGATAAAACAGAAGATGATATTGCTTTTTTAAGAACAGAACGACAGTATAAAAATGTTTTATTAGTAGAGCAACCTAATACAGATTTTGCTTTTGTTATTACTAGACAATTTTTATTTGATTTATTTCACCTGTCTTTATTAGAGAGGTTAGAGAATAGTCAAGATGCTACTTTAAGTGCAATTGCGAAGAAAAGTATAAAAGAAGCTAGTTATCATTTGAGATTTTCTGGAGACTGGGTAAAACGCTTAGGGGATGGAACAGCAATTAGTAAACAAAAAACTCAAGATGCAGTAAATGCATTATGGAGATATACAGACGAGTTATTTCACCTTACAGATATAGATACTATTGCTATTCAAAAAGGTATTGGCGTTGATGTATCTGATTTGAGAGTTTCATACTATAGTAAAGTTAATCAGCTTTTAGAAGAAGCAACATTAATAGTACCAGAAGAAAAATACTTTCAAAAAGGAGGCAAACAAGGTATCCATACAGAACATATGGGCTATCTCCTGTCAGATCTACAATATATGCAGCGTACATACCCAAAGATGAAATGGTAATGATTGCAGAGAAACAACATATCGATCCGGTATTGGATCCTATTTTAAGATCAGTTTCAGATCCTGAGATTCCAGTACTTTCAATTTTAGATATGGGTGTTGTGCGTTCTGCAATTATCAATGAAAATATCGTTGAATTAACGATAACTCCTACCTATAGTGGTTGTCCAGCAATGGACGTTATTGGAGATGATATAAAATTAGCATTAAAAGAAGCAGGATATAAATCTAACGTCAAATTAGTGCTTTCTCCAGCATGGACAACAGATTGGATTACAGAAAAAGGAAGAAAAGATTTAAAAGATTATGGAATAGCCCCTCCTTTAGAAGCAGAGGCAGATAAAGAAGCGCTATTAGGAAATAAAAAAATAGTGAACTGTACTAATTGCGGTTCGTCAAATACAAAATTAGTTAGTCAATTTGGATCTACTGCGTGCAAGGCATTGTTTAAATGTGATGATTGCCTAGAGCCATTTGATTATTTTAAATGTTTGAAATAAACGTCATTCCGAACCACGTGAAGGGATCTTATCAAAAGATTACCATGTAATTTCACTTTTCGAAATGACAATTTAAATAAAAATATGAGCAATAATTCAATTGAATTAAAAATTGAAAACAATATAGCTTTCATTGCATTAAATAGACCAGAAGTATTTAATAGCTTTAATAGAGAGATGGCATTAAATTTACAAACACAATTAGATGCTTGTGAAAACAATGAAGAAGTAAGAGCTATTGTAATTACAGGCAATGGAAAAGCTTTTTGTGCTGGGCAAGACTTAAAAGAAGTAACCAATCCTGACGAACACCCTGGATTTAGAAAAATTTTAGAAGAACATTATAATCCTATTGTTAATCGTTTACGAACTATTGAAAAACCAATTATTGGAGCAATAAATGGAGTAGCAGCAGGAGCAGGAGCTAATATTGCATTGGCATGTGATATTGTCATAGCGTCTGAAGGAGCTAGTTTTATACAAGCATTTAGTAAGATCGGTTTGGTTCCAGATAGTGGAGGAACTTTTTTTCTTCCCCGTTTAGTTGGATTTCAAAAAGCATCAGCATTAGCAATGCTTGGAGATAAAATTAATGCAATTGAAGCAGAAAGAATAGGAATGATCTATACGTATTTCCCAGTTGAAACCTTTCAAACTGAAGTTGAAAAATTAGCTTTAAAAATGGCAAAAATGCCAACAAAGGCTTTTGCTTTGACAAAAAGGGCACTAAATAAATCATTGGTTAACGATTTGACAGCGCAGCTAGCTTTAGAATCTGATTTGCAAATAGAAGCGAGTCAATCTCATGATTATAACGAAGGCGTTAATGCTTTTGTTGAAAAAAGGACGCCAAACTTTATAGGAAAATAATAAAAAACTAGTAATTAGAAATGTAAAGTGCTTTTATCACCTTACATTTTAAGTGTAAGCATATGATTAAAAAAGTTGGAATTATAGGATCTGGAACCATGGGAAGTGGGATTGCTCAAGTAGCCGCTACTTCAGGTTGTAAGGTGTGTGTGTATGATATGAATCAAGCTGCACTTGAGAAAAGTAAAAATTCCTTAGAAAAAGTATTGTCAAGGCTTATAGAAAAAGGCAGAATCGATCAGGCTGAAAAAGAAAGGATTCAAGGCAATATAAACTATGCTCATAAATTACAATCTATAGGGGATGCAGATTTAATTATTGAAGCCATTGTAGAAAATCTTGAAATAAAACAAAACGTATTCTTAGAATTAGAAGGGTATTTATCTAAAGATGCTATTATTGCATCAAATACATCTTCATTATCGATAGCCTCTATTGCGGCGGCATGTAAACGCCCAGAAAGAGTTATAGGAATTCATTTCTTTAATCCAGCTCCTCTAATGAAATTGGTAGAAGTAATTCCAGCAATACAAACAGATGCTACAGTTATAGATAAAGTAGTTACTACTATTAAAGAATGGAACAAAGTAGTTGCAGTAGCAAAGGATACTCCAGGGTTTATAGTGAATCGTGTAGCGAGGCCTTTTTATGGAGAGTCGTTAAGAATTTATGAAGAAGGATTGGCAGACTTTGCAACCATAGATGGAGCATTAAAAAGCTTAGGTGGTTTTAGAATGGGCCCTTTTGAATTAATGGACTTTATTGGGAATGACGTGAATTATACAGTAACAGAAACCGTTTTTACAGCTTTCTATTTCGATGCAAGATATAGACCTTCTTTTACACAAAAAAGATTATCAGAAGCAGGTTATTTAGGGAGAAAAACCGGAAGAGGATATTATAATTATGAAGAAGGAGCAGTGAAACCATTAGCTAAAGACAATCTTGCTTTAGCAAATTTGATTTTTGATAGAGTATTGGTAATGCTTATTAATGAAGCCGCTGATGCGTTGTTTTTAAATATAGCTTCAGCAGAAGATATAGATAATGCAATGACCAAAGGTGTTAATTACCCAAAAGGATTGTTGGCTTGGGCAGATGAAAAAGGAATCAATTGGTGTGTTACTATGTTAGATGCGCTTTATAATGAGTATCATGAAGATCGATATAGATGTAGTCCAATATTAAGAAAAATGAATAGAGAACATAAAACATTCTTTAATTAAATAATATTATTTGAGATAATGATTAATTAGTTATGAAAGGAGAGACTATTCCACATAAAATGTTGAATCAAGACCCATATAGTAGTTGGCTTGGAATTGAAATTTTAAAATGTGAAATAGGAAATTGTACTGTTGGAATGACTATAAGAAAAGAAATGCTTAATAGTATGGGAAAGGCTCATGGAGGTATTAGTTATGCATTAGCGGATACTGCTTTTGGGTTTGCAGCAAATACTCATGGAAAATATGCCGTTTCTATTGAAACTTCAATAAATCATATTGAAGCTTTGGAGGAGGGAGATTATATTATTGCAGAATCGGTTATTGAAAAAGTAAAAAACAAACTAGGATTTAATATTATTGAAGTAAAAAGAGGCGATGATTTAATTGCACTTTTTAAAGGTGTTGTATATCGAACTCAGAAAGATTGGGAAGAATAAAATAGATTTTATTTTTGGTTTTCAAGCTCAATAAGAGATTGAAAAATTCCTCACTTTCAACTTGAATTTTTGGATCGTTTTGCTTCAAGACAAAATGAATAGGAAGTAAAAAGAAATATTTAATATAATTAATAAGATACCTGTCTACGCAGGCATTAGATATGAAAGAAGCATATATCATAGATGGTATTAGAACAGCCATAGGAAAATATAAAGGAACATTGTCTGCTGTGCGAGTAGATGATTTAGGAGCTATTGTTATTAAAGAGTTGATGAATCGAAATTCAAGTATTCCAAAAGAAGCAATAGATGATGTTATTATGGGGTGTGCAAACCAAGCAGGAGAAGATAATAGAAATGTAGCAAGAATGTCATTATTATTAGCAGGATTGCCTTGGACTGTTCCTGGAGAAACAGTTAATAGATTGTGTAGCTCCGGAATGTCTGCTATTATTCATGCCAATAGAGCTATTAAAGCAGGAGATGGAGATATTTTTATTGCTGGAGGAACAGAGAATATGACCAGAGGACCTTATGCAATAGCTAAACCATCTAGTGCTTTTGGAACAGATGCTAAGATGTATGATACTAGTTTCGGATGGCGTTTTGTAAATTCAAAAATGCATGCACTATATGGCACAGACGGTATGGGGATGACTGCCGAAAACTTGGTGGATAAATTTAATATATCAAGAGAAGACCAAGATCAATTTTCTTATTGGAGTCAAATGAAAGCTACCAAAGCGCAAGAATCTGGTAGGTTGGCTAAAGAAATTGTAAAAGTAGAAATACCGCAACGAAAAAAAAATCCAATTGTTTTTAATCAAGATGAGTTTGTAAAACCAACGACAACTCCAGAAATTTTAGGAAAGCTAAGACCCGCTTTTAGAAAAGAAGGAGGTAGTGTGACAGCAGGGAATGCATCAGGTTTAAACGATGGAGCTGCTGCTACACTTATAGCATCATCAGATGCAGTAGAAAAATATAAATTAAAACCATTAGCAAGAATTGTTTCTTCAGCTGTGGTTGGGGTAGAACCAAGAATAATGGGGATAGGCCCTGTTTATGCTAGTAAAAAAGCAATAGAAAAAGCAGGATTGACATTAGATGACATGGATATCATTGAAATTAATGAAGCTTTTGCAGCGCAAAGCCTTGCATGCACAAGAGAATTAGGCCTACAAGACAATGACCCAAGAATAAACCCTAATGGTGGCGCTATTGCAATAGGACATCCCCTTGGAGTTACAGGGGCGAGAATTATGCATTCTGCAGCAATAGAATTGCAAGAAAGTAATAAGAAATATGCATTGGTAACTATGTGTATTGGTGTCGGGCAAGGATATGCTACCATTATTGAAAGAGTATAAATATAATCTTTTATAAAAGATGAAAACTGGAAATTATATTACAGGTAAGTGGATAGAAGGAACAGGAGAACATACACCTGTGTATGATTCAGTTACCGGTGAATTTATAGCACACTCAAGCACAGATGGACTTGATATTCCTGCAGTTCTTCAATATGGGAGAACTATTGGTGGAGAAAAACTTCGCAAAATGACTTTTCAAGAGCGAGGAAACATGCTTAAAAAATTAGCACTGTACCTAACGAAAAAGAAACATGCATTTTATGAATTGAGTTATCGTACTGGTGCAACCAAAATAGATAGTTGGATTGATATAGAAGGTGGGTTTGGAAATTTATTTGCGAATGCATCTTTACGAAAACTATTTCCTAATCAATCGTATCATGTAGAAGGAGATCCAATAGATCTATCTAGAGGAGGTCGTTTTATGGCACACCATATTATGGTTCCTAAGCGAGGAGTTGCAGTTCATATTAATGCATTTAATTTCCCTGTGTGGGGAATGTTAGAAAAGTGTGCAGTAAACTGGATGGCAGGAATGCCGGCTGTAGTATTACCAGCACCACAAACCGCATATCTGGCAGAAGCAGTTGTTAAGGAGATTATTAATTCTGGAATATTATCAGAAGGTGCATTGCAATTACTTAGTGGGTTAACAAAAAACATATTAGATACTGTAGTATCTCAAGATGTAGTAACCTTTACAGGATCAGCAAGTACAGGAAGATTATTAAAGGCACATCCTAGAATTATTCAAGAGGCGGTTCCGTTTACAATGGAAGCAGATTCACTTAATGCTTCTGTTTTAGCAGAAGATGCAGTTCCGGGTACACCTGAGTTTGATTTATTTGTTAAAGAGGTACGTAATGAAATGACTGTAAAATGCGGTCAAAAATGTACGGCGATCCGAAGAATAATAGTTCCTGAAAAACTAATTGAAGATGTACAGATAGCTTTAGGGAAACAGTTAGACAAAGTTACCGTTGGAGATCCACGTCTTAAAGAAGTAAGAATGGGCGCTTTGGTAAGTAAAGATCAAAGAGATGAGGTGAAAAACAGGGTACAAGAATTGGCTAAAACTGCTCAAATAGTATATGGTGATTTCGATAAAATAGATGCAGTAGGTGCCGATGCAGAAAAAGGCGCATTTATAAAACCTATTCTATTACGTGAAGATCATCCCTTAAAAAATAGAAGTGTTCATGAAACAGAAGCTTTTGGTCCTGTGAGTACAATTATGCCTTATAAAGATCTAGATCAGGCTATTGAATTGAGTCATATGGGAAAAGGATCTTTAGTGTCTTCTATTGCTACATTTGATGATAAAATAGCAAAAGAATATGTAGTAGGAGCCGCAAGTCATCATGGACGTATTTTGGTGTTAAATAGAGAAAATGCCAAACAAAGTACAGGGCATGGTTCTCCATTACCATATTTAACGCATGGTGGTCCTGGACGCGCTGGAGGTGGAGAAGAAATGGGAGGTGTAAGAGGAATTAAACATTATATGCAACGTTGTGCGGTACAAGGAAGTCCAACTACTTTAACAGAAGTGACAGGTATTTATCAAGCCAATGCGAAGTATAAGGAAGCTGAACAACATCCGTTTGCATATCATTGGGAAGATATAGAACCAGGGATGTCCATAAAAACTCATAAGAGAACCATAACAGATTCAGATATTATTAATTTTGCAAATCTTACATGGGATCATTTCTATGCACATACAGATATAACCTCTTTGGATGGAAGTATTTTTGAAAAACGAACTGCTCATGGATATTTTATTCTAGCCGCTGCAGCCGGATTGTTTGTATATCCAAACAAAGGACCTGTAGCTGCAAATTATGGATTGGAAGAATGTCGTTTTTTACGCCCACTATATCATAATGATACAGTATATATAAGATTGACTTGTAAGCAAAAAATTGATAGAGATGTAGCCAGTGCAGAACACCCTAGTGGCATTGTTAAATGGTTTGTCGAAGTATTTGATGCAGAAAATGAATTAGCAGCGATTGCTACTATTTTAACAATGGTTGAAAAGAAGCAAACTACTTTTGTAGAAATGACTGAAGCCAAAATTAAAGAGTGTTTAGCTTCTCTTACAGAAAATGCACAACCTAAATGGGGAACAATGACATCACAGCATATGCTAGAACATATAGAATATAATTATAGAATTGCTTCAGGAGAAATTCAAGATTTTGAAATAGCTACTCCTGAAAAGATTTTAGAGAAAGTTCATAATACGCTTTATACCTATGAAAAAATGCCTAAAGAATATGATTTTCCATTGGCTGAGAAATCTCAAATCACAATACTAAGGCATGAAAATATAGAAATTGCTAAAGAGAAACTTTTAGAAGCACGTGAAGCATATTTAGCATATTTTAAAGAAAACCCAACCGCTACATTGAAGAATGCTGTTTTTGGAGAATTAAATAAATATGAATGGTATTTAATAGAAAGGAAACATTTAAATCATCATTTTGAACAATTTGGACTGATATAAATTTAATAATAACAAAAAATAAAAAACCACTTTTGTGGAAATATAGAAGAAATGACAAAACCATATGTAAATTTAGAAATACAGAATGGAATAGGAACCATAGAATTTTTTCACCCTGCTCATAATTCGTTACCAGGGGATATTTTGAGTCAATTAGCAAATACTATTAAAATTGCAGGAGAGAATGATGATATTAAAGTAATAATTCTTAAAAGTGGAGGTGATAGAACATTTTGTGCTGGAGCTAGTTTTAAGGAGCTTATCAATATAAATGATGAAGCAATGGGTAAAGTTTTCTTTTCTGGCTTTGCCAATGTAATTAATGCGATGCGAAAATGCCCAAAATTTATTATTGGTAGAGTGCAAGGAAAAACAGTAGGCGGCGGCGTAGGTATTGCATCAGCTATGGATTATTGTATGGCTACTAAATTTGCGTCTATAAAATTAAGTGAATTAAATGTAGGGATAGGGCCATTTGTGGTAGGTCCTGCAGTAGAACGTAAACTGGGCGTATCTGGAATGTCTCAAATTGCCATTGATGCAAATACATTTTACCCAGCTACATGGGCACAAGAAAAAGGATTGTTTACTCAGGTTTTTGAAGATAGTAAAGAGCTTGATAATGCAGTAAAAGAGTTTACTGAAAACTTATGTAAGTACAATGTAGAGGCAATGAAAGAGATGAAAAAAATGTTTTGGAAGGGTACTGAAGATTGGGATACCTTATTAGCAGAACGAGCTTCTATTAGTGGACGTTTAGTTTTATCTGATTTTACAAAAGAAACGTTGAAGAGATTTAAGTAATAGTAAAAATGATTTATAGCTTTAAAGGATATATACCCGTTGTTCACAAAAGTAGTTTTGTGCATCCTTTGGCAGCAGTAACAGGAAATGTAATTATAGGTAAAGACTGTTATATTGGTCCAGGAGCAGCTATTCGTGGTGATTGGGGGCAAATTATTTTAGAAGATGGTGTAAATGTACAAGAAAACTGTACGATACATATGTTTCCTGGAAAATCGATACGATTAAAAGAAAGTGCACATATAGGGCATGGGGCTATTATACATGGCGCACAAATTGGACGAAATGTATTGGTAGGAATGAATACAGTGATTATGGATGACGCAGAAATTGGAGATGAAAGTATTATTGGAGCAATGGCATTTGTAAAAGCAGAAACTAAAATCCCTAATCGAAGTCTGGTTGTTGGTAATCCTGCAAAGATAATTAAGCAAGTAAGTAATGATATGATTGCCTGGAAAACAAAAGGGACACAGTTGTATCAACAATTGCCTACCGATTGTCATGGAAGTTTAAAAGAAGTAGCGCCATTAAGAGAAGTGCCAGAAAACATGAAGATGCAAGAGAATGCGTATGATACGCTAAGAGATTTTATGAAGAAATAAAAGATAAAATAACAATAGCGAACAAACATTAGTTAATATAATGTCGAAAGTTGAATTAAAAATGCCCAAGATGGGCGAAAGTATTACAGAAGGAACCATTATTAATTGGTTAATTAGTGAAGGCGATTCTTTTGAAGAAGGCGATATTATTTTGGAAGTTGCCACAGACAAAGTTGATAATGAAGTACCAGCTACTGGAGCGGGTATATTAATAAAAACGATGTTTAATGCAAAAGATGTGGTTGCGGTAGGTGAAGTGATTGCCGTTTTAGAAATGTCAACATCTATAGAATCTTCTAAAAATTCTGATGAAGAAAGTAAAGCAACAACACCTTCAAAGAAAGAAACACCAAAGAAAACAGCAAGATTAAAACCAGAAACTACTGCTTTTAATATTTCTAATAGTAATACATTTTTCTCTCCATTAATTATTAGCATTGCAAAAGAGCATCATATTAGTTTTGAAGAACTAGCACGTATTCCAGCAACAGGTAAAGAAGGGCGTTTACGTAAAAGTGACATATTTCAATATATAGAAGAAGGAAGACCTTACAAATTTGCGCAACCAGCTCCAGCTCAAGATCCAACAGCATATCGTATTCCTCAGTTAAATTTAGATAAGGGAACAGGTAAAATTGTGGAAATGGACCGCATGCGCCAAATGATTGCAGATCATATGGTATACTCCAAACATACATCTCCTCATGTAACTGCTTATGTTGAAGCAGATTTAACAGAGATGGTGAATTGGAGAAATAAAAAAAAAGTTCGTTTTCAAGAAAAACATGGAGAAAAGCTAACATTTACTCCTTTGTTTGTAGAAGCAGTAGCAAAAGCCGTACAAGATTTCCCAAATATCAATGCGTCTGTAGATGGTAATAATATTATTGTAAAAGAAGATATTAATATAGGAATGGCAGCGGCATTACCAAGTGGCAATCTAATAGTGCCAGTTGTGAAAAATGCAAACCAAAAAGATTTGAAAACACTAGCTTCTGAGGTTAATGATTTATCAACAAAAGCGAGGAATAATAAACTAAGTGGAGATGATATTAAAGGAAGCACCTTTACTATTTCTAATGTAGGAACTTTTGGAAGTTTGATGGGAACACCAATTATTAATCAACCAGAAGTTGCCATACTAGCACTTGGAATCATTAAAAAGCGAGCTGAAGTAATTACTACAGAGGCTGGGGACGAAATAGCTATAAGAAGTATGATGTATTTATCGTTGTCTTTTGACCATAGGGTGGTGGATGGATTTTTAGGAGGATCATTTTTACGTCGCGTAGCAGATTATTTAGAGCAATTTGATGGTAAGAGAAAAATATAACGTCGTTTCGAGCGAAGCGTAGGAATCTTATTAAAAGATTGCCACGTCATTTTATTCCTCGCAATGACATATAAATAAAATTATGAGTCATAATATAGAAATAAATAAAATCAAAACTTCTAAAGTAACTTCTTTAGATTTTGATAATATCCCATTAGGAAAAACATTCACAGATCATATGTTTATTTGTGATTATGATAATGGGCAGTGGGTCAACCCACGTATAGAACCTTTAGAATTAATTCCGACACATCCAGCTGCGATGGCTTTGCATTATGGGCAAGCTATTTTTGAAGGAATGAAAGCAACGATAAGTCTAGATAATGTTCCAATGTTATTTAGGCCAGAAAAAAATGCAGCACGACTAAACTTAAGTGCAGACAGAATGGGGATGCCTCATTTTCCTGAAGATTTATTTGTAGAAGGATTAAAACAGTTGGTAGCATTAGAAAAAAACTGGATTCCTCCAACAGAAGGTAGCGCATTATACTTAAGACCTTTTATGTATGCAGACGAGCCTTTTATAGGGATGCGTGCAGCAACAAATTATAAATTTATTATTATAGCATCTCCATCAAGTCCATTGTATACAAAGCGTGTTAAATTATATGCAGAAACAAAATACATAAGAGCAGCACATGGAGGTACAGGAGAAGCAAAAGCTGCAGGGAATTATGCAGCTGCAATTCGACCTACTGAGCTTGCTAAAGAAAAAGGATACGATCAGGTATTATGGTTAGACGCACGTGACTTCAATTATATACAAGAAGTAGGAACCATGAATATATTCTTTAAAATTGATGGAGAATTTATAACGCCCAATTTAGATGGGTCAATCTTGCATGGTATTACCCGTTTAAGTGTTATTGAATTATTGCGTAGTAAAAACTATAAAGTTACAGAACGTCCAATTAGTATTGAAGAAATTATTGAGGCCTCAAAAAAGGGAACACTAGAAGAAGCTTTTGGAGCTGGAACAGCAGTAGGAATTGCTATGATCCAAGAAATAGGATATAAAGATTCAAAAATTCATGTTTCAGATCAAAGCCCAGTTTCACAAATGGTATTAGATACCTTAGATGGAGTGCGTTCAGGAAAAATAGAGGATACCTTAAACTGGATGGTTCATATTCCTGCCTACGCTGGAGTTTAGAATTAGTAATTAGTAAAAGAAGAGCCTGTTTTACAGGGTTATTTATGAAAAAAGAAATATTAAAAAAAGGTTTTTCTAATCTTTGTACAGCGAAGGCATTAACAGTGTTATACGAAGCAAATTTTAAACAGGTTTCTAAATATGTACATGCTACCTCTCGAGGCCATGAAGCTATTCAAACAGCTTTAGGATTACAATTACTACCTCAAGATTATGCCTTTCCTTATTATCGTGATGATGCTATGTTACTGGCATTTGGATTGCAACCCTATGATTTGATGCTGCAATTGTTGGCAAAAAAGGAAGATCCTTTTTCTGCAGGACGTACTTACTATTCCCATCCAAGTTTGCGAGATAATGACAAGCCTAAAATACCACATCAATCATCTGCTACTGGAATGCAGGCAATCCCAGCAACAGGAGTTGCTATGGGAATGCAATATAAAGAGTTACAAGATTTAAATGATAAAGCAATTTCAGAACTGCCATTAGTTGTATGTAGTTTGGGAGATGCCTCTGTAACAGAAGGAGAAATAGCAGAAGCTTTTCAAATGGCTGCTTTAAAACAAATGCCTATTTTATATCTAGTGCAGGATAATGGATGGGATATATCTGCAAACGCTGCTGAAACTAGGGCTCAAAATGCATACGAATATGCGCAAGGCTTTCATGGGTTAGATGCCATAACTATAGACGGCGCTAATTTTACAGAAAGTTATGAAGCTATAGAAAAGGTAATTGCCACCATTCGTAAAGAACGCAGACCGTTTTTAATACATGCTAAAGTTCCGTTGTTAAATCATCACACCTCAGGAGTACGTATGGAGTGGTATCGAGATGATTTGGAAGAAGCACGCTCTAGAGATCCGTATCCAGTTTTAAAAAAACAATTATCAACTGCTGGTTTTTCAGCAGAAGAAATAGAAGCTATAGAAACTTCTGCACAAGCAAAAGTGAAATCAGATTATGAAAAAGCATTGCAAGCGGAAGATCCTACTCCAGAAGATTTATTCACTCATGATTTTGCACCTACACCTATTACTGAAGAAAAAGGAGATCGTTTTCCAAAACGAGACGAAAAGGTGGTGATGGTAGATTGTGCGTTATTTGCAGTTGAAGAATTAATGAAAAAACACCAAGAGTGTTTGGTATATGGACAAGATGTTGGAGGGCGTTTAGGAGGTGTTTTTCGAGAAGCTGCTACATTGGCACAAAAATTTGGAGATGATAGAGTGTTCAATACACCTATTCAAGAAGCATTTATAGTAGGATCAACAGTTGGGATGAGTGCAGTTGGTTTAAAACCTATTGTTGAAGTACAATTTGCAGATTATATATGGCCTGGATTGAATCAATTATTTACAGAGGTAAGCCGTTCATGCTATTTAACAAATGGAAAATGGCCAGTATCTATGATTCTAAGAGTTCCTATAGGTGCCTATGGTAGTGGAGGCCCTTATCATTCATCATCTGTAGAATCTGTAATTACAAATATTCGAGGAATAAAAATTGCATACCCTAGCAATGGTGCAGATTTAAAAGGATTAATGAAAGCAGCTTATTACGACCCTAATCCGATTGTAATTTTAGAGCATAAAGGATTGTATTGGAGTAAAGTGCCAGGAACCAAAGGAGCCACTTCTATAGAGCCTGCTGAGGATTATGTATTGCCTTTTGGAAAAGCAAATGTATTGCAAGAAATATGGAAGCAAGAAGATAAAGAAACCTTGACTATCGTTAGTTATGGTATGGGTGTTCATTGGGCAATGAATGCAACTAAGGGGATGCGTGATCAGGTAGAAGTAATAGATTTGAGAACTCTATATCCTCTAGATAAAGATGCCATTATGAAATCTGTAAAGAAAACAGGGAAATGTTTAGTGATTACTGAAGAACCTACTAATAATAGTTTTGCCCGTGCGCTATCTGGAAAAGTTCAAGAAGAATGTTTTAAGTACCTAGATGCTCCTGTGATGACTATTGGTTCTGAGAATATGCCAGCAATACCTTTAAATGCTACTTTAGAACAAACAATGATCCCTTCTACCGAAAAAGTAAAAGCTAAGATTGAAGAAATATTAAATTATTAATCATTTAGTATTTAGGGGAAATTTCCCTAGTTTTCTATTATAAAGTAGTTAACTAAATTGATTTTATTAATTTGTAACGAAATGAAAACTTGCTTTTCGAAATTAATAAAATTAAATAGGTTTACTTATGAGTTTTTCTTTTTTTAAAGAGACTTTTAAAGAAGTTTCTTTTAGTGTTAACGAACGAATCAAAAATCCGTATTGGTTTTCTTTTTTAATATTATTACTTTATTATAATTGGGAAAATTTAATAACAATTTTTAATCTAGAAGAATTTAATTATTTAGAGAAAAAAATAGCTATTCTTCGTAAATTAAACTTCAAAATAATAAAGCCTCTTTTGTATGCATTTATAGGAGTAATTGCTTTTTATATAGTGCAATACATGGGATTAGCAATATCTGTTTTATTTCAAGATCGATTTAAACCTTACTTATTTTCAGTTATAAGCAGCAAGCGTATAGCAACAATTGAAAAAGTCTCTGGTTTAAGAAAAGTTATCACTGGGCAGAATAGTCAAATTTCTGATTTAGAAAAACAACTATCTCAAATTCAATCAAAAAACCAGCAAGAAATAAAAAATCTTTTAAAAGAAGTATATGATAGAGATCTTGAAAATAAAAGAATAAGAGATTCTGAAGAGTCATTAACTGAGGTAAATAAGAGTATGGAAAATAGAGAGGTTAGACTTAATGATGAAATAGATGCTCTGAATAAAGATAATGTAGCATTAAATAAAGTTATTAAAGAAAAAGATAAAAAAATATCTTTATTTGAAACTGACTTGTTTAATGAAAAGCGAAATAATAATAAACTTCAAAAAGAACTGATTTTAGTTGAAAAGTATTTAAAAGAAAAGAAGGAGAAAAATAGATTAGAAGGAATTAAACCTTTTAATTCTATAGATTTTATTCGTGTAGAAAGACTTGAAAGGAATATTGAAGAATTTTCAAAATGGTTTCAATCAAGAAAAACTGGTTTTCAATATAACTTAAACAAGAGATTAAAAAAAGTTATTTTTGAAAGTGGATTAAATGAAATTCTTAGTGATGAAGATGAGAAGATATTTGATAGCTTTTTAAGAACTATTATAAAAGAAGTTGTAATCGAAATTTTTGGAATTAGATTACAGAATGAATCAAAAAGCAGAATAATGATAAGACTTTTTTTATTAGATTACGAGGGCAGGAAAAATAAATTGAGATCAATTATTATTAATAATATCTCTCTTAATAGTAAAAGAGTAAAAAATTTAGAAACCGTTACAGATTTAATTATTGGCCATGTAGATAATAGGGTTGAAAGTTTAAATAAAGCTTTAATTGCATAAAAAACGAATTGTCAAAATTAGAGGACAGTATCCAAAATTTTGTGTAAATAGAATTAGAGCGGGTTAAACTAATTAG
>CAYMDH010000032.1:0-40212 GCA_964389205.1 uncultured Flavobacteriaceae bacterium
CCATTAAAAACTGTAACGGTTTTTTAGGACTAGTCAAGATTTAAAATATTATTTCCCTTTTACTTTTTCTTTAAACTTGTCAAAGTCACTTTTACTTTCTTTTTTAGGCCAAGAATTATTGGTGGTATCAATATCTGCTGTTTCTTGTTTAGGATCTACAACAACACCTATAAGTTCTTTTTCTGAAGCAATAACTCTTCTTACTTCAGCGTCATTTTTTCTCCATATTTGAGGAGGGTATGTTACTTTTTCAGTAGTTCCATCTGCATAATTGTATTCTACAATAAGTGGCATTGGAATTCCCCCTGGTTTATCGAAAGTAACTTCATAAAAGTATTTAGGAGATTTTAAGTTAGCTCTTTCAGTTGCTGAAAAATTATCTAAAAGATATTCTTTAAGTGGTTTTGAATTTTCCTGAGCTAATTTCCCTTTTAAGTTTTCATTATAATCTTCACTACCTTCTTCTACCAAATAAACTAAAGGAGGTAAGTCAGACTCACTAATTCCTCTTTGTTTGATAAGGTCTTTTATTTGTTTGTTTGGCTTTGTAGAAACATAGAATTTCTTAACTTCTTTTACTCCTATATCTACATAATCTGTAGAATAGAACCAACTTCTCCAAAACCAATCTAGATCTACAGCAGAAGCATCTTCCATTGTTCTAAAGAAATCTTCAGGAGTAGGATGTTTAAATTTCCAACGTTTTGAATATGTTTTAAAAGCATGATCAAATAATTCTTTCCCCATTACTGTCTCTCTTAAAATATTTAAGGCAGTAGCTGGTTTCCCATATGCGTTTGCTCCTAATTGATAAACGTTTTCAGGATTCGACATAATTGGAGCAATAAATGATTGATCTCCCTTCATGTAAGGAACTATTTTTGAAGGCTCTCCTCTTCTTGATGGATAATTTTTGTTAGGTGCAATAGCATTAGGATAGGCTTGTCCAAACTCTTGTTCAGCTATATATTGCATGAAAGTATCCAAACCTTCATCCATCCATCCCCATTGACGCTCATCAGAGTTTACAATCATTGGGAAGAAATTATGTCCAACTTCGTGAATTATAACACTAATCATTCCATATTTAACTCTATCAGAATATGAACCATCTTTATTAGGGCGACCGTAATTCCAGCAAATCATTGGGTATTCCATCCCCTGGTTTTTAGCATGAACCGAAATTGCTTTGTGGTAAGGATAGTCAAATGTGTGATCAGAATACGATGTTAATGTATGAGCAACAGCTCTGGTAGAGTATTCTTCCCATAAAGGATTTCCTTCTTTCGGATATAATGACACAGCCATTACATCTTTGTTTCCAACTTTTACAGCCATCATATCCCAGATGAATTTACGAGAAGATGTAAAACCGAAATCACGCACATTTTCTGCTTTTAATCTCCATGTCTTCTTTTTGTTTGAAGAAGATTTTTCTGCTGCTTCTGCTTCTTCTTGAGTTACAATAAGAACAGGTTTATCATATGTTTTCTTAGCCTTTTCATAGCGTTTCATCATATCTTTTGAGAATACTTCTTTTCTATTTTGAAGTACTCCTGTACCATCTAATATATGATCTGCAGGAACAGTAATATTCACTTCATAGTCTCCAAATGGTAAAGCAAATTCACCACTACCCCAAAATTGTTGATTTTGCCATCCTTCTACATCACTATAAACAGCCATTCTTGGGAAAAACTGTGCCATAACATAGGCGTAATTTCCATCTTCAGGAAAATATTCATAACCAGAACGTCCACGGTTTATTACGTGATCATTAATATTATACCACCATTTAATAGAGAATGATACTTTTTCTCCTGTTTTTAACGGTTGAGGAATATCAATACGCATCATCGTTTGATTGATAATATATGGTAGTGATTTTCCATTTGTACTTTTAACATATTCTATATTAAACCCTCCATCGAAAGGTTTGTCTAAATATTTATTTGCAAAACCGGCAACTTGCTCGGCTGGAGCAACTCCTTGTCCATTTCTTAGAGGTGATTTAGAATCTCTAGCACGAACATTTTGATCTAATTGTACCCATAGATAAGCCAATTCATCAGGAGAATTATTTGTATAAGTAATAGTTTCTTTCCCATATAGTTTTTGTTCTTTATCATTCAATTCAATATCCATTTTATAATCAGCCTGTTGCTGATAATATGCAGCACCTGGAGCTCCAGATGCAGCTCTAAACATATTTGGAGTTGAAAACTCTTCGTATAATTGTTTGAAACGGTTAGTGTTAGAGTGTCCCTGTTCCCTCTCTTGTTTTTCTTGCTCCTGTGCCATAAATAGAGAGGTCGAAAGCAACATAGCAGCTACTGCAAAATATTTTAATCGAATCATAATAAGTTTAAATTAATTTAATCCCGAAAAATAGGAATTTTTTGATTTAAAATAATCGTAATGTTAAAAGTTTAACACTCCTTTATCATTTCCTTTAATAAGAATAAAACTTTTTTTGTGCTTTTCAAATTTGAAATGAATAATGTTTTGTTGCTCTTCAAAGAATTCAAAGAAAGTAGTATTTGTAATCTTAATAGATTTTATAGTATCCAAATCTACATTAGAAACTTCTAAATAACACTTTACAACATCATTATCATATTCTTTTCCCAAAAAAGAAAATGTTAGGTTTTTATTGTTAATTTCTAATCCAATTCTAGATTTCAAATACCTTTCAATGTATTGATTTGCATCCTTTAATTCTTCAGAAGTAGATAAGTTGAACTCTTTTTCATAGCGTTCTTCTAAAACGCTTTCTAAATCGTCAATAAAAATTCTACTAAGCATCTGAATACTTTGATCTTTTTCAGAATAGTTTACTTCTGTAACACTTAAATAAAATTTATGTGCTATAGTAAATGAAAAAATAAAGGGAATAATTAGCACCAAAATGCCTAATCTAATATTTTTACTCATGAGAGGTTTTTTTTCAAATCTGCAAAAAGCATTCCACAAAATTAAAACACATTATTGATTAGAGCGTTATTCTAATTGATTTATTTTTCTATAATCAACACTCTTTTTTTTAAGAAACTCAAGCATTAAAATTGTATCATCAGCTTGTTGTATGGCAATAAATGCTGGGTCTATTGCACAAAAGTAGATAAAGCCATCTAGATTTTCTTCAGGAATTTTTAAAAATTCACTGTATAAGCGTTTATCAAATTGTTCTTTGATAGCTGTAATTTTTTGCTCGTATTTTACTAATTTTAATTGATTTTTGAGTTTTTTTGTACGCCCAGAGATCGCATTTAAGATTGGATTTAAAGGAAGGATTCCTCCTCCTGATGTTGCTTCATATAACCTTCGTTCTGGTTGAGTTTTAGGTTTTACATATGCATTAGGTAATCCCAATTTAGAAGGTCTTACTTTTTCATAAGCAGTTTTATTATCTTTTAGATCTCTCAATAAATTTCCAGAGAGATTGTGTGGTTTTACAACAACTTCATCCAACTCATTTACTTTAATGAGGAGTCTTACAGTAACGGATCGAGTTTTAATAATTTCTTCAGTTATTACAATTTTTTGAATTTCGTACTGTATAGATGAAATTAATAAAGTGTCATTTTGTTTTCCTGATATTTGAAAAGTACCGTCTTTTTTGGTAATTGTTGCTACTAAAGAAGAAATGTTTAATACATGTATGCCTTCAATGTCTGAAGTAGTATTAATAATACTCCCATTGATTACCACATTTTTTTCTTGTGCTAATAAAGGTGATGATAAAATAATAAACACTAATAACGTATATAAAGGCATTATTTTTTTTATCATACTTTTTTACACTTCACGGAAACTTAATTAAGATTTAATAGTTTTTAAATAAGCTTGACTTTGATTTACTAAAAAATCTATTAATTCAAATTCATTACTCTTTTTTAATAGAGATTGTGCTGGCATCTTACCATCACAATAATAAAGGAACTCACCAATTTTATCTGAGGGAATTCCTAAATCTTTCACAAAAAAATCATCTTCATATACTTGCCTTAGTATTTGACTTATTTTTAAATCTTTCTCAGTAGTTGTGTCATTATTTTTATTTGATTTGAAAATAGCTTTGAAAATATTGACAAAATTTGCTCCATTTTTAAGACCTCTCTCGCTGAGAGAAAGCGTAGTATTTTCTATTTCTGTACTTTGATCTGCTTCATAATCAAAACGCTTGAATTCTTCATTTTGTAATTTTAGAAACGCCTCTTTGTTTTCTGGACCAACGACAACTTCGCTTAATTGTGTAACTTTTTCGTTAACTTCTACAACTAATCTTTTGTTTTTTATTATTTCATCTGTAATAATTACAGATTTTATTTTATAATTTACAGCAGAGAACACCAACTCATCTCCTTTTTTTACATTAATTAAAAACTCTCCGTTTTTATCAGTTATGGTAGCTTTTTGAGTTGTAATATTTATTACATTTTCATTAACAACATAATTGCTTCTGTATAATACTTGCCCTCTTAAAGGAGATCTATCATTATTTTGAGCAAATATGCTAGTAGTTAAAAAAAGTAATATGATGAGTGTAAGTATGTTTTTCATTTTATAAAGAAATTACAAGTTTGTCATAAAAAAAAGGGAAGTATAATTAAACTTTTGTTAAATAGTGATATTCCTTAAATTTACTAAAAATCTTACGGATGAAGAAAATGATTATTGCAAGTACTTCTACAATTCATGGTAGTTCTTTTTTAGAATACCTTAATGAAGATTTAGTTAAATTTTTTAAAAATGTAAAAACTATTTTATTTATTCCGTACGCAAGAACTAGTGGAATTACTCATGATGAATATACATTTTTTGTAAAAGAACGGTTTAAAAAACTAAATAAAGAGGTAGTAGGAATACATACTTTTCAAAATCAAAAGGATGCAATAGAAAATGCTGAGGCAATTTACGTAGGTGGAGGCAATACTTTTGTTTTAGTTTCGAAACTATATAAATATGGACTAATAGAACCATTAACAGACAGGGTTCTTACGGGAATACCTTACTTGGGTACAAGTGCAGGATCCAATATCACAGGTATAAATATGAAAAACACCAATGATATGCCTATTGTTTACCCGCCAAGCTTTAAAACGTTAGGTTTAATTCCTTTCAACATTAATCCGCATTATAAAGATCCTATTATTGGTGATAAGCATATGGGAGAAACTAGAGAAACTCGAATTAAAGAATTTCATAAATTTAATGATGTTTCAGTTATTGGCTTAAGAGAAGGAAGTTGGCTTTCAGTATATGATAATGAAATTAGATTAAAAGGAAATTTACAAGCACGTGTTTTTGAAAAGGATGTAATACCTTATGAATTGGAAACAGGGAGTTTGATTAAAATTAAATAAAAAACCCATCTAAAAAGATGGATTTTAAAGAGCGGGAGACGAGGTTCGAACTCGCGACATTCAGCTTGGAAGGCTGACGCTCTACCAGCTGAGCTACTCCCGCATTGCGTGCAAATATATGTAAAATGTTAAGTTCTATCAAAATATATTTTTGAATAAAATACATTAATTTGTAAATGAGTAATTAGTAGTAAATTAGCATCACTTGTTTAGATAGAAAATGAGAAGAAGAAATTTTGTAAAATCAACAACGGTAGCTGTTTTAGGAATATCTATGCTCCCTCAGCATATTTTTGCTATGAAAGAATTTTCAAAAAATGAATTGGTAGGAAAAGGAAACCCATTGTTATATGGGGATAACATTAATTTGAGAAAAGAAGCTTACCAGGCTTTTCTCAAAATGAAAAAAGAAGCTAAAATAGCTGGAATAGACATAAAAATAGTTTCATCATATAGAGATTTTTATAGGCAAAAAGCAATTTACGAAACAAAATATAAACGATTTACATCTCAAGGGTTGCCTCCATTAGAAAGTATTCGTAAAATAATAGAATACTCTACAATTCCAGGAACTTCAAGACATCATTGGGGAACAGACATTGATATTGTAGATGCTAATGGAGTTTCTTCTGGAGATGTTTTAATAGCAGATAAATTTCATGGAAATGGCCCTTTTTGTAAACTTAAAGAGTGGATGGATGCTCATGCAAACACATATGGTTTTTATATAGTATACACAGATAATGCAAATCGAAAAGGATTCAAATATGAGCCATGGCATTACACCTATGCGCCCACATCTAAACCAATGCTAGAAGCGTATACAAAAATTGACCTTAAAGAGTTTTTAATTGAAGAACAATTGCTGGGGAAAGAATATTTAACAGATGCTTTTATTACAGAATATTACAGTAACAATATTTTAGATATCAATCCAAAATTACTGTCGTAAAGATTTTGTATTTTTAAACATAACAACCAATAATTAATAATGAGAAGGGGTAATTTAAAAATAAGATTATTAATAGGTGTAGCTATTGTTGCTTTTGCTTTTATCAGGAAATGTAACAATAAGGAAGAAAACCCTTATACAGGAAGGGTGCAAAACATAGATATTACATCAGAAGAAGAAATAGCAATTGGTTTACAAAGTGCGCCACAAATAGCTGCACAACACGGAGGATTATACCCAGATGACAGATTTCAAAGAATTGTAGATGTAGTAGGAAATAGATTGATTGAAAATAGTATCGCTAGAGAAACTCCTTATAAATATGAATTTCATCTATTGGCAGACGACCAAACTATAAATGCATTTGCATTGCCAGGAGGGCAAATATTTATAACCTATGCATTGTATTCTAAATTAGAAAACGAAAGTCAATTGGCAGGTGTTTTAGGACATGAAATAGGTCATGTAATAGGGCGTCATTCTGCAGAACGTATAGCAGAAAGTAATTTTTGGAAAACAATTTCTATGGGAGCTTCTGTAGGAGCAGATGCCGGGGGATTGGTTAATGGAATTGGGCAAAATACCTTATTGAAAAATGGTAGAGGAGATGAATTAGAGAGTGATGAATTAGGTGTTTTATTTATGATGAAAGCAGGATATGAACCTGAAGAAATGATTGGGGTGATGAATATTTTAAAAACAGCGGCAGGTCCAAATAGAACTCCTGAATTTCAGAGCTCGCATCCAGATCCAGATAATAGAATTCAAAAAATTAAAGAAGCAATTATAAAATACAGAGGACGATAATAAAAATAACACCTTTTTTAAGTATAAATTACACATGATCTATTTTTTGTGTATTTCATCTTTTTTATGATATCTAAATAGTAAGATGTTCTAATTTTGTTGGAAATTAAGCCTCTTATATTACCTTACTTCTATTTATAGCTACAGATGGTAGCCCTATTTACTACATGATATAAAAACGTACGCTGAATTTACTTTCAGAAAGTTATGGTTAAACGAGAATTTTATGTTTAACATAATAATTAATAGCGTATGAGAATATTTTTACTTTTTAAAGAACTTTATGTTGATGCTTTTAGAGGAATTGGGGGAAATCCACAAGTAGTAATTCTTAAGTCATTAAGTTTACTTTGTTTTCTAGGTATTAGTATTGTTCTTTATGCATTTGCATATAGAATAATGACAGGATATCCATTTTTTTAATTTTAAAGTATTAAGAAAGTTAAAAAGCCCCATCATTGATGGGGCTTTATTTATTTAAACAGTCTTGTAATAATAGTCTCTAGCTATTTAATGCTTTTGTTATAATTTTTACTGCTTCTTTAGAGCCAGCTGCTTCAGCATATTTAATTGCGCTCAGGCCTTTATGAGATCTTGCTTTTAAATTTGCTCCATTTTCAATTAAGTATTTTAAAATATCAATGCGATTATAACGAGCTGCATACATTGCAGGAGTCATTCCATTTGATTTTTTATTGACACTCTTTCCAGATTCAATAAGTCTTTTTACGGTATCCATATCTCCTTTAACGATGGCCATACACAATGTGTTTACAGCAAGAGATGCTGTAACCTCATTAGAAGAATCGTTAGATATGAATGAATTGTTGTTGTTTGCATGTACATTACTTACTAAGGCAATGCATGCAATTGCTAAAATTAAAACAGTTTTTTTCATGATGAACGAAGATTAAAATTGATTTGTGAAATGATTAAAATAATTTTTTGATTGTGATTACTGTTTAAATATTGTATAGAAGAGACGCTGTTATTTTAAGAATGTAACAAGAAATACTATTAAATAACAAAATATTAACAACAAAGAGGTATATGTTAAATCGTGTTGGAAATATAATTTGTAATAAGTATATGAATTAATAGAAATCTAATAGCCTCAATATTTTAACATAAGATGATATTAGTATCTTTGAAAAAAACGAATAATGAATAAAAAAACCATTTTATTAATACTTGATGGCTGGGGGAAATCTCCAGATCCTGAAGTATCCGCCATTGATCACGCAAAGACTCCTTTCGTAGATTCTTTATATAAAAAATATGCTAATTCAAACTTGTTAACTGATGGGATGAATGTTGGTTTGCCAGAGGGGCAAATGGGGAATAGTGAAGTTGGTCATATGAATCTAGGAGCAGGAAGAATAGTATATCAAGATTTAGCTAAAATTAACTTAGCAGTAAAAAATAATACTCTTAGAGAAGAAACAGTATTAAAAGAAGCCTTTAATTATGCAAAAACTAATAAAAAGAAAGTGCATTTTTTAGGATTGTTAAGTGATGGGGGAGTTCACTCACATATAGATCATTTAAAGGGATTAATAGATGCGGCAAATGATTATTGCTTAGATGATATATACATTCACGCTTTTACAGATGGAAGGGATGTAGATCCTAAAAGTGGTATAGGATATATTGAAGATCTTGAAAAACACCTTTCTAAAGGGAGCGCAAAATTAGCATCTGTTATAGGTAGGTATTATGCAATGGATAGGGATAAACGTTGGGAACGAGTGAAATTAGCATATGATTTACTTGTACATGCTAAAGGAGCAGCAACTGATAATATTTTAAAGGAATTACAGCAAAATTATGATAATGGAATAACAGATGAATTTATAAAACCAATAGTTGTCAACGAAAATGGCAAGCCAGTAGCTTGTATTGAAAAACAAGATGTCATTATCTTTTTTAACTTTAGAACAGATAGAGGAAGAGAGCTTACGGAAGTTTTAAGTCAAAAAGATTTTATTGAACCTCAAATGAAAAAACTGTCATTGTATTATGTTACAATGACAAGCTATGACGAGACTTTTAAAAACATTCATGTAATATATAATAAAGATAATATTGAAAATACCTTAGGAGAGGTACTTTCAAAAGCTGGTAAAACACAAATAAGAATTGCTGAAACAGAAAAATACCCTCATGTGACTTTCTTTTTTAATGGAGGTAGAGAACAACCTTTTCAAGGAGAAAAACGATTATTATGCCCTTCTCCAAAAGTTGCGACCTATGATTTGCAACCAGAAATGAGTGCTTATGATATTAGAGATGCAATTATTCCAGAAATAGAAAAAGCAACGACAGATTTTATATGTCTTAATTTTGCTAACCCTGATATGGTAGGACATACAGGTATTATGGAAGCAGCAATAAAGGCTTGTGAAGTGGTAGATGAATGTACTAAAGATGTTGTAACCGCAGCTCTTGATAATGGATATGCTTCTATAGTTATAGCAGATCATGGAAATTGTGATATAATGATGAATCCAGATGGAAGCCCAAACACAGCGCATACAACAAATCCGGTTCCTTTAATTTTGATAGACAATGATATTAAAGAAATTAAAGATGGTGTTTTAGGAGATATAGCTCCAACTATTTTAAAAATAATTGGAGTTTCACAACCAAAAGAAATGACTCAAAGTCCTTTGATTTAAAATAATAAGAATGTTTACCTTTGTAGTGTATGATTAAGATTAAAACATTAGAAGAGATAGAATTGATGCGAGAAAGTGCATTAATTGTATCTAAAACACTAGGGGTATTGGCGAAAGAGGTCAAGCCAGGAGTTACCACTTTGCAATTAGATAAAATTGCAGAAGAATTTATAAGAGATCATGGAGCTATTCCTGGTTTTCTTGGATTGTATGATTTCCCTAACACGTTATGTATGAGTCCGAATGCGCAGGTTGTACATGGTATACCTAATGATAAACCTTTGGAAGAAGGCGATATTATTTCTATTGATTGTGGTGCATTAAAAAATGATTTTTATGGAGATCATGCGTATACTTTTGAAGTTGGAGAAGTAGATGATGCAACAAAACAATTATTAAAAATAACAAAGGAATCACTTTATGTAGGGATTCGAGAATTGAAATTTGGTAATAGAGTAGGAGATGTAGGTTATGCAATTCAACAATATTGTGAAAAAAATGGCTATGGTGTTGTTCGAGAATTAGTTGGTCATGGCTTGGGAAGAAAAATGCATGAAGATCCAGAAATGCCAAATTATGGTAAAAGAGGAAGGGGGAAGAAGTTTATAGAAGGTATGGTTGTGGCAATAGAGCCTATGATTAATTTAGGAACTCATCGTATTAAGCAATTGAAAGATGGATGGACTATTTTAACAGCTGATGGCAAACCAAGTGCACATTTTGAACATGATGTTGCTATTGTAAATGGGAAACCAGAATTGTTATCTACTTTTAAATATGTATATGAGGCATTAGGAATAGAAAGTAATGAAGAAGATGAGTTTAGGCAAAACGCATTAGTTTCTTAAGTTTTTTAGATAGATAATAATAAAATTAAGTATTTGAAAAAGTTATTTAAATTCTTTTTGAACCTTATTCCACGGCCTTTTTTAATTAGGATAAGTTATTTTATAAAGCCTTTATTCGTTATATTTCTTAGAGGTAAAAAATATACAGACCCAATAGATTCTAAAAGTTTTAGAACATTTTTACCATATGGATATGAATACCCAAGAGATAATGTTTTATCACCAAGTACATTGTCTTTAGAACGGCATCGGCTTTTGTGGCTATATCTTAAAAATGAAACCAATTTCTTTACGGCTTCTAAAAAGGTATTGCATTTTGCGCCAGAACAAGCTTTTTATAAACGTTTTAGAAAACAAGATAACTTAGAATATACAACTACAGATTTAAATTCACCACTAGCAGATATAAAAGCTGATATTTGTAAACTGCCTTTTAAAGATAATGAATTTGATGTCATATTGTGTAATCATGTTTTAGAGCATATCCCTGATGATACAAAAGCAATGCAAGAACTATATCGAATTTTAAAACCAGGAGGGATGAGTATTTTACAAATTCCACAAGATTTAAATCGGGAAAAAACTTTTGAAGATAATTCCATTACAGACCCTTCGGAAAGAGCTAAAATATTTGGTCAGTACGATCATGTCCGAGTATATGGCCGTGATTATTTTGATAAGTTGAGGTCTATTGGATTTAAAGTAAATGAAATTGAATATTCAAAATCACTTTCTGAAGTTCAAATAGACAAATATCGTTTGGCAAAAGGAGAGATTTTGCCAATATGTTATAAGTAAAATAATTACCTATAAGTTATTATTCTTTCAATAACGGTTTGATTATTTATTCGCTTGCTCCAATTTCCTTTTTTGTCAAATGAAGTATATTTCCAATTAAAACTATGATCGTCTTCTACGGTATCTACAAAATCAAAACTTGTTAAGTTGCCCTTTGTGTCGTATTTCATTTTAGTAAGATCGTGAAACCCAATTAGACATTGAGTTATTTTAAAACTTTTGTTCCATGTTAATGTATTTTTCCTAAGATTGCGCCCCTTTGTAATCTTACCATTTCTTGCAACGTCAAATCGCAATTTAGCCTTATTTGAGTTGGAGCTGTATTCCATATTAAAAACTCCATAAAGAGCACCTCTCTTATAGGCGGTTATTGATTGTATCTTACCCTTAAGGTATTTATAACGGTATTTTATTTTGTCTTTTAATAAGACATGCTGTAATCGTCCTTTTTCATAAACAAAATCATATATAAATAAAAGAACTCCTCCGCCTTCATTTCGATCTAAATTATACTGAAGTTGTATTAATTGTCCTTCATCATTATACTTTAAAACTATATCTTCTTTGTTATCTCCTAGATTTGATTTTAGCTGAACCGCTTCCACATTATTCTTTTTAAATAATGGAATATAATTATTAATAAAACCAAGGTTTTTATTTTTTTCAGATAACTCTAAATTGAAAAATAAATCAAAGATGATCATGTCATTTAAACGCTCTACACTTTTTTTCTTTTTAATAGTATCGGGAATATCATTTGAAAAAGAAGGAGCTATTAAAAAAGTAATAAGTAGATAAGTAAGGTAAACGGGATTTTTCATAATAATTATCTTATAATTTCATCTATTAATTGCGTAATAATTCTTTAAATCCATTGGTTGCGAAAACATAAGTTTTATTTTCAGAATCAGAGATAAGAATATAAGCTTCAATATGTTTTAAGGCTTTAAGTAACTTCTTGGTTTGCTCTAACTCCATAGCCATAAAAGCAGTAGCATATGCGTCAGCTTCCATACAGCTAGGAGCAATTACAGATGCACTTAAAATTTGACTTTTTTTAGTGTAACCTGTTTTTGGGTTTACAGTATGAACATAACGTTCTCCAGTAATTGAATCAATTCTAAACTTTCTATAATTCCCAGAAGTGGCCATTGCGGCATTAATTAATTCTAATGTTGCTGCATATTTGCGTTCTTCAGTTATATTTTCTTGAGTGGGGTCGTCTATTGCTACGATCCAGCTTTTATTAGAAGAAGGATTATTTCCTTTAGCTATTATTTCTCCTCCTAATTCTATTAAATAATTAGAGATGTTATGTTTATCAAATAATTTGCCTATAAGATCAATGGTGTACCCTTTTGCTAAGGCATTAAAATCGAGAAATATTTGAGGGTGTTTTTTTATAATTTTATTATCTGAATTTAATAGTAATTTATCAAAACCAACATATGTTAAAATACTGTCTATTTGTTTTTCTGAGATAGTATTTAATTTTTTTCCTGGTCCAAAACCCCATGCATTTACTAAGCTACCAACAGTTGGATCAAACGCGCCATTTGTGTGTTTCCAAATCTCTTTAGACTTTAAGAATACTTCTTTAAAGTAATTGTCTACAACAATACTGGAATCTCCTTTATTGATTTTAGAAATATCGGAGGTTGGAATATAAGTAGACATCGATTCATTCATAGCAGATATGATACGCTCAATCTCTTTTTTGAAATTGACATTTTTAGTACTGACTATGTTTTCATAAGAAATATGATAAGTAGTGCCTAGCGCATACCCTGTTTCTGTTTTAATTATTTCTTTATCTTTTTTTTGACAAGAAGAAAAGAAAATCCCAAAAGTAAAAACTAGGATAATTTTAAAAAGAGAATTAAATTTCAATAAGCCCAGTGTATTCAATAACATACTTTTCGTTTTTATAAACAGGATTATCAATATTTTGCGCATTGCTAATTCTTACGCCCGCGTAATACGTTCTCGCTTCAAATTTTAATGCATGTTCTTTCATTGTTTCCATATAAACAACATCATACTTCATCGGATCATTAGGCTGTAGAATAGCTTTTACTACAATAAAGTGAAGCTCTTTATTTTTGAGACATACAAATTGTGGATCTTTTTTGAGTTTACTATTAACAGACATAAACTCAAAGTTATCTTTTTCCAATTCTTTGCCTACAATATTCATCACTAAATAATGTAATTCTTGTTTGGTTAATATTTCCATTGTTTTATGAATACGAAAAAGGCCAAGCAAAAATACCTGACCTTCTTTTTATATAATAATTATAATTTTATATTAACCTCCAAAGTCATCGAATCGTATATTCTCATCAGGAATACCATAATCTTCTCCCATTTTTTGAACAGCTTGATTCATTAAAGGAGGCCCACAGAAATATAATTCTATGTCTTCAGGAGTATCGTGCTTACTTAAATAATTATCTATAACGCATTGATGTACAAAACCGACAAAACCATCTCCTTCACCATCAAGTGTATCTCTAACCGTCCAATTATCTTCCGGCATTGGTTCTGATAATGCTAAATAAAATTTAAAGTTAGGAAAGTTTTTCTCAAGTTCTAAAAAGTGATCTAAATAGAATAATTCTCTTTTAGAACGTCCTCCATACCAATAGGTAACTTTTCTATTTGTCTGTAATGTTTTGAATAAATGATATAAGTGCGAACGCATTGGTGCCATACCAGCTCCACCTCCTACGTATAACATTTCAGCTTCAGAAGGATTTATGAAAAATTCTCCATAAGGGCCAGAAATTGTTACTTTATCACCTTTCTTTTTAGAAAATATATAAGAAGATGCAATTCCTGGATTTACATCCATCCATCCATTTTTGGAACGATCCCACGGCGGTGTAGCAATACGAACATTAAGCATTACTTCACGTCCTTCAGCAGGATATGAAGCCATTGAATAAGCACGTTCAACTACTTCAGTATTCTTCATTTTTAATGACCAAAGACCAAACTTATCCCATTCTAATTGAAACTTATCTGGTGTTTCGTGCTCCTCAGGATGGGCAGTAATATCCATATCTGAATAATTAACTTCGCATTCTGGAATTTCTATCTGGATATAACCACCAGCTTTATAATCCATGTCTTCAGGAAGTTCTACAACAAATTCTTTAATGAATGAAGCCACATTATAATTACGAGCAACGGTTGCTTCCCATTTTTTAATACCAAATACTTCTTCAGGAATGCTAATATCCATATCCTGTTTTACTTTTACCTGACATGCTAACCGAACTCCATGTTGTAATTCTTTTCTAGAGAAATGAGGTGTTTCAGTAGGTAAAGCTTCGCCGCCTCCAGAATTTACATGACATTCACATTGAATGCATGTACCACCACCACCGCAAGCAGAAGGCAAAAAGATTTTTTGCGAACCTAAAGTGGTTAATAAAGAACTACCAGAAGGTACTTCAATTTCTTTTTCTCCATTAATTGTGATTTTTACAGGTCCAGAAGGAGATAATTTTTGCTTTACAAATAATAGCAATCCCACTAATAATAAAGTGATTGCCATGAAAGCAACTACTGTAGCAATTACAGTTCCTGTTGTGCTCAATGTAAATATCATATTATTCATTTATTTCAATTGTATTTTGTGATACTATTTTTTTAGACTCTTCTTTTTTAAGTTCTAATTTAGCAGCTTCAGGATTAGGCTGTTCTGCATCATCTCCACCTGTTAGCATTCCTCCAAAACTCATAAAGCCAATAGCCATTAAACCTGTTATTATAAAAGTGATTCCTAAACCTCTAAGAGGAGCAGGGACATTAGAATATCTTATTTTTTCTCTAATAGCTGCTATTGCTAGAATAGCTAAAAACCATCCAATACCCGAGCTAATTCCATAATTAAAAGCCAGCCCTAAAGATGGAATATCTCTTGACTGCATAAATAAAGAACCACCTAAAATGGCGCAGTTTACTGCTATTAAAGGTAAAAAGATCCCTAGCGAATTATAAAGAGAAGGTGAAAATTTTTCTACGACAATTTCTACTAATTGTACCATCGTCGCGATGGTAGCAATAAATAGAATAAACGATAAAAAACTCAAATCGTAAGAAGCATATTCTGGACCTAACCATGCCAATGCTCCATCTCTTAATATATATTGATCTAACAACCAGTTGAAAGGAACTGTAATGGCCATTACAAATATTACGGCTGCTCCTAATCCTACCGCTGTTGATACTTTTTTAGAAACGGCGAGGTATGAACACATTCCTAAGAATGTAGCAAATACCATATTATCTATAAAGATTGATTTAAAAAATAATTCTATGTGCTCCATATTGTTTCTGTTTCCGTTTTTAGTTTGAAATAACTATCAACTGATGCTATTTAATTTTCTTCTATTAATGCTTTGTTCTTAGAACGTTGTATCCAAATAATAATACCTACTGTTATTAAAGCCATTGGAGATAACAACATAAATCCATTATTTTCATATCCCCAAGCGTATATTCCGGTTTTAGCAATAGGATCTCCTAATACTTTAATTCCCCAAAGAGTTCCAGAACCTAACAATTCTCTAAAAAACCCTACTATAATTAAGATAACACCGTACCCTAATGCATTTCCTATACCATCTAGAAATGATTTCCATGGTCCATTTGCCAAAGCGAAAGCCTCAAAGCGACCCATAATGATACAGTTCGTAATAATTAAACCAACGAATACTGATAGTGTTTTACTCAATTCATATGAATACGCTTTCAATACTTGATCAACTATAATTACTAAAGCAGCTACCACTACTAGTTGTACTATAATTCTAATTTTAGAAGGAATTATATTTCTCATTAAAGAAATAACAACATTTCCTACTCCCAATACGAAGAGAACAGAAACGGTCATCACTACAGAAGCCTTTAATTGCGCTGTAATGGCAAGTGCAGAACAAATTCCTAATACCTGAATAGTAATAGGGTTATTGTCTGCTAAAGGATCTAATATTAATTTACTGTCTTTTTTTGATAATAATCCCATTGCTTATTTTTTTAATGAATTAAAATATGGTAAATACATTCTGATGTCTTTCTTAATCATTGCTGTTACTCCATTACCTGTAATAGTAGCTCCAGCAATTGCATCTACCTCATTATCTGTTTTATCTTTATTAAGTGGATCTGCATTGCCTTTTGCTACATCAATTCCAGTAAAAACAGTACCATTGAATAGATTTTCACCTATAAAATCATCCATAAAGAATCGTTCTTTAATATTAGCTCCTAATCCCGGAGTTTCTCCTTTATGATCAAAAAAAGCACCTTGAACAACCATATTATCATCTACAGAAACAAACCCCCAGATAGCGTCCCAAAGTCCTTTCCCTCTCATAGGGATTACATAGAACGTTTTTCCATCTTTTTCTCCAACAAATAAAGGTAATCGACGACTATAATCAGGGTTTTTAGCTAATGTTTCTTCTTTTTTAAGATCAATAAGATATGCTTCAGGATCTTCTGTTTCTTCTCCGTCTTGAATAATAAGCTGCTTTTTGATATATTTTTCAAATTCAGCGTTTACACGATCTGTAGAAATAAAGTTGATACTTCCTGCATTATCTCCATTTTCATTAACCCCCATTGCATAAAGAATATTCTGTTGCTTTTCTAAACGCTCATTTTCTTTAATATTGGGTTTTAAACCCGCAGCTATCGAAGCCAATAATGAACCTACAACAATTACCATTCCTATGGCAAATAATAAGGTGTATGAATTTTTGTCAGTATTTATTCCCATAATACTAAGTAGTTTTAAGTTTTAGACGTTTTAATCTTCTTTTTACGTTGCCTTGTACTACGTAATGATCTATAGTAGGTGCAAAAACATTCATTAATAAAATAGCTAACATTACACCTTCAGGATAGGCAGGATTAAATACTCTAATTAAAATAGATAGGAAACCTATTAAAAAACCATAGACCCACTTTCCTTTATTTGTTTGCGATCCAGTTACAGGATCTGTAGCCATAAAAACGATACCAAAAGCAAATCCACCAATGATTAGATGATGCCAGAACTCGGTGTTCATTAATCCATAAAATTTGCTTGATTCAGTAACCCATCCAGTATTAACTACTCCGTTAAATATAAGTCCCATTGCCAATGCACCTATGACCCCAGACAACATAATTCTCCAGCTTCCAATTTTTGTAAAAATTAAGAACAACCCTCCTAATAAAATTAATAGTGTAGAAGTTTCACCAACAGATCCAGGAATAAACCCAAAAAACATATCGGCTATCTCATAACCAGCAGCGTTGTTTTGTGCCAAGCTTCCAAGAACGGTTTCTCCAGAAATTGCATCAACATTTTCTCCAGCTATAATCTGGTTTGCTCTTTCTGTAGCGCCATGAACCCATACCTTATCACCACTCATCCAAGTTGGATATGCAAAGAATAGAAAAGCTCTAACGGTAAGCGCAGGATTTAGAATGTTCATTCCAGTGCCTCCAAAAACTTCTTTCCCAATTACAACTCCAAATATCACAGCCACAGCGAGCATCCATAATGGAATATCCACAGGTACTATAAGTGGAATTAACATTCCAGAAACTAAATACCCTTCTTCTACCTCATGACCTTTAATCATTGCAAAAACAAACTCGACAGCAAGTCCTACTCCATACGATACTATTACTAGTGGTAGTATTTTTGTAAGACCAATCATGAAGGCATCCATGGAAACAAATTCAACAGGAGTTCCAAGTGCAGCATAATGCTGATAACCTGTATTGAACATTCCAAAAATCAAACAAGGAACCATAGCGATAATTACCGTGTTCATTGTTCTCTTTAAGTCATCTACTATTCTGATATGACCTCCAGAATGTGTTGTTTCATTCGGAGTATATAAAAAAGTATGAATAGCATTAAACGCAGGTGCCATTTTGGTGCCCTTATACTTTTCTTTTAATTGATGTAAATTATTTTTTAAACTCATAGTTTACCCGATTTCTTTATGCATTAAGTCTAAACCTTCTCTGATAATTTGTTGATGTGGTTGTTTAGAAACACAAACAAACTCTGTTAAAGCAAAATCTTCTGGAGCAACCTCATACATACCTAGTTGTTCCATTTGATCTAGGTCTTTTACCATAGTAGCCTTTAACAATTGCATTGGATAAATATCCAATGGAAATACTTCTTCATAATTTCCAGTAACTACAAATGCTCTATGTTCACCATTTGTATTGGTGTTTAGATTGTATTTTTTATTAGGAAATAACCATGAAAATGTGAGAGCTCTTGAAGTAGATATTTTATTAAATACAGGTTTGTTCCACCCGAAGAATTCATAATCATTTCCTTCAGGAATTACAGTGACTGTATTTTCGTAAAAACCTAAATGTCCATCAGGGTTTATTTTTGAACCGCTAAGAACATTACCATTAATAACCCGGATGTTATTATCAGTTACTCCAGCATCATATAAAAAAGTAGAAACTTCTGCACCTATTTTGGTTTTGTAATATTTAGGTTTCTTTACAGACGCTCCAACAAGTGCTACAATTCGTTCTGCATTGTATTTACCCGTTAGTATTAACTCACCAATGATAACTAGATCTTGAGGTGTTAATGTCCAAACAACTTCATTTTTGTTTATAGGATCTACTTTAGCTATTAATGTTCCTACATTTCCTGAAGGATGAGGTCCAGAAACAGCATGAGTAGTTATGTTTTTTAAATTTGATAGCGGTGAATTTGTTGATTTTTTTGCAATAGATACATGAACTTTACCTTCTGTCAGTTTTGATAATGCTGTAACAGCTGCCTGAAGTTCTTGTTCTTTTTCTTGTAAAGTATAATCATAATCTGCAGTTAAAGGAGCGCTAGCATATCCAGAAATAAAAATAGCCTTAGGACTATTTTCAGGATTCGCTATAATATCATACGGTCTTTGTTTAATAAATGGCCAACAACCAGAACTTAATAAGAACTTTTTTATAGCTTCGCCAGATGCACTTTCTAAATCAAAAGCACTTTGACTTGCATAAGTTTGCTCTTTATCTGCTTGTATCTTAATGGTTAAGATTCTCCTTCTTGCTCCTCGTTCTATTTCTGTAATTACACCACTTACTGGAGATACAAAAAGCATAGCTTCATTCTCTTTATTGTAAAAAAGAGCTTGACCTGCTGTTACTTTTTCGTCAACTTTTAATAGCATTTTAGGGGTAATACTGTGAAAATCGGAGAGTTTGATAGCGTAGATATTACTTGGCACAGCTTGTTCTATAGATCTTTCTGCCTCGCCAATCAATTTAATATCCAGTCCCTTTTTAATTCGGATGTCGTTTGACATATACTTGGATCTTGTTAATTAACTAAAAAATTCGTGCAAATTTACTAATTAAAAGAGACGTTTCCTTATAAAATCTTATAAATTTAACCGATTAAAAAGTTAAAAAGAGTAAGGCATAGATTTTGTTTATCTTTACTTCAAAGAAATACTCCAAATGAACTTAAAAATTAAACAAATTCCTTTTTATTTTATTTTAATAGCTATAGGGCTACATGCTCAAGTAGAAGAAGAAGTGTCTCCACCTTCATATATTAAATCAATTGTATTTAAAAGTGATAATGAAGGCGATCAATTTCCAATTGTTCGTTTGCGCGAATCTTTTTCATTGTCTTTTGATGATATCAGAGCAAAAGAAGCAGATTACTATTATAAAATAGTGCATTGTAATTATGATTGGACCCCTTCAAATTTAATGAAAACACAATACCTTTCAGGTTTAGACAATCAACGCATTGTAAATTATCAAAACTCATATAATACACTGCAATCGTATTCTAATTATCAATTAGAATTTCCCAACTCATTAACGAAGTTTCGATTAACAGGCAATTATATGTTGAAAATTTATGATAATAATGATGAATTACAATTTTCACGTAGATTTATTATCTATAAAGACGCTGTTGCAGTAGGTGCTTACTTAAAAAGAGCACGTGATTTTAATGCAATTGCTACAGATCAAGTAGTTCAATTTACTATTAATAGCGGAAATTTTAGACTTGTTAACCCTCAAAATGAAGTAAAAATTGCTATTCTCCAGAATCATTACTGGTGGACAGCTGTAACAGGTATTAAGCCACAATTTTTCTCTGGAAATCAATTGATTTATAAATACGATAAAGAAACTTCTTTTTATGGAGCGAATGAGTTTTTGTTTTTTGATAGTAAGGAAATAAGAACAGCAAGTAATGGTATTTTAAGCGTTACGCTTGAAGATTTGTATAATCATCAATTATATACGGATAGAAATAGAAGTGGTTTAGAATATACGTTTAATCCAGATGTTAATGGAGATTTTGTAATTCGAAATATAGATGCAGATGATGATGATACTGAAGCAGATTATTCTCAAGTACATTTTAGTTTAGAGTATGACAATACAATTGGTCTAGATAAGGCGTATGTCTTTGGGAAGTTTAACAATTACGAGTTAACAGAAGAAAATGAACTAAAATACAATGAAGATACAGGGTTGTTAGAAACTTCTATTCTTTTAAAACAAGGTTTTTATAATTATAGGTATGTAGTGTTAACTACCAATGGAGAATTAGATTTTGTAAGAACATCGGGCAGTTTTTATCAAACTGAGAATAACTACACAGTCATTGTTTATTATCGAAATTTTGGAGAAATGTATGATAGTGTTATAGGTATAGGAAGTGCGAGTTCTGTAAACATTTCTAACTAATGTAGACTAGGCTTATATAATGTAGCGTATTCGTTATTAAATTATGAATACACTAAAAGTTTAACGTAATTAGAAAGATTTTATCAAAACGATACGTTTTTCACATTGATAAAAATTGTATTTTTGGATATTACACTCTTAGTTTTGTTTGTGGTTGAAGTGGTTTTACGATAAATGAAGTATTTCTTTAAGTTAAAATTTTATGGTACAACAAGTAACAAAAGGCATTAAGATTTCGGTGGAAACTAATTTTGAAGGAACATTCTTTAAAAATTATAAGATGCATTATGCTTTTGGATATAGAGTTACCATAGAAAATCAAAGTAAAGATTCTGTTCAACTCACAGAACGTCATTGGAAAATATATGACTCACTTAATGATATTGAAATTGTAGACGGAGAGGGTGTTATTGGTAAAAAACCTGTTCTAAAACCAGGAGAATTACATGTTTACAATTCAGGATGTTTGCTCACATCTCCTATAGGTTCTATGAAAGGACATTACAGAATGGTTAATTTTACAAATACAAAGCGTTTTAAAGTTACCATTCCTACTTTTAGACTTTGTGCTCCCTTCGCTATAAATTAATCTTTTTTTTAAGCCATATTTAACTCGAAAACGATTTCGTATTTAGTACATTTGCGAAACATTAATTCTAAATATATTTCTATTATGGGAAAAGGTTTTTTTCAGGTTCCGACAGCAGTTAATGAGGAAATTAAATCATATGCACCAGGAACAACAGAAAGAGAGCAAGTTCTAAAGCAATACAAAGAATATTTTAAAGGTAACATTGATGTGCCAATGTATATAGGTAGTGAAGAGATTCGTACTGGAAATACACGTACTATGTCACCACCACATGATCATACACATACAGTAGGAACATATCATTTGGCAGAAAAACCTCATGTAGAGAGCGCTATATCGACAGCGCTTGAAGCTAGAAAGAAATGGGCTTCAGTAAGTTGGGAACAACGTGCGTCTATCTTTTTAAAGGCTGCCGAATTGATTGCAGGGCCTTATCGGGCAAAAATTAATGCTGCAACTATGATTGCGCAATCTAAAACAATTCATCAAGCAGAGATTGATGCTGCATGTGAATTTATAGACTTCTTACGATTTAATGTAGAGTTTATGTCACAGATTTATGAAGAGCAACCAGACTCTGCAGAAGGTATTTGGAATAGAATAGAATACCGCCCGTTAGAAGGTTTTGTATATGCAATTACTCCATTTAATTTTACTGCAATTGCTGGTAATTTGCCAGCTAGTGCAGCCTTAATGGGTAATGTAGTAGTTTGGAAACCTAGTGATAGTCAAATATTTTCAGCAAAAATTATTGTAGATATTTTTAAAGAAGCTGGAGTTCCAGATGGTGTTATCAATGTTGTATATGGAGATCCTGTAATGATTACAGATACAGTATTAGCAAGTCCGGATTTTGCAGGAATTCACTTTACAGGGTCTACTTTTGTATTTAAAGAGCTTTGGAAAAAAATAGGGAATAATATACATACTTATAAAACATATCCTAAGATAGTTGGTGAAACTGGAGGTAAAGATTTTATTATAGCGCATCCATCTTCAATAGCTAAACAAGTAGCAACAGGAATTACTAGAGGTGCTTTTGAATTTCAAGGACAAAAATGTAGTGCTGCTTCAAGAGTATACTTGCCAAAATCTATTGCAGATGAGGTGTTAAATTATGTAAAAGACGATATAACTTCTTTTAATAAACCAGGCTCACCTGAAGATATGAGTAATTTTATAACAGCTGTTATACATGAAGGATCTTTTGATAAGCTTGCTAGTTATATAGACCAGGTTAAGGAAGATAAAAATGCAAATATATTTGCAGGTGGAAGTTATGATAAATCTAAGGGGTATTTTGTAGAGCCGACCGTGGTTGTAACTACAGATCCTCAATACAAAACTATGTGTACAGAATTGTTTGGACCTGTAGTAACCGTATATGTATATGAAGATGACAAATGGTCTGAAACACTAAAGCTTCTAGATGAAACTTCAGAATATGCATTAACAGGTGCTATCTTTTCACAAGATCGTTATGCGGTAGAGGAAGCAACAAAGGCATTAGAAAATAGCGCAGGAAATTTTTATATAAATGACAAACCAACAGGTGCTGTTGTTGGACAACAACCTTTTGGAGGTGCTAGAGCATCAGGAACCAATGATAAAGCAGGTTCTGCGCAAAACCTGATGCGTTGGGTTTCTCCACGATTAATTAAGGAGACATTTGTAACACCAGTAGATTATAGATATCCATTTTTAGGATAATCTAAAATTATAATTATTTAAAAAACCGCTAGTTTATTATTACTAGTGGTTTTTTCATTTACAAAAAAGCTATAATTGTTGGCTAAAAGGCCATAAATAAAACTAATAAAAGAGTCTGCTATCAAAACTCATAAAGTTCCCGCACAAGTAAATCGAATTCGATTCCAAGATTATGGCGTAGGCATATTTGAATATGTTGCTACCAAGTCTGCTTTAAAAAAAGCCATTAAAAAACAATTGATTTTTGTTAATGGTGAAGTAGCTAAAACCGCTCTTTTTATTTATGGAAATGAAACAATAACCTTAAAAGTACCTCAAAAAAACACAAATAAAAAGGTGTTAAACTTAGATTTAGAAGTTGTTTATGAAGATGATCATTTGGCGGTTATAAATAAACCTGCAGGTATTTTAGTGAGTGGTAATACATTTAAAACAATAGATAGTGCTTTGCTTCAAAATTTAAATATTAATAAGAATGATCTTGATGCAAAACCTAGCCCTATTCATCGATTAGATTATCCAACTACAGGAGTTTTATTGGTTGGAAAAACAAAGACCAGCATTCTGAAATTAAATAAACTATTTAGCGACAAGGAAATAAAAAAGAAATATTATGCAGTTACTATAGGTAAAATGGAAGCAACAGGTGTGATAAATATATCTATAGATGATAAAGATTCGGAGTCTTATTATAAGGTGATTAAAATAGTGACGTCTAAAAGATTCAAGTATTTGAATTTAGTTGAATTAACTCCTAAAACTGGTAGGAGACATCAATTGAGAAAACATTTATCTACCATTGGAAATCCTATTTTAGGAGATAAAAAATATGGGAAAGAAGATCTGATTTTAAAAGGGAAAGGATTGTATCTTCATGCGTATTCATTAGAATTTACACATCCAATTTCACATAAAAAAATATGTATTAAAAAAGAATTGCCATCTAAGTTTGTTAAATTATTTGGAAGATTATAATTTCTAATTATAACTCTATATCTCTTCATTTAAGAATAGTAGAATTAACTATTAGACGTTTAATGCTTGTTGAAGATAAGATAAATAAAAAAAACCGAGTGAGATCACTCGGTTTTTTTTATTTAGGTTTATTACCTAAGAATTTTATCTCCACCTCCATTGTCTTTACAGATATAACACCAAGTTCCCTCAGTAGTTCCACAAACTGGAGTGAAACCTGAATTACCAGCTCCTCCTTTAATAGTTTTTACTTCTAAAGAAGCTACTTTCTGTTTGTTTAATTTAAATGTGCTCTTACTTTTTTTTATGATTTTTATATTTAAAAATTAATTCAAAAAATAATGCTGCGTAACATTCTATTGTAAATAGAAGTAAATTATATTTTATTAAGAAAAATATTACAATTTCTTCACTACACTTTATAATAAAAGCCTGAATTTTAAAACTCAGGCTATATAACAATATTATCTTATAATAGTGTTTCCACCTCCACCGACTGGACATACATAACAACCAGTATGGTTTCCTGTTGGAAGACAAAGCTGAAGTTCGCTTTTAGGATTTTCTATAATAGTTCCTGTTCCTCCTTTAATAGTTTTAGCTTCTAAAGAAGCTACTTTTTGTTTGTTTAATTTGAATGTGCTCTTACTTTTTTTCATGATTTTTAAGTTTAAAAATTAATTCAAAAAATAATGCTGCGTAACATTTATACAAACATACAATTTATTCTTACAAATAAAAATGTATTTACGTATTTATTTGTAAAAATTATTGATATAACTAATTAAATGAGTAAGTGAATATGAATTTAAGGCTTATACTTAATAGGCAAATAGACTACTTTTTTTGTTTCAAAAAAATCTTCACTAAAGTGATCTGAAAGAAGGAATTCTTTTGCACTTTTAAAAATTTGTAATTCTTCACTAAGATCACCTCCTTTTAAATACAAGATGCCATTTTTTAATTCATGCTTCGATTCTTTTTTTATTTTCTTCCGAACCCATTTCACAAAATCTGGCATATTAGTTACAGCTCTACTAACAATAAAATCAAATTTTTCATTTACCTTTTCAGCTCGAATATGATCAGTTTTTACATTTTTTAATTCTAAAGCATCAACAATCTCATTAACTACTTTAATCTTCTTTCCAATAGCATCAATAAGGTAAAATTGAGTTTCAGGAAATAGAATTGCCAAAGGGATTCCTGGAAATCCACCACCAGTTCCTACATCTAGAATAGATGTATTAGGTAAGAAAGGTTGAATTTTTGCTATTCCCAAAGAATGAAGCACATGTCTTATATTTAATTGATCAATATCTTTTCTGGAAATCACGTTAATTTTGGCATTCCAATCATTATATAAAGTTTTTAAATTTTCAAATTTTTTTAATTGATCTTCGTCTAATGCTGGGAAATATGTATTAATAGTATTCATATCAGAGCGTTAAATTTTTGCAAAAATAAGGTTTTTGAACACGTATTTCTTCTATGTTAACAGAATCATCAAAACATAAATACGTACCTTTGCACAAAAGTACAAGTTTGCGCTTTTTTGCGTTATAAAAGAGAACTTTTAAAGAAATTCAAATAAATGTCAAATACAACGATACGATTTTCAAGAAAGGATTCGGCCCAATTCTTTAAAACACTTAACAAACGAGTGAATTCATATTTTAAAGATAATAGTATTAAAAAAACAGGAAACTGGCGTTTGTATATTAAAACAATAGTTATGTTTTCGATTTTTTTGACACCTTATTTCCTAATTCTAACACTAGATATAAACGAGTGGATTAAGCTATTGTTTACCGTAATTATTGGTATTGGTATGGCTGGTGTAGGAATGAATGTAATGCATGATGGAAATCATGGATCGTATTCATCAAAGCCGTGGATCAATAAATTAATGGGCGCTAGCATCTATATATTAGCTGGTAATGTTTATAACTGGCAAGTACAACATAATGTACTACATCATACTTATACAAATATTCTTGGTCATGATGAAGATTTAGATGCTGGCCGAATAATGCGTTTTTCTAAGCATGATAAATGGAGGCGCTTCCATAGATTTCAGCATTATTACTCTGTATTATTATATGGTTTATTAACTATTAATTGGGCTATTACTACAGATTTTAAACAAATGCATGGATATCTTAAAAGAAAATTATCATACGGGCAATTTCCTAACCCTGTTAAGCAATGGAGTATGCTTATTGTCTCTAAAATTATCTATGTGTCTATTTGGATTGTAATTCCAATGGTATTCTTAGATATTGCCTGGTGGAAAATCCTTATTGGTTTTTTTGTTATGCATTATACGGCAGGACTTATTTTAAGTATGGTTTTTCAATTGGCACATATTATAGAAGATGCTGAAACATCTGTCCCAGATGAAAGTGGAAATATGAAAAATACTTGGGCAATACACCAATTATTCACTACAGTTAATTTTTCTACTAAAAATAGAATTGTTAATTGGTTTACTGGCGGATTAAATCATCAGGTAGAACATCATATTTTTCCTAATATTAGCCATGTTCACTACACAAAAATTTCTAAAATTGTAAAAGAAACAGCAAAGGAATTTGATTTGCCTTATTATGAGTATAAAACAACTCGTAAAGCCATTGCATCACATTTTAAACATCTAAAAGAGTTAGGTAGAAAACCTTCACTTCAACTATCATAAACTATTAATATATCCGCCAAATGAACAATCAATTATCTGATAGAATAATAAATATGTCTATGTCGGCAACGCTTGCGATGGCCGCTAAAACAAGAGAATTAAAAGGACAGGGAAAAAACATTATTGGATTGAGCTTAGGAGAGCCCGATTTTAATATCCCAGATTTTATAAAAGAAGAAGCTATTCAGGCTATTCACGATAATTATAGTAGTTATTCTCCAGTAGATGGCTATGCAGATTTAAAAGAAGCGGTTATTCATAAATTTAAAAGAGATAATAATCTTGATTATAATTTAAGCCAAATAGTTGTATCTACAGGCGCTAAACAATCTTTAGCGAATATTGCACTGGTAATGATTAATCCAGGAGATGAGGTGATACTACCAGCACCGTATTGGGTGAGTTATTCAGATATCGTAAAAATTGCAGAAGGAGTTCCAGTAGAAGTTTCAACGTCTATTGAGACAGATTTTAAAATGACTCCAGAGCAATTAGAAGCAGCAATTACTCCCAAAACAAAAATGATATGGTATAGTTCTCCGTGCAACCCTAGTGGATCTGTTTATTCTAAAGAAGAATTAACAGCGCTAGCTAAAGTTTTAGAAAAATACCCAAATATATATGTTGTCTCAGATGAAATTTATGAACATATTAATTTTACTAAAGGTCATGTAAGTATGGCTGGTGTAGAGGGGATGTATGATAGAACAATTACTGTAAATGGTGTTTCTAAGGCTTTTGCAATGACAGGATGGAGAATAGGTTATATAGGAGCTCCAGATTGGATAGCAAGAGCTTGCAATAAAATGCAAGGGCAGATAACAAGTGGAGCTAATGCTATAGGCCAACGAGCTACAATAGCAGCTCTAAAAGCACCAAAAAGCAAGATTCAATTTATGATTGATGAATTTCATAAGCGTAGAGATATGGTCTTAGGTTTATTGAGAGAAATCAATGGTTTTAATTTAAATGTACCAGAAGGGGCTTTTTATATTTTTCCAGATATATCGTCATTCTTTGGAAAAGAATTAAAAGGAAGAAAAATCCAAAATGCATCAGATTTTTCAATGTATTTATTAGAAGAAGCAAGTGTAGCTACTGTTACAGGAGAAGCATTTGGAAATCCTAATTGTATTAGAATATCGTATGCAGCATCAGAAGAAGAACTTATAGAGGCGATAAGACGTATAAAAGAAGCGCTCTCATAATATTTTCAACTCTTTTATTTACTTTTTTATTTATGTTAGTTCTTTAGTTGAGAATTGATGTATTAATATAACTACTGTACGATTAATTTTTGCAGCTATATTTTTTTCCAAAAATATGGAGTGAATAAAATTAATACAGTAAATAGTTCCAGCCTTCCTAATAGCATTAAAAAAGAGCACCACCATTTTCCAAGTGCAGGGAGTTCACTGTAATTATTTAAAGGCCCGAGAATTCCAAAAGCCGGACCTACATTTCCAAGTGAAGATGCAGCACCTCCAATAGCCGATTCAAAATCAAGCCCTAGAAATCCTAACACTAATGCGCCAATGATAAACATGAGCATGTATAAAATAAAGAATCCTAATATATTATAGACAATTTCACCAGAAACAGATTTATTATTATAACGTACAGGTATAACAGCATTGGGGTGTAATATTCTTTTAAATTCTAATAAGCCATTGCGTATCATCAACATGTGTCGAACTACTTTTACACCTCCTGCGGTAGATCCTGCAGATCCTCCAAGAAACATAATACCAAAAAACAGAACGGTAATAAAAGGAGTCCAAGAAGTATAATCAGCTGTTACAAAACCAGTAGTGGTAACTACTGCAAGTACTTGAAACAAAGAATGTCTAATGCTATTTTCTAAAGCTTCAATACCGGGAATAATATCTGGTTGAAAGTAAACAACAAAAGTAGTTATTATGGTAAAGAAAAGGATTCCTCGAAAATAAAACTTAAACTCATCGTCTTTAATGATTTTTTGAACTTTTCCTTTAAATGCAAAATAACTTAAGACAAAGTTGACACCAGCTAAAAACATAAAAATCATTACTATGTATTGAATAACAGGCTGATCGTTCCAATGTGCTAAACTGTCATTTTTAGTAGAGAATCCTCCTGTAGAAAGGGTAGACATAGAATGATTGATAGCATCAAAAAAAGACATACCAGCAGTTTTCAATAAAATTGTCTCGGCAGCTGTGTATCCAACATAAATAAGCCATAGTCTTTTAGCAGTGTCTGTAATTCTGGGGTGTAATTTATCTGCGCTAGGTCCAGGTGCTTCTGCTGCAAATAATTGCATACCTCCAATACCTAATAAAGGTAAAATAGCAATTGCAAGTACAATAATACCCATTCCTCCAATCCAATGTGTGGTACTTCTCCAAAATAAAATACCTTTCGGTAATGATTCAATGTCATTCAGAACGGTTGCTCCAGTAGTTGTATACCCAGAGATTGTTTCAAAAAAGGCATTGGTAAAATTAGGGATGCTCTCAGAAAACAAATATGGTAATGCCCCAGACAAAGACATAATTAACCATCCAAAAGCAACAATAATATATCCTTCTTTCTTCTTGACCTCTCGTTTATGACCCCGAGTAACAAACATTAATAAAACCCCAGAGAAAATAGTAGCAATACCTGCTAAAAAAATATCCAATGTAACCCCATCTTTGTAAATACCACTAACCATTGCAGCAATTAACATAAAACCACCATTAAACAGGATCAAAAGACCCATAATATGAAAAATGATTTTAGCGTTGAGTTTCATTGGATTGTATTATTATAGAAATAATTTTTCTACTTTAGATATAGAACGAGGAAGGCTGCCAACCACGACTCGATCTCCTGCTTTAATTTTAAAATCACCTAAGGCGATGATTCCCTTACCATCTCTAATAACACCTCCGATAATGGCCGAACGTGGGAAGTTTATATCTTTAATAATTTTGCCAGTAACTGCAGACGAAGGTTTTACAATAAACTCAAGGATTTCTGCATTTAAATTATTTAAACGTGTAAGAGCAACAACTTCGCCTTTTCTTATATATCTAAAAATATTGTTAGCGGCTAATAATTTTTTATTGATTAACGTATCTATACCTATAGAATGAGAGAGTTGAAAATAATTCATATTCTCTACTAGAGCAATCGTTTTTTTAATATTTTTTGACTTTGCTACAAGACAAGACATGATATTTGTTTCAGAATTCCCAGTTACTGCGATAAAGGCATCCATTTCATTTAGATTCTCCTCTTCTAGTAATTCAACATTACGACCATCACCATTAATAATAAGGGCGTCAGGTAATTCATCTGCAAGATCTATTGATTTATTTTTATCTGTTTCTATAAGCTTTATGTTGAACTTTTTTTGGCATAAATCTCTTGCTGCTTTAGAAGCAATTTTGCTACCTCCAAGGATCATTATATTTTTTATATCTTCTTTAACTTTGCCTGTAAGTTTGTAAAGTTCATCTACCCCTTCTTTAGAAGTAATAAAATAAGCCTGATCTCCTTCTTTGAAAATAGTATCTCCTCTAGGAATGAGAGTATATTGTGTTCCAAATCGTTGAATGGCAATAGGAATAAAGTGAAGTTCAGGAAATATTGCCGCAGCTTCTTTGACCGATTTGCCTACAAAAGGAGCAGTTCTTTGCAAAGATGCTCCTACCATAATTAAAGCTCCGTTCTCAAATTCATAACTATCATTAAAAGCAGATTGATCTAATAATAATTGAATTTCTTCTGCGGCTAATTCTTCAGGGGAAATAAGCTCGTCAATTCCAAGATCTTTAAAGCGTATTTCCTCTTTATTATCTATAAATTCAGTATTAGAAATACGCGCTATGGTTCGTTTGCATCCTAATTGTTTTGCTAAAAGACAAAGTGTAATATTTGTTGTTTCAGATGAGGTAACACCAATAACTAAACTTGAATTTGCAACATTAGCATCTTTAAGTGTATTTATAGAAGTTGCATCACCTTTTAACACTTTAATATCTAAATGTGTATCAGCATAACCAAGACTTTCTTTATTAGTGTCAATAAGGGTTATATCTTGGGATTCATAAGAGAGAAGCTTCGCTAAATGAAATCCAACTTCACCAGCACCAGCAATTATTATTTTCATTGAAAAATATCCACAATTTCCATTGCAAATATAAGGTAAAATTAAATTACTGATGAAGAGGTGGTTATTGGGGTATAATATAATTTTAGAAAGTTTCATTATGTATCTTTGCAAAAAAAAATAGGATGTCTGAAAAAGTTACGCCTTATAAAGATTCTACATTAGGGAAAAAAGAGCAGGTTACTAAAATGTTTGATACTATATCAGGAAATTATGATGGATTAAACAGAGTAATATCTTTTGGAATTGATGTAAAATGGAGAAAGAAAGTTGTAAAACTTATAAAGGCAAAGGCGCCTAATTCAATTTTAGATATAGCAACAGGAACGGGAGATTTAGCCATAAATTTGGCTCAAACAGCTGCGGAAAGAATTGTAGGACTAGATATTTCTACAGGAATGCTTGATGTTGGAAGAAATAAAATAAAAGCGTTGAATTTAGAGAGTAAAATTGAAATGATCCTTGGCGATAGTGAGGCCCTTCCTTTTGATGATAATACTTTTGATGCTATAACTGTATCCTTTGGTGTTCGAAACTTTGAAAATCTAAAGAAAGGATTGTTAGAAATTCATAGAGTGTTAAGAACAGGTGGAATTTTTGTTGTTTTAGAAACTTCTGTGCCAACCAAAACACCTTATAAACAAGGATATAAAATGTATTCTAAAGGAATACTTCCAATTATAGGTAAAATATTTTCAAAAGATAGAACTGCCTATAAATATTTGTCTGAATCTGCATCTATTTTTCCTTATGGAGAAAACTTCAACAATATTTTACGTAAAACAGGGTTTATAAATGTGAAAGACTTACCTCAAACTTTTGGGGTGGCTACAATTTATTGTGCATCAAAGTAACATTATGAACAGAATAAATAAACTGTTTTTTTTACTGTGTATTGGTTTTATGTTAAACGTTAATATCTATGGACAGTTTAATGAAAACCCTATCCTTAATCTTGAAAACGAAGACAAGAAGAGAATTAATTTTGGTTTTTTTCTTGGATTTAATCAATATGATTTTCAATTTGATTATAGAGAGGATACTGGAGATGTACAGGTTGCCAAAACAACAGGTTTTAATGTTGGGCTTATAAGTGAGCTTCGAATTAACGATCATTTTGACCTTCGATTTGAACCAGGATTATACATAACGCAGAGAGATTTAGGATTTCCAGGCTTTACAGAAGCAAGAGATTTTTTAAGAGAAGTACGCTCTACTTACGTTCATTTTCCTCTTTTATTAAAGATAAGTACTAAACGATTGGGAAACTTTAAACCATATGTTGTAGGAGGAGTTTCCACATCTTTTAATTTAGGTAGTAATGAAGATAGTCCAGATGATAATAGCAATGGAGTATTTAGAACCAGACGATCTACATTTTATTATGAGATAGGCTTTGGTATCGATTTTTATTTATTTTATTTTAAATTTTCTCCTTCTATTAGAGGCGTATTTGCTATTAGTGATGATCTAGTTCCAGATGTAGATCCAAACAGTCCTTGGACGGGTAATATTGATAATTTATATACAAGGGGAGTATTTATTAATTTCACTTTTGAATAATATTTTAATAAATTATTCTTTTAAATTCACTAAGTATAATTGCTGTTGCGGTAGCTACATTTAAGCTTTCTGTTTTTTGGAGTTCTCCAAACCTAGGAATGGTTATTTGATGTTTTGCAATTGCTTCTATCTTTGAAGATATCCCATTAGATTCATTTCCCACGATGATGATACCTGAAGGAGTAATGTTGCTTTTATAGATAGAATCACCATTCATGGTAGCTACATATGAGATTAACTCTTCGTTTTCGGATATAAAATCAACAAGATTAGTATAAGTAATATTCACTCTAGCCAAAGATCCCATCGTAGCTTGTACTACTTTAGTGTTATAGCAATCTACCGTTTCTTTACTGCAAATTAAATCTTTAATGCCAAACCAATCGCACAATCGTATAATGGTTCCTAAATTTCCAGGGTCTCTTACATCATCAAGGGCAATAATAAGACCTTTAGTGTCAATTTTTTTAGATACGGGTATTTTAAAAACAGCGAGTACTTTATTAGGAGCACTTAAAGAACTTATTTTTTTTAACTCTTTTTCTGTGATTAATTGATAATCAATGTCTTTATTTTGAAAAAAAAGAGGATCTGTACAATAAATTTCATGAACTTGCAGTTGAGCATTAAGAAGTTCTTTAACTACCTTAACGCCTTCAGCTATAAAGAGACCATATTTGTTTCGGTATTTTTTTTGCTGTAAGTTTATTATAAGCTTGGTTTGGTTTTTGCTAACCATACAAATAGTGTATTTTTGATTCGAAATCTGTAAAGGTAAATTGAGAAATATTTTCACAAAAATAAATGTATTCTTTTTAATAGTTTTATTAACTTCATGTAATGCTGTAAAAAGAGTCAATGATGATGAATTATTATTGGTAGATAATTCCATTGTTGTTAATGATAAGAAAGAAAGAAGTAGCGCAATAGAGAGCTTATTATCTCAGCAGCCTAATACTTCTTTTTTGGGGGTGCCTTTGCGATTGCATATCTTCAATTTGGCTGAAGTAAACCCCGATAGTACGTATAAGAAATGGCTTTTAAAAAATCCAAAACGATTAGATAGGTTAAATAGAAGGTATTCTAAAAAACAAGTAGCACAATTAGGTGTTTATAAAAGAGGAATTAATAATTGGTTAAAACGAACAGGTGAAGCTCCTGTAATTATAGATAAAAGAAAAGTAGAAAAATCTGTTAGAAGGTTAAATTCTTATTTTAATAATGAAGGTTTTTTTACGAATAAAGTCACTTATGAAATTGATACACTTGTTAAAAGAGCTAGGCGAGCAGGTATTACATATAAAATAGAAACCGGGGAAGCATTTTTTTTAGATTCAATTACGTATACAATAGCTTCAAAAGATTTAGATTCAATCTATAATTTACACAAAAACAAGTCGATTGTAAAAAGAGGAGATCAATACAAACGAATAAAGTTTGAAATAGAGCGAAGTAGATTGTCAAATATTTTTGCGAATTCAGGAATTTATAGATTTCAACCAACCTCTATTGAATTTACTGTAGCAAGTGATACAACAACAGGAACTACAGATTTTCAAATGCCTGTAGAACTTGAAATAGATAACTTTTCCGAAAGAGTAAATGATAGTCTTATTGAAATACCATATAAAGTACATACTATAAAAAGAGTTAACATATTTAGTGAAGGTAGAGATACCACTAATTATGTAGATTATAATAATTATAGGGTATTTTATCAAAATAAACTTCGGTATAAACCAAAAGCACTTACGGATGTAGTTGCTATTATACCAGGTGATATTTACAAAGAATCGGCAAGATCTTTAACAAATCAACAAATAAGCAATCTAAGAACCTTTAAATATCCAAATATTAATTATACATATGCAGATAGTACAGATAATAAGCTAGATGCAAATATTTATTTGTCTCCTCGTCCAAAGTTTTCATTAGCATTTAATACCGATGTTTCACATTCTAATATTCAAGATGTCGGAATTTCATTTAGTACTTCTTTGATTAATAGAAATATATTTAAAGGCGCTGAAACTCTGGAAATAGGAATACGAGGAACATTAGGCTCATCATCAGATCTTTCAGATCAAACAGACAATAGATTTTTTAATATCTCTGAAGTAGGGGGAGATATACGATTAAATTTCCCTCGGATTTTCCTGCCTTTCAATACAGACAAGTTAATTCCAAAATCGTCACTTCCGGAAACAAGAATTTCCTTAGGAACTAGTTTTCAAAATAATATAGGATTGGATAGGCAGAGTTTTAATAATATTCTCAGTTATAGTTGGAGGCCTAACGCATTTAGAAGAAATATTTTTGAATTAGTAAATATTGAATTTATACGAAACCTAAGGATAGATAATTTTTTCAATGTTTACGATAATACTTTCAATAGATTAAATAATATAGCTAGATCTGTGAATTTTCCAGTTGGAGATGATTTGAGTATTCCTAATGAAGCAGATCAATTTATAATAGATGTTTTAGAAAATAGGGTTCCTGAAGTTCCTCAAAATTCAGATGATTTTGAAGAGGTGAGAAGCATTAGTGAGCTCCGAGATCGTCTTACGGCAAACAACCTTATTTTTGCTTCGAGTTTTACTCATACTCGTAATACACGTCAAGGTTTTGATGATAATAATTTTTCGCAATTTAGAGTAAAGTTAGAATCTGCAGGAAATGTGCTTTCTACCTTGTCAAGACTAGTAGATTTTCCTGAAGGTGAAAATGGGAACAATAGGGTTTTTGGCGTTGAGTACTCTCAATATGTCAAATCAGAATTCGATTATATAAAGTATTGGAGTTTAGGAAATGATGTTTTAGCATTTCGAAGTTTTTTTGGACTTGCTATCCCCTTTGGAAATTCAGATAATATTCCATTCTCTCAAAGTTATTTTGGAGGAGGATCTAATGATAATCGTGCATATGAAGTGTATACATTAGGACCAGGAACTACAGATAATATTAATGATTTTAATGAAGCAAATTTAAAGATAGCGTTTAATTTAGAATATCGTTTTAATTTGTTTGGAAGCTTTAAAGGAGCTTTGTTTGCAGATGCGGGAAATATTTGGAATGTTTTAGATGATGTGGATAATCCGGATGCTACTTTTGATAATTTTAACTCGCTTGGAGAGCTCGCTTTGGGTACTGGATTTGGCTTGCGATATGATTTTAGTTTTTTTGTACTTCGGTTTGACACAGGGTTTAGAACACACGACCCATCAAACGAAGAAGGGAATAGATGGTTTCAAGATTATAATTTTAGCAATGCAGTCTATAATATAGGAATAAATTATCCTTTCTAAGCTTTATAATTTTATTACTTTTGCATCGCTAACAAACGAAAAAATATGAGTCATAATATTAAACCCGGTGTAGCAACTGGTAAAGAAGTACAAGAAATCTTTGCATATGCAAAAAGTAAAGGTTTTGCCCTACCAGCCGTCAATGTAGTGGGATCTAATAGTATTAATGGTGTTTTAGAAACCGCAGCAACATTAAATGCACCTGTAATTATACAATTCTCTAATGGAGGAGGTCAATTTAATGCAGGAAAAGGTCTGTCTAACGAAGATCAAAAAGCAGCTGTAGCTGGATCTATCGCTGGTGCGAAACATGTACACGAATTAGCAAAAGCTTATGGAGCAACTGTTATTTTGCATACAGATCATTGTGCAAAAAAGTTGCTACCATGGATAGATGGACTACTAGACGCTAGTGAAGTACATTTTAAAAACACAGGAAACCCTTTGTTTAGTTCTCACATGATAGATCTTTCTGAAGAGCCTATAGAAGAAAATATAGAAATTTGTAAAAACTACCTATCTAGAATGAGTAAGATGGGAATGACTTTAGAAATTGAATTAGGAATTACTGGAGGAGAAGAAGATGGTGTAGATAATAGTGATGTAGACGATTCAAAATTATATACGCAACCAGAAGAGGTTGCTTATGCTTATGAAGAATTAAGTAAAATAAGTAATCAATTTACAATAGCCGCTGCTTTTGGAAATGTTCATGGAGTATATAAGCCCGGAAACGTAAAACTAACTCCTAAAATTTTAAAAAATTCTCAAGAGCATATTTCTGAAAAGTATGAAGTAGAACACAATCATATTGATTTTGTATTTCATGGAGGCTCAGGATCAACCGTAGAAGAAATAAGAGAAGCAATAGGTTATGGAGTAATTAAAATGAATATAGATACAGATCTTCAATATGCATTTTTAGAAGGAATTAGAGATTATGTTTTAGACAAAAAAGAGTATTTGATGTCTCAGATAGGTAACCCAGAAGGAAGTGATCAACCAAACAAAAAGTATTATGATCCAAGAAAATGGTTGCGACTTGGAGAAGCTACTTTTATAGAGCGTCTCAAAAAAGCTTTTGAAGATTTAAATAATGTAAATACATTATAAATGTTAAATACACCCTTAAGATTACACAATAAAAATATGTTAATCTTAAGATTACAAACTTGAAATCAAAAGAAATGGCTTGGTTTAAAAGAACAGAAAAAGGAATTCAAACTTCTACGGAAGAAAAGAAAGATACCCCAAAGGGTCTATGGTATAAATCTCCAACTGGAAAAATTGTTGAGTCAGAAGAATTGGCAAAGAATTTTTATGTGAGCCCTGAAGATGATTATCATGTTAGAATTGGTAGTAAAGAGTATTTTGAAATTATTTTTGATGATAATAAATACAAAGAACTAGATGCAAATCTCGTTTCCAAAGATCCTTTGCGTTTTGAAGACACAAAAAAATATAGTGAGCGATTAAAAGCAGCTCAGAGTAAAACAGGATTAAAAGATGCGGTTAGAACAGCTATAGGAAAATCTAAAGATAAAAATATCGTTATAGCATGTATGGATTTCTCCTTTATTGGAGGCTCAATGGGAAGTGTTGTAGGAGAGAAAATAGCAAGGGCTATAGATCATGCTATCAAAAATAAAGTTCCATTTGTTATGATTTCAAAATCTGGAGGAGCTAGAATGATGGAAGCAGCTTTGTCATTAATGCAGTTAGCTAAAACATCTGCAAAATTAGCACAATTAGCAGAAGCAAAATTACCATATATCTCTCTTTGTACAGATCCAACAACCGGTGGTACCACAGCATCTTATGCAATGTTAGGAGATATTAATATAGCAGAACCTGGTGCTTTAATTGGTTTTGCTGGACCTAGAGTTGTAAAAGAAGCTACTGGAAAAGATTTACCAGATAATTTCCAAACTTCAGAATTTTTATTAGAACATGGTTTTTTAGACTTTATAACACATAGAAGAAATTTAAAAGATAAAATCAATATATATATCGATTTAATTCTAAACCAACCAGTAAGAACCTAATCATTTAAAGCTACTTAATAATACACAAAAAAGCCTATGAAATTTTTATAGGCTTTTTTGTGCTTATTTGTTTTAAAAATTTATAGGATTCTATAAGCTTAAAACTTTTTCTAAATAAAAAGGTTTAAAGTCTAAAAAAGAAATAGTTATAAAACATCCAAATATTAAAAATATACCTATATTTGCAGCTTGGTAGAAAAACTGCCAACTACATAAAAATCATTTAAATAATATTGGCATGTATTTAACTAAAGAAGTTAAAAAAGAAATTTTTAAAAAGCACGGAAAATCTGAAACAAATACAGGTTCTGCAGAAGGGCAAATTGCATTGTTTTCTCACAGAATTGGTCACTTAACAGAGCATCTTAAAAATAATCGTAAAGATTATAATACAGAGCGATCTTTAGTTATGTTGGTAGGTAAAAGAAGAAGTCTTTTAGATTACTTAAAAAAGAAAGATATTGTAAGATATCGTGCTATTGTTAAAGAATTAAATTTAAGAAAATAATAAAAGAGGCTTTATGCCTCTTTTTTTTAAACAACACTCATTTTACTAGTGTTAACTATTAAACGAGTTTTTAACTCATATTAAATTGAAGTAAATGTTTCAAGTATAAAAAGCTAAAAAATAAGTTTTTCATTGGGTCATACAACAACTACACAACAACACAACGCCCATTGTTTAATTTAATTTAAAAAATTTATGATTCCTAAAGTATTTAGAGAGGTCATTGACCTTGGTGATGGTAGAGAAATTTCTATCGAAACCGGAAAACTGGCAAAACAAGCCCATGGGTCTGTTGTTGTTCAATCAGGAAAATGTATGTTATTATGTACAGTAGTTTCCAATTATAAACAAAGCGATGTAGACTTTCTACCTTTAACAGTAGATTACAGAGAAAAATTTGCAGCAGCAGGACGTTATCCTGGAGGTTTCTTTAAAAGAGAAACAAGACCGAGTGACGGAGAGGTGCTAACAATGCGTCTAGTAGATCGTGTTTTACGTCCATTATTTCCAAAAGATTATCATTCTGAAACGCAAGTGATGATTCAATTAATGTCTCATGACGATGATGTGATGCCTGATGCAATGGCTGGATTAGCTGCATCTGCTGCTATTCAACTTTCAGATTTTCCATTTGAATGTGCTATTTCTGAAGCACGTGTAGGACGAATTAATGATGAATTCATTATCAACCCTACCAGAGCGCAATTAGAAGAATCTGATATTGATATGATGATTGGTGCATCTGCAGATTCTGTAATGATGGTTGAAGGTGAAATGGATGAGATTTCTGAAGAAGAAATGACTGAGGCAATTAAGTTTGCTCATGAAGCTATAAAAGTACAATGTGCTGCTCAAGTTAAATTGGCAGAAGCTTTTGGAAAAAAAGAAGTACGTGAATATGAACCAGAAAGAACAGACGATGATTTAGCACAAAAAATCCACGATATGGCTTATGATAAAGTATATGCTGTGGCAAAAGCTGGATCATCAAAACATGAAAGAAGTGCTGCATTTGGAGAGATCAAAGAAGAGATCAAAGCAACTTTTTCGGAAGAAGAATTAGAAGATATTGAAGGATTAGTTTCAAAATATTACAGCAAAGCTGAAAAGGCTGCTGTGAGAGATTTAACTTTAAATGAAGGCTTACGTCTAGATGGTCGTAAAACAGATGAGATTAGACCTATTTGGTGTGAGGTAGATTATTTACCATCTACTCATGGTTCTGCAATCTTTACACGTGGAGAAACACAAGCATTAGCTACAGTAACTTTGGGAACTTCTAGAGAAGCCAATCAAATTGACATGCCATCTTATGAAGGTGAGGAGACATTTTATTTACATTATAATTTCCCTCCTTTTTCAACAGGTGAAGCTAGACCTATAAGAGGTACTTCGCGAAGAGAGGTAGGACATGGTAATTTAGCACAACGTGCACTAAAAGGCATGATTCCTGAAGATTGTCCT
>CAYMDH010000033.1:0-39313 GCA_964389205.1 uncultured Flavobacteriaceae bacterium
TCAATCTATTAAAACTAATCAACTCGCTTTTTATTAATCGAACTCAGGTTTATATGTCATCTATATTTTCTTCCATATTGTATTTTCAGCTTGCGTACAACTTGGTACAACAGTATATTTTGTTTGATTATTTAATCGATAGAAAATTAAGGTTTAGCAATAAAGTAGAAAAGGGGTAAATCCCCCTTTTTAATTAATATACACTTAGAAAACAAACTGAAGATTTCGCAGAAATAGTTGCAAATCAAGTGAAATTGCGTTTTGCGAAGCAAAAAAGAGCATGAAACGGCCAGATTTGTCAACGGTTTTGTGAGTACTCACAAAAATTTCCTTGAAATCTTCTTGAATTTTTGGTTCGTTTTGTTTCAAGGCAAAATGAACATAGTAAAAAAATACTTTTTGATTCCAGTCATCGCATCAACTGGCCCGTTGTTCAAAACATAAATCATTATGTTTTTCATTCTGTCCTATCAAGAAGAAAATGAATATATATCATTTAACTACCTCAACCCACTGCCCTTTAGTTCGTACTATATAATCATTATCATACATCGCTTCGCATTGAATACCAGGAAGATAATACTTGCCTAAATAAGAAGCATTTAATAAAATTCTCATCGTTTTGCTTTCATTCTTTTTTAAATCAAAATAGAAATTAGCTCTATCATCTCTTATGTCTGTATAGGTAGCTTTATTTTGTGCAAAATTGCCAAAATCTGTAAAACGAGTATTTACAATCTCCCATCCGCTAGGGAAAATCTCAGAAAGTGCTATATCTTTTACTTTTTCTCCTTTCAAATTAGTGATCGTCACCTCTGCAATAAAATCTGTTCCTTGTTGTATTTTACTAATATCAATTGTGTTTCCATTGCGAGCTTTAAATTTAATCAATGCTCTTAAATTACGTTGCACTGTTTTTTCTTGACCCACAGGCAGAATTCCTGTAGTAATAACACGAGCAAATACAGTATTATCTCCATTATTTTTTAAGACAAGTGCATTGTTTCCATCTGCTATTTTCAAGGCTCTTTCTGCTAATGTTTTTTGTGCATTTATAGAGGTTCCTTTTCCATTCAAATTAACGGTAATATTAAAGCCTTTCCCTCCAATATATTTGGCAAATTTTGCCATGGCTAATAAATTATACGAAGTGCTTTGTGTACTCATCCATTTTTTCTCTGAGAGTCTTTTAGCGATCGTTTTGGCAATTTTTTGAGCATTAGCTTTGTCTTCTAATAGTATTAATGTTTCTAATGTCATTGCTCTGTTTCGATCTGTAGATCCATACGTATAATAATCATTCTTGATAGGAGTAAAGTCTATATTAGTATTTCCAAATACAGTACGAGCAGCCTTCTTTTGCCCTATTAAAGCGTAGGCAGCTGCAAGTCTGTGTTTCGCTTCATTGCTAATGTTTGGTGTCTCTCTTAATCTATTCATTGAAGATACAGCTGCATTTCCTGCTAATGCCAGCGTATATAATCGATATGCTTGCGCCAAATCTGAGTTTCCAGAATTTTTACGCCATTGTTTCGCCTGTTGTCTTTGATAGTTAATCCAATTATTTTTGAAACTAATAGGCAATATATATCCTTTCTTTTCTGCCTCTATTAAAAAATGCCCTGCATAGCTAGTTCCCCAATCATTTGCATAATTTTGACCCGACCAATAAGAGAAGCCTCCACTTGGTAATTGATAATTTGAAAGACGCTTTATAGCATATTCTATATGCTGTTGAATTTTTTGTTTTTTATCTTGGGTTAAATCAAAAATATCATTTAAATAAAGTTGAGGAAAAGCACCCGATGTAGTTTGTTCAACACATCCATGAGGATATTGAATTAAATACGTAAGTCTTCCTGTAAAATCCATAGGTGGTAAGGTAGATAATTCTATTTGTGCTGTATTACTACCTACAACACCAAATGTTTCTAATAATGTATCTTGTGTGCTATTAGGTTCTAAAACAAAGTCTTGAATTGTATTGGTTAAAGGATTAGGGTTAACGACATCTATTTCTACCTCATAAGACGCCTTTTCTCCATTGCCTGAAGCTTCTACAATTACTTTTCCAATGCCATTAAAATCTTCAACATTTAATTCAAAATAAGTCATTTTTTCATCAGGCTCAGTAAATGATAGTTGTTGCGTTGTATTTCCAATTATTTTAATTGAAGGGTCTTTTTTAACACGTATCGTTACATTTTTTACTTTCTTTTCCATCGCAAAGACTGTCACTGGAAGTATTACTTTTTCTCCCGGAGTGATTTTTCGAGGCAACGATGCTAACACCATTAACGGTTTACGTACCGGAGTTGTTTTTTCTGCATTTCCATAAGCTTCTACCTCTGGATTCCCAGCAATTACCATTGTTCTTACAGATCCTATATATTTAGGAATTTTAACCTGATGCTTCTTAGATTCGCCTCTTTCTAAATTAAAAGGCCCTAGATATTTCACCATAGGTTTAAACCTATTTGCCTTCTTATTTTTTGCGCCTGCTGCTTCTCCATCTCCTCCAATAGCAAATACTTGATCTATACGCCCTCCATAAGCTCCAATAACATCGTCATAGATATCCCATGTTTTTACTCCTAACGCTTCTTTTGCATAAAAAGAATTCCAGGGATCTGGTGTTTTATAACGGGTAAGGTCTAATAATCCATCATCTACAATAGCAATAGAATACGTCATTGCTTTTCCTTCTTTTTCTTTAATTCCAATAGTAATGCTTTCTTCTGGCCTTAATACATCTGGCATTGTAATTTGTGGTACTAATTTGGTTGCTGGATCTTCTACTGAAATAGGAACAATTCCGTACAACCGGATAGGCAGGTCATTTGCAGTTGCAGCATGAGGTTGCAACAACGTAATATTGATATATACATTGGGCGTGTATAAGGCAGTAATGGGCAGTTCAAATTTTGTTTCCCCCTTTTGAGGAGTTACCCATAATGATTCTAGAACTTCACTTCCATTCTCTATAGTAACTAATGCCCTCCCTTGATCACTACTCGGAAACGTTACTATTGCTTTTTCTCCTATAGTATAGGTCTCCTTATCTGTTGAAAAAACAAGCATTGTAGCTGTAGAAGGGTCATTTTTTCTAGACTTTCCTGCCCATCCAGACCAGTCTATATAAATAGGTTTTCCTGTAGCATGTCCGCCATCTAAATCTTCAACACGTACTAAATAACGCCCCCAATCTGGGTATTTTAATTCAAAATCAAAACTCGCTTTTCCTTTAGAATTTGTACTTATTGTTTTTTCTAAAACTTGCTCTCTATATTGACTTCCGTTATAAGAAGATAAATTATCTTCAGAAGTATCCCACCACCATCTCCAATTTACTTTATGAATGGTTACCTTAAGATTCTTTGCTGCTTTAGCATTACCGTTTTCATTTACCGAAACAACTTCAAATTTATGTTTAGTATCTGTAAGAAGCATTCCTCTGGCTTTATCTCCTTTAGGAACATTCAAACCGATATAAGTAGTATATGGAGAATAGGTTTTAGAAAATACATCGGTACTAAAATCTCCTCCATTTTCATACACTTTAGTAATAAAAGATGCTTTTAACATGCCTGGTGCCTTTTTTGTAAGCTGTGGTTTTAAACTAAAGGATGCCTTTCCTTCGGCATCTATAATACCATCAAAAATAATTTGCTCTTCTGCATTAAACTTTCTAGCCGGATCATCAAAAATATAGCCAGGGAAATTTTTAAAACTTGTGCTTTGAGCAGTAAATTTTCCTTGGATATCTGCTTTCATATTCTTTGCTATAGCTCCGTGAAGCCAGGCTACTTCTAAACTTCCTTTTATTGGTTTTAATGAGGATAATATTTCTCCTTCAAAATTGGCTTTTATTTTAAGTCTATTGGGTTTTATTGTTTCTATTTTGAGTTGTTTTGTAAATTTTGCTCCTCCAACAGAGATTCTTGAAAGCCAATTTCCTGTAGGCGCATTTTCATCTGTTTTAAAAGAAAAATTGTAAAAATTGTTGAGCCCTGAAGTTCGAATCTCTCTATGGATTACTTTTCCATAAGGGTCACTTAGTTCAAATTTTACAGGGTGATTTGGAGGTAAATCATTTGATTTATCATTTAATATAAAAGATAAAAACAAGGTGTCTCCTGGGCGCCAAACACCACGTTCTCCATAAATAAATCCTTTTAGCCCCTTTTGAAGTTTTACTCCTGAAACATTAAATTTACTTACAGATAATGCATTTCCATCATTTAATTTTACATAAGTTTTTTGATTATTTCTTTCTACAATAGCAAAGTATGCATTTGCATTTGCATCAAAAAAAGAGGTCCCGTCTGTATCTGTCAAGACACTCCCTAGTATTTGTTGTTGATAATTGTAAAAGGTTACTTTGGCTCCTTGTACAACCTGTGTAGAAACCAAATCGTTTACACTTATAAAATAAGATTCATTAACGCCTTTTTTTACAGTCACTCCCAAATCTGAAGCAAGTACATTAGTCGCTATCTTTTTATTTCTGTAATATGATGTATGACATGGGTTATCTCTTTCATTCCAATTATAATCGTAATAATATTCATCATAATAATAACTCTGATAATTGTCCCAATAACTAAACTCTGAATCTTCATCAAAATTGGATTCCTCTTCTTCTTCAAAATTAGTATCATTACAACGATACGAGCTATACGAGGGTTTAAAATTGAATTCTACTCGGTAAATAGCACCTGGGGCAACATCAATAAGTTCTTTTAAATCTACCGCATATACATGCCATTTGCTTGTACTTCCAGAGAGGTTATTTTCGAGCTGAAGTTGTTTTTTAGCAATAGGCCTGGCTACCTGACGCAAATTTCCTTGCCCATTTAAGTTTTGTTGCTGTAAAAATTGCAATACATTATTTTCAAAAATCCTATACACTAAAACATCTACTGCAGATAAATTTACAGCTTCAAAGTTTATTTTTAAGTTATTAGAAGAAGGTAAAATAGTTCCGTTTTGTAATAACCTGATTTGAGGCTTAATTTGTTCAAAAGCGATGCGTTCTGAAAAAATATTTTTGAGCTTATAAGTATCGACACTCTGAACTCCTTGAAATATCTCAAGTAAGGCTGTACCTTTTAATGCCTTGTTAGGATATACTTTTAAAATATTCCCATCTATATTAAATTTTAATTGTTGTGTTCCTTCTAAAGTAACAAGGCCGTCAAAATTCTGATCTTTTTTTAATGGATCTGAAAAGTTAATTTCTAGATATTGATTTTCTGCATCAAAAACAGTGACATCGGTTACCGTAAAATTATTTTTTCCAGGAATAACAATATTTGCATCTCCTTTTGATGCTATATCAAAAGCTGATCCATCCCATTTAATTCTAATTTCAGAGTCTTCTGTAAATCGTTGGATACTATCTATTTTAAAGAAAAATTGATTTCCTCTTTCTGGACTTCCACTAAACTTCACATTCAATGCTTTGTCATCTTGTGTCACTTTAAGCAATTTTTGGGCTGTTTGCAACCCCATTTTATCACTAGCTCTTAAGGTTCCTTCCAGATATTGCCAATCTTTAGTATATGACTGTAATCTGTCTGTATTGACATTAAATTGTTGTTTTAAGGTTTTTATTTTAAACTTAAAAGATGCTAAATCTGAAGAAATATCTTTGGTAAAAGTTCCCAATGCTAACGTAAACTCATACTCTGTATTTTGCTCAAATTTGCTTTCAGGAATAAAAGCAATCGTTTGATTGTTTAAAGCAACTACTTTCCCTTTTACTTTAGGAGATACTGTAAATAATTTATTGTTGAGTTCTTGATTTTCGTCCCATCCTTCTACTGGATTTAGTAGTACTACACGCACATCACTATAGGTGGAAATAATTCCTTGCGACACATCAGAAATATGCGCTCTATATTTAAAAAGATTGTCTATTTGTTCTTGAACGCTATCTTTTTCTTTTTTGCAGGAAGCAAAAACACCACTAACCAATACTAGTAGTGAGATAAATCTTAAAATACGCATATGATGGTTTATTATTGGTGAATAAATGGTCTTGTTTATTGATTTTCAAACAAAGATCATACCATTTCCAGATAGTCAAAAAGCTGCTTAAAAACATACTAAACTTACTCTTTTTTTAGTTATATCTAAAACTATTGCCCATGAAAATCTTAAAATCTAATCTTTGCTTCTTTTTAATTTTAATGATTCTTTCTTGTTCTACTGATTCAGAAAATGATATTCAGGATGACGATTTAATTGTAGGTGAAACAAATACCTTAAGTACTATAGAAACTGAAGTGCTTCGGTTGATAAACAAACATAGGGTTTCTGAAGGTTTGATTTCATTGGAACATAATGAAATAGCCTACGAAATTGCATTAAAACACACTAATTATATGATTTCTACTGGAAGAATTGGACATGATAATTTCTCAGAAAGATTTGATGAACTTTCAGAAAGATTAGGAGCAAGAACCGCAGGTGAAAATGTAGCTTCTGGATATAGAACTGCTAACGAAGTTGTTGAAGCATGGTTAAATAGCTCTGGACACAGAGTTAATATTGAAGGTGATTTTACGCATACAGGAATCAACATTCGTGAAAATGAAAATGGAACCTATTATTTTACCAATATTTTTTACAAATAGACATAATTAATTTATCGATAATGTTTTACCTTTATTCTTAAAAGAAGAATTATGGCTATCGCACCTCCGTTTAACTTAACAAAATGGATTGAAGAAAATAGAGACTTATTAAAACCTCCTGTTGGAAATAAGAACTTGTATAAAGACGCTGGTGATTATATTGTAATGATAGTAGCGGGACCTAATGCTAGAAAAGATTATCATTATAACGAAACTGAAGAATTATTTTATCAATTAGAAGGAAGCATTCAAGTAATTATTCAGGAAGATGGTAAACGCAAAGAAATGGAATTACATGCGGGAGACATGTATCTACACCCAGCCAAAGTGCCGCATTCTCCTGTACGTTCTGAAGGATCTATTGGGCTGGTTATAGAAAGAAAAAGAGCTGGTCTTGGTTTCAAAGATGGTTTACTCTGGTATTGTGATAATTGTAATACCAAATTGCATGATGTCTATTTTGAATTACATGATATAGAAAAAGACTTCTTATCTCATTTTAATGATTTCTACAATTCAGAAGATTTGCGCACCTGTAACAATTGTGGTACTGTTATGACAAGTGATAAAAGGTTTATTACAAAATAACATTGTTAATCAAGGTTTAAAATGAATAACATCTTATTTCAGAATATGATTACCTCATAACCATAATTCAAAAAATATGCGATTTATCATTAATTTATTCTTCTTGTATTTATTAACTCCTCTGGTAGGCTATTCTCAGAAAGTAGATGATACGCTCAAATATCTCAAACAAAAACCTCCATCAATAACTCCCGAGATTTTTGCACCTCATTTAATTTCCAAAAAGAATGAATATGAGTTTGGATCTGTTTTTAATAGAGATGCGACCGAGTTTTTTATGGAGTAAATGTGAATGGTAAAGAAGAGATTAGATATTCTAAGCTAGTAGATAATCACTGGAATGATCCTAAAACAATTCTTAAACATGAACGATATGGATTTAATGATCCTTTCCTTTCTCCAGATGAAAAGAGATTGTACTTTATATCTCAAAGAACATTAGATGGGCGAGATAAAAAAGATGATTATGATATTTGGTATGTTGAAAAAGTCATTGATGGATGGTCTAAACCCATTAATGTTGGACCCAACATTAATTCTCAAGAAGATGAATATTACATTTCTTTTACTCATGATGGCACTATGTATTTTTCTTCAAAAAAAAATGGCTCTAGCTTTGACATTTATACTTCAAAATTTGTTAATGGTAGCTTTCAAAAATCAATTCTGTTAAGTGATTCAATTAATACCAATAACTATGAAGCAGATGTTTTTATTGATCCAGACGAATCTTATATTATTTTTTGTGCTAATCGTCCAGATGGTCTAGGTCGAGGAGATTTATACATAAGCTTTAAGAATCCCAATGGAACATGGACGAAATCAAAAAATATGGGGCAACTAATAAATAGTGAAAATCATGAGCTTTGCCCATTTGTTAGTAAAGACGGGAAGTATTTTTTCTATACCAGCAATCAAGATATTTATTGGGTTGATGCTAAAATAATTGAGAGTCTTCGCGATTAAAAATAGAGAGTTATTCTTCAAATAAAGGTTAAATCGTTTGGTCGTATTTATAACTCATACTTTAAATTACTACCTTCGCTTTAGATTTAACAATACACGATTAAAAAGTTATAGAATGGTAAATGTTGCTACCGATTTTGGTATTAAAGAGGCTCTTAAAGAATTAGGTGTTTCTGCTGTAAATGAAGGAACTTCAACAGGTTTTGAGTGGTTCTCAAATGGAAAAGAAATAACATCTTATTCTCCTGTAGATGGTGAATTAATAGGGAAAGTAAAAACAACTACTCGTCAAGATTATGATAGAATGATGGGTACTGCTAGTGATGCATTTAAGAGTTGGAGAACTATGCCTGCTCCTAAACGTGGAGAAATTGTTCGACAATTTGGAGAGCGTCTTAGAAAATATAAAGACCCGCTTGGAAAATTAGTTTCTTATGAAATGGGAAAGTCTTTTCAAGAAGGGTTGGGTGAAGTCCAAGAAATGATTGATATCTGCGATTTCGCGGTAGGGCTTTCACGACAGCTTCATGGGCTTACTATGCACTCTGAACGCCCTGGACATAGAATGTATGAACAGTATCATTCACTAGGTGTCGTGGGTATTATTTCTGCTTTTAATTTCCCTGTAGCTGTTTGGGCCTGGAATACAGCGTTAGCTTGGGTATGTGGTGATGTTTGCGTCTGGAAACCAAGTGAAAAAACACCGCTTTGTGGTGTAGCATGTCAACACATAATAGCTGGTGTATTAAAAGAAAATAATTTACCTGAAGGGATTAGTTGTTTAATAAATGGAGATTATAAGGTAGGTGAATTTATGACAACAGACAAACGTATTCCTCTAATATCTGCAACAGGTTCTACTAAAATGGGTAAAATTGTTGCTAAAACAGTAGGTGAACGTTTAGGAAAATCATTATTAGAATTGGGTGGAAACAATGCCATCATAGTTACACCAGATGCTGATATTAAAATGACGGTGATTGGAGCTGTTTTTGGCGCATGTGGTACTGCAGGGCAACGTTGTACTACTACACGTAGACTTATTATTCATGAAGCTATTTATGATAAAGTAAAAAATGCTATTGTAGATGCTTACGAGCAGTTACGTATTGGAAATCCATTAGATGAAAATAACCATGTAGGCCCTCTTATTGATAAAGATGCTGTTGCTATGTACAAAACTGCTTTAGAAAAAGTAGTTGCCGAAGGTGGTAATATTGTGGTAGAAGGTGAAGTGTTACAAGGAGAAGGTTATGAAAGCGGGTGTTATGTAAAACCTGCAATTGCAGAAGCAGAACCTCATTTTGAAATTGTACAACATGAAACCTTTGCTCCTGTGCTTTATTTATTAAAATACAAGGGTGATGTTGAAAATGCTATCGATATACAAAATGGAGTTGTACAAGGCTTGTCGTCTGCAATTATGACTAATAACTTAAGAGAAGCAGAACGCTTTCTAAGTTACGGAGGTTCAGATTGTGGGATTGCTAATGTTAATATAGGTACTTCTGGTGCAGAGATAGGAGGTGCATTTGGCGGTGAAAAAGAAACCGGTGGCGGTAGAGAATCTGGATCTGATGCTTGGAAAGTATATATGCGCCGTCAAACCAATACTATTAATTATACTACAGAATTGCCTTTGGCACAAGGAATTAAGTTTGATTTGTAAATTTCAAGATTTTTTATATCTAAAAGAATAAGGTGGTTTATTAAAACCACCTTATTTAAATTTATAGTTCATCGTTATTAAAATCTATCAACAAAGTAGAAGTGTGCCATTTTGACAATTGTTAGAAACATCGTCTGTACCTGTGGTAACTGTAAGTGTGTAAGTGGGGTTTAAAGTATGACAATCAATCCCCTGAGTTGGACAAGTTAATGTCTCTGTTATAGTAGGTACACCTATACAATTAGTTTGCAATGCTTGTGTTTGATTTGTATCTTGAGGTACAATATTCCCTCCTATTTTATGACTATTCCTAATAGAGGCAATGGTTATTTTTCTAAGGGCCAACATTCTCTTTTTTTTCATAAATACTGTTTTTGTTTTCTTTAAAGTAACTTTTTTTTATAAAACACTAATACTATGCTTCCTGATTTATAAATTACGACTTATTAAAATTTGTTTTATTTAATTTTTTAATAAAATAAGCTGGGGTTAAACCTGTTTTTTCTTTAAATGCATTAATAAAAGGAGTAATGCTTTGAAAACCTACTTCTTTTGCCAGTGCTTTAATAGAATAGAGTCTAAATTTTCTATCTGACCTTAATTTGTATAAACTATAATCTATTCGTAGTTTGGTGATGTATTTTGAAAAAGAAAGGTTTTTTTCTTCATTAATTATTCTAGATAAATACGTAGTATTTGTATTTAATTTTTTAGCAAGTTGATGAAGTGTCATTCTTGTATCTAAAAAAAATAGTTCTTTTTCAATACGTTCTAATTTATCTATAGTACTTTTTAATTTGGTATCATGACTATTCTTGTTTTCGTTATCTTTAGCTTCTTTGTTTTGGTTCTTATCTAATATTAATAGTAATGCATCAAATTTCTCTTTATTCTTTTTCTTTAATCGGAAAAAATAAAAAATCGATAGTGCTATCATTATAAAAACACCTATTAATAAAAATGTAAGTACCCGTTTTTGAAATTTCGAGCTATATGATAAGGTCTCTATTTCATTATTAAAATCAATTAAGTTATATCGCTCTATTATACTTTGACTTAGTTTATTTTTATCTTCAGCATTATTCTTATATATATTATTTGCTTTATTGAAGTATTGTAGCGACTCTTCTATATTTCCTAAAGATTGGTATATTTTGGCATATAAAACGTAGATTTCTTGCAAAAGAAAAAAATCAAAAGATTGTTCCTCTTGTAATTCTTCTATTTTTTTTAATCTTTTAAGCGCTTCATCATATTTATGGATATTAAAATAAATACGCGCATAATAAAGATGTGCGAAAGGTTCAAAAAAAGCTTTATTACTAGCATTATCAATCTTGTCAAAGGTTTCTAAATTTAATAATGCCTTTTCATATTGATCTGTTAACGAATAAATATCACTTAGTCCTAAAACACCTGTGACTATTACATTATTATTATTAATTTCCTTTCCTTTTTCTATAAGTTTACGAGAATACAACAAACCATTCTCATAATCATTCATCGCAATATATGCGTTGGCTATAATGGTCCAAAAGTTAGTTAAAAATCTGTCGTGATTTTTTTTAATAGATGGATCTTCTGAATCTTTAATGATTTGTAGGCCTTCAAAAGAAATCTCTATAGCTTCCTTAGGATTATAGACTTGAGCCTTAACTTTAGCAATCGCTATTCTTGATGTTAGTGCTAAAAAATCATTTTTATTTTCTTTTGCCAACGCTAGATTAACTAAATGACTCGCTATAGATTTTTCGTACCTTCCTAAATACCGATTCAAATTACCCTGTAAAAGAAAAAGCTGTGTTTTGTTATAAAAATCTGGTATTTCTTCTAAATATTTTATGGCTATATCAATATTAGAAAGTGCTTCTTGATATTTTTCTCTTATGCGATAATAATCACTTAAGCGATGATACCCCATAATATAATATGTAGCATTATCATTTTCTTTTGCATTGGTAAGTATTATTTCTGCAGCTATTCGCATTGCCAAGGTATCATTAGTACTATAAAAATCTGTAAATGTTTTGTAAATCTCTTCAGGAGATTTTTGTTGCCATTCTTTTTGTAGTTGTGATTCTCGGTCTTTCGTTTCTTGCGAAATTCCTAATTTCACTAAGAAAAAAAACATCGTTAATAGTAAAAAAGTTATTCTTTTCTTTATCATTCTGGGTGTCTTTTAACTTACAGTAATCTACTAAAAAAAATAGATTACTATTAGTCTTGCTAAGTCACATAAACAAAAAAGTCTACTTATTAATAAGTAGACTATATGTTTGAGGGAGTTTTATTCTGAAACTACAGCATCTGTAATACCGTTTAACGCTCCGTTTACTTTAGTAATAACTTCTTTTTTGTTTACAATATCGTATCTATTTGCTAAAAAAGAAGCATTAAAGTAAGACACAAAAGTTTCTCCTTGTTCATTTTCATGAACTAATATTTTTAGTGGTAAGTCAATGCCAATTTTTTGATCACTTTGCATCAATAATGTGCCTACTTTTGGGTTTCCAAAAATTAAAAGACGTGTGGGCCTTAATTCTAAGTCTACACTTGCGGCTGCTTTATCATGAGGAACTTCTGCCATTATAGTAAGTCCTTTAGAAGCAATTGTTTCTTTAAGGCGAATAAAAGTAGTATCTGTATTATATGCACTTTTTTTAGTAATGAGATCTTGCTTGATTACAGAAGTGTTTTGTACTATAACGTCTTCTGGTTTTTCACTAAAACCTGCCAATGCTCCATTTACTTTATCAATTACTGCTTGTGGATCAGAAATACCATAACGCTCTGTCAAGGTTGAACCATTATAATAACTCAAATTAGTGGTTCCATTTTCATCTTCCCAAATCAAAATTTTTAAAGGAAGATCTAACCCAATAGTTTGATCTTGTTGCATTAATTTAGTTCCTCCTAAAGGATTTCCAAAAATCAATGTTCTAGTGGGTCGTAAGTTTAATTCAGCTTTAGTGGCTGCCGCTGCATGATTTACATCTGCAATTACTTTAAACCCTTTGCTTTCTATTTTAGTTATAAGTTGAGATGCCAAAGCATCTACTGTTCCTTCTTTTTTAAGTGTAATGAGTTGGTTTTGATCTACAGAGTTCATCTCTTTTTTTGGTTTATTAGTACATGCTATTAGTAAAACTGATAGTAATAATATGCTGTTTAGTTTTTTCATAATTACTGAATTAGTCGAGCAGATAGTTAAATCAATACATTTGTAAAAAATAAACTTACCTTTTTCTAAAAAGCGCGAAACCCTCCAAAAGTAAAACCTAAATTATTTTGTACATAGTTTGGATTTCCTGTACCAAATGTTGTGTCATAATTAACCCCAAGACGTGCTCTAAATGAATCTGCATTACCAAGTAATACCCCCGCTTGGTTAGACATTCCAAAATCTAACAATTGATCGCTCTCTGTAGTCCCAAAAATTCCAAAACCAATTTGGTGATACAGAGTGTTATTATCTGAAGCATCCCATTCACTAAACCAACCAATAGTAGCACTTCTAAATTGTGCAAATTTAAAAATGATATGCTTGTCATATTGTGGATAAGGAGGCTTAAAATCTTCACTCAATTGCCTGCGCTCTTCATCTTTTGATGCTCCTTCTAATAGGGTTACTACAAGACCTCCTCTAAAATCACCATTATCTACTGCATAAATACCAGCACTTACACTAAAACCAAAACTAAATCCTGGGGATTTTGCATGGTTTTTAAAATTTATTTTATGCCTCCCTAACGTTCCACTAATACTAATAAAAGCTGCTGGGCCATCACTTTCTTGAGTAAAACTTGCAGTAGGAATTAAAAATAATAGAGAAAGAATACCAATTAATTTTCGCATAGTGTGCATCATTAAAAAAATAGAACTTCTTTTTTTTCAAAAGAGGTTCTATTTTTTTATTAATTCATTTCTAAAACATTGTTGTCTTTTTTAACATCTGCCATCAATTGAGATGGGTCAATAACAATTGCTTTAATACTACTTTTAGGCTTGCTTATCGTAAAATCATAAGTTGGATATGCCCAAGCCCAATCTGGTAATACTGTTCTTTTTAAGTTTGAATATGGATTTTCTTTCTCACCACGCATCATACGTAAAGGTGCATAAAATGTTTCTTGTGTACCATCTTTATAAATAACTAAAACATCTATAGGCATTGGCATTAAACCAATTCTTTCTAAAGTAATTTTTGTGTTATTATCACTTTCCGTTACCTCTTTAATACCGTAATCTATGGTATTCGTTGTTTGCGTCCAGTCTGTTAAATACCAATCTAGATTCATTCCTGAAACCTTTTCTGCTGTTCTTTTGATGTCATTAGGTACAGGATGCTTAAATTTAAAATCGTTAAAATATTTCTTAACTGTTTTCAAAAGATCTTCTTGACCTATTACATACCCTAATTGTGATAAAAATACTTGCCCTTTATTGTAAGCAGAGATTCCATATACTTGATTGAGCTCGTATCTATCTGCATGTGTTGTTTGTGGTTGTTCATTGCCAGAGTTTGCAAGGAAGGTATATGCTCTATAGGCCCCTTCAAAAGGGTTATCTCTATTTTGATTCATAATTTCATTCATTCCTAAACTAGAGATAAAAGAAGTAAAACCCTCATCCATCCATTCGTGTTTAGACTCATTCGTTGCCAATATATGTTGAAACCATGAGTGTGCCATTTCATGTACCGTAACTCCTACTAAGCTACCAAATGAACGCTCTCCTGTAATTAAGGTGCACATTGCGTACTCCATACCACCATCACCACCTTGAATTATAGAATATTGATTGTATGGATACTCTCCTACATTTTTACTTAAAAACTCCATACTTTCTACAGCCTTAGGTTGTAGTTTCTTCCAATTTTCTTTGATACTAGGATTGTTTTTATAGAAAAAATGCATCATAGGGCCATTTTTTACTTGAACCTTATCATGGATATATTCAGGATCTGCAGCCCATGTAAAATCATGTACATTTGGCGCAATAAAATGCCATGTTAATTTTTTTCCTTTCACTTTTTTCATTGGTTTAGAAGGGTCTTCATAACCATGCCCAACTTCTTGAGGGTTTTGAATATAACCACTTCCTCCAACTACATATTTTTTGTCTATAGTTAATTTTACATCAAAATCTCCCCATACACCATGAAATTCACGTGCTATGTATGAATGTGCATGCCAGCCTTCAAAATCATATTCGGCCATTTTAGGATACCATTGCGTCATAGACAATGCAACTCCTTCTTTATTATTTCTACCAGAACGACGAATTTGAACAGGAACTTGCCCTTCAAAACTCATATTAAAGGTTACTGTTTCGCCAGGTTGAATTGGTTTCGCCAAACGTACTTCTAAAACAGTTCCTTCTACCTTATAATTTAGGGATGTGCCATTTTGAGAAAGTTTATTTACTTTGATATATCCTATCTCATTAGGTTGTAGTTTTGCAATTCTACTTTCATAAATGGGGTTTTCTTTGGTCCCAATATTGTTTACCATACGACCATCTGGATCTGCGATATTTTGTAAGCGGGTGTCCATTTCACTTCCGGGTTGAAATGCATTAAAGTATAAATGATAGAAAACCTGATTTAATACATCTGGAGAATTGTTGGTATATTTTAAAACCTGTGTTCCTTGATATTGATAATTTTCAACATCAAAATCAATTGTCATTTTATAATCTACTTTCTGTTGCCAGTAATCGTTAGTAACTGTTGAAGGAGTAGAAATATCAATTTTGTCTTTTGCGCATGCACTTATAACAAAGCCGATACTCAAAAATGAAATTAGAATTTTTTTCATAGTGTATGTTATTATATAATATTTTTAAAATAAAGTGACAGTTCCTTTAACAACTTTCTCTGCCAAAATTAATGCATTATAAGCATTCACCATTTTTCCTGATTGAGACAAAGAACTAAAGCTACCTGTAGTATTATTATCGCCTCCTATAATTACATTTGTTTTAACTGGAAGCCCTGAATTCATTAATATCTTTTTAATCTGAGCTGCTTTTAATGTTGGGTAATAAGAACGAATCAATGCTGCTACACCACTTACAGCAGGAGCCGCCATTGAAGTTCCTTGGCTATATTCATACTCATTATTTGGATAGGTAGACCAGATCTTCACTCCTGGAGCAAAAACATCTACATTCTCTTTTCCATAGTTTGAAAAATTAGCTACTAGTTCTCCTCCGTATTTATAATTTAAAGCGCCTACGGTTATAAAATTATCAGCAATCTCAGAAGTACCCTCTACATCTGTAGGGTAAGATACTTCCTTATCTATATTTTCAGAATCATTCCCAGCTGCATTCACAATAAGTACGTCTTTTGAAGCTGCATATTTTATGGCATCCATCACCCAATTTTTGTGAGGAGAATGTGATTTTCCAAAACTCATATTGATCACTTTTGCTCCATTGTCTGCAGCATATCGAATAGCCAATGCTACATCTTTATCATATTCATCTCCATCTGGAACAGCTCTTAATGTCATAATTTGAACATTATGAGCAACTCCATTCATTCCAATATTATTATTTCTTTGTGCTGCAACAATACCAGCTACATGGGTACCATGACTGGCTTCATCTTTATCAGGCCCATAAACGGTATTGTTTCCATATTTTTTATCATTAATATCATTTGGATTATCACCTACCAATTTACGCCCATCAAAATCAAGATTAAAATTATAATTAAGCCTATTTTCTAAGCTTTCTAAATACTCTTTTAATCCTTCTTCATCTAAATCATTTTCGTCAAGAAAAAGAAGTAATCCTTTAGATTGGGCAATTTGTTGGTCTGAAGAATTAATCGCTTTTACCTCATCAATTGTATAATCATCTTTCCTTAAATGGCTTTTTATACTCGCTTTTGCAAGCGGTACAAATTGAAGTATTTGACCTACTTGTTGTTTTTGTTGATTTACACTTGCAATTTCTGCATCATATTCTTTTTTAATTTCTCTATAAACTTCAGAATTCTTATCTGTCTTTTTAAGAATTCGAACATATTCTAAGTTTTCATGTATCACGTCTCCTAAAAAATTCCAACCATGAATATCATCTATATATCCATTTTTATCATCATCTATTCCATTCCCTGCCTTTTCTTTAGTATTGGTCCAAACTACATTTTTCAAATCTTCATGTTCTATATCTACTCCAGAATCAATAATTCCAACAATAACATTTTTTCCTTTCTTTGTTTTTAAAAGCTCATTATAAGCTCTTTCAATACTCATTCCAGGAACAGTATCTTTTAATAAGTCTAATTGATTCCAGCCTTTTAATTGATTGTCTGTGAGATCTACTACTTTAGTAGGAACCGCATCTATATTTTCAATAGGAGTAGATAGTATTGTAGTACTTCCACAAGAATACAATGCGAGTGTAACCGCTAAAAAAGCGAATTTTAAAAATTTCATTTTTGTAATTTTAATTAAATAATTCATTAAATGTAAAAGTTTCTTTTAGGCGAACACCTTTTTCTGTATGCTGTAAAGTACATATTTCATTGGTGGCATCATGCTCTAAAAACAAATAGTAATTTTCTGTTGCAGCTTTATCTAAAAATTTAGCTTTTTCATCAAGAGTAAGCAATGGACGCGTATCATATCCCATAACAAACGGCACTGGAATATGACCCACAGTTGGTAATAAATCGGCCATAAAAACAAGTGTTTTTCCTTTGTAATGAACATGTGGAATCATTTGCTTTTCTGTGTGTCCATTTGCAAATAGAACATCAAATCCTAATTCCGAATTTTTTAAATAGCCATTTTCAGATAAGGAAATATAATGCAATTGACCACTTTCTTGCATAGGAATAATATTTTCTTTTAAAAAAGAAGCCTTTTCCCTAGCATTTGGTTGTATGGCCCAATGCCAATGATCCTTATTAGTCCAAAAGCGAGCGTTTTTAAAAGCCGGTTCTAGCAATGTTCGATCTGAATTCCATTGAACACTTCCACCACAATGATCGAAGTGTAAGTGCGTCATAAATACATCTGTAATATCATCTCTATGGAATCCATGTTTTTTTAAAGAATCATCTATATTATCATTTCCCCAGAGGTAATAATACCCAAAGAATTTGTCGCTCTGTTTGTTTCCCATTCCTGTATCTATCAAAATAAGCTTATCTCCATCCTCAATTAACAAACATCGAGCAGCAATGTCTATCATATTGTTTTGATCTGCAGGATTGGTTTTGTTCCATAAAGATTTTGGAACTACTCCAAACATGGCACCTCCGTCTAACTTAAAATTTCCAGATTCAATAGGGTATAATTTCATTTCTTAGAATAATCTTTGCAAAATAAGAAAAGACGGGAAATAAAACCGAAAAGATGTTGTTTTATTAGTCTATTTTTAACAAAAAACCATTACTATATTAGAACAGTTTTTCTGTTCTCAATAATATTTTTAAGACGTAATCCGAAATCAATCATCCCTTTTATTTCCTTAACAGTGGCTAGACGATCTTTATCTTTAATAATGAGGCTTTCTCCATTTGACTCTATATGATAATAGGGATTACTCTCAAAAAAGAGCACGAGTTCATCAGTAAATAAATCTTTAATTCTTTCTTTATCTTCTCCTACCAAACAAAATCGCTTTGAAAAATCACTATGCCTTTCAATAGCTATATCTCTTAACCTTCCCAAATTATAAATTACCTCAATAAGTCCCTCTTTATCTAATGTGAAAATTGGAATTTTTTTATTTACTTTAATAGAAAGCATGGTTACTCTAATTACTTCTTTTGCTATAAATTCTCCTTCACTATATTCAACATCAAAAAGCGCAACTCTTTTTTTATCATCATAGAGTTTATTAAAAATATGCTTTATCTGTTTTGTTTTAAAGTGGGTAAAATCATATAAGAAAAAAATATTACGTTGTTTTTTTGGTTCATAAACCCAAGAAAAATCATTGGCAATGTCTTGAATTAAATTTTGCCTTTTAGTTAAAGAGTTTTCTATTTTAATGATTGTTTGAAACGGAATTATTTTTCTAATAGCAAAAGGATGTGACGAATCTGCTTCATGAGCATCTAAACCAATAAGTTCTAAGTTTCCTCCTTTTCTTATAAAAGTTTGTTGGTATGCATGCAGATTGTCCATAACGGTATGGTCTACAAAATCACACATAGAAAAATCTATAATAACTTCTTGATTCTCTGGAATAACATCTAGTTTTGATTTAAGTTTATAGAAGTTTAAAAAACTACAAAAGTTTTTAACACTCACATAGTAGTTTCCAGTATCGCCTTCTTTAAACATTAAAACATTAGGTTTTAATAAATTGGCAAGGAATAATGAAAAACTTTTATTTATTGATATGTGAATGAGAAATGTCGATAAAATTCCAATTGAAATTCCTGTAATAAGATTGGTTGCTATAGTAGTAAGTAATGTGATAAAAAAGATAAGTAATTGTTCCTTTCCAATTTTTGAAACTTTTCTAACACTTCCAGGTGCTGCTAATTTATATCCTGTGTAAACGAGAATAGAAGCCAATGCTGGCAAAGGAATCCGTTTTAATTGCTCTTGGAATAGCACGATAAACAACACTAAAAAAAACGCATGAAAAAAGTTTGAAGATCTATTAGTTCCTCCATTATTAGCATTTACAGAACTTCGAGCAATAACCGTAACAACATTTAAACCTCCTAAAAAACCGCTAATAGTTGTCGCCAATCCCAAGGCTTTTAAATCTCTATTTACATTACTTCTTCTTTTTTCTGGATCTAATTTATCTACTGCTTTTATACTTAATAAAGATTCTATACTAGAAATAAGTGTAATCGCCAAAACGGCGCTTAAAAAAGCAGGTTCAAAAACTTGAGAAAAATTGGGAAAAGCAAGACTAGATACTATATCGTCTGGAATAGCAACTAATAATTTTTTAGAAATCGGGTAGTCATGAGTACTTATAAATTCAAAATAATAACTAATTCCCACAGCAAAAATAACGATCCACATAGGCGCCGGAACTAACTGAAAGTATTTATTTCTAATCTTAGAATAAAAGATCATAATAAGAAGGCTAATGACTCCAATAGTGGCAGCTGCAATAACTTCAAATGGAGCCGAAACAAATAGAGTAGATATGGCCGATGGAATTTTTAATAAAAGTGTTATTATAGATCCTTTGGTTTCAGGTTGCCCCATCATAACATGAAACTGTTTTGCAAAAATTCCAACTCCAATAGCAGCCAACATACCTTGAATAGCAGATGAAGGAAAAAAATCACTTAAAATACCTAATCTTAAAAACCCTAATAATAACATTAAAACTCCAGAGATTACAATAGCTGCCAATGTTAAAAGATACCCTTGATATAAATCTCCTTCTCCTAAAGTTGTTATTGCGCTTAGTAACACAATAACCAGTCCATTTCCTGGGCCAGTAATAGTAACATTAGATCCGCCAAATATGGCTACAATGGTTCCTCCAACTATAGAAGCAATTACTCCAGAAATTGGAGGTGCTTCAGATGCTATTGCTAATCCAAGGCCTAGTGGCAGTGCAATTAATGAGACAACAAATCCCGAGAAAATATTTTTCGGGAGCGATCCAATAAATGTTTTTACAACTTGCGTTTTTTCGCTCAAATAAATTTTCTATTTAATAATTAAAACATCTGTTGGTATCTCAGAAAGAATATATTCTTGATCGTGAGGAAAAATACGATCTAATATAGAGGTTTTTGTTGGGGCGTTCATCACTAACAAATCTGCTCTTACTAATTTTGCATAGTGTCCTATTGAGTATCCTCTTTCTCCAAAAATACTTTGCGTTTTTATATTAATATTTTTTTTTAATGTATCAGGAATTGTATCAATAATTTCATACACTCTGGATATTTCTTTCTTATTAATTTGTTCTCTAACCAAAGTAGCTTTACGAAGACTTTTATCATCATTTACAACTACATGAATTTCATTTTGACTTATTTCATCTACAACAGTTACTTTATCGGTTCCTAATTTGCTTGCTACATAAAAAGAAGCATAAATAGCCTCATGCGTTTTTGAGTTCTCTAAACCATTTACTACAATATGCTTGCACGATTTTCTCTTTACAGAAGGGTTGATTAGAAGCAATACTGAACAAGGAGCTTTTCGAGTTAGCTTTCTTGCAATAGAACCTAAATAATATTTAAGGAGTTGTTCTCTTTGTATAGCACCCAAAATTAAAAGATCTACGTTAAAGTTCGTACATGCATCTAATATAACATCGACAGGTTTGCCTTCCTTCCAAACTACTTCAATTTGATCTTTCTCTTCTTCAAATTCACCTACTATTAAATCTAATACTTCTTCTTTTTGTATTGTTTTTTTTCCAACATGCACCAAAATCAATCTGGCTTTAAAAAAAATAGAAAGCCTCATGGCTTCATAAAAATTTGCTCTTAAATTGGGAGAAAAAGCAATTCCTGTTAATATCGTTTTAAATTGATATATGTTTTTTATTTCTTTCATTAAAATCAAGAAAAGTGAATATATGCTTTTTTTAGTAGCTAGCAAAAATCATCGAATAATTTACTGTCTGATTTGTTATTTTACTATTGCGAGCATAAAAAAAGTAACTAAAAAAATAGTATTTTAACCAAAAATTTTAAAAATGTTAGAATTAGCAGGTATTATTATATTGGGTATCCTCGCACAATGGGTAGCATGGAAGTTTAAAATTCCTGCGATTTTACCTTTAATTCTTATCGGACTATTTGTAGGGCCTTTTTCTACTTTTCTATCTGAAGATGGAACCAAATGGATTGAACCGCTATGGAATGGAAAAGAAGGATTATTTCCTGGCGATGGTTTATTTAATTTTGTGTCTCTTGCCATCAGTATTATTCTTTTTGAAGGAGGTTTAACCTTAAAAAAGAATGAGATTTCTAGTGTAGGTCCTGTAATTACTAAATTAATTACTTTAGGTTCTATCGTTACTTTTATTGGAGCTGGGCTGGTCGCTCATTTTGTTTTAGGGTTAAGCTATAAAATATCTTTTCTTTTTTCAGCATTAATTATTGTAACTGGACCTACGGTTATTAGTCCTATCCTTAGAAACATCCCTTTACGTAAGGATATATCTGCTGTACTTAAATGGGAAGGAATTTTGATTGACCCCATTGGAGCACTGGCAGCTGTATTAGTCTTTGAATTTATTAGTGTTGGAGGTGAAGGAGCTTTTACAAAGACTGCATTAATCGAATTTGGTAAAATTGTACTTTTTGGCACTTCTTTTGGTTTTACTTTTGCACATGCACTGGCTTTTGCAATTAAAAAGAAGCTAATTCCACACTACTTATTAAATGTAGTTTCATTATCGGTTGTTTTACTTGTGTTTGTAGAGTCTGATATATTTGCACATGAATCTGGTTTACTGGCAGTAGTTGTGATGGGTATGGTACTAGGTAATGGTAAACTTCCTAACATAAAAGAGCTATTATACTTTAAGGAGTCTCTTAGTGTATTATTAATCTCCATATTATTTATTTTACTATCGGCCAATATTGATATTGATGATCTCTTATTAGTTTACAATTGGAAAACAGCAATCTTATTTGTCTCTGTTGTTTTTGTTATAAGACCATTAGGTGTTTTCTTAAGCACTAGTGGTTCTAACTTAAAAACAAATGAAAAAGCATTCATTAGTTGGGTAGGGCCAAGAGGAATTGTTGCTGCTGGTATTGCCTCTTTATTTGGAACCAAACTTGTTTTAAAAGGAGAACCAGGAGCAGAATATATAACACCTTTAGTATTTACCATGGTACTAGGAACCGTACTTTTAAATGCAACTACTGCGCGTCTTTTTGCTAGGGTTTCTGGTGTGTTTTTAAAAAAATCAACAGGGATTCTTATCGTAGGAGCTTCAGAAGTTTCTAGATTAATTGCAAAGTATCTTCAAAAAAATGAACGTCATGTATTTTTGATTGATAATAATAAAGAAAATATTGAAAAGACCAAAGCAATGGGCATAGATGCTGAAGAGGCCAATATTTTTGCCGAAGATATTGGTCAAAATATAGAATTAAGTGATATTGGTTATTTAATGGCTTTGACAGGGAGTAAAGAAGTTAACAAGCATGCTATCGAACGCTTTAAGAAACAAATGGGGGAGAATGGTGCATTTCGATTAATTACTCAAGAAGAACTTAACGATCCTGATAATATTAAAACTTCTGAAACATTATTTTCTAAAAAAGACGACTATATCAATTTGACAGAAGTAGCTAGAAACTATCCTAAAATCAATGAGATTAAGTTAAAATCTAAAGAACATTTCCATGGAGAGATAGCAATATTGAATGAAGAAAAAAATGCAGTTCCGTTATTTATTAAAGATTCTGAAAAAGAGTTTCACATCATTAGTTCTTTTAATAGTGATATAGAAATACAAGAGGGGCATATGCTTGTTTATTTAGGTAAGCCTAAGGAACTATTATATAGTTAATTTTCTATTTTAATCTTATTTAATTTATATTATAGAAAAATATTACGCACACACAATTTTTCTTGTAAGATTATCGTTTATCATTCTGTTATTTTAACTTAGCCTAAAACCTCAAATTATTATGAAAAAATTATTTTATGCTTCTGCATTAACATTATCTATTTTATTGTCTGCATGTTCATCTGATGATAACGATGATGATGGAAGAACTTGTGAAATTGCAGGTGTTTCTATATCTATTGTAGATAATGGAGATGGGACTGCTACAGTTAGTGCAGATGGTGAATCTGAAACTGTAGATTTAGAAGGTGTAGATTTTGATACCTTTGCAGAAAACGTTTGTAATTTAGATTTTGATTTCGGCTTATAGAATGCTGAACATATTATAAATAAAAAAGGATGGTACATGTATCATCCTTTTTTATTTAATCATTTAGCTTTAAAACTGCCATAAATGCTTGTTGTGGTATTTCTACATTACCCACCTGACGCATTTTTTTCTTTCCTTTTTTCTGTTTTTCCAGCAATTTTCTTTTTCTAGAAATATCTCCACCATAACATTTTGCAGTTACATCTTTTCGCAGTGCTTTAATAGTTTCTCTAGATATTATTTTTGCACCAATCGCTGCTTGTATTGGAATATCAAATTGTTGTCTCGGAATAAGTTCTCTAAGTTTTTCACACATCTTTTTCCCAATAGTATATGCATTGTCTGCATGAATAAGTGCAGAAAGTGCATCTACAGAACTTCCATTAATTAAAACATCTACTCGAACCAACTTAGAAGCTCGCATACCTATTGGAGAGTAATCAAAAGATGCATATCCTTTAGAAACTGTTTTAAGACGATCATAAAAATCGAAAACAATTTCTGCTAAAGGCATATCAAAAGTTAATTCAACTCGCTCTGTAGTTAAATAGGTTTGATTTGTAATTTCTCCTCGTTTTTCAATACACAACGACATTACCGGCCCAACGAAATCTGATTTAGTAATAATTACTGCTTTGATATAAGGCTCTTCAACGCGATCAACCATTGAAGGATCTGGTAAATCTGAAGGATTATTAACGACAATAGCCGTTTCTGTATCTTTTCTCTTAAATGCGTGATAGCTAACATTAGGAACAGTTGTAATAACCGTCATGTCAAACTCTCGTTCTAAACGTTCTTGAATGATCTCTAAATGAAGCATTCCTAAAAACCCACATCTAAAGCCAAAACCCAAAGCTGCAGAACTTTCAGGAGCAAAGACTAAGGAGGCATCATTGAGTTGTAGTTTTTCCATAGAGGCTCTTAACTCTTCATAATCTTCAGTATCTACTGGATAAATCCCTGCAAATACCATTGGTTTTACATCTTCAAAACCTTCAATCATATTGGTGGTAGGGCTCGCTGCATCAGTAATAGTATCTCCTACTTTTACTTCTCTTGCGTCTTTGATCCCTGTGATTAAATAACCAACATCTCCTGTTTTAATAACCTGTTTTGGGTGTTGCGTTAATTTTAAGGTTCCTACCTCATCTGCATTATAAGTTTTTGTTGTTGCTAAAAATTTTATCTTTTGCCCTTTTTTTATTTCTCCATTTAATACTCTAAAATAGGTTTCTACTCCTCTAAAAGAATTATAAACAGAATCAAAAATAAGCGCTTGAAGTGATTCTTCCGGATTTCCTTGTGGTGCTGGAATACGCTCAATAACTGCTGTCAAAATTTCTTCAATACCAATTCCTGTTTTTGCACTGGCAGGAATTACTTCAGAAGCATCACATCCTAATAAATCTACAATATCATCTGTTACTTCTTCTGGATTTGCACTTGGTAAGTCTACCTTATTTAATACAGGTATAATTTCAAGATCATTCTCTAAGGCCAGATATAAATTAGAAATAGTTTGTGCTTGTATACTTTGTGCAGCATCTACCACGAGAAGAGCACCTTCACAGGCTGCTATAGATCTAGATACTTCATAAGAGAAGTCAACGTGTCCTGGGGTATCAATTAAATTCAAGATATATTCTTGCCCCTCATAGGTATACTCCATCTGGATGGCATGCGATTTGATAGTGATACCACGCTCGCGCTCTAAATCCATAGAATCTAATAATTGATCCTGTTTTTCTCTTTCTGTAACTGTATCTGTAAAATCTAAAAGACGATCTGCCAGTGTACTTTTACCATGGTCTATATGTGCAATGATGCAAAAATTGCGAATGTGCTTCATTAATCTATGCTTAGCATTAAAACGGCAAAGATAAATTTTTTCCTTTTGGTTCGCTATTATATGAGGTGAATTAAAATTATTACGAAGGTATTATCTTAAACTAATTATAACACAATCTATTTTATCAAAATAAAATCTAAAAAAATTGAACAATTACTATAAAGGCATAATTCAATATCTTTGCATTCTTATACTAAAAAATAGTATTGCGACGTGGTTAAAATAGGAGACATAGAAGTTGGTGAATTTCCATTGTTGTTAGCACCCATGGAAGACGTAAGTGACCCGCCTTTTCGCGCTTTGTGTAAAGAACAAGGTGCCGATGTTGTATATACAGAATTTATATCTAGCGAAGGCTTAATAAGAGACGCTGCCAAAAGCGTTATGAAGTTAGATATTTATGAAAAAGAACGCCCGGTAGGAATACAAATTTTTGGTGCTAATTTAGATTCTATGTTGCGCTCTGTTGAGATTGTAGAAAAATCAAATCCAGATATTATAGATATTAATTTTGGTTGTCCTGTTAAAAAAGTTGTAAGTAAAGGTGCTGGAGCTGGGATCTTAAAAGATATTGACCTAATGGTATCTCTTACAGATGCTATGGTAAAACATACAAATCTTCCAATTACGGTTAAAACACGTTTAGGGTGGGATCATGATTCTATTAAAATTGTGGAAGTTGCAGAACGCATACAAGACGTAGGTTGTAAAGCAATAGCAATTCATGGACGTACTCGTGCACAAATGTATAAAGGAGAAGCAGATTGGAAGCCCATAGCCGATGTAAAAAACAATCAAAGAATGCATATTCCTGTTTTTGGAAACGGAGATGTAGATACGCCAGAAAAAGCAATGTTAATGCGAGATGAATATGGATTAGATGGAGCTATGATAGGCAGGGCTAGTATTGGATATCCATGGTTTTTTAAAGAGGTAAAACATTATTTTAAAACAGGAACACACTTAACACCTCCTACCATTCAAGAACGTGTTGTAGCGGCTCGCAGGCATTTACAAATGGCCATCGATTGGAAAGGTGAAAAGTTAGGTGTTTTTGAAACCAGAAGGCATTATACCAACTATTTTAAAGGGATTCCTAATTTTAAGGAATATAGAATGAAAATGGTAACAAGTGATGATGCTTCTGATGTTTTTGCAGCATTTGATGAGGTAATGGAGAAGTTTGGTGATTACCAATTTATTTAGATAACGTTCCTCTCTTAAACAATTTCTTTATCCTATCAAATTTTTCGAAATACGTACAGATGATATCTTTGCTGCCACAAAGCCAAGGGCAAAAATGGTAACAATAACTATAATACCATTCATTAACTCCAGTTTCATAGGGTAAGGCAATGATGGCGTGATTTTCACAAAACCAAAAGTTGCTTGCGACCATGTAATTAAAGCCCCTAAGCTAATCCCTACAATACCTCCTATTACTACTAAAAGAACTCCTTGTATAAAAAATATTCGTTTTAAATCACGTACAGTTGCCCCTAAATTATACAGTGTTGTTAAATTGTCTTTTTTATCTAAAATCATCATGATAATAGCACCTGCAACATTAAACAGTGCAATAATTAATACTAATGTAAAAATAAGATAAGTAGCTAAGTTTTCTGTATTGAGCATTTTATAGAGTGAATCATTTTGCTGTGCTCTGTTTTTAACTTCAACTGTATTGTCAAATATTTTATAGATTGCTTTTTTTACAGATTCATCGTTGTGATTGGGCGTTAATTTGATATTAACTCCTGTAACTTTATCAAGGTTTTTTTTGAGTAACTCTTGTACTGTAATTAAGGGAGCAAAAATATATTTTTTATCTACATCTTCACTCAGAGAATATACCCCACTAGCACTTACCAGAATTTCGTTAAAGGGTTTTGTTTGATTGCTTAAACTTCCTTTGCCTGGTTTGGGAACAATAATAGAAAGTGCATTTGTATAATCATTTACACTTAATCCTAATTCAATAGAAATTCCATAACCCGCTACCACTTCTTTAGATTGATTGAACCAATTTCCAAAAAAGATAAGGCTATCTATTGCTGTTATTGCATTGTAATTTTGATCGACTCCTTTAATAAATGCAACATCATTTTTTTGTTTATAACTTAAAAAAACACGCTCTTCAATTTCTTTAGAATACGAAACAACTCCTTCAATTTTCTTTAGTTTAATAGCTTGTGCCTCTGTTATGTTAAAAAACTTTCCTGAAGCACTACTAATTTTCATGTCAGGATCAAAAGAATTACTAAAGGAAAGATCGAAATTTTTTAATCCGGCAAAACCAGATAACACAATAAAAAGGGAGGCAGTTCCAATAACAATTACTAAAAAAGTAACCCAATTTATAATATTCACAGCATTTTGTTTACTCTTAGAGAAGAGATATCGTTTTGCTATGTAAAAAGGGAAATTCACTAATTATGATTTTTTTCTTTTATCTAATAAATCTGGATCATCAATAGGGTTATCGTTTCCTTTTAGTGATTTCTCTATCTGATCTATATACTCTAAAGAATCATCCATATAAAAACTTAAGCCTGGCACTCTTCTAAGTTGGTTACGAGTACGCATTGCTAAGTCATGCTTTATTAGTGGTTGGTTTGATTTTATTCCTTCTAGTAATTCAGCTCCATTTTTAGTAGGAAAGATACTTAAATATACTTTTGCAATAGAAAGGTCTTGCGTTACCATTACTTTTGTCACAGATATTAATGTACCGTTTAAACCTCCATCTTTTACAGCTTTCTGAAGAATATCTGCTAAATCTTTTTGGATCACTCCTGCTATTTTCTGCTGTCTATTGGTTTCCATAGCGCAAAAGTACAATATAAGCGCGTAATGTTTTATTTTTGAGCTTATATTTAATTAGTACTGTACATGAGAAAGATAGAACATTTAGGGATTGCTGTTCATGATATTGAAAAATCTAATACACTCTTTGAAAAATTACTAGGAAGTCCTTCTTATAAAATAGAAGAAGTAGAAAGTGAAGGAGTAAAAACTTCTTTTTTTCAAATTGGTGATAGTAAAATAGAATTGTTAGAAGCCACAAAAGAAGATAGCCCTATTGCTAAATTTCTAGCTAAAAAAGGAGAAGGAATTCATCACATCGCTTTTGATGTTGCGAATATTCATGAAGAGGTAGCACGCTTAAAAGAAGAAGGTTTTCATATTTTAAATGAAACTCCTAAAAAAGGAGCAGATAATAAACTGGTTGTTTTTTTACATCCAAAGTCTACAAACGGAACGCTTATTGAACTCTGTCAAGAGATAGAGGGCTAATTTTATGCATTTTAAATCTTAATCATTAAATTCTATTGCATAATCTGGGTTAAAATGTTTGCAGTGTTTAAAAATATGTAGTAATATTGCAGCCTGTTTTCGGGTCCTATAGCTCAGCTGGTTAGAGCACCTGACTCATAATCAGGGGGTCCATGGTTCGAGCCCATGTGGGACCACAACAATAAGAATAAGCCTTTCAAGAGATTGAAAGGTTTTTTTATTTTATATGGGTACAACATAGGTACAACAAATTAAAGTTATTTTTATTCTTCTATGTTTCTTAAAACTGCCTCATTAACCTCCTATTGATTTTTTATTACGAATAATTCAATAAAAATTACACTTTATTGATAATAATTTAAAAAATAGCATTTATTAATGTTAAAATTGTGATTAATTCACATTTACGAGCTTTTTATTAATAATTTGATAATAGATCGTTCAAAAAATGGAGAATTATGGAAGAGGAAAACAAAATCACAAGACTTTTAGAAGAAATCAAATACTTATTGGGGCATAACAAAAGAATACTTAATGTAGATGACCTTTCAAAATATACAGGCTTGTCTAAAAGTAAAATTTATAAGCTTACCCAGTTAAAACTTATACCAATGGGAAATAACAAACATATTCGTCAAAAGTTTTTTGATAAAGATATGATTGATACATGGCTTATGGGAGAACCTAATTTATCAGATGAATTCTTAGAGCAGCAATTCAACGAACAACTTCTTAGGAACAAAAAATAAGAATCTTGATGAATGATTTTTGTGAGTAAGTCAAGATGTGTCTTTGTTGCCACAAAAACATCTTGCTTTGCTCCCGATGGTCTCAAAGGGTGAAAAAATGAAAAAGGAAACTATCAAATTCAGATGTACGTTGTACGAGAAAAAACTTCTGAAAGTAAAGGCTAGAAAAGCTGGAATTTCATTAAGTGAATTTTGTCGTAGAGCTGCTTTCGATGATAGAATTATAGAACGCCTTACCGAAGATCAAATAGAGATATACAAGATGCTTATAAAGTATCAAAACAATTTTAAACTCATAGGGAATATGTTTCGTAAACGAAACCCAAAACTAGCCGATGAGGTTATTGAATTAGCGAATGAAATACGATCACATTTATACAACTTCAAGAAATGATAGGCAAAGGAAAATCCATATCACATACAGGAGCTTCTATGTCTTACGGATGGAATCAAGAGAAAGATGCAGAAGTTGTTTTTAAGCAATATTTAATAGGAGATGATCCCAAACAGATTACCGAAGAATTTAAAATGATACAGCAGCAGAATCACAGATGTATAAATAACACCTTAAGTTTTGTACTTAGCCCTACTATAGAAGATGGAAAGAATCTAAACAAAGATCAGCTTCATGAAATAGCTCAAAAATTTATAAACGAAATGAAACTAGAAAATCATCAAGCAATTGCCTTTGTGCATCGAGATAAAGAACATACTCATATACATACCTATGTGAATAGAATAGATTTTAAAGGTGAAGCTTATAACGATAGCTTTATAGGAAAACGTAGTCAACATGCAGCAGAAAGTGTAGCAAAACAAATGGAACTCACTACTGTAAAAGAAGTACAAAAAGAAAAACTATTAGAAATAAAAACCATTCGTCAGGAAATCAAAAAACTTCATGAAAAAGTAATGGATAAATACCAACCAGAAAACTTTGATAAATATATAAAGTTGATGCAGCAAAATAATGTTGAGGTGATTCCAAGTATTAATAAAACAAACAAACTACAAGGCTTTCGATTTGAATATAAAGGACATAACCTAAAAGGAAGTGAAGTACACCGATCCATGTCTATAAATAAAATTGCAATTGATATTTCTAAGAACAATACCAAAGGGTTAGAATTAGGTGTGGATAATACGATAAAGCTTTTAGGAAAAACAACAGCACTCAATCCTGATCTTGCAACAAAGATTATTGAAAAGATCGCAAAAAAGGCAATTGAAAAAGCGATTGACTATGGAATGGGGTTTTAAAAAAGAAAAATTATGGCAAAGTTAGATGAAATTACAGAATTAATAACAGAAGAATTTGATGGATTTAATAAATCGGCTACTGAGTTAAAATTAATTATGGAAAAGCTAAAAGGTATTGAATTCAAGGCAGACACTTCAGATATTGAACAGCTATTAAAAGAACATTTAAAGCGACAAGAAAAAACAATCAATTTCCAAAAGAGAGAAATACAAGAAATTAATAAGAAGATTAAAAGAGCGAGAATGACTCCTAATTGGTTGATGGTGTTTTTTTGTGTGATGATCTCTCTTATCGTTTTAACATTGGGTTACTATGCTTATGAAATTGTTCTATTTGAAGATAAAAAAGAAGAAGCTATAGAGCTAGGGAAACAAAAAATGATTTCAGAATTTAGAGAATATTTTGATGAACATCCAGAAGTGTATTCTGATTTAAGAGACTGGGCAAAAGAGCAAGATTCCATTGCAAAAAGAAAGGATGCGCCCTAGACTGTTTTTATTTAACGCTTATCTGTCTGAACGCTATAAAAACAGTCCAGAGTCCATGCGCATAAAAGTTATGGTAAGGATTTGGGAATCTTAAATCAACTGTTTAATTTTTCCATTTGTTTTATGAATTGAGAAGGGTAAATCTTATTTTTTTTATAAAAAGTTTTAGAAAACATTTCAGGACTACTAAACCCCATTTCTTCAGCAATTGCTTTAACGGTATATTTTTGTAAATGTGGTTTGGTTTTAAGACTATCCAATGCATAATCTATCCTTAAATCATTTAAATAGTTTGAAAACCCTTTGCCTTTGAAAGAATTAATTACTTTAGAAAGATAATTAGAGTTAGTATTAAATGATTTTGCAAGTGAATTCAAAGAGACATTAATGTCTAAAAATTCTTTATTGTTCTCAAAAAACTCTATTTTTTTGAGAATATCTGTTACAATCTTTTTGGGAATACTTGAAGTATATTGTTCTAAGCTTTTGACATTTTTTTTTCCTTTCGCTGCATCTCTTTTTAGAATTTCTTCAACCTTTTTACTTATGAATTTTTGTTTATAGTAAATAAAAATATTTCTTGATAATATAATAGCTATTATCAGAGATAATGAAAAAATTCCTGCATAAAAGTAACCAAGAAAACTATCTGAGTAATTTGGACTGAAAATCCAGATTATTTGAAGTACATAACAATATATAGGTACTATAATCGATAACCAGTATGGTTTTAGATAGAAAGATATTAACATTAATATGGGAGCCACACTTTGCATAAGAACCCATATAAAATCACTAAAATCTTTATATCCAGATGTAAATTCACTTGTAATTCCTAAAAAAACAAAAACTTTATCTAAGTATAAAAGAGTACCCGATAATATCATCAGAATTGTGCCAATAGATTTTGTTTTGGAAGAAACACCTTGATTGGAAGTTATACTATTAATATTTATATAGAATCTGTTTTTATCTTTTTCCTGATTTGTAAAAATCATATTAACTTTTCCAATTTATTATTCAAGAATTTTTATGTCTATATGTTATCAATCTCACGTTTACCTAATCCAGTAGCTTTTTTGATGAACTCAATATCAGAGCCTAGATCTTTAAGTCGCCTAGCTACTTGCAATAATTCTTCCTTTTTTGCTTGTTTTTTCTCCATGTCAATTTTCCATTGCTTTAACTCGGTTTCTTCTCGATCAACAATTTTATAGAGTCCAGATTTTTGAAGTTCTTTAATAACTCCTTTATCTTCAAAACTGGCATAGCTATTTTCTGTAATGATAAGATGATCTATAACTTCTACATTAATAAGCTTACCCACTTTAAGCATACGATCTGTAAAATCTTTATCGGTTTGTGATATAGTGGCAGAACCACTAGGATGATTATGAACTAAGATTATTTTTACAGCTAGTTTATAGATAGCCATTCTAAAAATATCTGGCGGATCTGCATTTACTCTATTTACTGCGCCAAGACTAATTAGTTCAACAAAGAGCACTTTGTTTTTATTATTTAAACCAACTACCCAAAAATGTTCTTGATTTCTACGGATTTTATTTTCACGCAATAATACTTGTTGCATGATTGCATAAATATCTGTTGAATTGAGAACTTTTATTTTTTGTTCTTTGGTTAGCCGTACATTCATATATCAAATATACAATTTGTTTAGAATGTAAAAACTATTTAAAACTTGATTATAAATTACGGTTTTGCCGTAGTAAAATTAAATTAATAAACATTAATTTGATGTCTCATAAAAGGTGGTTTTCTCTTAAAGAGTCCATTATAATTAATTTTATTTTGAGTAAATAATAATGAAAAATATTCTTATTGATACCTGTAGTTGGATTGATATCTTAACTGAAGAAGAGAATGAACTTTTATCTTGTTTAGATTATTGGAATAAGAGTAAAAAAATTAAATTAATTACTCATGAAGAAGTTATTAAAGAATGGAACACACATAAAAATAAACATAGAAATCGTTTTTCTAATTCACTTCAAACTAAATATAAACATGCAAAAAAAGTTTTAAAGATTGAAAATTTAGAGATTCCAATTATGCTGGAACCTAAGACTAGGCATATAGATAATCAAATTAAAACTATTGACAATTTATTAAGCGAGGCACTTATTTTAGAAACAACTAATAAGATTAAAACATTTTGTATAGATAGGACAATTTCACCAAAGAAGGCACCATACCACAATAAAATAGACAGTACTAAAGATGCTTATATAATTTTCAGCGCATTGGACTATTTTAATAATAGGTCAGAAAATTTTCTTTTTATTTCATCAAATAAAAATGAATTTGGATCCCCTGAAAACTTAGAAAGAGTTATTCACCCTGAAATAATCGAACTATATAATAATTCAAAAATAGAATATTATTCAAGAATTGAATGGGCTATAAATGATCTTAAAAATGAAATACCTATCATATCTTCCCCTATAATAAGTTCAGACCTTAGCTATGAAATTGAAGATTCAATAAGTATAGATACTTCGGCATCTATACTTGATCAACTATATGAATATATTAACACTTATTTTAAGGAATTCAAATTTATCCCTCCTCACCTTTTAATTAAAAATACTCCATTCAAATTAAACTCTTCTCAGTCATATCCTTATTACTCTTTATTCACAATAAATTTAGATAATGTTAATCTATTTGAGATATTTAAGACAATGCAAATATCAAATAATAGTCAAATAGATCTTAATGAAAATGGCTTACTTTTTGGTGATATAGAAGATTACAAAGAAAAAATTAAATATATATTCAGATGCCTTACGAATAACTTAATTTATAATATTTCTGATAAAAGTCATACAGGTGATTCAATAGATATTAAATATATAGATAACAAAACATGTAATTGTGCTAAATGTAGTTTTCGGAAATTTAACTTTTTAGTATTTTTTAATTCATTAACTGCGTATACTGAAGCTCCTGAAGATTTAATAGAGTTAGGATACTTGCATTACAAAATTGGAAACTTTATAAATGCTGCGGAGACATTTGAACTTGCTTATAAAAAATCAATAAATGAATCAAAAAATTCTCTTGCATTTATAGCAAAATATAACTTATCAAAACTATATGTTTTTATAAATCACAATTTCTATAATCTACAAAGGAGGGATGAGATATTAAAAAAACTGAAGAATAATGACCTTGCACAATTATCTCCATTCCTTCAAACACCAGGAAACAAAGAAATTATTAAATGGATTCAAGAAGAGAAATTTTATTCTTCATGTAAGAATAAAATATTAACATTAGTAGAAAAGATTGTTGATCAATATCATGCATCATTAAATAAAGGAAGAAGTTTTAATAATAATGTATGGACTTTAATAAATGAATACGCAGAATTAACTACATTTTTGGAAGTAAACAAGATAATCTATGATAAGTTTACAGAGTTTGTTCAATTAACTAAAATTTTTATAGAAGGATTATTTGCTTCTCATGCAATAAATGAAATACATCACAGTAGATTAAATCATTTTGATGATTGGCTCATAAAACAACTTATAGTAAATGGAGATACTGAATACATGATACGAACATTCAGACGATATAAGCTTAAAAATATAAAGTATAAAAAATCAAATGACGCAAATGAATCTTTTTATGATTTAATTGACAATTTCTTTTCTAATAGTATAAATATAGAAGAAGGTTTTTTTCAAATATTTGAAGATGAGAATTTCACCTTTCGAGATTATTATAATAAATTATTTGCTAACATAATAACCCTGATTTCATATTGTGATCTAGATAGGAATTATATTAATACTTTTTCTTTAAAGTTAATACACTATTTAGAAAATGAAAAAATAATTGATTGGCATAAAATTAAAAATTTAAGATTATTTATTAAAAGAAAAGGAAATCAAATTACAACTAAAAACTTAAAAAAACTTTTCTTCTCTTTAATTAGAATTTCCAAATATCATGATGAAGGAGTTTTGGAAACAATTTGTAATCAAATTAAAAACAAAAAAGCCAAAATAAATATATCAAAAGTAGAGTTTGAGCTAATATTTAGTTTAGCTTTTGAGGAATGTGATTTATGTTCAAGAAAACATCAAACTACTATTATAATTCCAATCTTTAATATTATAGCAAATGATGTTTATCGAGTAAAAATTAAAAACGAGATCGTAGAATGTTTGATTAGGAAATTTAATTTTGATCTTTATTATCAGGCAAATATCTTTGATATAATAGGTTTAGATGATGAAAATTTCGGAAAATCAATTGAGGTTTGCTATCCGCAAAGGATAAACAAGAATTCTAAAAGTTTGTTTGTTTCTAATGAGAATTTTAAAGATGGAAGATTAAATGACTTTATCAATTTGTGTTTTAAAAATAAAGTGAAATTTAATGAATCAAAGTTTGAAAAATTTAAAAAAATAAATCCATACTATAACTGGCTTCTAGATATGGAAAGCTATAACTATCAAAATTTCGACCCTAATTGGATAGGAGAATATACTACAAGATATTATTATAGAGAGATAGCAAACTGTAAAAATGCCAAAAAGGCAATAGAAAATTATCTTAGAAATAATATTGATATCGCAGTAGAGAAAGATTATTTAGATATTTTTATTAGAAGAGCATGGGATGTTTAAAAAAATAGAAATTGACTTAAATTATTTTACAATAATGACTCACTAGTCTCATTCCAAATGGAAAGTAATATTTCTAAAAATAATAACCTTCTTAAATAAGATAAATCTCTTCATTCTAATTATTTGCCCTTATTTTGTTACAATAAAGTTATATATTTACCTTTATTTTGTTACAATAAAGTTATATATTTACCCTTATTATATTACAATATAAATAATTCATGAATTTTAAAAGACATATTACCAATAATTTAGAATCATGGAAGGTTAGCGAAAACCGTAAACCTTTAATTTTAAGAGGCGCACGCCAAGTGGGTAAAACTACTTTAGTTAAAGAATTTGCAAAAGGCTATAAATATCAAATCTTTTTAAATTTAGAAAAGGCGGCTGATCAACAATTCTTTCAAGCACATGATGATGTAAAAACCATTGTAGAGGCTTTATTTTTATCTTTTAATATAAGTTCTAAAGAACAAGCTAATACTTTATTATTTATTGATGAGATACAAGAACAGCCCAAAGTTATACAGCTATTGCGTTATTTTTATGAAGAAATTCCAGAATTACATGTTATTGCTGCAGGCTCATTATTAGAGTTTGCTATAAAAGAAGTAGAAAGCTTTCCTGTTGGTCGTGTAGAGTATTTATACTTATATCCTTTAAATTTTAATGAATATCTCGATGCTATTTCTCATCAAGCTGCATTAGAGCAATTAAACACTATTCCAGTAAAACCAGTTGCACATAAAATTTTATTGGAGTTGTTTCATCGTTATGCTATTATTGGAGGCATGCCAGAAGTTATAAAAACAGATATTCAAACAAAGAATGTAGCAGATTTACCCACAGTATATGAAAGTATTTGGGGAACTTATAAAAATGATGTAGAAAAATACACATCTAATACTTCTGAAAGACGTGTTATAAAGCATATTATGGCTACTGCTCATTTATATATAGATCAACGTATTAAATTTCAGAATTTTGGAAACTCTAACTATCGATCTAGAGAGGTAGGAGAAGCGATGCGTAATTTAGATGATGCAAAAATTATTCAACTTATCTACCCCACTACAGATATAGAAGTTCCTGTAAAACCAAATATTAGAAAATCACCTAGATTACAATTTTTAGATACAGGCTTAATAAATCATGCTTTAGAGATTCAAGCACAAATGTTAGGTGTAGATGATTTAAGTAATGCCTTTAAGGGAGCAATCATTCCTCATCTCATAACTCAAGAAGTAATTTCATTAAATACGATAACAAATAATAAACCACATTTTTGGGTACGTGAAAAGAGTCAAGCTTCATCTGAGGTTGATCTAGTATTAACTTATAAAGACAAAGTAATTCCTATTGAAATAAAATCAGGAGCTACTGGTACATTAAAATCATTACATCAATTTATTGAACAAACAAATCATCCTTATGCGGTTAGGATGTATGCGGGGGAATTTAAAATTGAAGAAGCTGTAACAAGAGAAGGAACGCCTTATTTATTAATGAACTTACCTTATTATTTAGGCACACAACTTCCTAAATATGTAGCATACTTTGTGGAGAATTATATGCTATAATAGCAATTCACTAGCCTCATCCAACACAGAACTATCTAATTCTTTTAAATACGCTTGCGTAATAGCTAAATTTTGATGCCCCATAGATTCGCTTATAACATCAGTAGCAACCCCTTTTTGTTTTAGACAATTTGCAAAGCTATGTCTGGCAACATAACTACTTAATGGCTTATCAATTTTACATATTTTGGCAATCTCCTTTAAATCTTTATTGTACTTCTGTATGGTTTTCTTTTTTCTGTTCTCTAATTGAGTAGGTGTTAAGTTATCTCTTAATAAGATAGGAAAAACAAATTTAGTTCCTAAAGAATGTTCTTTATAAAAGTCAAGAATCTCTCGAACTGGAGGAAGTATCTTTACCATAAAATTACCTTTGGTTTTAGAACGTGTATAAAAGATTCTATCCTCATGAATATCTTTCCATGTAAGTTTCATCATGTCGGCAAAATTCATTCCTCTAGTATAAAAACTAAACACAAAATAATGACGACTATTTGTTATTGTACAATGCTTTTTTAAATTTAAATTTACAATCTTCATTACCTGTTCCATATTCAATGCTTTTTTCACTCCCTTTCCTTTTAATTTAGAAAGTTTATATTTTCTGAAAGGATATGATTCTTCTTTGACCATCTTTCTATCCATAGCCATGTTATATAAAGCTCGAATAGCTCTCATTCTAACACCGATACCACCATCTGTTCCTCCTCTTGATCTTAAGAAAACTTCATACTTATTTAGAAAAGTAGGTGTAATTTCATCAAAGCTGAGATTCGTTGATATATTGAACAGTTTGACAGAATTATAAGTATCTTGATTGGCTCTTGCGTTTCCTGTTCGTCCAGCTAAAATCATTTCTGCAATAATCTCCTTCCAGAAATTAAAAACATTTTTTTCTACAGGATTAGCATCTACTCGAAAGCGTTTTTCAAAATCTTCTAAGGTAAAATCTTCATTCTCGATTTCAAGTTCTGAGTATATCTTTAAAGCTCGATCTTTAAATTTTAATAAGAGCCTGTTATTTTGAATATAATTACTATTACTCTTATTGAAAATTCCAGAAGTAGCATTCCATTGTTTTTCAGGAATATTAAAAATAGTTTTAAAATACTTCGTTTTCCTATTTTTTGTCACTCTAAGACAAACAGGAAAAGTGCCATCAGATAGCTTTTTTTTTCGTAAAATTGTTTTAATGCTTGCCATGATTTTTTATAACGGGTACAACATAGGTACAACAAATTGCCTTTTAAAAGTACAATTTATGCAACTTGATACAAAATGAAAAATCATAAAATATTGAAAATCAGATTATAAGAAAATAAATGAAACTAGAAGAAAACTAATTTTAGCTGACTCATAATCAGGGGGTCCATGGTTCGAGCCCATGTGGGACCACTAGTAAATAAGGAGCTTTCAAGATGTATTTCTTGGAAGCTTTTTTCATTTGCACGCAATTTGCACGCATAATAAAATTTATTACAGTAAACAAAATTTAGTTTCTTTTGCATAGAAATGAGATTATTTCTGTTAAACAGAGGGTTCTTGATTCGAGTTCAAGAGTAGCAACAGAAATAAAAAAGGCTTTAAAGATTATAATCTTTAAAGCCTTTTTTATTTGCACATATACTGTCGTTCTTTTATGTATAACCTGAGTTCGATTAATAAAAAGCGAGTTGATTAGTTTTAATAGATTGATA
>CAYMDH010000034.1:0-38882 GCA_964389205.1 uncultured Flavobacteriaceae bacterium
AGGACGCCAGGTTTTCATCCTGGTAACAGGGGTTCGATTCCCCTACGGACTACAAATTAATAATATGTAATAGTTTACCATTACGGTACAATACAAAAGAGATGGCAAATCACAAATCGGCATTAAAGAGAATTAGAAGCAACGAAACGAAAAGACTTAGAAATAAGTATCAACATAAAACAACTCGTAACGCCATTAAAAAATTACGTGGTACAGAAGATGCGAAAGAAGCTGCAACTTTATTTCCAACTGTAGTATCTATGATTGATAAGTTAGCAAAGAAAAATGTTATTCATAATAACAAAGCAGCTAACTTAAAGAGTAGTCTTGCAAAATACGTAACTAAATTAGCTTCGTAAAAGAAGATAATATTTAGAAAACTTTATATAACAAAGAAAGCTTCACATTTGTGAAGCTTTCTTTGTTTATGAAAATTTAGTATTTAACAATCGCCAGAAATTGGATTACATTGGGCTCCTTCTTTGGTAATTTCGATGGGAGATACCGATGAAAATGCCTCTAAGAAAACACTGCTAGGTTGAGCGCCACTTATTCCATATTTATTGTTAACAATAAAGAAAGGCACTCCAGAAACACCTAATTGTTGGTAATGAATAATCTCTACTTTTACAATCTTTTCAATGGTTTTATCTGCTATTATTTGTTGTACTTTTTCTGTGCTCCAACCAAATTCACTCATAATTTCTGAGAGTACTGTAATTTTATTAAGATGTAATGTGTCTTCAAAATAAGCCTTTAAAAATCGTTCTTTTAAAGCGTCTTTGAAGCCCTCTTGCCCTGCTGTGTGCAATAATTGATGTAGAGGAAGTGTATTGACAGCAAGCCAATTTTCTCCAAAATCAAATACAATGCCTACTTCTTTTCCTGCTTCAATTAATCGTTCTGTCATGACTTTGGTACTTTCTATATCTCCAAACTTATTAGTTAGATAGGCATCTCTATTTACACCTTCTTTAGTAATAGTGGGATCTAATTGATATGGGTGCCATTGTACCTCAATAGGTGCTCCTTTCCATTGTTTTAATGCTTCTTCAAGCCTGCGTTTTCCAACATAACACCAAGGACATGCTACATCTGATACAATATCTACAGTAATTACTTCTTCTTTCATAGATCTTTTTTAAAATAAATTGGTTGTTAATAACGCTCTTTAGTTTCAATATATTTTGATAACAAATTTAAAAAGAATAGCGGCTTAAGTAATTACTTAAGCCGCTATTCTTTTTATTTAACTAATCGTTACGTCAATATATTAATTATAAGTTTTACTCAATTTATTCCAATTTTTATCAGCAACACTTTTTAATTTATTATGATTTTTTTCTGCTAACCATAATTGTTTAGCATCCAATTCTACGTTGTTTAAGTATAGATAGTACTTACAACAAATTTGGTAGGATCTACTCTAAATTTTGCTCCTGCATATACCCCAAAAGCACAGTACCCACCATATTGAGGTAAGTGTTTTGCTGGGTTTTTATCAAAAGTTGCTTTTTGCTCTGCAGAAGTAAAATAATAAGTAACTTTTTTATGCTCAGATTTAAAACTTTTATTTCCTCTTTGAGCTAACTGTAGATCTAAATAAGATACAGGGCTGTATCCTTGTAAGGCAATGTTACTATTATCAACATTATTTGCTTTTTTATCTTGACTAAATGTTGTTGTGCTAGCAATAAGTGTTAATGCTACGATTGTGGTTTTAATTAATTTTTTCTATTTTTTATTATATTCATTTTATTATATAGCTTTTGTAATTAGTGCTATATATACTAATTGGGTAATAATTAAATATTAAGGAAAATTATTCTGCGTTAAAGTATTCTTCTTGAATAACTTTCCCTTCAGAATTCCATATTCTTCGGATAATCTCATGCCAATATATTTTGCTTCCGTCTTTCATATTGAAATCAAATGTAAATTCTGATGCAGAAACATTATCATCTACGATAGAATGATGATGAGTAATGTCGTTTACACTGGCAATTGCTCCAGCGAAACCTTCCATTTTTGTAATCATTTCGGCTTTTCCTGTTGTACCTCCACCACCATAATTAGAAGTAGTTGCATTGTCTGCAAAAAAACCTTTTACAGCGTCTACAATAGCTCCTTGACTTACTATTGCATCCATTTTGGTAACTTGTTCTTTAATGTTTATCTTTTTATATTTTCAGCAAATTATTATAGTGCAAAGATGAAGAGGAAGTAGGTAATAGAAACTACAAAATAAACCCGAAAAATTGTACTTTTTTGTTTTTTGAAGTTAAAGAGAATTACTCCAGAGTAGTGTTTAAAATGGCTGGAAAAGTTAAGTGCTTTTAAGCCTTAATTTAATGTATGTAATTGGGTTTTAAAAAAATGTTATTCCCATTTATTTATTCTCTCAACTTTATCTTCAAATTCTGATGCTAGGGAATTAATTCTAGATCTTAATAATAATTTTCGACCTTTTATATTTCTAGTGAAAATTAAATCACATTTCCCTACAGAATGCTCCCAATTAAGTTTAAAATCTTGAGCTATTGACTTTGACTTCCCTAAATTTTCAGGAACAGAGTGATAATCTTTTTGAGGAATTAAGTTAAAGAATGAGCTTTTTCTAATAATTAAATACCTAGGGCTTTTAATAACCCCAATTATTTCAATAAGTGATTTTATAAAAAGAGATTTTTCAAAAGTACTGGCTCCTTTTAAATGAGAATAAATACCTCCATGATCATCTTGATGAACTATAATAGTTAGATCGCATTTAGGAGTTTGAATTAATTTATTGTTTATAAGAGATTCTAATAACGCATTGCTAATATTTTCAATGTCTTTTGAAATATCACGATATTTAATGAATAATCTAAAAGATTTAAAAATTAACCTTCCAAAAATTGCAAAGCCTGATACTCCAATTAAACTCAACCACCACAAAAGACTTTCTAAACTTTTAATGTTTTTAAGATTTCGTAAAAATACCTCTAATGCTGTTTCGCTAAAACCAATAAGTCCAGAACCCAATAAACCGAATAAAGAAGCAATAGTTCTATTAAAATATAATGATTTAATACTCTTGTAATCTTTTTTATTTTGAAAGGGGAGTTTCATTTCTTCAATTAACGTAGTACCATTTTCAAGTGCTTTTTTCCAAATTAATCTAAGTTCTTCTCTATTTTGAGCCATACTAAACATATAGGCATTGATAGCTTCAAAACTTTCATTTGTTTGAAATTTTTCTGGAAGATTCATTCTTCCTATACCATTTTCTATACTAGGTTCTTTGTGGTGAGAAACTCCAACAAAAGTTTTAAATCTTCTTTTTATTAATGATAAATCAGCACCTCCATCGTTATCCGTTTTATCAATACATGCTAAATGCCAAATATTTCCAGTTTTATTTTTATTAGCTAGTTGCGTTCTTATAGCTCTTCCTCTCATTTGATTAGAAGATACATAAGATCCTACAAAACTTGCTAAAATTAAGGAGTTTATAGCCGGAGCATCCCAGCCTTCTCCTAATAATGATTTAGTTCCAATAAGGGTTTTTATATGTCCTTTTTGAAATAAATGAGTTACTATATGAACTATATTGTGTTTTAACTTATTGGATACATTGATTAATAAGAATCTTTTATCATATGGGAGTTGCGATATATTAGTATTAGCAATATCATACGTTTTGCATAATTCATTAAAAGCTTTTAATACAGAAGAAGGAATAATTATAATTGATCCGGTTAACACACCTAGGCTAAACGAAGTTTTATTTCTTCTTAATTTTTCAAAGATGGACATTACTCCAATTTTAGTTAATGAAATTAAATTTTCATTGGTATCAGTAAGATATTCTTTTCGTATGTAATCGGTTAGTATAACCATCCTTAACGAATCGTTAAGAGAATTAGATTCAAAAGTAACTATGTCTTCAATGCTTTTTAATTTACTTATACTGGTGCTAAGAAGTTTGTTTCGTTTGTCGTTATTTCTGAAATTAATTTTTTTACGTTCTATTATTCCATTTCGCTTTAGCTTATTTAATAATGATTCTTTGTGTCTTTCTATCTCTAAGAAAGATTTATCATTTATGTTGAGGTAAAATGTTAAAAGAATTTCTAGCCATTCATAATTAAGTTTAGGTATTTTAAATTTGCTATCTCCAATTATTTCAAGATGAAGTTTATGAATTTCGATACCTGTCGCATTAAGATATACCAGTGTTGAAACATAATATTCAAGGTTTGAGTAAATCCAGTCAAGATTTTCTTGCGGTTGAAGAAAGACAGGTAGGTTAGATAAATTATTTTTAAAATTTAAATCATTTTTTATTTCATCAAAAACCTTTTTAGTTCGATTGTTATATTCTACGATTTTTATAGTTTCTTCATGAGTTGGAGAAGAAAATATAATAAAGTCCTGATGTGGGCATAAATCTTCTTCAATAACTAATTCTGGAATAGAAATTTCAGCATCTACAGGACCATTTAAATCTATGTATCGTTGCCACTCAGCATATGTTACATCGTAGGGAGGTGTCGCGGTTAAACCAACAATAGTAGGAGATAGATTTTTTTTAATTTCATCTAAAGAACTCCACCAAGCATTTTTTAAATGATGAGCTTCATCAACAACGATAGTTTTTATTTTTTTATTTTTAAGCTTTTCTATTACTATTTTGACTTTCGGTTTTGAAAGAATGAGATTTTCAGGGTCTTCCACAGCAGATTCTGTTTCTCTTTCTTCTTCGTAAACATCATTCTTTCCAGAAAAAGCAGCATGCATTCCTTGATATGTAGAAATAGTGAGAAATTCAGGTTTTTTAATATCTAGAGAAATCCAATCAGGAATTACATCATATTGAAGAAAGAGTTCACAGAATCTATTAACCCATTGATCTCTTATCGCAGTAGTTGGAGCAAGAATTAAAGTAGGTTTGTTTAATCGTAAAGAAACTTCTAATCCCAAAATTGTTTTTCCAGATCCTGGAGGAGCAATAATATGTAAATGACTATCTTCTAGATGTTCTTCTAGCTCATCAAGAACTCTTTTTTGATATTTCCTCCATGGGTATTTGAATTTTATATTTGCTGGAAATTCTTTCAAATTTTAAACCTGTAATGTCCGATGATTTTGAAATCAAATAGGCAGTCTTCTAAAACTTGTCCATTTCCAATATTGTGAACAATTAAATTTCGTTTTCCATCGATAGATTTCTTATTAACCACAATACCTATGTGTGTAATTGCTCCTCCAAGATTCCAGCAAACAATATCTCCAGGAATATAATTTGCGGCTACATTGGTAATTGTTTTTTCGGCCCCTTTCCTTTTAAAAAAGGTCATTAAATTTGGAACTCTTCTATGGTCTATATTTTTATCGGTGGTTCTTAGCCCCCAGATTTTGGGATATGCATTAAAATTAGATTTCATGTCTTCATGTACTTCTTTTTGAAGGTCAACACCTATTTTTCGATACGCTCTTATTATAACATCAGTACAAACACCTTTATTTTCTGGAATATCTCCATTCGGATAGCTAATAGAAAAATAGCTTGGATCGTACACTACTTTTTGTTTGGTTAATTCTAGTGCATACTCTGAAAGTTTAAACTCTTCATTAGTAGTCTGAGCGAAACAAATATTCAAAGATACTATGGCAAGTAAAAAGAACTTTTTTATCATTTATTTAAATAATTAAATTTGATCAAATCATCTTTATGGTCTATAACTACTTTTTCGCCTTTGTTTATCAAAAAATTATAATCAGTAATATCTAATACATCATTGTAGTAATGATCAGTCAAAATAATGCCTTTTGATTCTTTAAATTTAAGTAAATAATTTTTTATGATGTCTTTATATATAGGTTCAATCATTGAGAATGGTTCATCTAGTATTAAAAATGGATGCGTTAAGTGTCCCACAAGTAATATCTCTAAATAACGTAGTTGACCAATAGATAATTTTCCAATCATCGTATTTTCAAAAGTAGTGACTTTTGGAGCATAGAAAATTTTATCCTGATCACTTCCATTAGGTAAAAATAAAGGAATGACCGCTCGTACTTTTAGCTCTTTAGGTAAGAAAGAGTCTTGAGGTAAGTATGCTATTTTTTTAGAAGATATAATATGACTTGGACGTATAGTTTTTGAATTGAATTGAATTTGAATTGAATCTGCTTTTAATACTCCATAGATAAGTTTTAGAAGTGTAGATTTCCCGGTTCCATTTTTTCCAAATACTCCTTTAATTTTTCCAGTTTCGGAAGTGAAAGAGATATTTTTTAAAATATTTTTTTTACCGAATGATTTATTTGCCCTGTGTATTTCTAAAATATTCATTTAATTATTATCAAATAGATTAGAAATAATGGTATTGAAATACATAGGTTTAAGAGCCACACTTTTTTAATAAGATAAGTTTTGGTTAGCCCCAAGTTATAATAAGTATAATATTCATTTTTTTTAAACACGAAAAAACCAAAAAAACCAATTAAAATCCCAAAAGATGAAAACATAACTACACCCCATAAAGTTCCATAAGCATAACCAACGATTAAAGAAAAAATACCATTAAAGGTATTTATGTCTATAAAGTATTTCCATATTGCTCTAGGATACATTTGTTGTTGTTTTCAAATTTCATTTGTTTAAAATACTATAAAATATAGATATCTTGTCATTTTTTGAGTATGATTTACAGATGAGTTATAAGCAATATAGATGGTTTTTATGCATCAATATAGATATTATCAATAATGAAGTAATTTAAATAAATAATGATTTTCAATAAATAAGTAAACAATTAGGTAATTTTGCTACAAAGATTAAAAACTAATTTAACTATGGATACTAAAAACAATCACATGAATGGTGATATAAGTCAATGCCCATTCATGGGAGGGACTCAAAAACAAACTGCTGGTAGTGGTACAAGAAACCGCGATTGGTGGCCTAATGAATTAAAACTTAACATCCTTCGTCAAAATGCAACAAAATCTAATCCAATGGGTGAAGATTTTGATTATGCAGCAGCATTTAATAGTGTTGATTTTACAGAACTTAAAAAGGATGTTACAGCATTAATGACAGACTCTCAAGATTGGTGGCCAGCAGATTACGGTCATTATGGAGGACTAATGATTCGTATGGCATGGCATAGTGCCGGGACATATCGTGTAGGTGATGGTAGAGGAGGAGCTAGTACAGGTAATCAACGTTTTGCACCACTAAATAGCTGGCCAGATAATGGTAACTTAGATAAAGCACGTTTGTTATTATGGCCTATTAAAAAGAAATATGGAAATAAAGTTTCTTGGGCAGATTTAATGATTCTTGCAGGAAACTGTGCTATAGAATCTATGGGATTGAAAACATTTGGTTTTGCTGGTGGTAGAGAAGATGTTTGGGAATCAGAACAAGATGTATACTGGGGAGATGAGACAGAATGGTTAGCTAATAAAGAACGTTTTGCTGATGGAACTCTAGAAGGACATCTTGGAGCTGCTCATATGGGGTTAATATATGTTAATCCAGAAGGCCCTAATGGTTCACCAAATCCATTAGAAACGGCCAAACTGATGAAAGAAACGTTTGGACGTATGGCTATGAATGATGAAGAAACTGTTGCACTAGCTGCAGGAGGTCATACATTTGGTAAAGCACATGGTGCTGCAGATCCTGATAAATATGTTGGAGCTGAGCCACATGGAGCTTCTATTGAAGAAATGAGTTTAGGGTGGAAAAATACATATGGCACAGGAGTTTTAGATGATACTATTACAAGTGGTTTGGAAGGTGCATGGACGCCTAATCCAGACAAATGGGATCACGATTTCTTTAAAGTATTATTAGATTATGATTGGGAGTTAACAAAAAGTCCGGCAGGCGCAAACCAATGGACGCCTACTGCAAGTTCTGGGGCACCAACAGCACCAACAGCAGGAGATGCTTCAAAAAGACAAGCTTTGATGATGACCGATGCTGATATGGCATTAAAAATAGATCCTGATTATTTAAAAATATCTGAGCGTTTTCGTAATAACCCAGAAGAATTTGAAGATGCTTTTGTTCGCGCATGGTACAAATTAACCCATAGAGATATGGGGCCCGTATCTCGTTATTTAGGACCTGAAGTACCAACAGAAGAATTGGTTTGGCAAGATCCAATTCCTGCAGGTACAACACTTAGTGATGCCGATGTTGAAACTTTAAAAGGTTTAATTGCAAATACAGATTTATCAATTTCACAATTGGTAAGTACTGCATGGGCATCTGCATCTACATTTAGAGGATCAGATAAACGAGGTGGTGCTAATGGTGGACGTATTCGTTTGGAACCACAAAAAAATTGGGAAGTAAATAACCCTGCGCAATTGGCTGAAGTTTTAAGTGTTTATGAAAATATTCAAAATAACTTTAGTGGTACTGTTTCTATTGCAGATTTGATTGTGTTAGGTGGTTCTGTTGGAATTGAAAAAGCTGCCAAAAATGCAGGACAGAACGTATCTGTTCCATTTGCAAGTGGTAGAGGTGATGCTTCACAAGAGCAAACAGACACACATTCATTTGGACATTTAGAACCTTTAGCAGATGGTTTTAGAAATTACTTAAGAGGTAATTTAAAATTGGCAGCTGAAGAGTTGTTAATTGATCGTGCAAACTTATTGACACTTTCTATTCCAGAAATGACGGTTTTAGTTGGTGGATTAAGAGTATTAGGAAGTAATTTTGATGGCTCAAACTATGGAGTGTTTACTGATAACTCAGAAGCTTTAACTAATGATTTCTTTACAAATATTGTAGATTTTACATATACTTGGAGTGCAACTTCAGATGATGATGCTTTATTTGAAGGACGTGATCGTAGAACAGGAGTTGTTAAATTTACAGGAACAAGAGCTGATTTAATTTTCGGTTCTAATACAGAGTTAAGAGCTATTGCTGAAGTATATGGATCTGATGATGCTAAAGAGAAATTTGTACAAGACTTTATTGCTGCTTGGACGAAAGTGATGAACCTTGATCGTTTTGATTTGGCTTAAATAGTATAATTAAGTGGTTTATAAAAAAAGGCGATTCGTTTTAGAATCGCCTTTTTTTATAAACTAAGGCAAGAATGCCTAAAGTAAAGATTAAATGTCCTAAAACAATAAGTATTCTGCTGTCATAGATAAATGATCCTAGACCAATAATGATAACTCCTATAATCGTAACTATAGACCATATAGCATGTGTTTTTAAATATTTTCCAGTATGCATGGCTAATCCTAAATAAAATAATGCAGGACCAAGTGTTATAAAAGGAATTCTAATAGAGGGCTTATTCATTAGTTGATTTATTAGATTGTTCATTCCAGTATGATCGCTTCCATAGCTCCACCAAACAAAATCAATAATAGCCTGACCCATAAGTGCAATAACTCCTAATGATGTTAAAATGCTAGCCATACTATTAAAATTGCTTTTATCAAAAATATGATTAAATGAAAGTGATAATAAAACACCTACCATTAATAACCAGTGGGTATAATCAATTGGATTTTGCGCTTGTATAAAATCATTTCCTTTTAGAAGCAATAATTGATTAACAATTAGAAAAATTAATCCAATTGTTCCTAGAATTTTTAATTTCATTAGTTCACCTTTAATGATCAACATTGGTTGATTAATAGATTTAAAGCTCTTGTTTTTTTATGAATGCATATATTTTTATTCTGAATTGTAAAATATAAGTGATAAACTGTTTATAGTAGTACTTATTGAAAATAAAAAAATCCCGCATCTGCAGGATTTTTTAAATTATCTATAATAGATTTTCTATTGATTCATAGTCAATAAAAACTCTTCATTATTTTGAGTACGTTTAATGCGTTGTTCTACAAATTCCATTGCTTCTACAGGGTTCATATCTGCAAGATATTTACGCATTATCCACATACGTTGCACTGTGTTTTCGTCTAATAAAAGATCATCTCTACGTGTACTAGAAGATACAAGGTCTATAGCAGGGAAAATACGTCTGTTAGAAATACGTCTATCTAATTGAAGCTCCATATTTCCAGTTCCTTTAAATTCTTCAAAGATTACTTCATCCATTTTAGAACCAGTTTCCGTTAAAGCTGTTGCTATAATAGAAAGAGACCCACCTCCTTCAATATTTCTAGCAGCTCCAAAGAATCTTTTTGGCCTATGAAGAGCATTAGCATCTACACCACCACTTAATACCTTACCACTAGCAGGTTGTACAGTGTTGTATGCACGAGCCAAACGTGTAATAGAATCTAATAAAATAACAACGTCATGACCACATTCAACCAAACGTTTTGATTTGTCTAGTACAATATTAGCAATACGAACATGTTCTTGTGCCTCTTTATCAAAAGTAGAAGCTACGACTTCGCCTCGCACATTACGTTGCATATCAGTAACTTCTTCAGGACGTTCATCAATTAATAAAACAATTAAATACACTTCTGGATGATTAGCAGCTATGGCGTTTGCAATGTCTTTAAGTAACATTGTTTTACCAGTCTTTGGCTGTGATACGATCATCCCTCTTTGCCCTTTTCCAATAGGAGCAAATATGTCCATGATTCGTGTAGAAATAGAACTACGCTTATCTGCAAGTGTGAATTTTTCTTCAGGAAATAATGGTGTCAAGTGCTCAAAAGAAACACGATCTCTTACCACCTGAGGATCTAATCCATTAATCTTACTTACTTTAATAAGTGGAAAGTATTTTTCTCCTTCTTTTGGAGGGCGAACAATTCCCAATACAGTGTCTCCTGTTTTTAATCCAAACAATCTGATTTGAGATTGAGATACATATATATCATCAGGAGAAGATAGGTAGTTATAATCGGAAGATCTTAAAAAACCGTATCCGTCTTGCATAATATCTAGTACTCCTTCACTTTCAATAATTCCATCGAATTCAAAATCTGGATCACGATACCTACTTTTCTTTTCTTTATCAAAATTATCAGGATCTACCTGGTCTTTATGATTTTTACCATTTCCTTTATGGTTGTGGTGTTGTCTTTTTTGAGGATAATCTGGGCGTTCTTTTTTATAAGGTTCTTTACGCTTATTATCTCTTTTGTCATTATTCTCCTTCTTTTCTACTACTTGCTTTTTCTCGTGCGTTGGAGGAGTAGAAGTAGTTTGAGAAACAGGAGGGTTATTTTCTTTTGAAACAGTTTTTTCTACTTCTGGTTTAGAAGCTTTTGGTGCTGCATTCGTTTTTCGAGTTTGATTAGGAGCAACTCTTTCTTTATCTTTTGGAGTGTTTTTTTGATTTCCCGTTATACGCTTGCGTACTTTTTTAGGAGCTTCAGTTTTCCCCTTTCCATCATTGTCATTTGTGGCAACTACTTTTTTAGGATCAGCAGCTTGGAGGTCAAGTATTTGATACACAAGATCCATTTTCTTCAATGACTTAAACTTGGGGACATTTATTTTTTTTGCGATTTCTTGTAACTCAAGAAGTTTTTTTTCTTTTAAATCGGAAATTTCAAACATTAGTATAACAATATAATTAATTGGGTTTGAGGTAAAATTTTGCTATTTGTATAAATTGAAAATTTTAAATGAAGTACAAACGAACCGAAGTAACGTACTGGTTGCGAATTGATAAAGCAATATTACGAATTTATTTTTATAAACTAGCATAAATGTTTAAAAAGAACTCTTATTTTTGTGGCAGTTTTAAAAGAAAAGAATGATACAACGCATACAAACAGCGTATCTTTTTATAATAGCTCTTATAGCTGGGATCCTTCCATTTTGGTTTAATATATGGGTAGATCAGAGTAAAGAAATTGTTTTTGCTAAACAAGAAATGCTAGTATTAGTGTTATTTGAAGCATCTGCATTGCTTGCTTTAATTGCTATTTTTTTATACAAAAACAGAAAATTACAATTTGTGTTGAACAGGTTGAACATGATATTAAACCTTACTTTACTAGGAGTGTTCGTGGTACGATCGCTAAATTTATCCGGAGAGAGTCAAATCTCGGAGAAGGGTATTGGGATGCTTCTTCCCATAGTTTCTATCGTTTTTTTATTTTTAGCCAATAAGGCTATTAAAAAGGACGAAGATCTCGTAAAATCTGTAGATCGATTACGATAAACCTAAAATCTTAGTAGTATTAGTGCGTAAGCCCGGGTGAAGATCCGGGCTTTTTTATTAATTAACCTTACTTTTCTCTTTAAAGCCCTTTTATATATATGACAGTAGTTTTAGCTTCTTGTATAATAGTATTAACAATGTTTCGGGCAGGGATTCTTTTGTTGATAAGACCACAAGATTGCCCTGCATATAATGCCATAGCTTCTAACGATCCTTTCACCCCTTTTATAGGATTATTATCTGAATATCTGTAAATAGGTTCATTTTTAATAGTATGCGCAATAATTTCATTTTCATTAGGACGTTTCCCAATAGATGGTTTTCCAACTTTTTCCCAAGCCAAAGAGGTGCTATTTTTTAAAACCCTATGAGGTGCGTTTTCCCATCCAAGATGAAATAGATCTTTAGTGTAAATAGTAGCATTTTCATCTGCTTCTGCAATCAAATTGGCATACTTTTGTTCAATAAGAGCTTCAGTGCTCATAAGAAAACGAGTGCCAATACTAATTCCAGATCCTCCTAATGCAAGGGTAGCGATTAATCCTTGTCCATTAGTAAATCCACCAGCAGCAATTACAGGAATAGCAACTTTACTTACTATTGATGGAATTAAGACTGAGCTGGCAACAGTTCCTTGAACGTGCCCTCCAGCTTCCCAACCTTGAGCAATAAGAAAATCTACTCCTAAAGTAGCATATTTTTCTGCTTCTTTAGAATTAGCTACAGTTTGACATACTTTTATATTATGGGCTTTTAGCTTTTCAATATGTTTAGATGAGTCTCCCCAAAAAAAAGAAACTATTGGAACTTTTTCTGCAATACAGACATCGACTCTTTCATCTTGATCCCAATCTAAGACTAAGTTAACTCCAAACGGCAGGCTGGTTAATTTCTTTGTTTCTCTAATAAGCTTGATACAATCTTCAGTACTTTTCCATGAAAGAGCAAGCATTCCTAATCCACCTGTGTTAGATACTTCGCTAGCCAAAATAGGATTGGTGGCACTTCCAATAGGAGCTTGGATAATTGGATATTTAATTTTTAACAGTTCAGTTAATTTAGTTTTCATAATCTTTTTTTGATTTAGCATATTTTAATATACAATTAACGACTGCCTTCTAATTCAATAATTTCCAAGTTTTTGATCTCTGCTTTATCAATAACAAAACGGAGCATCGTTCTCACTTTATGAAAACCATGTTTGCCAGCTGCTCCAGGATTCATATGTAATAAATTTAATTTCTTGTCAAATTGAACTTTTAAGATGTGGGAATGGCCGCAAATAAATAATTTAGGAGGATTTTTGTTTATCTCTTCTCGTATATTGATATTGTATTTGCCAGGATATCCTCCAATATGTGTCATCCAAACATCAACACCTTCACACATAAATCTATTATGCTCTGGAAACTCCATTCTTGCTTTATCATCGTCAATGTTGCCATAAACTGCTATTAAAGGTTTTAATTCTTTAATAGCATCGGTAACATACAAATCACCAATATCTCCTGCGTGCCATATCTCATCTGCTTCAAGAATATATTTAAAGATACGTTCATCTATGTGACTGTGCGTATCAGAAATTAGTAGTATTTTCTTCATATAAAAAAGTTGAACGTAAAGGTATATTAGAATCTTTCAATAACCAATAACCAATAACCAATAACCAATAACCAATAACCAATAACCAATAATCAATAACCAATAACCAATAATCAATAATCAATAATCAATGTTCAGTTTAATTACTATGCTTACTACTTGATCCTTAGAATGTGTCTTTTTGGAATTTGTCTTTTTAGAATGTGTCTTTTTGGAATTTCAAAATCCTATCTTTGTAATCTATTAAATTAACTAAATTTTTGAGATACTTTTTAGAATTTTCATATAATGGAAAACAATACCATGGATGGCAGAAACAACCCAATGCTATTTCTGTACAGGAGGTAATTGAAAATGCAATATCTACCTTATTGCGAAAGCAAATAAGTATAGTAGGGGCAGGTAGGACAGATGCAGGCGTTCATGCAAAACAAATGTATGCACATTTTGATTTTGATAACGAGATAGACGTGATATTACTAAAAAATCGATTAAATTCATTTCTGGCTAGTGATATAAGTATTCGAAAAATTCATGAAGTTAATGAAGATGGACATGCAAGATTTAATGCTTCTTCCAGAACATATGAATATTGGATTATCAATACTAAAAATCCTTTTTTAACAGATTTTGCACATTTGATTTATCAAAAATTGGATATTGAAAAAATGAACGAGGCTAGCAAAATACTTTTTGATTTTATAGATTTTCAGTGCTTTTCAAAGTCAAATACAGATGTAAGAACGTATAATTGTAAGATTATGCAGGCAACATGGAAACAAGAAAAGGATACCTTAGTTTTCACCATCAAAGCAGATCGATTTCTTAGAAATATGGTAAGAGCTATTGTAGGAACACTCTTAGAAGTAGGTAAAGGTCAGATTTCTAAAGAAGATGTTAAAAAAATCATTGAAAGTAAAAATAGAAGCAAAGCAGGGGTTTCAGTTCCTGCACATGCATTATATTTGACAAACATAACATACCCAACAGACCTTTTCAAAAAATAAATGAGTAAAGAAACAGGAAAAGCTTTCGATTACCAGCTCTTCAAGCGTTTAATGCAACATACAAAACCTTATAAAAAGGTGTTTTATGGAGTGGCATTAGCAGCTATATTATTATCTGCTTTCTCTGTAGCACGACCCTTAATTTTAAGAGAAACAGTAGATAATTATATCGTAAATAAAGATCAGGAAGGCTTACTATTATTTATTTGCTTAATGGGACTTGCGCTTCTTTTTGAAGTGTTAAGTCAATTGTCATTTATTTATTTTGCTAATTGGTTAGGAGAGAGTGTTATTCAAGATGTGCGAGTAAATCTTTTTAAGCGTATCATGAGTTTCAAAATGAAGTATTTTGATGGCTCATCTGTAGGTTTATTAGTAACGCGTGCAGTTAGTGATATGCAGCGGATATCAGAAATTTTTAGCCAAGGTTTTTTTATGATCGTTAGTGATTTGTTAAAAATGACAGTGGTTGCTATAGTGATGTTGGTTATTAATTGGAAGTTATCATTAATTGTCTTTATGATTCTTCCAGTAATTTTATATGCTACTCGTTTATTTCAACGTGCTATGAAAGTAGCTTTTATAGATGTGAGAGCGCAAGTTTCTAATCTTAATTCTTTTGTACAAGAACGATTAACAGGGATGAAAATTGTTCAGATTTTTAATCGAGAAACTTCAGAATTTGAAAAGTTTAGTGCGATTAATAAAAAGCATGAACGAGCCTGGATAAAGACAGTGTGGTACAATTCTATTTTCTTTCCTATTGCAGAACTGTCATCATCTATTACTATTGGTTTGTTAGTTTGGTATGGAGGTTTACAGGCTATTCAACCAGGTAGCAAGTTAGAAATAGGAACTATCATTATGTTTATTCAGATGTCTAATATGCTGTTTCAACCATTACGTCAGATAGCAGATAAGTTTAATACCCTACAAATGGGAATGGTTGCTGCCAATCGTGTTTTTGGAATTTTAGATACAGAAGAGAGTCAAATAGAAGATAATGGTACTGTTTTAGCAGAAAATGTAGAAGGAGCCATTGCCTTTGAGAAAGTACATTTTGGATATGTGGAAAACGAAGAAGTATTGCATGGTATTTCTTTTGAGGTGGCTGCAGGAGATACGATTGCAATAGTTGGAGCTACAGGTGCTGGAAAATCTACAATTATCAATTTATTAAACCGTTTTTATGAAATTAATTCGGGAACTATTAAAATAGATGATCAAGATATTAAAGATTTTACTTTAGCATCGTTAAGAAATGCCACAGCAGTAGTACTTCAAGATGTATTTTTATTTGCAGATACTATTTTTAACAATATCACTTTAAAAAACCCAGATGTATCAGAAACAACTGTTATTGAAGCAGCCAAACAAATAGGAATTCATGACTTTTTTATGAGCTTGCCAGATGGCTATCATTATAATGTAAAAGAGCGAGGAGCAATGCTTTCTAGTGGGCAACGACAACTTATTGCTTTTTTAAGAGCCTATGTTAGTGATCCTAGTATTTTGGTATTGGATGAAGCAACATCTTCTGTAGATTCATATTCTGAACAATTGATACAAACCGCAACTGATAAAATTACTGAGGGAAGAACTTCCATAGTTATTGCGCATCGATTGGCTACTATAAAAAAAGCTTCAAAAATATTAGTAATGGATGCCGGAAATATTGTGGAAGAAGGTACTCACAAAGAATTACTTCAAAAAGAGAATGGGTACTACAGAAACCTGTATGAAGTGCAATTTATGGCAGAGGAAGTTGTTTAAAATATTTTTATTAGAAAACTTAAATAATAGAAATTAGAAGCCTTCATAATACAGCAATTTTTGTGTAATAGCTAAATAGTTTATCTATTAACTTTCGCTATATGTAATCCTTTATATAAGTTTATAATATCTTGATTTGTTACCTTCTAGGGAGTTTTTCGTTGTTTTTTTCAATATTCAATATAAAAATGTCTGAATTCAAGAATACCTACCCTAGTATTCTTGAATTCAGACATATGCTGTTCTATTGGTTTCAATTAAAAGTTAGTTTAGTAAACAAGTGTCATACTTGTGCACATGATACATAGATACTTAACACTATTAATTTAAAATTTTAAAAATGAAAAAAAAGACATTTAAGAACGCGAAATTAGTTTTGAATAAACAAAAAATTAGTGATTTAAAAGGGAGCAAAGTATATGGAGGGTCAATTCCTTGTACAATTGTGCTTACGCGAAAAATAGGGGAAACCATTGGAAGAGTAACTTCAAGAGCTTTTTGTCCTGTTACGACACCAATATCAGCAGGCAATGGTTGTCTTGATACTGCGAATGATCACTCATGTCAATGTAACTTAGTATAGTTTATTTGCTAATGTTGTTAGATATCAAATAGCCTTGATTTAATCTTATTGATTGTTTCAAGGTTATTTATTACGCTATTAAAGAAAGTAATTTATGACTGAGGAGCAAATTGTGAAATATCTATAAACCCATTAATTACTAAAATTGTTATAATCGTAATAATAGCAATCATTAAAAATAAGACTATTGCTCCAAAAAGCAATGATTTTAATACAAACTGGGCAAAACTCAAATTGAAAATTCGTATTAAGGTATATGCATAATATATAAGGATTAACCCTAGTATTAGGAAACTAATATGTAGGTACAAATACGGAGCAAACAATAACACTTCCAGAGTGATAAAAAAAGAAAATATGGCTACTTCGGAGTAGGTGTATAAACTTATTATTACATGTTCAGTTAAATTATATTTTTTGTTATAAAAACAACAAAAGAAAGAATAGCAACAGGCGGAACTGCTAACGAGGTTAACAAAGAGGAATAATTATTAACGACATCGAAAATTTCTGTTTGAAGCTCTTTATTAGATTCTTCATAAAAACTACTTACGGCTGATAAATCTAAATATGTAGAAAAATAGTTGTAAGTTAAAAAACCCAGTATTCCACTTAGTGTTAGAGAAATAGTAAAGAAGCTTACAGGGTTTACATATTTTTTTCGAACTCCCTGAACATAACTATCAATGACTACTTCTGGTTTGGTAATAAGATGTTTTAATGTTTTAAGAAGTTTGTTGTCGTAGTTTAAAAATTCTTCACTTAATTGAATAAGTAAAATTTTTAATACTTAAACGGTTTTTGATAACTCTAGCGCCACAGTGATGGCAATATCTTTTATTGTCTATGAGAGTAGTGTTACAATTTTTACAATTCATAAATTTAAACCAATGATTTTTTTATCATAGAATTCAGTTCATTCAAATCTTTGTAGAGTACAAATTCACCATTTTTAATATAAGAAATTTGCCCTGTTTCTTCACTTACAACTAAAACTAGCGCGTCTGTTTTTTCAGAAATACCAACAGCTGCACGATGTCGTAACCCAAAACGCTGAGGGATGGTTCGTTCATCAGAAACCGGTAGAATAACACGAGTAGCTACGATATAGTTTCCTTCAATAACAGTTGCGCCATCATGTAATGGGCTGTTTTTATAAAAAATACTTTCTATAATAGGTTGTGTAATCTCTATATTCATTTTATCGCCAGTATACTTTATGAAATCTAGCGAACTGTTTCGTTCAATAACTATAATAGCGCCTGTTCTGGAGGTAGCCATTCTTTCACAGGCAGATAGAATAGCGTCAACATCAGTTTCTGTATTTTCATCATCTTGTTTAAGAAACCTAAAGTGTTTGATGAAACGTCTTTTTCTGGTGAAATTAGTAGAACCAATCATCAATAAAAACTTCCTTATTTCTTGTTGAAAAACAATGATAAGTGCAATAAGCCCTATATTCATAAACCCTCCAATAATACCGCTTACCATTTTCATTTGAAGGGCTACAGTAAGTTTCCAAAGAAGATATACTACAACAATACCGATAAAAATATTAATAGCTACAGTTCCTTTTACGAGTTTATAAACATAGTACAGAAGGGTGGCGACTAGAATAATATCGACAATATCTATGATTTTAAAGTTTAAAAAATCGAATAACTCCAAAGTGGACGGGTTTTTGTAAAAATATAAAAAATTAAAAGAAGCGTTTTCTAATTAGTGAAAAAGACTACTGTTTTAATTGTGTTGTTATTTTAATGATTTCGATAGCTTCTTTTACATCGTGTACTCTAAGAATATTAGCACCTTTCATTAGAGCGATAGTATTAAGACTGGTAGTACCATTTAATGCTTCCTGAGGGGAATTTTCTAAAAGCTTATAAATCATAGACTTTCTGCTAACTCCTACAAGAAGAGGGAGCCCTAAGCTTGAAAATAATGACAGCTTATTTAGCATTTCATAATTGTGGTCAATAGTTTTTCCAAATCCAAAGCCAGGATCTATAATAAGATCATTAATGCCTAATAGGCGAGCCTGATTTACTTTTTCAGAAAAATAAAATAAAACTTCTTTAATAATATCTGAATATTTGGGGTTTTGTTGCATGTTTTGAGGAGTTCCTTGCATATGCATCATAATATAGGGAACTTGTAATTGTGCAACCGTTTTCATCATATTATTATCCAGAGTTCCAGCTGATATATCATTAACCATGCAAGCACCTGCTTCTATACATTTTTCAGCAACCTTACTTCGAAACGTATCAATAGAAATTAAAGTGTCTGGAAAATGCTTTAATATTATAGCTAATATGGGCAATATGCGATGTAGTTCTTCTTCTTCAGTAACATGGCTTGCACCGGGTTTTGAACTGTAAGCGCCTATATCTATAAAAGTCGCGCCTTCTATAATCATTCTTTCAACTTGCTCTAAAATTTCTTTTTCATTCTTATACCGACCTCCATCGTAAAAAGAATCTGGAGTAATATTTAAAATACCCATCACTCTGGTATGAGTAAGATCAATAAGTCGCCCTTTGCAATTAATGTTTGTCATTCAAATATTCTTATTAAAGAATGTTATTAAGTATAAGTTTGTTTAACGTGTACTTTTGTAAATTAGCGCATTTAAAAATTTTAAGCGAAATTTACGGAAAATAGAATTAGTATAATCTTTCTAAATCATCTAAAATTAGAATTATAACTACTGGTTTTAAAACGATACAACATGATAAGAGAATTTTCAAATAAGATAAGGAGTATTAAAAAAATAGAAAAAGAACAACAAGAGTTATTGTTAGGAGGTGATGGTGAACAAAGGCTTAGAGAAGGTCGTCAGAATGTTCAAAACCCATTTCAAGCATTATACGATTATAATCCATATCAACCGATTTAATAATATGCAAAATACGATAAAACAATACGATGAGGTTATAGAAACTTGTCGCGATTTGTTTGCAAAAAAAATGAAAGATTATGGAAGTGCCTGGCGAATATTACGCCTTCCTTCTTTAACGGATCAAATTTTTATAAAAGCACAACGCATTAGAAGCCTTCAGCAAAATGAAATTCGTAAAGTAGATGAAGATGAGTCGTCAGAATTTATAGGGATTATAAATTATTCTGTAATGGCATTAATTCAGTTAAAAATGGGCGTGGTAGAACAACCTGATTTATCTGTGAAAGAAGCAAATACTATGTTTGATGCTATGATTGAAGAAACCCGTGATCTAATGGAACGAAAAAACCATGATTATGGAGAAGCGTGGAGAGAAATGCGTATAAGTTCTCTAACAGACCTCATTCTTCAAAAATTACTTCGCATCAAGCAAATAGAAGATAATAAGGGTAAAACATTGGTGAGTGAAGGGATAGATGCTAATTATCAAGATATTATAAATTATGCAGTATTTGCGCTTATTTTGATGGTAGAATCTAAATAAGTATTTAAATAAAAGTAATCAATGAAAATTATAGTTGGAATCTTAAGAGTATTTGTTGGGATATTATTTATTATTAGTGGATTTATAAAATTGAATGACCCGGTTGGGTTTTCTTTTAAACTTGAAGAATATTTTAGTCCATCAGTATTAAATCTAGGTTTTTTAGAGCCTTATGCATTAGCACTAGCTATTTTTGTTGTCATTTTTGAAGTTTTATTAGGTGTTATGTTGTTGGTGGGATTCAAGTCAAAATTTACAGTTTGGAGCTTACTTTTAATGATTGTATTTTTTACATTTCTTACCTTTTATTCTGCATCAACAGGTAAAGTAACAGATTGTGGATGTTTTGGGGATGCTATAAAGCTTACCCCCTGGGAATCTTTTACAAAAGACATTATTCTATTAGTGTTTATATTGATCCTCTTTTTTGGAAAAAGGCACTTAAAACCTCTTATTTCTAAACGTTTTGCTGCGTATTCATGTATACTAACATTGATTGCGTGTATTGTTTTTGTAAATCATGTGTATAATCATCTACCTTCTATAGATTTCAGAGCTTATAAAATTGGATCTAATATAAAAGAAGGAATGTCAATTCCTGAAGATGCACCTAAGGCTATTTATGAGTATGCCTGGAGATTCAAAGTAAATGGAAAAGATGAGGTAATAAAAACTACAGGAGAATACCCTACTGTTGATGGAGAATTTATAGATGTTAAAACTACAGAAATACAAAAAGGATATGAGCCACCAGTGCATGATTTTAGTATAGAAAAAAACGGAGAGAATTTTGCAGATAGTTTGTTGGAAGAAGAGCATTTGATTGTAGTAGTAGCTTATGATTTGTACAAATCAAATAAAGAAGCCTTCAAAGCTATTAAAAAGGCTACAGATGAAAGCATAAAGAAAGGATATAAAGTGATAGGGTTATCGGCTTCAAATAAAGACGAAGTAGCACCTTTAAAAAAAGAATATAAACTAAACTTTGATTTTTATTTTACAGATCAAACCACTTTAAAAACTATTATTAGATCCAACCCTGGCTTGGTGGAATTAAACAAAGGAACGATTCTTCAAAAACTGCATTATAACGATGCAAATCAATTAAAATTAAAAACACTTTCTAATGCTAATTTAAGTCTGAACCTTGATTTAAAGCGCGAATTAGATAGTGTTTTACGATTAGATCAAGGGATTCGACATGTGTATTTTGCTAAAACGAAAGTGCAGAAAGATTCTATAGCCAATATTTATGGTATTCCAGTTCAAGAAACAACGCAAGCGTATTTTAAACTTTGGCATCAGATAGACTCTACAAACCTGATTTTAGCTGAGCGGGTGCTTAAAGAATATGGATATCCTGGTAAAACATTAGTAGGGGAGCCTACCAATGAAGCAATATGGTATGTAATTCAACATGCACCAAAGAAAATACCTCAATATCTAGATTTAATGAAAGAACAAGCAAAGAAAGCAGAGCTCGCTACTACTAAAGTTGCTTTAATGGAAGATCGTTATTTAATGGGGAAAAAAGAAGAGCAAATTTATGGTTCTCAAGGAGTAACGTATACCATAGATGGAAAACCAATTAGTTTTATTTGGCCTATAAAAAATCATGAAAAGATAAATGAAAAGAGAAAGGAAGCTGGTTTTACACAAACTATTGAAGAGTATAGTAAAAATTTAGGTATAGAATATAAACCAGTTTCACTTAAAGAAGCTCTTGAAATTGTAAAAAAAAGTAAGCAAAAAAATAATTGATGCTTAGTTATTTTCTAAATAAAGTTTTATATGCACTACTCACCTTATTTGGTGTGGTTACTGTAATCTTTATTCTTTTTACTATCTTACCGGGAGATCCTGCAAGAATGATGTTAGACCAAAATGAAGATAGTGAGCAATTAGCAGTTATTAAAAAGAAATATGGTTTTGATCAACCAGTCTCAAAACAATATTTCTATTATATAAATGATCTGTTTCCGTTGTCATTTCATTCAAAAGATAAAAATGATTATACATTTTTTGATCCCAAAAAATATACGGGTAAGATACTTTTTAATGTTGGCAATGTAGCTGTAGTGATAAAAACCCCTTATTTACGTGAATCTTTTCAAAAAAATGGAAAAAAAGTAACCAGCATAATCTCAGAAACGCTTCCAAATACAATTGTACTAGCAATATCTGCAATTGCTATTGCTGTAGCAATAGGAATTTTACTAGGTGTGTTTTCAGCACTTTTTAAAGATTCATGGATGGATAAATGCATCCAGATATTAAGTACTTTAGGCATGAGTATTCCTTCTTTCTTTAGCGCAATTATTTTTGCTTGGTTTTTTGGTTTTATGCTTCATAAGTATACAAATCTAAATATGACAGGAAGTCTGTACGAGGTAGATGATTTTGGCGAATCTATTCATATTCAATTAAAAAATTTAATTTTACCTTCTATAGTTTTAGGAATTAGACCTTTGGCTGTAATTATTCAGTTAATGCGTAACTCGTTATTAGATGTTCTAAATCAAGACTATATTAGAACAGCAAAGGCTAAAGGATTGGGTATGTTTCAAGTGGTTAAAAAACATGCTATTAAAAACGCATTAAACCCTGTAATAACTGCTATTTCTGGATGGTTTGCTAGTATGTTGGCAGGAGCTGTTTTTGTAGAGTATATTTTTGGATGGAATGGGTTGGGAAAAGAAATTGTTGATGCTTTGAATACATTGGATTTACCCGTCATTATGGGAGCTGTATTAATTATAGCAACTATGTTCATAGTTATTAATATTTTTGTAGATATAATTTATGGATGGTTAGACCCTAAAATTAAAGTAAAGTAACTTGTTTTTAATAAATAAAAAAACAAAACATAATATAGAATGTCATGAGAAAAAAAATTGTAGCAGGAAATTGGAAGATGAATAATGATCTAGTACAAACTAAGTCTTTGTTGACCAATTTAACTACTAAATTTATAAATGAAGATGTAGTTGTAATGGTAGCTCCAGCTTTTACAAACCTACAAACTGCTCAAGAAATCTTAAAAGGTAACACAATAGAAGTTGTAGCACAAAATATGCACTATGCAGATAACGGTGCTTATACAGGAGAAGTGTCTGCAGAGATGTTAAAAAGTATGGGAATCAATACAGTCATATTAGGGCATTCAGAACGTAGAGCATATTTTAATGAAGATGATGCTTTATTAGCGAAAAAAATAGACGCAGCTATAAAAAATGACATGACAGTTATCTTTTGTTTTGGAGAAGAATTAAAAGATAGAGAATCAGGAGATCATTTTACAGTGGTGAAAAGCCAATTAAAAAATGCATTGTCTCATTTGCAAACAAAAGATTGGGATAACATCATACTAGCTTATGAACCAGTCTGGGCTATTGGTACAGGAGTTACTGCTACTCCAGATCAAGCACAAGAAATGCACTACTTTGTTAGAAAAATGATAGACGAATGTGTAGGCGGTCATGTTGCAGATACAACTTCAGTACTTTACGGAGGTAGTGTAAAACCAGGGAATGCCAAAGAAATTTTTTCCAAAGCAGATGTAGATGGAGGATTAATTGGAGGAGCATCTCTTAAAGCTGAAGATTTTATTGCCATTGTAGAAGGATTCGAGAAGTAATTTATTTTGAATACAATAGTTCTAAGAAAAGTAACCTCTAAAGACATTCAGACACTGAGGGAAATAAGCATTAGAACGTATACAGATCAGTTTGAGAAACAAAACAATCCTTTAGACTTTCAATTATACATTGAAGAAGCTTTTAGTAATGAAGCTTTACTAGAAGAAGTAAACAATAAAGAATCAGTATTCTATTTTGTATTATTAAAAGCTACTCTAGTTGCTTATATAAAATTAAATACAGGAACCGCTCAAACGGATATAAAAGAGACAACTGGTATAGAATTGCAGCGAATTTACGTCGATAAAAACTTTCAAAATCAAGGCATTGGTAGGCAATTAATAAAAATGATTGTAGATAAAGCAAATCGTGAAGGATATGCATATTTATGGTTAGGGGTATGGGAGCACAATCCCAATGCCATAAGATTCTATAAACAACTTGATTTTACGGTTTTTGATAAACATTATTTTATGATGGGAACAGACAAACAAACCGATATATTAATGAAACTTATATTTTAATAATGTCGCAAACGTATATTGAATACACTTTTAAAATAATTCCAATAACCCCTTGGGCAGATATATTAATTGCAGAATTAGGAGCAGTTGGGTTTGAAAGTTTTATTGAAAATGAAAAAGGAGTAACAGCATATATTCAAAAGAATCAATGGTCAGATAGTTTATTAAATGATATACACCTTCTAAGTAATGAAATTGTAGAGGTTTCTTATACTTTTAAAGAAATTGAACAAGTAAATTGGAATATTGAGTGGGAAAAAAACTTTGATCCTATTCTGGTAGATAATATTTGTTCTGTAAGAGCTCCTTTCCATGAAAAACCAATAACCAAATATGATATTGTCATAGAGCCTAAAATGAGTTTTGGAACCGGTCATCATGAAACTACTCATATGATGATTCAACATCTCTTAAAGTTGGAAATTAAAAATAAAAAAATACTAGATATGGGATGCGGAACAGGGGTTCTGGCTATTCTTTCAGCAATGAAAGGTGCTTCTGAAGTAGATGCTATAGATATAGACCATTGGTGTTATCTTAATACATTAGAAAATATAGAACGTAATTCATCAGATCAAATAAAGGTGCTTGAAGGCGATGCATCACTTTTAAAAGATAAATCTTATGATATTATTATAGCCAATATAAATCGAAATATACTACTAAAAGACATAGCGGTCTATTCAAGGTGTTTAAATAAAAATGGAATTTTATTACTTAGTGGTTTTTATGATGATGATTTTGAATTAATTGAAAATGAATGTAGAAAGTATACGTTAAAATTTGCTGAAAAAATTAAAAAGAATTCATGGATCGCTGTAAAATATATAAATTAGCTTAAAATTTTGATAATGAGTACGAAAGAGAAGGTATCGGAAGGCCTACTTTTAGAAGAAGAAGTCATTAAAGAAAATGAGATTGTACTATTTAATGATGATGTAAATACATTTGATCATGTAATAGATACGCTAATTGATGTTTGCGAACATACACCAGAACAAGCAGAACAATGCTCTATTATTGTTCATTATAAAGGAAAATGCACTGTTAAAACAGGCGCTTATGAAGATTTGAAGCCTCGATGCAGTAAACTATTGGTAGCAGGTTTAAGTGCAGAGATTGTTTAATCTGTAAAATTTAAATGAGTAGCTTTAAAAACCTCCAATCAATTCAATAATAATCCACTATATTAGTTGCACAAAACTAACTAACTAACATGGCTATTTTATCTTTTATAGGCTTTACTTTATTGGTAGCAATTATTGCTTACTTGGCAACAAGAAAAACAAATGAAAGCACTTCCGATGGTTACTTTTTAGGAGGGAGAAGCTTAACTGCAGGTGTTATCGCAGGGTCCTTATTATTAACAAACCTCTCAACAGAACAAATAGTAGGATTAAACGGAGCTGCATATAGCGAAGGTATTTTAGTAATGGCTTGGGAAACTTTAGCTGCCATAGCGATGGTAGTTACTGCTGTTTTTCTTTTGCCAAGATATCTCAAAAGTGGGCTTACCACCGTGCCACAATTTTTAGCAAATAGATTTGATGTAAAAACAAAAACATTGACCTCCATATTATTTTTAACAGGGTATGTTGTGGTGTTATTGCCAACTATCCTATATTCAGGTTCTTTAGCTATTAGTGGAATGTTTAACGTTCCAGAATTATTAGGAGTATCTAAATCTGCAGCTTTGTGGATTTGTGTATGGGGAATAGGAATAATAGGTTCAATTTACGCAGTTTTTGGAGGTTTAAAAGCAGTAGCAGTATCAGATACGGTGAACGCTATAGGATTATTAATAGGAGGAGTAATGATCCCTGTTTTTGGATTGCTAATTGTAGGGGATGGAAGTGTGCTAGAAGGAATAACTACTTTACAAGAAAATATTCCTGAAAAATTTAATTCAATTGGAGATAGAGCAGCCTCAGTACCCTTTGCTACTATTTTTACAGGAATGATGTTAGTGCAATTATTTTATTGGGGAACTAACCAACAAATCATTCAAAGAGCTTTAGGAGCAAAAAATTTAAAAGAAGGACAAAAAGGATTGTTATTAGGGTCTTTTATTAAAATTTTAGGCCCGCTAATTGTAGTTTTACCAGGTATCATTGCATTCTATATGTCAAAAAATGGAATGTTGGACGTGTCTTCTGCAGATGAAGCTTATGGTGAGTTGGTAAGTAAAGTATTGCCCAAAGAACTTATTGGTTTTTTCGCAGCGGTTTTATTTGGAGCTATTTTAAGCTCTTTTAATAGTGTGTTAAATAGTTCTGTAACACTCTTCGGGATAGATATCTATAAAGAGCACATTAATAACAATGCAGATGAAAAAACAACAGTTAAATATGGTAAAACTTTTGGAGTTATTTTAGCATTGGCAGCAATGTTTATTGCTCCTTTTTTAGCAAATCTAGAAAGTATATTTGATTATTTGCAAAGAGTAAATGGAATCTATAGTATTCCTATCTTAACTATTATATTTGTTGGGTTTGTAACCAAAAGAGTACCTGCTATTGCTGCAAAAATCGGATTATTATCAGGCTCTATTTTATATATAATAAGTGAGTTTTTAATACGCCCAAATTTAGTAGGAAACGCTCTAGAGCAGACTAAAAACTCTGGAATTACTGATGAAAAAGCAATTGCTTTGATAGAGGCGGATGCTTACCCGTACTTTTTGCATATTATGGCGATACTATTTTTATTAAATACAGGAATTATGCTATTAATAGGGAAATTCTATCCTCAAAAAGAACCTTATGTACAAAAATATACTGAGCAAGTAGATATTACTCCCTTTAAATATGTAAAACAAATAGGAGTAGCTATCATTATAATTGTAATAGCTATTTATATTTATTTTTCATAACCAAGTTTTCATCAATACTATTGGAGATAATTTTGGAGGTCTAGAAATAGATATTTCTATATAGATTTTAACAGAGATTATCATAAAAAAAGATAGAAATAAGTGTTTTTTCTTCTTTTTAGTCAAAAATTAACACCCATATTTCATTACTGCTTTATGCTTTCCGTAATAAAAATAAGGTTTATCCATATCTTAAATTTTCGTTAAATACATATTTTTCTTGTTAACAAAAAGTGTATTTCATCGATAAAAGCTTACTCTATAACACCTTAAAAGACTTTTTTGACTTTATGCTATTTTAATTAAAAATGAAAAAAAGATGATAGATTGTCTGTTTTTTGTTAAAAAGATTGCGAATTAATCAATATTATTAAATAATAGATACATTTACTGAGAATTTTTTATCTCATATATATGTTAAAAAAATAGATTAAAATTTAACAATTAACACTAACTATCAAATCTTATAAAAAAATGAGAAAACTTAAATCAAAATTAATCCTACCCTTGTTGGCGATAGGATTTATTTTCGCTTCATGTAGTAATGAAGAAACCAATGAACTTGTAGATGCTCAAAACACAGTACCTCAAGATGTTTTAGATAGACTATCTGCTTTTGTTTTAAATACTAATGATGTAGTAAGAGTAGAAGAAGCAGAAGGACCAGCAGGAACTGTTATCCCTGCAGGATATATGATTGAAGGCGATCTTTTAATCTCTGACAGTCAGCTCTTAGAATTAGAAGCTATAGAATTGGGAGTAAATGATATTACTACAGAGCAATATAGAACGAACAACTTAGTAAGTCAACCAAGAACAATTAGCGTAACTGGTTGGACTGGTGGCGGAGGTTTTGGTCTTAGTAATAATATGAGAACTGGTTTGCAGTTTGCAATTAACAACTACAATAGACTTAATTTGAATCTTAATTTTGTATTGAGCTTTAATACAAATATAAATGCAGATATTGTTGTATTCAGACAACCTTCTAATGGAGGATCTGGAGGATCTGCAGGATTCCCAAGTGGAGGAGATCCAAACAGATTTGTACAAATCTTTACAGGTCTTGATAATGCAGACCCTAATGTAAACGAACACGTTACAGGGCATGAAATAGGGCATTCTTTAGGTCTTAGACATACAGATTTTTTCAGCAGACAAAGCTGTGGAGGAGCTCCTGTAAATGAAGGAAACGGAGGAGTTGGTGCTATTTTAATTCCAGGAACACCATCTGGTTTTGACCCAACCTCTATTATGTTATCTTGTTTCAGTTTTGGAACAGATGGAGAATTTAACGCTAATGACATTACAGCTTTAAATTTCTTATATTAAATCGCAATATTTAAATCTATCCATTTACTATATATATGTAAGAAGGGGAGTGAATTTTCACTCCCTTTTTTTATGAGTAATTTTTAATAGTTAAAAATCTCTTTAGATATAATATAGATGCTCATCAATAATATTAGCCATCCAAAGCCAACCTTTAATCGAGAATTAGATACGTATTTAGAGAAATGACCTCCTACTAGAATACCTATAATAGTTATAATTGTAAATGGGAGTAAGAAAGACCATGCTACTTGAATCTCTTGAAGATCACCTGTAAATCCAATAAGTGAATTTATAGATACAATAACTAATGATGTACCAACTGCTTTTTTCATGGGCAAATTAGCCCATAATACTAAAGCAGGCACATATAAAAAACCACCGCCTGCACCTATAATTCCGGTAATTAAACCAATAATTAATCCTTGGATAAAAATAAAAATATAAGCAGGTTTTTCATTTGTCTTTATAGCTTTTTCTTTTTTTTGTTTTATCATAGCTATAGAGGCAAAAAGCATGACAATAGCAAAAAATAGCATAAGGCCAATGGCTTTAGTTAATTCAAAATCTCCAATATTAAATAAAGTGTCAGGGATTGAAGGAACTATATATTTTCTTGAAAAATAAACCGCTAAGAAAGAAGGAAAACTAAAGAAAAGACCGGTTCTCATATCTACAACACCTTCTTTATATTTTTGAATCGCACCCGCTACAGATGAAGAGCCAACAACAAACAACGAATAAGCAGTTGCAATTACTGGATTGTAACCAAGAAGATATACTAGCAACGGAACTGTTAGAATAGAACCTCCCCCGCCAACTAGACCTAAAACTCCTCCAATAAAAAAAGCGCCAACGTATCCTAAAATAGTTACAGTATCCATAAAAAATGATCAAAGAATAGTGTATAGTAAATTGCAAAAGCGTCAAAGGTAATACTTAAAAACAAGTATTACCTTTTCATTATAAATCAATTCTTATGGCATTATTTTATGGAAGGATGCCAAAGCTTTTCTGAAGCTCCTTTTACAGGAATAAATTGTATTTTAGAATGAGACAAAGTTGTATCATCTACATTTTCACCTTTTAAAAAACGAATGATGGTTTTGCTAGCATCAGGATGGGTCAGTATTTGTTCATGGCCTGCATTATTGACAATTATATGGCTACTATTAGAAAACCCCCAACGAACCTCTTCTGCTTGGTAAGGAGGAGTATTAAAATCTAGTGTACCACTCATAAATAGAGTACGTATATTACTTATAAGCGGAGCTCTAAACGTATCTCCTAGATCTGGAGTAGACCAATTAACTTCCCTTTGAGGATTAACAGTGTTTTTAAAAAAACTTTTTGCCTCTTCTTCTTTAATTCTTTGATATCTGTTAGCGGTTGCGCCAGATGCGGGATCCATAGTAGCAGACATAGCTTGTATTCCAAATACAAACTGAATTCGTTTTTGCACAAACCATTTTAAAATAGAATAATCTTCTTGATCAATACTGTATAATAAACGTGGAAAAACAGGAATATCACTAGCATCTCCTATATCAAATCTCAACATTAAATTAAGCGCATATGAACTAATTTTTATTTTCATTGACGCATTAGTAAGAGGAGAAGTTAGTGTTAGTGTTATAGGTTTTTTTTCTAATTTTTGTACAACTTTTTTGTACAAAGCAATTAAATCTGGTATTTCTTTATTTATGTTTGGATCTGCATTGGCCAATAATGCAATTTTATGAAATTGTGTGTCCATAGAAGAAGGCAATTTAAAAGTGTGATTTAACCCTTCAACACCTACTAAAACAGCATTGTTTACAAAATCTCCAAAATATTTGATATACGTTTGCCCTAAGTGCGTACCATAACTAAATCCAAATAAATCAATTTTTTTATAATTTAGAGCAATACGCAATGCATCTATATCTTTGGCATTTTCTAGAGTAGTATACCCATTTAGGTCGACTCCTCTATTATTAAAACTAATTAATGCTTGTTCACTTACATTTTTAAAATGTTTTTGAGAGGTTATTTCATTTAATAAAACATTTTCAGGGATTTCTTTTTCCCAAATATACAGTACACGTTGAGTACCTGCTCCTGTGCCTCTTTGATCTAATAATATAACATCTCCTAATTCTAAATAAGGGAGCCAATTTTCAAGATAGCCTTTGTTGCTCGCTTGCCATGTACAACTAGACCCAGGCCCTCCTTCGAGATATATAATAGGAGTTTTAGGATTAGGGTTTGTACTTTTTAATCGAACAAAATGAATTGTAATTTCTTCAGATTTTGAATTTGCACGATTTTCAAGAACTTTAAGACTTCCTACTTGTCCTTCAACTATTTGACCAGAAGCACTTTCAAATTTTTTTTCTTCTAAAGTTAATTTTTTTACATTGGGTTGAGCACTAGAAAAATAGATGCTTACTAATAAACATAGAGAGATGAATAAATATTTCATGATTAATTGTTTTTAAGGCAATCTAGATTTTATTTAAATAGCATAAATAAATGAAGCTTAAGAGCAAGGTTTAATTGATAAATGATTGTATTGACCGTATTAATTGAATTCGAGTGCGTTTAAGGTAAATCCATAGGCTTTTTCTTTAAATTCGACGACTATAAAATAAAACAAGCTTATTTTTCTTATTTTCCCTGAGTAATGGAGAAAGAAAATAACTTCTTAGATAGTGTTTTGAAAAATAGAGCACTAAGCCACATCTTATTTTGGCTATTTGTACTGCTAATAGCACCATTTACTTCAACAGAAGGTATTGATAAAATTGGAGAAGCACTTATGTATAGAGCGGTTGCCTTACCTGTTAAAATAATAGCAACATATATATTAGCATATTATCAAATTCCTAAACTCTTACAAAAGAAGAAGTATATCCAGTTTATTATTTCTTTTATAGTAGGCTCTTTTGTGTTTACTGTAATGGCTCGATTTGTTAATGTTTATATCGCAGAAACAATAGCCAATTGGGATGCGCCTAAAGAATCATTATTACAAATGATAATGGAAATTGAGTATACGTATTTTGATTATTTCTTTAGAGTATATTTCTTTGGAATCATCTTTATTTTTATAAAAATGATTAAGGAACGATCTAAAGAAAAACATGAAATGGCTGTTTTACAGAAAGAGAAAGCTACAGCAGAACTCAATTTTTTAAAAGCACAAATCCATCCTCATTTTTTATTTAATACATTAAATAATCTATATGCTTTAACAATAGACAAGTCAGATAAAGCGCCAGATGTTGTTGCAAAATTATCTGAAATGTTAGATTATATGCTATACCAATGTAGGGAAGATAAAGTTTTAGTTAACAAAGAAATAGAACTATTAAATCATTATATTGATTTAGAAAAGTTACGATATGGAGAACGACTTCAATTAAATTTTCATAGCGCAACAGACCAACCTAATGCTTTGATAGCTCCTTTAATTTTAATTTCTATTGTAGAAAATGCATTTAAACATGGAGTGAGTAATACTATAGATGAATCTATTATTAATATCTCATTAGAAATTAAAAATGAACGACTCAATTTTAAAGTATATAACACAAAGACGATAACTTCTAAAAATGATGAAAAAGGATATAGGGAGGGGATAGGAATCAAAAATATAAAACGTCAATTAGAATTGCTCTACCCAGATCAATATGAGTGGAAAGTGGAAGAGAATAAAGAATCGTATCAAGTATATTTGAAACTGGCAATATGAATAAGAAAATTAATTGTTTAGTTGTAGATGATGAACCTTTGGCTATTGGTTTGTTAGAAAAACATATCAAACAATTTTCTCAATTAAACTTAGTAGCAAGTAGCTGGAATGCTATAGACGCTTTTGAAATATTAAAAAGAGAGCCTATAGATCTGATTTTTCTTGATATACAAATGCCAGGACTTACAGGAATAGAATTAATCAAGTCTTTACAAAATCCTCCAGATATAATATTTACAACAGCTTATAGAGATTATGCTGTTGAGAGTTATGAGTTAAATGTAGTAGATTATTTATTAAAACCAATCACTATAAATAGATTCCTTAAAGCGATTAATAAATACTTAGATAAAACGAACACTAAGAAGAGACTTGTAAATAGTATAAGTGCTCATAAAGAGAAAGATGACTTTATGTATGTAAGTACAAATCGAAAACATATAAAGATATCTTTTGAAGAAGTTTTGTATGTTGAAAGCTTAAAAGATTATGTATGTATTCATATGCCAAAAGAAGACATAATGACCAAATATAAAATAAGTGATTTTGAAAATAAATTACCTGAATATTTTTTACGAGTACATAGGTCTTATATAATAAATACAAAAAAAATAACAGCTTATACTTCGCATGATATAGAAATCGATAAGCACGAAATTCCGATAGGGGTTTCGTATAAAAAAGAAGTAACAATTTTTTTGAAAAAATATAATGATTCACAATTTTAATTCATGCAGAGAAGTATGAAGTAAATCAATAAATATTAATACCTTAGAAAGGGTGAATACATTGTTTAATAAAAAACAAAAAGATAAAGCACGCCAATCTTTAAAATTGACATGCTCTAACAAATTAAAAAAAGAAACGGAATGTTTTTTATAGTAAACAGATACTTTTACTACTTTAAAATTACACCGCTATTTCAGATTTATGCATGCTTACTACAATAAATACAATTATACCAATAACCCAGTAGTAGTAGGTGTCTAATCCTTCAAAAGAAAAAATAAAAGGAGCTGCTATAAATACAATAGTTACAAAAAAAACCACTATGAATTGTACTTTTTTATAATTTAATATTTTAATTATTTTTAAGAAGAAAAGTATTTTCATATGACACACTTACCAAAAGATGAGATTAAATCTATTAAAGGAGGGCAATTTGCATTAGAAACAGGAATAATTCATCAATTACCTATACCAGCTCAAGAAGCAGAAATTTTAGGATTGGATGTATATATATGTTCATGATGACTAAATAAAAAAGGAGTCAAAATATATAACATTAAAAATAGTTGTCATATTTCTGTAGCTTCTGTAACTAAATAACAAAGAGACAAAAATAAGTGCAGCAATTTAATTTCGAAGAAATACTCGAAACCAATAAAGAAAAAATCTATCGTATCTGTAGGGTGTATGCTATATCTCCTTTTGAACCACAAGATTTATTTCAAGAAGTAGCATATCAAATTTGGAAATCATTGCCTTCATTTAAAGGAAATTCTAATATTGCTACTTGGGTGTATCGAATTGCTCTTAATGTAGGGATGCGCTCTAAATTAAAATTAGAAAAAAATAATCATAAAACAACACGTTTTGATGCTATTGAATTTAAAGCAAGTAGCGCTGTTTTAGATGACAATAATGAAGAAAAATATAAATTATTAAAACAATGTATTTCTACTTTAAATGAAAGTGACACTTCCATTGTAGTATTGTATCTAGAAGAGTTGTCGTATAAACAAATTGCAGAAGTTACTGGTTTAACCGAAAATCATATCGCTGTTAAAATGAAACGTATCCGGAAAAAATTATTTGATTGCATGAATTCTAAATTAAGCTAATATGGAGGAACTTGATTTAAAAAACATCTGGAAAAGTTCTTCTGAAAAAGAAGATATTTCGATTGACACCAATAAGCTGATGAGTAATTTTAAACATAAAATGGAAGGTAGAGAGTGTATTGTTAGAAGACGAGACCTTAGAGAAACTATTGCTGCGATTATTGGAATATCCTTATATAGTTATATCCTTATGAAATTACCATTTTCTATATCTAGCATTGGTGCTTTTTTAATGATATTATCTATGATTAATGTTGTAGTTAGATTATATATAAATCGTAAAAGCAAATTTACTCAGTCTCTTTTTTTACCTATCAAAGAACAATTCATACAACAGAGGGCTTTTATGCTAGGTCAAGCAAAGTTATTAAGAAATGTCCATTGGTTGCTCCTGCCAGTTTTTATAAGTTATATGATTTTTGAATGGGGTGATTTTTCCATCAGTACAGTTGACAATTCCTTGATAGAGCTTTTATTGGTAAGAAAATTCAAAGTGAAAATAATTACTACGATACTTATGGTTGTATTTTGTATTTACGTCATAATACAAAATAAACGAGCATCAAAAGTTAACTGGGAACCTCTTATTAAAGAGATTGATACCATTCTTGAAAATTTAAAAGAAGAAGAAAATAAATAGTATTGTCATATTATTAAAACTCTTGTTACTAAATAAATAGAAACCCAAAACAAGAGTTATGATGTCTAAAAAAAACCTTCACAAAATTTTGATGATTCTAGGAGTAATAATTATGCTTAGTGCATTTTTAATAGTTACCGATTCTAAACCTTGGTATTATGAAGTTTTATTATTTGATGTGGGATTTATACTTTCTATAATTCCAAAATTTCCGAAAATCAAGAAAAAATTTACAAAAATTAAAGCAAATCTGTAATTCTAACCCCATGCTTTTTAACATACATTATAAATACAATAAACTGATATAATGAAAAATTCAACTTATTTGAAAGAACTAAACATTATCCAAAAAATAGGAATCCTATTAATTATCATAGCAGGAGCTATGACGTTTCTAAGAATCTTTGATATACTACCGAGAGACTATTATACTACGCATGATTTACGTAATTATATATATTTAGTTGGTGCTTTATTATTCCTAAGCTATTCAGAATATTAAAATTGAATAAACCTAACGTATTGCTAATTGTCTTATTTGCATCTACAAGCATTTTTGCTCAAGATTATTCTAAACAAATTGAAGCGTTTACCAAAAGCTTTGCTGATAAAAATAAAGAAGCACTCCAACCTTATCTGAGTTCCAAATTACAGTTTGGAAAAATTCCTGCAGCCAACACCCCTGCTATAATGAATAATATAGTAAAAAACCTTCCTAAACTCAATAGTATGTCTATTGTTGAGAGTGAACAAGGTAAAGCTAAGGTTGCTTATGATTTTGTGGGGTTAGGTAAAAGTGAATCTCTTATTCATTTTGATACTGAAGGAAAAATAACAAAAATCCAATTGGTAGAAGATTTGATAAATCAAGAGGCCGCGGCGAGAAGGCAACAAAAAGTACCATTGCCAACTCCAGGAGAACTTGGAAATAAATATACTCCAACAAAAGTTGAATTTTCATCGTTAGATGGATTGGTTATAAATGGAAGCCTTTATGAAATTGGTAAAAACAATCCTATTATCTTATTGATGCATCAAGCAGGTTATAATCGAATTGAATATGCAGATATAGCTCCAAAATTAAATGAACTAGGATATAACTGTCTAGCTGTAGATTTACGTTCAGGAGTAACCTTTGCTGGAAAATCCAATAATACTAATACACGTGCTATAGAAAAAGGATTACAACCAGAAATGATAAATGCGCAACAAGATGTTGCAGCAGCTATTGCATATTTAAACAAAAAATACAATCAAAAAGTAATTGTATGGGGAAGTTCATTCTCATCTAGTTTAGCGCTTCTGGAGGGAGTAAATAACGATAAAGTAAAAGGAATTATAAGCTTTAGCCCTGGTGATTATTTTGGCAATGCAGCACCATCATTAGCTACTGTATTTTCAGAAATTAAAAAGCCATTTTTAATAACATCTTCTAAGCAAGAAGCGCAAACATTAAAAGCTTTAATTGGCAATTCAAAATTAAAAACAAACCAGCAACAATTTATTCCAACTTCTAATGGGTTTCACGGTTCACGAGCACTTTGGGAAGGTCAAGAAGGCGCTGATGAATATTGGAGTGCTATAAAAGAATTCTTAACTAAAATTAATTAAACTATGATAAGAAATATAACAAACTTAGGGATATGGAGATCTGATTTTAATTTTTTAATACCTAATTAATAATATTGGCAAGTAAGATTAGATAATCATTTTCATGAAAATTCCGTCTACATTAACAATTATAAGTAAAAACTTAAGGCACTATAAAAACCCATGAAAAATTATTTTTAATGCAGACATCTATTATCATTCATAGGAGGGTATAAATTCAGAAAAACTGAGAAATAAATAATCGATTTAGGTTTGCAGGAAGAGCTCTTTTTATTCCAGTTGATGAAGAATTAACACTCCTATTATGTACAATTAACTACACATATGGCACAATTCAATACATTTTATTTTATTAAATGAGTATTGTACATTTTCTTCGTTAATTAAAATCAAAAAACGAACAAATATGAGTCATTTATCAAAAATCTTCATTCCTTTTTTAATAAAATTGGTCTTAACACTACTGCTAACATTTCCGTTAGGAGTAAAGGCACAAAGTAAGGATACTTCATATTCTATAAATACCAGAAATAGTAGTGCTTTTTTAAATGCCCATAAGATTTTTGAATCAAGATTTGAGACCACAATTTATAATCTTTTCAAAAATAACGATATTCAAGGTGATTTCTTACTAGAGATTGTAGATGAAACGGGATTAGTCTATTCATATGCTCTGAACAAAGCGATTGTAGCCCCTCCCCTCTCTTTTTAAATAATGATTCCCTATTTATGTTGCTTCTCACACAAAAACAATGACAGGAACCTTAATTGCAAGATTATCTAATGAGCCTACCTCATATAACAAGCTTGGGCATATGTATAAAGTTTTAAGAAATAAAGTGCAAGCTATACAGAATTATGAAGAAGCAGTAAAATTAGCAAAAAAGAGAAACTATCCGAGGTTAACCCAATTTAAAAAAGACCTTGTTAACATTAGAAAAAAATGATTAGCAATATATTATGCCTCGAAGGATAAAGAAATTTATGCTCATTATTAATGATACTTTATTAACAATAATCAAGTTACCCTTTATAGCCTAAAAAAAGTACTAAAAAAAGGAAAGGTAAAACCTTTCCCTAGAATCATGAAAACTAATAACATACTAATTTCAAGATAATTTTTTAGACTTAATTTAAGCTAATAACGCGAAGCCCTCCTCCATCTGTTACATATAGAACACCTCTGTTGGCATCTCCATTAATCCCATTAGGTAAATTAAAAGACGATTCTAATAAGGCTCCATTTTGAGAAGCTGCAACTCCTGAACCAGCGAAAATTGTCATATCTCCAGACATAGATATTCTATAAATAACATTCTCTCCTACGGCTGTGGCATAAATGAACCCATTTAAATAAGTGATATAACCAATGACTACATTTTGTTGTACAGTAGGTAAAGTAGCTAAAACCTCAATAGATTGATCAGGGTTTATTTGTAAAACATCACCTGATATAAAGTTCCCTACGAATAAATTTCCGTTTTCATCAAAATCAATTCCTACGCCTCCTAAGAGTCTTGAATCTTCAACAAAAAGAGAGACCTCTCCTTCAGGAGTTATTCTGTGTACTCCCGGAAAATCAAAGTTAGAGACGTACACATTGCCTTCTGTATCTAAAGTAATACCAGATGGAAAGCCCGGAAGAGTAGCTAGAACAGTTATATTTCCGTCAGTATCTACGCTTATTACATCACCTATAGTATCACTAGAGCCCGCTTCAGTTAATCTAACATTATGAACAATAAAAAGGGTTCCAGAATTGTCAATTATATTTCCAGTAGGAGCTTGTAGATTATTAACTGTTATGCCAAATTCACCAGTTTCAGGATTGACGTTAAAAACCTGAGTACCTGTAAAATTACTAAAACTACTAACGTAGATAATGCCGTTTTCATCTATAGAAATTCCATCATCGCCCTGAAAATCAGCAATTAAAGTAATTACATCATCTGTGTTTTCTGGATCAGGATCCACTCCATCTGGGTCAATAACAGTATTGTCAGAACTAGAAGAACATGAGTAAAAAGAGAAAGCGCATACTGCAACTAATAAAAATATCATTTTGCAGGTTTTTAATAAATGGATCATTTTCATAACCTGAGTTCGATTAATATTTAAGTAGATTTTATGAGTAAAAAAGATA
>CAYMDH010000035.1:0-38526 GCA_964389205.1 uncultured Flavobacteriaceae bacterium
AGAATTTGATAAAGAACGAAATCGAATTATAGCTCAGCGTATCAAAGAAGCTGAAGATGATGATAATATGATTCCTATAGAAGATTTAGACTATTACCTAAGTGAACTTGAAAAACTTTGGGATTAGTGAAATATAAAGTCATCATATCGCAAAAAGCAATTTCTGATTTCGATAAAGCAAGAAATCATTATAAAAAGATCGATATACAATTAGAACAAAGGTTTAAAGCAGAAGTTCAAAAAATTATTACTCGTATACAAGACAATCCGCAACTGTACAAACAAATAGAAACCAACCAAAGAAGAGCTGTCTTAGGCTCTTCTTTTCCTTATAATCTCCACTATATTATTGATTCAAAACTGAAAACGGTTAAGATCATTGGAATCTTTCATGGTAGAACACATCCTGAAAAAGTAAAAGAACAGATACAGTTGGTTGTGTAGTAAACTGGCACTTTTGAAAAAGAGCGTGAATAAAAATTTGATAATCAGTATAATAAATAAAGAATGAGTCTTTTAGTCAAGGCTCATTCTTATTATTTAGAGTAGTAAAAGTTTATTAAAGAACATCAAATAAGGATTATTTATTCTTATGTGTAGTAAATTGGTGCTTCTGTTCATTTTTTCTTGATGCTTCTTTTCATTTTTGTCTTGACACAAAAACGAAACAAAAAAGTCAAGAAGGTTTTGAGGAACTTTTTGCTTTGCAAAACCGCTGCTAAAACTCATCGCTTCATGCTCTTTCATGTTTTTAACATGACGCACTTTCGCTTGTTTTACAGCTAGTTCTTGAAAACCTTCGTTTACCTACTATTAGGAAATTAATAGTTTATTTTCTTGTTATATTTATAAAGTAAAAAGTTCTTTAACATTATGGAGCGTTAAAAAAAGGTATGGTATACCTTTTTAGCGAACATAGCGGTGATGCGGCTGGAGAATATGCTGGGATTATATTTATGAGAACAGTAGTCTACAGTTTTTAATATTGCAGAAGGCTATGTAGAACCTAATGGAAGTGATTATGAATATATTTATCAATACAAAGATCATTTAGGAAACGTACGATTAAGTTATTCAGCTTATATTGCTTTAGAAAAGTAATATACTTGGTTACTGTATTACGTGATAAATGAAGTTGAGTACTTATCCTTCGCTTACTCATACCTCCTCCGGTATATAATTTAAATATCTTTTTAATTTTTCGCATCTCTACCTGGTGGTTTGCCATAATCTTTTCTTCAAAAAAAGATTTTTATAACTAGCAAATAGAATCGATATACTACTGGTTCACTTTTTTCCGGAACTAATGGTATACTATACCCGGATTTTGCATGTTGTTGAAGAAAAAGTATAATATAAACCTAAGTTCTAATCTTTTCAAAAATTGAAGTATGAAAAACCTTAAGAAATTATCACTTGTTAAAAAAATAATTTCTAAATTACAGTCAGAAAACTGCAATAATTTTATAAATCAAAAAAATTTTAATCATTGTAATGAATCCTTAATTGAGAATATATGTACAGGTTTAAAATAGATAAAAAATATAAGACTAAGTTCTAATCTTTCAAAAAACAAATTATGGAAAACCTTAAAAAACTATCACTTGTTAAAAAAACAATTTCTAAATTACCTTCAGAAAATAACAATGATTTTATAGATCAAAAAAGTGTTATCATTGCTTGTGGGACTACTGATCATACGGTGGTATCTATTTTTTGTTAAATCATTAGTTATTAAAAATTTATATTATAAAAAAGAAACAAAACCTTAAAGAATTAATATTAAAAAAAGAAGCGGTTTCTAAATTAGAAGAAACTCGGTAGTGTAGTAAACTGGTTCTTTTGAAAAATGAGTACAATTAAATATTGATAATCAGTAAATTAAATAAAAAATAGACTCTCGAAAGGGAGTCTATTCTCGTTCTTAAATGTATTGAAAGTTTGTTAGAGCGCATTAAATAAAGTATTGTATTTCTTAAGTCTAGTAGATTGGTGCTTAAGAGTTTTATTCATTTTTCTTGATGCTTCTTTTCATTTTTGTCTTGACACAAAAACGAAACAAAAAAATCAAGACTTATTTTTACTAATTCCTGAAAATATTAAAGCGTCACTTCGAGTAAATTTTATGACTATAAAGGAATAAAATTTGTATCGAGAAGTAGTTTATAATAGCATCTTGTTCTCGATACATTTCTCATTACATTCGAAACACTCGAACTGACGATTCTAGTAAAACTTAAAATAGGTCGTTTAACTTAAATACAATATGTAGGGCTCTTTTTAGGCAGTATAGGTTTGCTTATAGCGTTAATAATTATTGAAACCTTGGAGGGCAGAGTGAAAAACATAACAATTTATGTTTTGAATGATGAGCCAGGTGATGCGGTAGATGGAACTAAAAACTTTTTTACTATGTTCATTTTGTCTTGAAACAAAACGAACCAAAAATTCAAGAAGATTTTTATGAACTTTTGGCTTCGACAAACCACTGATAAAACTAACGCTTCATGCTCTTTTATGTTTTCAACATAACGCACTTCCGCTTGTTTTACAGTTAGTTCTTGAAAACCTTCATTTTACTTTCTAAGAAAAATTTGAACTAAGATTAAGTCGATTCTTCCATATTTACGAATACTAGTTTTTTTGTCATCTTTTTAATTTTGTAGTAAATCAAGGTATTTTAATATTGGATGATGAAAGCCATCCATAAAGCATTTTGCAAAGCAAAAGCGATCTGGGTGGTGCGGCCTTAAAATAATGTAGATTTCAAAAAATTAAAAAGCTAGACTAGATTTTTTTGTTTCTTTTTTCATCAATGGAAAAAAGAATGAATAAAAACTTTTTGATGTTTTCAACATAACGCACTTCCGCTTGTTTTACAGTTAGTTCTTGAAAGCAAAAAATTATTTAGCAAAAAGCTGATCCATATCTTTAAAAGCCTTAAATTCTAATGCATTTCCTGCAGGGTCTAAGAAAAACATAGTAGCTTGTTCTCCAACCTCTCCTTTAAATCGAATATAAGGCTCTATAATAAAAGAAACTCCTTTGGCTTTTAATTCTTTAGAAAAACTATCAAATACATCCCAAGGTAAAACTACTCCATAATGAGGCACGGGAACATGTTTTCCATCTACTGCATTGTGGTGTAATTCTTCTTCTTTTGTTTTCTCTTTGTAATGGATAACTAGTTGATGCCCAAACAAGTTGAAATCTACCCATTGATCACTACTTCTACCTTCTTCACAGTTTAAAATATCATTGTAAAAAGCTCGACATTCATTTAAATTATGAACTGGAATTGCAATATGAAATGGAGTAATCGTATTCATATAATTTTTTTTGATTAATAAATAATAATTATTTAGAACTTCATTGGAGGTTGTTTAGCAAAATCTCCAGCTGTAATTTCATTGCCATTAATGATGGTAGTATCCCAATCTTGAACAATCTTCCATTGTTTATTTATTTTTTTTAATACAATATGAAATTGACCATAAACAATATTTTCTTCAGATTTATTCAGGAATTTTATTCTATAGAAACCGACTTCATAAGAAATGTCGTCACTGGTATGCCTACTATCAAACCAAAAATCTAAAAGTATTCTATTTCCATTCGCTTTATTAATATTAAAACGTTCTAGATTTTGTTCTTTAAATTTATTGTTAGTATCAATTCCGTTAGGTGTTACCCTTAGAACGTTGTCTGCATAAATTGCATTAAGACCTTCTGCATCTAATGTTTCAAAAGCTTTTTTAAAAGACCTCCATACCTGTATGTCTATTTCTTGTTGGTTTTTTATAGCATTTTGGGCTACTACATTTGTAAAAGAGATTACTGTGATAATAAATACGAGAATAAATTTATGCATAGCTTTTTTATTTTGAAGATACAAGCAATTCAATTTTTAAGATTTACTAGTAAGTTAATTAGAAATATTGATTTATTTTTCTTGAATCAAATTTAATCATTCGCAATAAAATCTATAACTTTTTTATAAACCTTTTTATCTTGTAAAGAGTGCCCTAATTCATCAGTTTTAAAAAGAATAGAATTTTTCCAGTTTTTGTGAATAGCTTCAGATTCATTTATAGGAGTTATGATATCTTGATTATCATGAATTATTAATCCTTTTTGTTTTAAATTTTTAGAGAATTTTGCAGATGAAAAATCTGAAAAATTAAATCCATATCGCTTTATATATAATGCTTCTATACCTTTTAGTATTTTTGTTCTAAACCTCAATAGTTTTTGATAATCGCTCATTATTTTGGTTAACTCTGAAGGAGCAGCAAGAATTATTAGTTTTTTAATACGCTCATTAGGATGTTTATATTGATGGTAAATGGTAGTCATCCCTCCTAATGAATGCCCTATAATGATTTCAGGAGTATATATGGCAATTAATTTCTCCATACATTCCGTATACATCAAGACATTAAAAGTAGTTCCTAATGAATTTCCGTGTGATGGTGCATCCATGGAAATAATATTATAATCGTGTTTTTGCAATTCTTTTATTAACTTTCTCCATCGAAAACTATTGCTTTCCCATCCATGAGCTAAGAGTATCGTTTTATTGTTTCCGCTCCATTTATATGTTTGAATGGTTTTATTATTATAATCTATTAATTGATCTTTCGCATCTTTGAGGTATTCTGATTGATGTTCTAATACCTTGCCTTTTCTTGGAGTAGAAAATATATCTAAAGCTTTTAATACTGCTTTTTTAAGTGAAAAAAAAGAGATTAAATTTAAATAATTGCCATATAAAACAGGAAGATATCTATTTATTATCTTTTTCATTCACCTTCTCTATTTACATTATCGATACTTATTCCCACCCAAGCATAAAGTATTTTATTTTTGCATTATCAGGAATATGAACAGCTTCAATTTTTTTAGTACGATCAAAACGAAGCTCTGCTGGAAGTTCTTGTTTATCAATAGTAAAATAAGCATCTATTTCATCAATAGAAATAATTATATTATTCAAAACACTTTCAACTTTAGAAATTGTATAAAGACCACTTAAATCTTTAAAAGTACTATTTAAAGAGACTCCTTTTATGGTTTTAAAACGATCGTCAAAAACTCTAATGTTTTGAATTGCCTGTATACTATCTGAAGAAGGAACAATGGTTAAAAGATGTTTCCCTCCTTTTTCATAAATTAGATATTTGTCATTATTTCCAAATCGATAATCTCTTCTCCCTGGTATTTTTACTAAAGAATCTTCTTTGTAAATAGAATCAAGATCTTTTATAGTGTTGACCGCGGTTAATTTTCCTATTTGTCCTTTTGCCACTAGAAAAGGATCTTTATCTGTATTACAACTAGCTAATAAAATAATAGTTGCAAGAGCGTATAAATATTTTTTTTTCATTAAATGCGATAGTGTTTTTATGATTATTTTCTCATTGCTTTAGATAGAATACCCATAACCCCTCTGATAAAGGTAGCACTGGTAAGTACTTTTACAATAGGATTCATTCGTGTACTTTTTCTTGTTGAGCTCTTTCTAGAACCTGAAGAAGAAGCTTTCTCTATTTTTTTTCGCTCTTTTTCTGCTTTTTCTTTTACTTCTTTTTCATCTGCTTTTTTTATCTTTTCAGTTAATAGCTCATAAGCACTTTCTCTATCTATAACCTCTTCATATTTCTTAACAAGTTTTGATTGATCAATAATCTGCTTTAATTCTTGCTCTGTTAAAATATCCATTCTACTCATTGGAGCTCTTAACATGGTTGCAGCTAATGGTGTAGGTCTTCCTTTTTCGTCTAATGCAGAAACCAATGCTTCCCCAATTCCTAAAGAAGTCAATACTTCTGAAGTATTATAAAACTCAGAAATTGGATAATTCTCAGCTGTTAATTTAATAGCTTTTCTATCTTTGGCTGTAAAGGCTCTTAGTGCATGCTGCACTTTTAACCCTAATTGTGATAACACAGCATCTGGAACATCGGTTGGATTTTGAGTTACGAAAAATAATCCAACACCTTTAGAACGAATTAACTTTACAATACTTTCTATTTGATTGAGTAAAGCCTTAGAAGCTTCATTAAAAATAAGATGAGCTTCGTCTATAAAGAGAACGAGTTCAGGTCTATCACTATCTCCCTGCTCAGGAAAAGTAGAATAGATTTCTGCTAATAAACTTAACATAAATGTAGAGAATAACTTAGGCTTATCCTGTATGTCAGTAAGTCGTATAATATTTACATATCCTTTTCCATTTTCATCAATACGGGTGAGATCGTCAATTTCAAAAGATTTTTCACCAAAAAATAAATCAGCACCTTGTTGTTCCAGTTCAATAATCTTTCTTAAAATAGCTCCGGTAGATGCTGTTGACACTCTTCCATATTCTTCTTCAAATTCTTTCTTACCATCATTGGTAGCGTATTGTAGTATTTTTTTAAAATCTTTTAAATCCAATAAAGGCATTTTGTTGTCGTCACAGTATTTGAAAATTACAGCAACAATACCTTCTTGAGTAACACTTAAATCTAAAATACGAGATAAGAGAACAGGACCAAACTCTGAAACGGTAGCTCTTAATCGAACACCTCCTTGTTCAGAAAGGCTAAGCATTTCTACAGGGAATTTTTTTGCTTCAAATGAGAATCCTATTTTTTCATGACGTTCGTCAATTTTTGGATGTCCAGGGCTTGGTTGTGCCAGCCCACTTAAATCTCCTTTTAAATCCATTAATAATACAGGAATTCCCTTTTCTGATAGGTTTTCTGCAATTACCTGAAGTGTTTTTGTTTTTCCTGTTCCAGTGGCGCCAGCGATGAGTCCATGTCTGTTTAAGGTTTTAAGAGGTATTTTAATAAAAGCGTTTGTAATGGTTTCATCATCTAAAATCGCAGCTCCTATTTTGATATAATCTCCTTTTGTAGTATATCCTTTTTCGATATGATTAAAAAAAGCTTCTTTTTGGCTCATCTGTACTAAATTTGCATAAAAATAAGTTAATTTTAAAGAACATAAAAAGCACAATAAATGAAATCAAGAATTCTCTTTTTCGTATGTATAATAATGTTTACTCTTTTTTCTTGTGATGAAACTAAGAAAGATATTGTTTTTCACCCTTCACACCTTGAACAAAAGAAAAATGCACCTTTTAGTGACGCGGTAGAAGCTAATGGGTTTTTATTTTTAGCGGGACAAATAGGATATGATTATAAAAAAGCAACATTGGTAGAAGGAGGAGTACAAGCAGAAACAAAACAGGCTATTGAAAATATAAAAGCTGTCCTGGAACATCATCAACTATCTTTAGACAATGTAGTAAAATGCACAGTAATATTAAGTGATATTAAAGATTTTGCCTTATTTAATGAAATATATACCCAATATTTTACTAATAAACCTGCAAGAACAACTTTTGCTGCAAGTGGGCTGGCAAGGAATTCTAATGTGGAAATTGAGGTGATTGCCGTAAAGTGATTACTTGTAAAGTGTAAATAATAAGTATAAAAAAACCTTCTCAAAGAGAAGGTTTTTAAATAAAATGTAATGGAGGGCCATTATATTTTATACTTATTAAAATCTATTAAAATCTTAAAGCAAAAGAAAGAAACACTTTTTAAACTCGCAAGTTTTTCATTTACAAATCGTTAAAGTGATCTTTTTTTAAGATAAAATAGAATGCATCTTGTTTTCTTTAATGAGAAATATCTCTGTATCTTTGCCGGATGGTAAAAGAGGATGTTTTAGCTTTGGTTGATAAGGGAGAAATGCTTCCTCTTATGGAAGCTTTTTACACTATTCAAGGAGAAGGGTATCATAAAGGAACAGCAGCATATTTTATTAGAGTAGGCGGCTGTGATGTTGGATGCCATTGGTGTGATGTTAAAGAAAGTTGGAATGCAGCACTTCATCCTCCAACTGCCATAGGCTTTATTGTAGAAAATGCAGCTAAGTATTCTAATACTATAGTCATTACAGGGGGAGAGCCTTTAACTTGGAATATGGACCCTCTTACTACAAAATTAAAAGATAACGATTTATCTATCCATATAGAAACCTCAGGTGCATATCCATTAACAGGTTCTTGGGACTGGATTTGTTTATCTCCTAAGAAAATGAAGTTGCCATTGCAAGAAGTTTATGAAAATGCAAATGAATTAAAAATGATTATTTATAATCAGCATGATTTTGAGTTTGCAGAAGAACAAGCAGCTAAGGTTAATGATTCATGTGTCCTGTATTTACAACCAGAATGGAGTAAAAGAGAGAAAATGATACCTGAGATTGTTGAGTATGTGATGCGAAACCCTAAATGGAAAGTATCATTACAAACTCATAAATATCTAAATATCCCGTAAGTTTAATCAGGAACCTGTAGCTAGGAGTTTTAAATGTAGAAAGCTCGATGAAAAATGATTTTAATTATTTTTCATCGTATGTAATTTATATTTTTTAGCAATTAGCAATTAGCAATTAGCAATTAGCAATTAGCAATTAGCAATTAGCAATTTGGATTTTGAGATTTGAAATTTTGGAATTTGGAATTTTGCATTATCTCCCCCCATTTGCTCTTAAATCCTGAATACATAAAGGATCTAATTGAGGGATTACATTACCAACCATCATTTGCATACCAAGTCCAAAATCAATTTGAAACTGCATTAAACAATTAGGAACATTGCAATGATTTCCATTAGCTTCATCCAGATGATCAGATTGAAGAGGCGTGCCTAGATCTACAAGGCCAAATAAATGAGACATTTCATGATTAAGTACAGCACTTTCTATAGTTGTTTGTGTAATTCCTTGACCATTATTTGCTAATTGTAATACAGTATTCTGATATATAACCATTGAAGTGTTTCTATAGGCAGCTCCAATAACAACGGAGTTTTCTGATGAACTTTCTGAATCGGCATCTGCAAAGAAAACATATAAAGCGAGTTCAGACCCATTATTAAAGAGTGTTCTTCGTTCACTTTCAATGTCTGCTATTTCCTGAATTGAGAAACTGTCATCTTCTGTAGATGGTACCTGAGTAAATTGAACGCGAATTCCACCAGGTTTAAAAGTTCGACCTTCAATAAAACTAACCAAATTAGTAATGGCCTCATCAGTAGGGCGAAACCCTTCAACAAAAACGATATCTATAGCCAAGCTATTAAAGTTTTCAGCTGATAAAAAATCTCTAGCAGAAGAACCCAATGGTTGTAGATTAGCTACAGTATTAGGATTGTTATTACCTTCATTACTATCATTTCCTCCTGAACAAGCTGTTAAAGTTAACGATACAAGTACAAGGGCATATATAAAGATTTTTCTCATTTTCATAGGGTGTTTTATAACTGTACGAATTTTTAATACGAATAGTTTTAACTTTAGACGGTATTTTATTAAATATATAACAGTTATAGCACAAAAAACCTTCTTTTTAGTTATAATTTGTAAATAAATTAATAAAATTAATGAGTTATTTTGAAATAGTTAATTGGGCTAAATAGTCATAATAATCTCCTTTTGCAATTAATTTACAATTGAAACCATTTGCAACAGCCAAATTATTTAATGTATTAAAATCAAGGTATAACCAATAAAATGGTTTTGTTTTTTCTCCTCTATATGACATTGTATATTCAATTTCTCCATAATAATCTGTCTCTGTAGAGATCCATTTTCCACCATCTTCATCTTCATCAAACATATAAATAATATCGGATGAATCTATTAGTATTTGCCCTTTGTTAGTTAATAAAGATTTTAAATGTTGTAATACAAGAGAAACATTTTTTAATTGCCCAAAAATCCCTGTACCATTCATAAGCATTAATATGGTGTCAAAAGTGCTGTTTTTTAACTCCATAATATTTTGAAGATATACATTTTTAAGACCTCTTAGTTTGCAAGTATCTATAGCTCCCTTAGAAATATCAATTCCTGTAATTTCCATGTTTTTTTTGTCTTGTAAGTATATTAAATGACTTCCTGCCCCACAGCCAACATCAAGTACTTTTCCTATTGATAAATCTAATGCCTTCTGTTCTATTTTGGGCATTTCTTTATACGTTCTAAATAGATAAGGTATAGGGAGTGTGTCTTGTTCAGAAATTGAAGTTTCTGTAATAATATCTTCAGAATAATTCCCAGATTGATAATCTATAAGTGCCTTTCCTAAAACATCTTTCATATTGCTTTTATTAATAAGCGATTCGTTGTGATCTTATTTTTTTTGTCAATACTTTTGTTCAAATAACTAGTTTTATAATCTAACTAAACTAAGAAAATGGAGCATTTTTTAAAACAACTTCCACAAGTTGCTAAAGATATGCATAACGTGCATAAAAAATACTTAGCAAAGTTAAAAAAGAAACCTCCTAAAGATCTTGACTATAAAATGCAAGAATTGCATGATGATGAGTTTTCTAAAACAGATTGTTTGAATTGCGCAAATTGTTGCAAAACAACAGGGCCTCTTTTTACAAATGCAGATATAGAAAGAATCGCTAAATACTTAAAATTAAAACCGCAACAATTTATTGAACAATATTTACAAGTAGATGAAGATAATGATCATATACTACAAGAAGTGCCTTGCACATTTCTTGCAGCAGATAATTATTGCATGATTTATGAAGTGAGACCAAAAGCTTGTAGAGAATATCCCCATACCAACAGGAAAAAATTTCATCAAATAAATAACCTTACCTTAAAAAACACGGCTATTTGTCCTGCAGCTTTTAATATTGTAGAGGCGATGATGAAAAATATAAAAGTGTAAAAATTTATTTGTAGAGCAAATATTTTTTTCTGATCTTTTTAAATGATTTTATATCTTTTTGCCAACTCTCTTTAATGATATCTTCATCAATACCTTGTTCTATTTGTTCTTGCAGTTTCTCTGTACCGGCATGCTTAGTAAAAGAAGCTGTTTTAAAAAATAGTGATTTATCCTTAGTATTATTGTAAGCATTTATGAGCCATTTTAAATGAACTTGAGTAGTTTTTTCATGATCTCTTAAATCTACACCGTAACAAAGTGTATTTTGATGTTTTGGATATTTAGCGCCATCATTTGCTTTTGGAGTATAGCTAAAAGCATAGCTATTTGAATTTAAAAAAGGAGCTCCATACATTTGAAATTGATTATCTGTACCTCTACCTGCATTAATATTTGTACCTTCAAACAACCCTAAACTGGGGTATAGATTTATAGAAGTATCATTAGGTAGGTTTGGAGAAGGTTTTATAGGAAGATGATATACTAGTTTTCGATGGTAGTTTTTTAATTCAATAATAGTTAAATCACATTGAGTTTCGTTTTCTAACCATTTTTCACCATTTATCATGCGCGCATATTCACCTATGGTCATTCCATGAACAAGAGGTATGGTATGCATTCCTAAAAAACTTCGATGTTGAGGTTCCATAGTTGGGCCATCAATGTATGAACCATTAGGGTTTGGACGATCTAAAACAACTACAGGAATTTTATTTTCTGCACAAGCTTCCATTATCAAATGCAGTGTAGAAATATAAGTATAAAAACGTACCCCTACATCTTGGATATCAAATAACACAACATCAATGTTTTCTAATTGTGCAGGAGTTGGTTTTTTGTTTTTACCATAAAGAGATATTATAGGTAATCCTGTTTTGATATCGAAACCATCTTTTACTTTTTCTCCAGCATCTGCTTTGCCTCTAAAGCCATGTTCTGGAGAGAATACTTTTTTAATAGTGATGCCTGCTGTAGTTAATGTGTCTACAAGGTGTGTATATTGATTATTGGTTTCTTTAAAAATAACAGATGTTTGATTCGCTACAATACCAACATTTTTTTCTTTTAAAAGAGGGAGATACGTTTGTAATCTACTTGCACCTATCACGATAGGTGTAGTTTTTGTTTCAATTACTTTTTTTTCTATTTTCTCAGAAGTTTTACTTCTGCAGGAAAGAATTAAAAAAAGAACTAATAAAAGTGTATTTTTGAGAGGCATAAATACTGGCATAAATTGAATTTAGAATATTTTATAGCAAAACGAGTTGCTAAAGACAAACAATATAAAAGTAGTGTATCGGCACCAATAATAAAAATTGCCATTTCTGCTATAGCTATAAGTATTATTATGATGATGATTGCCATAGCTACAGGTACAGGCTTGCAATTAAAGATAAAAGAGAAAGTTGCTGCTTTTAATGGGCATATTCAAATTTATAAATACGATACGAATAACTCTAATGCATCATTAAATCCAATTTCTAAAAATCAAGATTTCTATCCAAAATTTACGACCATAGATGGAATTAATCATGTTCAAGCAATTGCTACAAAAGGAGGAATTATTCGAACAGAAAAAACCTTTGAAGGAATTGTAGCAAAAGGAGTAGGACCTGATTATAGATGGTCTTATATGGAAGAATTCCTTAAAGAAGGAAGGTTGCCCGATTATAATGGAAAATTAAATGAAGAAGTATTAATATCTGCTTATTTGGCCAAGCGGTTAGAATTAAAATTAAATGATACTTTTTTCTCCTTTTTTTTACGGGAAGAAAATAGTCAGAACCCCAACAATCGTGTTTTTAAAATTGTAGGGATTTATGATAGTGGCTTTGAAGAATTTGATGCGACTTATGTTTTTACTGATATTCGTCATATTCAAAGAATGAATAAGTGGGAAAAAGATGAAATAGGAAGTTTTGAAGTTTTTATAGATGATTTTTCACAACTAAGAGCAAAAGGAAATGAAGTATATGGAACAACGCTATCTACATTAGATTCTAAAACTATTGCAGATGATTATGCAAACATATTTGACTGGTTGTCGCTTTTTGATTTTAATATAGCGATCATTATTGGCATTATGATTTTAGTAGGAGGAATCAATATGGTTACTGCACTTTTAGTACTTATTCTTGAACGAACACAAATGATAGGTATTTTAAAGGCTTTGGGAAGTAGCAATTGGAGCGTGCGAAAGATTTTTTTATACAATGCTGGATATTTAATTTCAATAGGCTTGTTTTGGGGAAACGTTATCGGAATAGGGCTCTTACTAGCTCAAAAATATTTAGGAATTATTAAACTAAACCCAACTTCATATTACGTGAAAGAGGCACCTGTTCATATAGCACTAGATTATATACTTACACTCAATATAGGAACACTTCTTTTGTGTCTAATTATGCTAATAGTTCCTTCGTATATTATAACTAGAATATCTCCAGTAAAAGCTATTCGATTTGAATAATCTTAATTAACTAATACAGTTTTCAATCCCTATTACAAAGTTATATACTGTATCTTGGTTTAATCAAAATTACAGTACCTTTGCATTCTCAAAATAACGACATGGATTACGCTAAAAATATACTGGAGACAATTGGAAATACCCCTTTAATAAAAATCAATGAACTTACAAAAGAGTTGGATACATTGGTTTTGGCTAAAGTAGAAACTTTTAATCCTGGGAACTCTGTGAAAGATCGTATGGCACTTAAAATGGTAGAAGATGCTGAAGCAGATGGGCGTTTACAACCAGGAGGGACTATTATTGAAGGAACTTCTGGAAACACAGGAATGGGATTGGCATTAGCAGCCATAATTAAAGGATATAAACTAATTTGTGTAATTAGCGATAAACAATCTAAAGAGAAGATGGACATTCTTAGAGCTGTTGGCGCAGAAGTTGTAGTATGTCCAACCAATGTAGAGCCAGATGATTCTAGATCGTATTATTCAGTATCAAAACGTTTAGCGACAGAAACCCCTAATTCATGGTATGTAAATCAATATGATAACCCTTCTAATACGATTGCTCATTATGAGCAAACTGGCCCTGAAATATGGGAGCAAACAAAAGGTAAAATTACACATTTTGTAGTTGGAGTTGGAACTGGAGGTACTATTTCTGGTACAGGAAAATATTTAAAAGAAAAAAATCCAGCTATAAAAATTTGGGGTGTAGATACGTATGGATCTGTATTTAAAAAATACCATGAAACTGGTGTTTTTGATGAAAATGAAATTTATCCATATATCACAGAAGGAATAGGGGAAGATATTTTGCCTAAAAATGTTGATTTTGACATTATTGATGGTTTTACAAAAGTGACAGACAAAGATGCGGCTGTATATACAAGAAGAATAGCAAAAGAAGAAGGTATTTTTGTTGGTAATTCTGCAGGATCAGCAATTAAAGGAGTATTGCAATTAAAAGAGCATTTTGGACCAGATGATGTAGTGGTCGTTTTGTTTCACGATTCTGGAAGCAGGTATGTTGGAAAGATGTTTAATGATGATTGGATGCGTGATCGAGGCTTTTTAGAAGAAGAAGTTACTAAAGCAGAAGATTTAATTAAAGGTCATATAGACAAACCAATGATTACTGTAATGACAGAAGAATTGGTGTCGCATGCCATAGAACGAATGAAACAATATAAGATTTCTCAAATTCCAGTAAAAGACAGTAACGATTTTGTTGGTTCTGTAGACGAAACAGCATTGTTTAGAGCCTATGTAGAAGATAAAGACATAGCAAACAAACCAATAAAAGAAGTGATGCAAACTGCATTCCCTATCGTAGATAAAGATGCTTCTATAGAAGAAGTGTCTAAACTTATTGATAAAAATAATCAAGCAGTATTAGTTAATCTTGGCAACGGGAAACATCATATTATTACCAAACATGATATCATAGGGGCTATTAATTGAGTTCATCAATATAAATTTCTCCAGCGAGATATAGTTGGGCTTTTCCACCAATGATAATACGATCATTTTGATCTTTACAAAATAAAAGACCACTTCTAGGTGAAATTTGTTTAGCAGTAAGTGTTATCTTGTTTAATTCTTTGGCCCAATAAGGCACTAAAGTAGTGTGCGCAGATCCAGTAACAGGATCTTCATTAATACCAGATTGGGGGGCAAAAAAACGAGAAACAAAATCAACTGTGTTTCCTGTAGCTGATACAATAAGCCCTCTGGCATTTAGTTTAGAAATGATATTAAAGTCTGGTTGTATATTTTTTACATCATCTTCCGTATTTAATATTGCTAAATAGTCTGTTTTTCCTAAGTAAAGTTTCTTCGGTACTATGCCAATTCCTAACTCAATAGTCTCTTTACTAGCAATTGGAGTTAATGTATCAACCGGAAAATCCAGATAGAAAAGATCATCTTCTTTAGCCACTTTTAAAACACCACTTTTAAAACACCACTTTTTAATGAATGAAAAGAAACACTTTCACCTATATGCTTTAATTGATTAAAAATAACATAAGCAGCAGCTAAAGTAGCATGTCCACACAAATCAACTTCTACTGTAGGGGTAAACCAACGTATTTCATAAAAATCATTTTTTGGAACAATAAAGGCAGTTTCGGCTAAATTATTTTCTGTGGCTATTGCTTGCATTAGAATTGGATCTAGCCAGTACGGAAGGAGGCAAACAGCCGCAGAATTTCCTTCAAATTTTTTTTCAGCAAAAGCATCAATTTGAAAAAGTTGAATTTTCATGAGTTGATAAATCAATTAATTTATTAATAAAAAAAAAGGATAAAGAAACAAAAGAATTTTATTAATAAAATTATAGGAAAGTAATTGATACTCAATTCTTTTTCGTAAATTTATAATATCTACATAAAAAGTTGCCCCGTTTATTTTAGATATGCCCCAAAATAAACATGTATTCACAATTAAAATTATATAACAATGGGGTATAATATCGAAAATAGTACCGTTTTCTCAGTTTTTATGAGAGTTTTAGTATTCCTTTTACTATCAGTAATAGGAACAGTTGTAATTATGGGATTACTTAAATTAGTAGGGCTTATAGGTTAGAAAACTACTTTCTCTACATTTTTAAAACATATTTTTAAGGCAACTTTATAGTAAGCCTAGAATTCTACTGACTAATTTTATTTAAAAATAATCTTCCTAAAAGATTCTAATGATAAAGTAGGGGTAGTTTCTTATATATAATACTATAGTTAAATAATTTGATGATTCAATTTCTCTATAAATGAGAGATTACTATGAAATGAATATCTATTATATAAGATTATCTATTTTTAATATCTTTAAATTAGATACAAATACCCGATATTGTTTTCATGAAAATCATAAAGTTAAAAAACTATTTAAAACAGCCTTACCCATACTTCTATAATATTAAAAGTGTTATTCAAATTTCTATTGTTGTTTTTTTAATGACCTTGCTTTTTAATTACTTTTTTGAACCTTTTGGAGTAAATAAGAAAGAACTTAAAATGAGTTTCTTTTTTGTTAGCTTATTACATGCATTTCTTCCTTTTTTTATTATTTGCTCTGGGGCTATTTTATTACTATTTAAAAAGAAAATCGTTAATCAATGGACTATTAAAAGCGAGATAATCTATATATTTTTTATACTATTAATTATAGGAATTAGTCAGTTTTTAATTCGAGATATTATCTATAACAATCCAAATAATTGGTCATGGAGATATTTCTTTGAAGAAATAAGAAATACATTTTTAGCGGGAATACTCTTTTTAGCAATAATTATTCCTATCGTCCATAATTATTATTTAAAAAAGCATCAGAAAACAGTAAAAAATATAATCCCATTTAATAAAGAAACTACTCTTTTTAATAGTGGAAATATTTTAATTAAAACACAATTAAAAGCTGAGACATTTCATTTAAATCCATACGTATTCTTATTTGCATTGTCTGAAGGGAATTATACAGAATTTTATTTTTTAGAAGACCATACGCTTAAAAAAAAACTGCTTCGAGTTTCCTTAAAAAATTTAGAAAAACAACTTTCTACGTATAAATTTATTTCAAGAACTCATCGCTCCTATATTGTTAATCTTAAACAAATAAAACATGTTGAAGGCAATGCGCAAGGCCTTAAACTATCTTTTAATATAGGGGAAGAGAAAGCTTTAGTTTCTAGAAAAATGATTACCACATTCAAAAAAAATATGAGCCTTTTCCAAAATTAGTTTGTCATCTATCACAAAAGTTTGTCATCTATCACTTAGGTAATATTGTTTGATATAACCCAATATATATTTGTTCAAAAAACAAAGATGCGCAGATATGATATAGATTGGTTACGAGTATTAGTTTTTGGACTACTTATATTTTACCACACAGGAAAATTCTTTGATACTCGCGGTTTTCACATTAAAAACAATGTAGTATATGATTGGATTGAATTGCCTATGTATTTTTTAAATCGATGGCGCTTACCTATTCTTTTTGTGATTTCTGGAATAGGAACCTATTTTGCTTTAAATAAGAGAAGTAGTTGGCAATTTAGTAAAGAACGGATTATTAGATTATTGATACCGTTAATTTTTGGAATGTTATTTATTATACCCCCACAAGTCTATATAGAACGATATACGGATCAGGATTTTTTGAGAAGCTATTTTATTTTTTGGAGAGAGATGGCTTTTGTTGGTGTTTACCCAGAAGGAAATTTAAGCTGGCATCATTTGTGGTTTCTATCTTATTTATTAGTATTTTCTTTAGTTTGGCTTCCGATATTTATATATATAAGAAAACATCCAGTCAATAGATTTACAAATTGGTTATCAAATCAAATTGAAAAACCGCTAGGGCTTTTTTTGTTTTGCATTCCTCTCATTCTAATAGAATTTGGTTTAGAACCTTATTTTCCTAAAACACATGCTTTGGTAGGTGATTGGTATTTGCTTACTAAATTTAGTGTTCTTTTTGGGTATGGTTTTATATTAATGCATCTAAAAGATACTTTTTGGAAATGTTTAAGAAACTATAGAGTATTATATACGCTTATGGCTATAGTAGCCTTTTGCATTTTATACTTTTCTGTGTGGGTAATGGAAGATACATATTTCTCATATGCTTTAGAACTCACTATAATTCCTATTAATTATTGGAGTTGGATTTTAGTGCTTTTTGCTTTCGCTGCTAAATATTTAAATCATTCAAGCAAACGATTAAGTTATGCTAATGAAGCTGTATACCCTTTTTATATTTTACACCAAACTATTACAATTATTATAGGGAGCTATATAATGAATTTAAATTGGAGTTTTTTGCCTAAGTTTTCTATAATGATTATTGGTACTTTTTTAGGAAGTTGGATTATTTATGAGTTTGGTATTCGTAGGTGGAAATATATTCGTCCATTATTTGGTCTTAAAATAAAAAGAAAAATTAATTAAAAATTAAAATAATGAATAAACTAGTAACATTAGTATTGCTCTTAATTATTAATCAAAATTGTGTAGCTCAAAAACCTATATACAATCATATTCTAATCACTAACGATGATGGTATTGAAGATAAAGACCGTTTAATAGCATTAGCCAAAGGCGTTAAAAGAGTTGCACGTAAAGTCTCCATTGTTGTTTCTGAATCTGATAGGTCTGGGAGTTCTAATTACAATACACTTGGAAAATACAAGTCGCAATTAGAGGTTACCACAATTGCTATAGACACTTTGGATAGCATTTCTATATATACCGTAAAGGGCACTCCTTCAGATTGTGTTGCTTTAGGATTAAATGGTTTTTTTGGAAACAACAGACCTGATTTAGTACTGTCAGGAATTAATGGCGGACCTAACCCTGGACCCGAATGGTTTGGTTCTGGTACTATTGGTGCTATTCGTACAGCAGCTGCATTAGGTGTTAAAGGTATTGCTTTATCAGGATTTGATAGTAACAATAAAAATTCTTTTACCACAATCCCTAATTGGATTACGCAACTTATTTCTTCCAAAATAATGAATTCTCTTCAAAAAAATGATTATCTCACCGTTGGTTTTCCAAAAGAATTAGAGAAGATAAAGGGCATTAAAGTATCAGAAAGGAGAATCTCGATAGAGAAACCAGAACTTATTAAATTCTCTAGAATACAAACTAATACAGACGCTAAGCAGCATAAAACCATTTGGGAGCCCAGTTATATTGGAGATCCTATAGATCGAACAAAAATTTATGACGATATGTTGCTCCTCGATGGTTATATAGTAATTACACCTATGACTATTAATGAAAATAACAATAAATTAATTGAAATAATAGAAAAAATAGAAGTTCCTAAATTTTAGTGTTTTCATTCACTTTAATACATTATATAATTATAGGAGCATAGGGATTACCTCATTACATTCGGTGATCACCCCTTTCCAAAATTGAAAATCAAAATTTGTAAACAAATTGTTTTATTTCATACCTGTAATTGAAAATTTATTTTCAATACAGTTTATTTCATAAAACCTTGCAATTTTGGAGTGATGTGGAGTTGGGGACGGCCGAGTGTTTAAAAAATGTCTGGTAGACATTTTTAGTGAAGGAGCGAGCTGGCGTGGTGTCTCTCCTCGGCGAAGCGAAAAAAAGCTGCTAATTGCAGCTTTTTGAAGTGGAGTCGGGGAGGTTACCTCATTACATTCGGTGATCACCCCTAACCAGTCCTGTAAATGCAATTTCTAGTCTTTTCAAGACTAATGTCTTAAAACAAAAAAATCTGATCAAATAAATTTGTCAGATTTTCGTGCTTTAATCCACTTTGAAATTGCGCTTAATCGTGGAGTCGGGGAGAGTCGAACTCCCGTCCAAACAAGCTATTAAAGTGCTTTCTACGTGCTTAGTTTTCGATTAATTGTCGATAAATAACTGACCGAAAACCGCCCATTATTTACGTAGCTTCTTAAGTTTTGAAATTTGGCCGAAGCTACCGCATTTCTATGTTGACTTTTATGGTGCCCCAAAATGAATCGCCGTCAACAAGGGCTATCCAGGGACATCTCGCTTCTCTACCTAGTAGAGACGAGGCTTTATCTTACTATAATTCAGATTAAGCGGCAAGAGCGTAATTATTTTCGCCATTTAAAAGGTTTGAAATAGATATTTACGAGCATTAATTTCATAGCTCGGCATGCTTACATTTCAATTAGACTCGCTGTCAAATCCAGTCGACCCCATTATTAAAGAACTTTTCCTTTATAGAAAACTATGAAGGTTGACAAAAATACTCCAAAAATTATTCCAAAAAAAGTGTTGCACCAAACTATTACTTCTGTTACATTTGAAACTTTATATACCACAACCTGCATAAAATATAATTGAATGAAGTTTGGTCTTATTAAAGAACGTAAAAATCCACCGGATAGAAGAGTCGTATTATCACCAAAGGCGTGTAAAGCAGTTATTGATAAGTTTCCAGATGCAATTGTAGAAGTAGAATCTTCAGATGTGAGGACATTTAAAGATATAGCATATGAAAATGAAGGTATTAAAGTTACAGATGACATATCTAATTGCGATGTATTATTAGGAGTTAAAGAAGTACCTCTAGAAAGTTTGATTCCAAACAAGAAATACTTTTTCTTTTCGCATACTATAAAGAAACAACCTTATAATAGAAAATTGCTTCAAGTAATTTTAGAAAAAAACATTGAATTGTACGATCATGAAGTAATTACAGAAAAAAGCGGAAAGCGATTAGTAGCTTTTGGTAGATATGCAGGGATTGTAGGGGCGTACAATGGCTTGAGAGCATTAGGTTTGAAACGCAATCTTTATGAGATTCCTAAAGCAGAGACTTTAACAGATCAAAAAGAACTTATAGATGTTTTAAATCAAATAAAGTTACCACCAGTAAAGATAGTGTTGAGTGGCAAAGGAAGAGTTGGGAATGGAGCTAGGGAAATGTTAGACGCCATGAATATAAAAGAAGTTTCTGTAGAAGAATATTTGAATGATGACTTTAAAGAACCAGTTTATTGTCAGATAGATGTTTTAGATTATAGTAAAAGAAGTGATGGTAAAACGATAGATGCCAATGACTTTTTTCAAAATCCATCTGATTATAAATCTAATTTTATGAGATTTTGTGAAGTAAGTGATTTTTATATTGCTGGTCATTTTTATGGAGATGGAGCTCCTTACTTATTTACCAGAGAAGACGCAAAATCATCAAAATTTAAAATAAAAGTAATTGCTGATATAAGTTGTGATATAGATGGCCCTGTAGCTACTACTATAAGAGCTTCTACTATAGCAAATCCAATTTATGGATACAATGCTCTAAAAGAGGAGGAAACTGATTTTAAAGATAATAAAGCCATTGCTGTAATGGCTGTAGATAATTTACCCTGTGAATTACCAAAAGATGCAAGCGATGGTTTTGGAGAAAATTTTGTCAAACATGTAATTCCCTCTTTTTTTAATAATGACAAAGACGGTATTTTAGAGCGTGCACGTATGACTCAAAACGGAAAATTAACACAGCGTTATTTGTATTTGCAGGATTATGTTGAAGGAAAAGAATAATTCATTTTAAAAAGAAGTATTTAATCGTTGAAATATTCCTTTAAAAATAATGATTAAAACATTTATAAATATAATAGTATCTTAGCTATCCTGAATTTAAAAAAATAACTTGAGTGAATATTAATTGGATTTTTAAGGATCTTCAAGATAAAAAAGAAACCAAAGCTCTTATAGATAGAGAGTTTGAACTTAGAACAATGATTTCTAAACTTTTTATGAATGATTCTTTTTTAGAAGGTTGTGACGATTTTGATTTTTTTGAACTTAATTACCATGTAGCTACGGGTAAATTAACGGTATCTAGTAAAACTCCAGAACCATATTATTCTAAAATAAAACGTGTGTTAAAACGACACCCTTTAATTTATGATACTGGTTTATAAGATTAGCAATTCTATTTATTTAAAATAAAAAAACCTGTGAAACTATTAGTTTCACAGGTTGAGAAATCTCTTTTTTAACTTACTTTCTATTAGATTAAAAAGTACGACATCCTAGCTCTACAGTAGCAAATAATTGACATTGAGGAGCTCCAAAACACATAGTAATCATTTGTGTTACACATGCTTCATCAAAAGTGTTATTATTTGGTATAGTACCTCCTTTTAAAGTTTTTTCTTTAAAACTAGCAACAACTTTTTTGTTTAATTGTAAACTGTTTACATTCTTTTTTTTCATGATTTAAAATTTTATAAATTTTTATAGATATAAATGTATCATGAGTTAGTTCATAAAAAAAGAAAGACAGTCTCAAGTACTAATAAATGAGGTGCTTTTATCCTATTTCATTAGTGCATAGAACTACAGTTGGACAAAAATAATTGCGAGTAGGGCAATTTTCAGTATCTTTAGTTGTAGAAGTAGCAGTAGTACCATTCCCATTTTCTTCATTATCAAAACAACATAGAGAGAACAAAGTCCCTGTGCCTCCTAAAGCCATATTAGCATGTTTTGGATTCATATTAGCTATTTTACTTTTTTTTAATCGAAGTACTTTTAAATTCTTTTTTTTCATGATTAAACAATTAAATTGATATCAATGCAATGTACTTGGATTATACGAAGAAATTGAATGGGAAAACATCAAATACTAGTATTTGATGTAAATTATTTCAACAAATTATTTAGTTGTAAATCATCAATATTAGCAATAAAAGAAGACGGATAAATCCCTGTTTTCTTTTTAAAGTGCTTAGTAAAAGAATTTGGGCTTTTATAACCAATTTCTTTAGCTATATGTTGTACAGAATATAACCTAAACTTTCTGTCTTTTTTTAATCGATTAATGACATAATTAATACGCAATTCACTTGCATATTCTTGGAATGTTTGATTTTTATAAATATTTACTGTTCTGGATATATATGAGGAGTTCGTTTTTAATTTTTTAGCTACTGTTGCTAATGAGAAATTTTCATTTAAGAAAAACTCTGTATTTTCTAAATTTTCTAAACTGATAAGAATGTTTTTTGCTTTTTCACTATCAATCCTTTTAATCACTTTTGTATTGATATGTTTATTAATAACTAAATCGCTTTTCATCTGTTCTCTATTCTTTTTTGTTTTTTGTAAAAAGTAGAATACTATAGATATTGCAATGAAAAAAATAAAGAAATAAATTAATAGCGAGATAATCTTTTTATTTTGTAAAATTCTTTGTTTGGAAGAAAGATCAGCAATAATTTTATTTTTACTTTGTAAATTATTTGTATAAAGATTTTGAATTGTATTTAATTTAGATTTATTTTTTTGTTGATTTAATGCAATATGTTTTTCAAAATAAATACCAGACTCTTTATGATTATTATTTTTTTTATAGATTTCTGCGATTAATTTATAAGTATCGGCTAACAAGATAGAAAACTCATTAATAGTATCTTTTTTAATTAAAATTTCTTCAGAAACCTTTAAAGAAACGATGGCTTGATCTGTCTTATTTAGCTTATAAAATGAACGCCCTTTATAAAAAAATAACTCTGAAAGTAATTGCTCGTTTTTAAAAGGTTTTATAATGGCAGTGGCTTCTTCTAAATTACTAATGGATCTTGAATAGTCTTTTTTATTATAATAAGCCAAGCCTAATGTCTGATATATATGGGATGTACCCCTCAATATTATTAGTTAATAAACTCTTACTTAATGCTTTTTTACTATAATAAATGGCAGTATCATTTTTATTTAAAGCAAGATATGTTTTGCTTAAATTTAAAATTAAATTTATATGTGTAGTATTATTAGAGAAAGTGATATTTTCAGAAAGCTTTAGATTTTTTTTCTCTATTTCTAAAGCATCTTTTAAAAGCCCGATTTCTTTTTTCAAATAAGCAATATTTGCATTACTAACAATTATATATTGCAAGTTGTTAATCTTTTTGGCTATCTGTAAAGCAGTTTCATAATTATCATATACACGCTCATATTCTTTCTTATACAGATAAGCATTACCCCTCACTAAATATAAATCAATCAATAAAATACTATCATTAATAGATTTTGAAATTTCTATACTTTTATTGAACTTTTTAATTGATTCGTCGTAATTTCCTAATATATCATCTACTAACCCCAATTGATGATATCCGTAAGCTAAATCTGATAAATTATTATTTTTTTCACCCCTTTTGAATAAAGCTTTAGCGTATATTTCTGCAATTTTAGGATTCGAATATCGATATGTTTTACTAAGTGTTTTTAAAGAGTCTGAAGAAATATTTTCAAGACTGTCTAATATAGGTTCTTGGTAAATTTCAGCTTTTAATGATTGAGATAAAAAGAAGAATGATGTAATAAAAAAAAGAAGATTTCTTTTCATTTTAATAGCATTTGTGTGAACAATTTATAAAATTGTTCACACAAATATACTCTGGTAACTGTTAAAGTAAATAATTTGTTTATCTATTCTTACACTACCCCATTGTATAAGGCAATAATTTACCATAACATATAGCTACTGGGATATTTAACAATAATAAACTGATTACTTTAATAAACTTTCGTTGTACAAAAGGATAAGAGATAGAACATATAATAGCGGCCATTCCAACTAATAAATTTAATAAGATGACTGCAATTACAATATAAAAACTAACCCAAAGACTATATTCATCTGAAAAGAAAGGGATTGATAGAAACAATATAGTAGCTATTAAAAAAGAGACAATAGCTGTTACTTTCCCAATACGATATGTATATCGTACTAATAATGACATAATTTTTACTTTAATCATGAGCCCAATCAATTTTTCTTGAAGCAAACATAATGCTAGCAAGAATGATAAATAAGCCAATGCTCCCAACCAATAATGCATAATTTTCTAATTGAATGATTACAAAAATAAATGTGTATAAACCTGTTAAGGAAATTCCAATGAATAATGGAAATTTAAATTTCTTTAAAATGGTTTTGGAATATGCAGTTATAAGTACCACTACAGCAATCGTAGCTATTGTATAAGCTTTTAAAAAACTACTGTGTTCAGAAATAGAAATAAGTAATGTATAAAACATGGTTAAAGCCAGGCTTATCATCAAATACTGAAAAGGATGAATATTAATTTTACTCATCATTTGTATTAAAAAGAAAATAAGAAAAGTAAGTGCTATAACAAGATACCCATACTTAGTAGAACGTTCACTTTTTTGAAATTCATCAACAGCTAATATAAAGTTTACTCCAAAAGCATACTCTTTAAGGTCAGGTAAATATTTAAAAGTATATTGTGAAAAAGGTCGATTTATATGCAATACTTTCCAATTTGCTTTAAACCCATCATTAATGATTTCTTTGCTTTTATCATCAGGTAAATAATTTCCAGAGAAACTAGGAGTGTGCCAATCTGAGGTCATCTTTACATCTGTTGTTTTTCCAATAGGAATAAAACTCAAACGCTCACTACCGTTATAAATTAATTCTAATGAGAAATTTATAGCTCCTTCTTTTGGAATATCTTCTAGATTTAAATAATTGCTTTCTAATGTGTCTAAACGAAGCGATGCTGCGCCCAAACGACTTCTGTTAATGATGGGCTCAAAAGGATAGCTGTTTTTGCCAAAAGCTAGTACAACTTCACTTTTTATTCCTTTTAAGTTAGAAGTATTAATAATAATGCTAGCTTTATTCCATAAGATGTCTTTGTCATCAATATCTTTTACGTTAAAAGCTGGGGGCAAAAAAGAGCCATTAATTTTCATTTTTGAAGTATACACTACAGTTTCATAATTATTTCGATATAATTTTTCTGAATCTACTGCTACATTATTTTCTAATCGTTCTGGAAAAAAGTAAGCATAATCAATTGAAACCTTCTGCTCTTTACTAGAGGTCTTGGTTTGTTCATTATATATAATGGTTTCATTGTATGTTTTGTATGGAATTTTAAGGATTGGGCCGTATAATAGGACTTCTTTACCCCATTTCTCATTGATTTCATGAACAACATCACGTTGTCTATTTGCACGTTCAGTTATAAGCCCTCTGATATATGATAATGGGATGAGTAATACGAGGATTAATAATCCAACAACTAACATTTTAAATGATGTTGTTCTAAAGAATGTTGTTTTTCGTTTTTCTATATTCATTCTGTTTGTTTTTAAAGTACTTTGAAATTCAAAGTAACTGAATAAAAAAATATTACTTTTTGATTAATTTTTCTAAAGCGTCTATATGCTTTTTAAAAGCCAGCTTTCCTTCTTTTGTTGCAAAATAGCGTGTATTAGGTTTACGTTCTATAAATTGTTTTTCTATTTTGATATAGAATTCTTTTTCCAGCGCCTTTACATGGCTGGCAAGATTTCCATCTGTTGCTCCTAGCATTTCTTTTAGCATTTTAAAATCTGCATATTCGTTTACCATCAGAATAGACATAATGCCTAACCTGATTCTATGATCAAAAGCTTTATTAATATTGGTTATAATATTTTTCACTTATAGGAGCGCTTTTATGGTTGTATACTCTTTTTTATCGTTCGTATTTATAGTACATCAAAATTCCGTAAATAATATGTAATAACCCAAAACCAGCAACTCAAAACCAAAAACCATATCCAGGCAATGCCGCACAAATAAGCCCTAAGACTATTTCTATTATTCCAAGATATCTAATGTACCCAATGGTGTATTTAGAAGCATTTATGAGTGCCAAACCATAAAAAATTAACATTAAAGAACCAGTGAGTCCATAATGATTGCTATCTAATTTTATTAAAATATATATAGCACCTGTAATGAGTGGTATTAAAAAATTTACAATAAGTCTTTTTGAGGAAACATTCCATATTTTTTCATCATTCTTTTTTGCCTTTCGAGTAGTAATTATAATAGCAGTTACGATACTTAATGTAGCTACTAAAAAAAGATCTAATAAAACATAATTAAAGATGGTGCTGCCCAGAATCAAATATGATTTAGAATTATTTAAGACCAAATAATAAGCAAAACCAGCACCAAGTAATGCGTAAACCCCTGCCATAATACCAGATAAACCACTTAATGAAATAAATCGAGATGACTTATTCATAATGTTTTTTATTTCAGTAATGTCTTTTAGATAATCTTTTGATTCCATATTAAAAGTACTTTGAAATACAAAGTTATATATAATATTTATATTTTCCAATTTTATTTATGACTAAACATAAAGTACAATTCACTAACTCATATGACTTATACACTCAATTACTGTTTTTAATAATTAGATTGATTTCTATATTGTAAGTAAAAATTTATTATTATGTTAATTTTTATATTAAAATATGGTTTTTATTTTCAGATTGTAAGATAAACTGAGTAAAAAGATAAAAATACAATACTCTTTTAGTACCTTAAATAACAAACCTTTTTTCTAATGCTATGCTATGAAATATTCTAATTACGAGAATTTCATAAAAGACCGCAAATAAAAATGTACATAAATTGAATTATTTAATAATAAGAGATATACTAAGTATATAAATCTTTAATAATAAATAATTTAAGGAAATAGATGGAATAATTTTTATGATTATTCTTATTAAAGAAGAGAGATTTATTGTTAAAAAATGCTAAAAATTCATAAAAAAAAGAAAAAGTTCTAATAAGATATCGTTAAAAGTATATTTGATATTACAATAATATTCTTCCTTTGATTACAGATGTTTATAAGCTTCTGAGATTTTATATCTAAAAATAACTAAACATAAAATAAAACAATATGATTAATCTATTTTACAGATTATATATGTTTGTGTCCAAATACGGGTGCTTCTTTATTTTGTTTTTTTCTTTATATTCTTATTCTCAAAGCACTAATACAGCAAGGAAGTATTCATATTATGTAAAAGAATGGAAGAATAGTTCTTTTGAAGAACTCGCTTCTTTTTTTAAAGAAACAAATAAGGAACAAAACCTTATGGAAATACAGGTAGTTTCGGATCTGATGTTCAAAAAAGCGTTAAAAGAAAAGAAACCATACCTCTTTGTTAAAGTTTATTGCTTCTTGTCTAAGGCATACAAAAATTCTGGAGATTATACTCAAAGTTTGCATAACATCAATAAGGCTATTGGGCATTTACAAAAGCACCCTAATAATCAGGATAAAGCAGTTGTATACCTTCTAAAAGCTGAAGTTTTATATGATTTAGGAGATTATAAAAAAGCATTAATAAATAATTTATTGGCACAAAACATTGCTAGGAAAAATAACGATAAACATATTCAAATTAATGTGAATAATAATATAGCATCTATTAAATATGAAATGAATGATATACAAGGTGCATTAGATATCTATTTGAAGAATTTACTCATATTTAAAGCGATTGGAGTAGACAAATTAAACAAGAATGATCAATTCTCTTATATCAAAAACTTAATTGCTATAGCAAAGGGATATACAGCTGTAGATAACTTTGGAGAAGCGCGTATATATTGTTTAGAGATTATAAAGTTTAGCGAACAATATGACTATCATCAATATAAAGCATATGGGTATCTAGGATTAGGGAATTTATACTCTTTAAATTGTAGAGTATCCTGCGCATTAAAAAATTTAGAGAAAGCAGAAAGAACTTCGTTATATATAACTAATTCAAATTTTAGAGCATTGGTACACTTCTACAAAGCCAGAGTTTTATTTGCTCAAAAGTATTATATAGGTACTATTGAAGAACTTAGTAAAACAGAGCATATTTCTGGAAATCAAATTCTAAGTGCTAGAGATTTCCATGAAATGAATGTGTTGTATGCAAAATCATATCAAAAATTACACGACTTAGAGCGCGCATCACAATACTCTAATAGAGCTTTTGATTTGTTCGAAACAAATAAAAAGAAAATGGGAATAGTAAACACAAGCCTTACTAGAGACTACGATACGGAAGAGTTAAAAGAAGAAATAGCAATATGGTCTTCTCGTACTAAAAAGCAAAAGCGAAAATTTCATTATTCTATTATAGTAGCAATACTTTTATTAACATCATTTACTGTTTTTTATCAAAAAAAAATAAAAAAGAATAAGAAACGATTTGATGCTTTAATAGTTAAGCTAAACCAGGGGAATGAAAATTTAAAACTACCAAGATCTCACAAAAAACAATTTCAAGCATTTAAAATCAATGATGAAAAAATAAATGAGTTATTAGAAAAATTGAAAGTTTTTGAAAAAGAGGAAGGATATTTAAATAATCAATTGACTTTAAATGAAGTAGCCAAAAAATTAGAAACAAATACAAATTACCTATCTAAGGTAATCAACTTATACTTAGGGCAATCTTTTACAAAATACCTGACAGAATTACGATTGGATTATGCAATGAATCGTTTAAAAAATGATAGCAAATTGAGATCGTATACTATAAAATCTATAGCACAAGAATCAGGGTTTAACAGTCCAGAGCCTTTTGCAAAAGCATTCAAGAAAAAAGCAGGTATTTACCCTTCTTATTTTATTAAGCAATTAGAAATGAAAAGAACTATAAAATAATTCATAAAATTCTATATTTTTATGCCTTAAAACCTAATAGCAGCATTGATGAGACTTAATAAAAATATGATACCCTCTATTAAATTCTTAATTCTATTTTATTTCTTCTTTCCAATCAATATACTATCTGCACAGAACACAGATTCTATACAAAAAGCATTGTCTGAAAAGTCAATAGATCTTCTAAAAAAAGAAGTAAATGCAATAGACAAAGAAAGTAAATCATTAAAAAAATACTATCAAGAGACCATATTAAAAAAAGCATTAGAAGAAGAAGATACCGAAGATATTTTATGGAGTAGCCTAGAGCTTTCATTTATTGAACGACAAAATGATGATTTAGACGAAGCATTGATATACATTGAAAAGGCAATTGTTTTTTTTGATAAAGCAGAGAATGATTCCTTGAAAATGGCAATTTGGCGTCAAAAAGGAGCTGTATTGTTTTTACAGGCTAAATATGAACAAGCTTTGTTAGGCTATTATAAGGCAAAAGAAATAGCAGAGAATATTAATGATGAATATTTCAGCTTTTTAATAAATATGAATATAGGACTTGTTAAATTACAAATAAACAAGATACAAGAAGGACTTGATACATTTCTTGAAGTTTTATCTTTTTTAGATAATATAGGGGAACATAATTTTTCAACAGAAAATAAAGACTTCTATATTAAAACATTAATGGCAATTAGTAAAGTATATATAGAGTTGAAAGATTACGAATCTGCTATGTATTATCATAAACTTGGTTTAAATAAGAGTATAGAGTTTAATGATATAAGAAGAGAGGTTGTTTTTTTATCTGGAATGGGTAGAATATATGGAGAGAAAGGAGCATATGAAAAATCCATAGAGATGTTAACTAAAGGAGAAGAGAAGCTTCTTGAATATGGGAATTACAAAAGGCTTTTTTCATTTATCTACTTACTTAAAGGAGATACTTTTTTAAAATGAAGTTATACAAAAAATCAATAGATAATTTATTGAAAGCTGAGAAGAATATTAATGAAACAGGTATCGATAACTTAGATCTTCAAGAACGCTACCCTTTATTAGCAAGATCGTATCAAGCATTAGGAGATTATGAAAATTCATATAATTATTTTAATAAATATGTGAACTTGGATAAAAATAATGATCAAAAACGATTGAGTTTAAGTAATAGTGTTTTTGAAAAATATGACATGAATGGCTTAAAGAAAGAATTAGAGATATTGCAATCTGAAAAATCAAGAGAAGAATACAATTATAAATGGATGATTGCTTTGTTAATTATTTTATTAATAATTACATCTGTAACCATAATAGGAATACGTAAAAAACAACAGATTTATAAAAAACAGTTTGAAGTATTGATGACCAAACCTAACCATAAAGAAAAAGTTTTAAAGGTAGATTTAGTTTCAGATGATAAGGCAAAGGAAATTTTAGAAAAACTTATAAGATTTGAAAATCAAAAAAACTATCTAAATCAAAAATGTACTCTTAATGAAGTTGCTAAAAAACTAAAAACAAATACTTCGTATTTATCAATGGTAATTAACAAATATAAAGATAAATCATTCTCCACATACCTTAGTGATTTACGAATTAACAATGCAGTTTCCAGACTCTCTGAAGATAAAAAGTTCTGTTCCTATTCTATAAAATCTATTGCAAAAGAATCTGGTTTTAATAGAGCAGAATCATTTTCTAAAGCATTTAAAAACACTACAGGAATTTATCCTTCATATTTTATAAAAGAATTAGAAAAAAGGAGGGGAAAAACTTAAAGCTATTACTCGAAATGTATAAATTTCGAGTTGTTTTTATTGCTATCTAACAGGTTAATTAGTTATATTAACCGAGTATAACTTAAGAAATAACAGTATGAAAAAAAGAAGAAAACTCAACTTGAAAAAAGTAAACATCGCAAAGATTGACTATCCTAATCGTATTATAGGAAAAGGAGAAAATAAAGAACCCTATAGTACACCAGGTGCAAATTGTAAATCTCCTAGTGATACGAGTCCGGCAGGTAATGGACGTCTGGAATCAGTTATTCTTCCTTGTGATCAAGGTCAAACAGGCAATGAATGCCATTAAAATTAAGATTGATAGTTAATTATAGTTAGCTATCTATTTTTAATTAATGTTACTATTTTCATTTAATATACCATACTAATTGCTAGTGTATATTAAATGTGTATCATTATCATTCTCAATGGGTAAAAAATAAGATAGGTTGACAAGGATTTATTGTTAAAATGACCTGTCTTATAGGTGTTCAAATTCTTTTTTGTTAGATTGTAGCTCGTTTGCTATTAGATAATTATAATAGTTAAATAAATTTTTAGTTAATAAACGGCCCGCCAATTAAGTTTTTACATGCATACTAGAATTTTTTCTTTTCTTTTTTGTTTGTTTTTAATTACTATCAATGGATTTGCTTTAAACTCAAGTCAAAATTCACAAAAAAAACCACTCGATTCTCTACAACTAATAACTAACTTACAACAAGAACTTAAAAAAGCTAAAAGCACTGGTACTTCTAAAGAATTGGTACAAGTCAATTTGCAACTAGCAGCTTACTATTTAAATAAAAATGACTATGAAAAAGCATTGACGTATAATTTAAAAGCCCTGGAACTAGGGAAATTAAATGAAGATTTTGATGCGATCATTCAAGTAGATCGAAATGTAGCTTTTATTAAATCGCAAGTAGGAAATATAGAAGGAGCACTAGAAATATACCTTAAAAATCTAGCTGTTTTAAAAAAGAAAAAAATAGACACCCATCAAGATGAGATATGGTTACTACATACTCTTATTTCTATTACGCAGGCATACTTAGATTTAAACGACTACGAAAAAGCCAAATTTTATGGAAATGAAATTTTACTAAAAGCAAAAACCTATAAAAACAAAGAAGCCGCAATAATAGCAACCTATAGTTTAGGAGGTGTTTATTCAGAAACAGAAAGATACGAGTTGGCACTTGAAACATTAGAAAAAGCTTCTCAACTAGCTGGTACTTCAAAAAAAAATACTGCATATCATTTTATAAATTTTTATAGAGGAAAGGTTTTCTTTTATCAAAAAAAATATGAAGAAGCATTTAAAAAATTTAAAAAGATTATTGATGCTAAAGGCGATATGAAATTTAGTTATTTAATGCAACAAGAATTGTATTCAATAATAGCCAAAACATATCTAGAAGAAAAGGACCATGAAAAATCAACTCATTATTTTGATAAAGCCTTAAGTGTTTTTAATAAAATAGATGCTCTGCGTATTAACTTAAATACTACTTTAATTAATCAATATGATGAAAATGCGGTAAAAGAAGAAATTGATGAACTTTTTGTGTTGTCAAAAAAACGAAAACAACAGCTCTATTTGCTTATTGCCTTTGCAGTTTTAGTAAGCATAGGTTTCTTTCTTTTTTATCGAAGAAACAAAAAGAAAAATCAAAAAAAGTTTGACGTATTAATAGAACAATTAAATGCCCAGGAGACAAACAAGAAAAAAGAAAAAATTAGTAAGGCTAAAAAACCAGCTAAAAAACTAGAAGGTAAAAAAATAGAAGAACTCCTTTTAAAGTTGGATGCTTTTGAAAATGATGAAGGTTATTTAGACAAAGAAATCACACTGCTAACATTGGCTAAAAAATTAGAAACCAATACCAATTATTTATCAAAACTTATCAATCAAGAAAAAGAATTGCCTTTCACAAAATACCTCACCGAGTTACGTTTAAACTATGTGTTAACCCGTCTAAAAAATGACAAACGCTTTCGTTCATATACCATACAGGGTATTGCAGAAGACATAGGCTATACCAATGCAGAACCTTTTGCCAAAGCCTTTAAAAAGAAAACAGGCATTTACCCTTCCTATTTTATTAAAAAACTGGAGAGTGATGGACCAAAAAAAGCTTCAGCTTAAAAAATAACTATCATGAATTATTTAAAGTACTTACTAAAATTTTTAACTCTCACTATAATATTATTTACAATACCAACAACATTTTCTCAAGAACTATCCAACCATCAAAGGGATTCCTTAATCCAGATTTGGGAAGAGAAATCTGTGAATGAATTATTTTCTGTTTTTAGAGAGCGAAATAGAGTTAGAGATACTATAAAAATGGAAATATTAGCAAATACTATTTTAGAAAAAGCAAAAAGTGGTGCTAGTAAAGAAGATTATTTAACTGCTTATAGAAGCTTAAGTGGAGTATGTATGGTAAAAGAAAACTATAAGTTAGGCATTGAGTATATGAATAAAGCAGTACCCTATTTAAAAGAATGTCCTAATTATTATAACAAAACTTCTATCTATGCTATAAGAGGAGATCTCTATAAAATATTGGGAGAATATGAAAAAAGTATACAAGATTATTTAAAAGCTATAGAAATATTACAAACAGAAAAGAAGGAAGATTTTAATGAAGCTTTTCAAATAAGCCTAAGAAATAATATAGCTATAATGAAAAGCATAATGGCTGATTCCAGAGGAGCTATTGATTTATATTTTAAGAACTTGGAGATTCTTAAAAACTCTACGAATCCAGATGTAAAGAGAAAATATAAAAATATACTAGGAAAAATATTATTAGGTATTGCAAAAGCCTATTCAGATTTAGGCGATTATAAAAATGGGATTTTATATTGTAATAAAGTAATAGAAGTAGCAAATAATAATAATAATAATAATAATAATAATACATCAAGAAAATCTTATGGCTTAATGGGATTGGGAAATATCTATTCCTTAACAGGGAAATATAAGTTGGCTATAGAAAAATTAAATGAAGCAGAAATATTAAGTAAAGAAGGAGATTATCAAAAGGTATTTATTTATTTATATAAAGCTAGAGCATTTTACTTTTTAAAGAATTATAAATATGTTTTATTAGAGTTGGAAGAGATAGAAAAATTAAAAAAGAAGCGAAAGTTTGATTTCTTTCTTTTACAAGAAGCTTATGCCTTATTTGCAAGAACTTATCAAGCCATAGGAGATATTGAAAAAGCAACTTATTATTTTGAAGAAGGTTTGAAAGTGTTTAAAAGTAATAATGAGCGTAAAAGTAAAATTAGAAAAGATATATCAGAACGTTATCATTTAGATAAATTTACGGACGAAATAGAAAGTTTATCAAAAAAGAATAGTGGATTAAAAAAGATCTTATACATTATTATTTTACTTTTAATAATTGGGATATTACTGTTTTTTATTAGGTTTAAAAAAACACAAAAAAAGAATAAAGAAATATTTAAGAAGCTATTAAAAAAACTCAATAATTCAGCACTTTCAAATACAACCTCTTTTTCAAAAAAGAATATCACAGATAATACAGCAAAAGAGTTGATTAAAAAACTCGAAGCCTTTGAAAAGAATGAAGAGTTTTTAGATAACATGACTTCTCTTGTAATACTAGCTAAAAAATTAGAAACCAATACTACCTATTTATCAAAGGTCATTAATGAACAAAAAAATCAAACTTTTTCAGAATATATAACTCACCTACGTTTGCAATATGTGTTAACACGTTTAAAAGAAGATAAAATGTTTAGGGCACTAACTATAGATACTATTGCCAAAGAAGTAGGCTTTAATAATGTAGTTTCTTTTACAAACGCTTTTAAAAAGAAAACAGGCATTTATCCTTCCTATTTTATTAAAAAATTAAACAATGAACTACAAGAAACGACCTTTGTGTAAAACCTTAGTTTTAGCCATAGTAGTATTGCTATTTCAAAATGCATTTTCTCAAGAATTATCAGAGCAAGAGAAGGATTCTTTAACCCAAGTTTGGAAAGAAAAAACCGTAAAAGAGTTGTTTTCAACTTTTAACACAAAATTAAATTTTAAAGACACTCTTCAAACAAAAATGATAGCTGACATTGCTTTAGAAAAAGCTAAAAATGGCACCAATAAAGAAGATTATTTAACAGCTTACAGGTGTTATGGCCTATTATATCTTCAAACAGAGGATTATCATTTAGGAATTGAATATATGGACAAAGCTATTCCTTATTTAAAAGAATGTCCCAACTATTATAATAAAACTTCCTTATATGTTATCAGAGCGATATCCAATAAAGAATTAGGAGAATATGAAAAAGCGATACAAGACTATTTAAAAGGACTGGAAATTTTACAAACTGAAAAAAAAGAAACTTTTAATCAAGCCTATCAAATAAGTTTAAGAGGAAATATAGCGACAATGATGAGTATTATGTATGATACACAAGAAGCTCTAAAACTTCATTTTAAAAACTTAGAAACTCTTAAAAATTCTACTGATGATGATGTGAAAAATAGATACAATAGTATATATATAACTACATTGATAAATATAGCGAAGGCTTATTCAGATTTAGGCGATTATAAGAATGGAATTCTATATTGTAATAGAGTGATAGAGATGGCGGAAAAGATCAATGATTCAATAAGTAAGTCTTATGGTGTAATAGGATTAGGTAATATTTATTCGTTGACTGGAAACTATAAATTAGCATTACAAAAATTAAATGAAGCAGAATCGTTCTTTCATTTAAAAAATAATTTACGTGTAGGTATTTATTTATATAAAGCTAGATCGTTTTATTTTTTAAAAGATTATAAGAATACATTGCTGGAACTAGAAAAGGCTGAAGTTTTAAAAAAGAAACGAAATTTTGATTTTTTTATATTACAAGAAACCTATGCCTTATTTGCAAAAACTTATCAAGCCATAGGAGATATTGAAAAAGCTACCTATTATTTTCAAGAAGGCTTACAAGTATTTAAAAGTAATGACGAACGTAAAAGTAAGATTCGAAAAAATATTTCAGAGCGCTATCATTTAGATAAATTTACGGACGAAATAGAAAGTTTATCAAAAAAGAATAATGGACTAAGAAAGTTACTGTATATTCTAGCTGGGTTTTTAATAGTAGGAATACTTCTGTTTTTTATTAAATTTAAAAAAATACAAAAAATAAATAAAAAGATATTTAAGCAACTATTAAAAAAACTTAATAATTCTTCAGATATAGAAGATGCTCAATCTTTTGCAGTTAATAATGTAACAGATAAAAAAACCAAAGAATTAATTAAAAACCTTTTTGAGTTTGAAAGAAACCAAGAGTTTTTAGATAATACTATTTCTTTAATTACTCTAGCGAACAGATTAGAAACCAATACCACCTATTTATCTAAGGTAATTAATGAACATAAAAATCAATCTTTTTCAGAGTATATAACCAACCTACGTTTACAATATGTCTTAGAGCGTTTAAGAAAAGATACCATATTTAGAGCGCTTACCATAGATACGATAGCCAAAGAAGTAGGTTTTAATAATATAGTATCCTTTATTAAGGCCTTTAAAGAAAAAACCCAATTAACTCCATATTACTATATCAAAGAATTAAAGAAAGAAGAACTATCATAAAAAGGTACTCGTAATTTATAAATCTTAAAAAAAATAATTCGATTTTTGATTTCAAACACCATAGTTTTGAACCAAAATTTATTTTTAACCTAAAAACAGAAAAATGAAAAAACGACAATTAAAATTATCATTAAACAAAATTAAAATTGCTTCGATTACCAATATGAAAAAAATAAAAGGGGGAAATGGAACAACAGTTAATGGTCAATGCGAAGATGATGTAATGACATTTAATGATCTTTCTTGTGTTGCTTTTGATTCTTGTGGTCCGAATTGCTATACAACAATCGACTCTAAGTCAATTCAGATTACAATTCAATGTTTAGGTTGAGATTTTAGAACTATTTTAAAAATAATCCAAACTTGGTCATTAACTCCGTCACTTTTATATTGACGGAGTTTTTTATATAAAACTAATTGAGATCTCCTAAATGCATATATTTAAAACCTTTAAAATATTTAAGACCGTACCCTAATATACGATCAAAAGTTGCATGTGCAAAGAGTATGCTTCCGGTAAGTTGTAACACTTCGTTATGTGCAAATAACCTTGTAAATAAAATAGCAATTGCGATGCTTTTATGATGAAACAAATTATAAGTAATGGCTCCTGCTTTAGTATTTATTACATATCCTAACATAACAATGTCTGGAGCAAAAAATAAAATTAAGATATAACCACCAATTTAAGGAAATAGAAAGTTGGCTTATAAAATAAAAGGAAATTCCCATCATTACAGATTCTTCTATCGCAAGAATACGTTTCATTTTTTATAAAGTATTGATTGTTTTTCTGATAGCCACCAAATTAGCAAGTAATTTTTCAAGATAACCTAAATGTAGCATATTGGCACCATCACTTTTTGCATTGGCGGGGTCAAAATGTGTTTCCATAAACAAACCATCTACTCCGGTAGCAATACCAGCACGTGCAATGGTTTCAATCATATCTGGACGCCCACCGGTAACCCCACTGGATTGGTTGGGTTGTTGTAAAGAATGCGTAACATCTAATATGGTAGGTGCAAATTGTCGCATGGTAGGGATACCTCTAAAATCTACAATCATATCTTGATACCCAAACATGGTACCTCGATCTGTAATCATCGCTTGTTCGTTTCCAGAATCAGTTACCTTTTTTACTGCATGTTGCATACTTTCCGGGCTCATAAATTGCCCTTTTTTAAGATTTACTACCTTACCTGTACTGGCTGCAGCTACCACCAAGTCTGTTTGACGTACTAAAAAAGCAGGAATTTGTAATACATCTACATATTCAGCAGCTTTTTTTGCATCTTCTACTTCATGTATATCAGTAACAGTTGGTACTCCAAAAGTTTCTGAAACCTTGCGTAAAATTTTTAATGCTTTCTCATCTCCAATACCAGTAAAAGAATCAATTCTACTTCTATTGGCCTTTTTAAAACTCCCTTTGAAAACTAACGGTATTTCAAGTTTGTCAGTAATAGAAACTACACTTTCTGCAATTTTTAGCGCCATTTCTTCGCTTTCAATAGCACAAGGACCAGCTAGTAGAAAAAAGTTATTACTGTTTAAATGTTTTAATTGAGGAATTTTGTTGAGCTGCATAGTGGTGTTTTAAAGCGGCAAAGATAGGGGTTTAAAAATTTTAATTCTCTATACCTAATAGAGTTTATAGATAGATGATTTTTCTCATACACTAGTAATTCTATATTTATATTCATTAAATAAAACATAATGATCGCTTACAAAACTTTTCTTTGTTCATTTTGGCTTGATCCAAAACGAACCAAAAGATCAAGACTTATTTTAAGGAGACCTTTGCACTAAAATTTAATTTTTTTAAATAATTCGTATCTTGTTTCT
>CAYMDH010000036.1:0-4107 GCA_964389205.1 uncultured Flavobacteriaceae bacterium
ATGGGTGGTTCAGTTTCACCCGAAATTAGTGGTATACTATGTCCGAATTTTGCAACTTTGGTGCAAGTATAACCGATGTTAAGGGGTAATTTTTTTATTATAAATAGTAAGGATAACTAATTAGATAAGGATAAAAGAAATGAAAAATAAAATATTCGTTCTAATAACAGTGGCGACGTTTATGTCATGCACTGCTCAAAAAACCAATGAAGATATTGCATTTTCTAAATCTGACGATTTAAAAATCTTAAAAACTTCAGTAGTTTACGATACAAATATCGAACATCTTATTTTTGAAATAACTGTAAAAGGACAAGCAGGGAAAAGTGTTCCTAAAGCTTTTGGACAATTAGATGGTGCTCCTGTTTTAGGGTATGTTTTTCCTACTAATCTTAAAGCTTCAGACGTAGGATTTTCTCAAACAGATGGAATTGTTGCTTTAGCATTAACATCACATCCTGATTTTGACGATACTCCGTTATGGGATGAGAACACAAATGCTATTCTAGATGATGATGGCATTATTTGGCACCCACATTGGGTTGTTTTACATGGAGACGAAAGAGTTCCTGGTGGGTTGGCTGTTAAACAATACGACCCAGAAGACACTACTGTTAAACTACCTCCTACCAATCCAGGAATGCCTATGTATATGGACTCTCCAGGGTTTCAGGTAATCACTAAAGGAAACAGTATTAAAATAGTAGTTCCTAAATATAGAATACGTAATAAAACAGATTTTGCATTTGATGGAGTCGCTGCATATATGCAAGTTAACACCTCAAATTCTGAACTTCCATTATTAGGTGTATACGCTGTATATAGTATTGCTTCTGGAGATTTATCATTACCTTATAAAACTTCAAAAAAATAGTTTATGAAGGCATCTGTTTATGATACATACGTATATAGGAAGAAAGGCACATTAATGCATTTTGATATTGTTGTCCCTGAAAATACAAAAGAAGAAAAAGTCCTATCTTATGGTAAAGAATGGCTGCAAAACAAAGGAGAAAATATAGTACAATTCTCTACCAAAGAATGTCGTTTTTGCCATCTAGAAGAAGCTACTCCTGAAATGATTTCTAGCTTCAATTTGCAAGGGTATTATATTATAGAAATGGAAGGATGTTAATATTTTGACTTTTATAGTTAGAAGACCTAACTTTAATACCTAATTAGAACAACCTGAAGAACAGTTTAATCCACAATTTTACTTTCAGGTTGTTCTATTTGCATTATAATTATGGAGAATGTATTTAATACAACATATCAAAATAAGTATTTGGATAAAAAAATTGTCGTAGCCTTAGAACGTATTTCAGAAGCTTTTAAAGTATTATTATGGGAACAAAGTAAAGAACATAAGCTAAGTCCTATTCAAATCCAAGTTCTAATTTTTATAGATACACATCCATCTCAATTGGCTAAGGTTAAATATCTTTCTGAAGAATTTAATGTCACAAAAGCAACAATTAGCGATACTATCAAAACTTTAAAAAAAAAAGAACTTATAATTAAAGAACAAGAAGTTACAGATAATAGAAGTTATCAGATAATATTAACTTCAAAAGGAAAAGAAGTCGTTCAAAAAATAGCTCATTATCCTTCTATTTTAGAAAAATCTATTCTTCAAATCGCTATAGATGACAAAAAACAACTCTACAATAATCTTGTCTTTCTTATCAATCATCTAAATACTTCTAATGTAATTAGTATGAAAAGAATGTGCTTTTCCTGCAAATTTCTTTTAAAGAATGAAAATGGATTTTATTGTAATTTTCTAGAACGGCCATTAGCTCAAGATGAACTAAGAATAGACTGTCCAGAACACATCGTTACTTCTTAGAGCAAATAATGATCGAATTACTAGACAAATGCTAAAAAATGATTTTACTAATTTAGTGCGTAAAATTAGTATCGTTTGTGAAAAAAACAATTCTGCTTTTTAGTTTACTTATTATCGCATTACTCATTCTTTTTCAATTGAGTAAATATTCTGTTATTTCTGGAAATACAAAAATTGAATTTATCATAGCTGGCATTGCTATTCTCTTTTTTATTATCGGTATTTATATCAATAAGAAAACTTTGCATAAAAAAGCTATTCCTAAAGCATTTATAGATCATGATAAAATAAAAGAATTTGGCATTACCAATAGAGAGTATGAAGTATTAAAAGAAATTGCAAATGGGCATTCAAATCTAGAAATTGCAGATAAACTCTTTATTTCAGAAAATACTATTAAAACACATGTTTCTAATATCTTAATGAAACTTGATGTGCAAAGAAGAACACAAGCTGTTCAAAAAGCAAAAGAATTGCATATTTTAAGCTCTTAATGATATTACTACTAAAGTAGGATCGCATTTGGTACTTTAGTATGAGTTGTTTTTTAGAAGTCAATTATAATTTTGATATCAACTTAAATATAAAAAATTATGAAAGCAACTATTAAAAAGTTTGGCCTCTATACTTCAGTTACTTCTGCTGTATTATTTTTTAGTGCTCTGTATTTCTTAAAAGACTTTAGTTATGGTACCCAAGAAATTATTGGCTACGCAACTATAATTACTTCCCTTCTTTTTATCTTTTTTGGAATAAAATATTTTAGAGATAAAGAGAATAATGGAGTTGTTACTTTTAAAAAAGCATTTTTAATTGGAATATTAATTTCTCTTTTCGCAGCAACTGCTTTTGCCATTATAGACTTTATATACACTACTGTAATTGATCAGACTTTTGTAAATGATTATATCCAAAAAACAGAATCAAGTATGAGTGTTATGGGCATGGCAACAACTTTTGCTTTTTTAATGTTTGCTACTGTTTTTATAATAGGTTTTATCATTTCGTTACTATCAGCATTGATATTACAACAAAAAGATTGATCGTTTTTATACAAAATAAACTATGGTTACATTTCTAACAGAGTTATCAGAAAAGGAGCAAAGTATTATCTGGAAAAAGGTGTCTTTAATACGGTCTGGCAAAAACAAAAAATCACTTTACATTTCATACAATGGTTATGTATATAAATCCAAACGTGCATAAATTTATAGTAGATAACTCTGTTTCTTTAAAGACCCTAAAAGGATGTATTAATTTTAAAAAAGTTGATGATTTCTCTTTAGATTTATTTAAAGAATTTTTATTACTATCGGAAAAAATAGATTTTTCTCCCGTTTTAAATCATTACAATAATAAAAAATAAAGTATTTGAACAAATGAACAAGATTGCATTTTACAGTACCATAATTACTGGAATATTGATTATTGCCAGTTTCTTTCCTTATGCATATAATGGTTTAATTTTGCTAAATAAGCTTCCTGTTTACGAAAATGTATTGGGATTAAAGCTTGCTTGGATTTGGGGAGCAATTGCTATATTATTATTAGGTGTTTGGTGTTTTTTCTTAGCGCCTTCTATTAAAAAAGGAGTATTAAAAGCCAAAGCGCAAGTGTTTTTATTAGGCTTGGGTTTATGTGCTTTTGGCTTTGGGTCATTAATTATTCAAAAAGAAGTAAATGAATATTTAGTATTTGGATTTGAAGGTTTGCTATTAATTCTTCCTTCTTTATTTATTACTAACGAAAGTGTTTAAAATTTAAATAAATGAAAAATAGAGTTACAGGTATTGGTGGGTTTTTCTTTAAAACAAAAAATCCTGATCAAATAAAAACATGGTATAAAAAGCATTTAGGAATCCCTACCGATCAATATGGATGGACATTTTGGTGGAAGGATAAAAATGGCAACGATTGTTCTACACAATGGTCTCCTTTTAAAGAAGACACTACGTATTTCAATCCTAGCAAAAAACAATTCATGATGAATTTTCGAGTAGAAAATCTAGTAGAACTTCTCGATGTCTTAAAGCAAGAAGGGGTTATTGTAATTGGTGAAATTGAAGAATATGAATATGGCAAATTTGGTTGGATCCTAGATCCTGAAGGAAATAAATTAGAATTATGGGAACCTATTGACAGTGCCTTTCTTTAATATTAAAAATATTTATTACTTTTAAAGACTTAATTTTAACTAACCACCTAAAAAACCATCAATGTCTGAAGATAAAAAACCATCAATGTCTGAAGATAAAAAA